>NZ_FXUE01000001.1:0-600000 GCF_900182935.1 Fibrobacter sp. UWB10 | reverse complement strand
CGAGCCGGGGTGTTTTTTATGCGTAATTGGGACTTTTTGTGTACAGAACGAAATGTGAACAAAACATTTACTTGAAAAGGTGTATTTTTAGTGTGTTGCCTTTGTAGTAATTACGTATTTTGTTAAATTGAGTAAGAAATAGAGATGACGATGATTTATAGATATTTATTAATCCTTTTTTTGTGCATATCGGCGTCTTCTTTTGCATCTCCAGTTATTTCGCCAGAACGGTACAATCTTAAACTCCTTCAAACGGCTCCAATGCTGTTTGACTTTCATCGGTTAACGACTTCTTCGTTAAGACAGGAATTTCATTATCCGCAGCGTGATTCTTCTTGGCGTAAGAATGCGAAATCGTCTGAAAAAGATGCCCTGTTTCTGCATCAATCCGATCGTACTTTTCTTGCTGCAAGTCTTGTCGGTGGAATCGATTATCGCGGTGGGGAAGCCCTTGGCGATACAATTTGGCCGGGAATCGATGGGGGCCTTTTTTTGAGAGGATATATTGATTCCTTGGAGTTTGTTTTAGACGCACGAATTTATTCTGAAAGTCATTCTTCTCAAAATCCCAAATCGTATGATGGGGAATATATTGACTTGCAAGAAGAAGACAGTAATGATGGGTTGGAATATGTGAGCTATGCTCGCTATCGAGGACATTTGGCTTTGAATATGGGCTTTGCCCGGTTCGATGTCGGACGTGACGTGATGCATTGGGGCCCAGGCTATTATAATAATTTGGCGTTAAACCAATTCTCGCTACCATTCAATTCAATGTCGGTCGATTTACAAGTTGGGCCTCTCACAGTGGTTTCCGTTTACGGTGATTTGCGTATTTATAAGGGGAATGTTAATGAAGGAAATAAAGAAGCCCGCAATCTTTATGGACATCGTTATGAGCTGAACTTCGGTAATTTGATTATAGGAATGAGTGAACTTCAGGTTGTTTATGATGATAACGATGTGTGGCTATTTGTTCCGATTGTTCCGCTATTCATGGAAAAAGGGAATTATACTGAAAGTTCCAATAACGGGGCGCTGTCTTTTGATTTGAACTACAGATTGTTCAATATGGCTCGAATTTATACAGAATTTTTTATGGATGATTTTCAGAGCCCGGCGGAACTCATAAAAAATGAGGATGTTCAATCCAAATGGGCTTGGATGGTGGGCGCCCAGATAGGTCATGATTTTGAGTGGAAGTCTCATAAGCTTGAATTAGGAACCCTAGTCGAATATGCTCGAGTTGAACCTTATGTATATACGCATTTTAATAGCAATACGGCTCAGTTGGCGCACCTGGAGGTACCCTTGGGAAATCAGGGAGGACCGAATAGTCAGACTATTGAATGGCTTGCTTATTCACGTGTTGACAGTCGATGGGTTGCGGGACTTCATCAGAAGTGGTTCTGGAAAGGAAATGATGCAGGAAGTTCCTTGAATGATCCGAATCCTTCGAATCATGCGAATGTGAAAAAACGTTTTCTCCATGGAGCCAAAATGCAATATTCGCTAACCCCAATTTTGGGTTATGAGGGCCGATTTGTCAATTTTGCGTTAGAATGGACCTTTGTTGATGATAAGAAAATATACTCTAGAGCTGGATTTAAGTGGTAAAAAAGAGGGCGTCTATACTCTTTAGTGGAAATAGCTCTATACAGGAAAGTTTTTTGTCTCTTTCTTTATGTATTTATTAAATTATGTGGAGAATGTTCTTTTAGTTATTATAAACTTGCGATGATCTTGTGTGACAGTGTTATTTTGTTGAACGGACCTCGGTGCGGAGTTCCCTGCGAGAGGAGAATTGTATAATATGCAGTTCGATACTTTTATCATATTTGGTGGTTGCGGTTTTATTGGTTCGCATACGGCGAATTTGCTTCGTTCAAGATACCCAGATGCAAAAATTGTTATTGCAGACCTTTTGGCAGATGGATCCGCTCTTTCTCAAAGAGTCGATGTGCGCAACCCGATCAGTTTACAGGGTGAATTTGGTAAAAGTACCTTAATATTTAATTTCGCGGCAATCCATCGCACGCCAGGTCATCCTGATCATGCGTACTTTGAAACGAACATTCGTGGTGCAGAAAATGTTTGCGAATTCGCACGCAAACACAACATTGAAAACATTGTTTTTACTAGCAGCATTGCTCCGTACGGAGCGGCTGAAGAGTTAAAGACCGAAGAAACGCTGCCTACCCCTAACACGCCTTACGGCATCTCTAAATTGGTGGCCGAAAAAATCCACCGTGAATGGGCTGCCGAAAGTAAGGACCGCAGACTCTCTATCGTCCGTCCGGGAATTGTGTTCGGTACAGGTGAAAACGGTAATATGACCCGTCTCTATAGAGGCTTAAGGAGTCATAAGTTTGCTTATGCCGGCCGCAAAGATACAATCAAGGCTTGCATTTATGTGAAGGACCTTGTTCGTGCAATGTTGGCTATGGCTGAAAATGGGAATGCAGATCGCATTCAGTTGCATAACTGTTGCTACTATCCCTCATTTACCATTGAACAAATTGCTAATACCATGCTCAAAGCAACTGGCATGAGCCGTCATATTCCGTATATACCCAAGAAACCCATGATGGCAGCTGCTACCATTTGTGGTGTACTTGGTGGCTTGGGACTAGGTATTTGCCCTGCTCGTGTGAAAAAACTTATGGTTAGTACGAATATTGACGGCCAGAAACTCGCAAGGAATTATCCGATTTCTTACACGCTTGAAGAGGCGTTTAAGGATTGGTATAAGGATTGCGAAGGAAAGGAGTTGGTGTAGGTGACGACACGCACCAAGATAATGTTTGTTGCCCAGGCGTATCCTGGTGGTGTTCCGGTATATATTGAAGAACTTGTCAAACATCTTGATAAGTCGAAGTTTGATTGTATTCTTGTTTGCTCAAATGCTTATGAGAAAGAACGATTTGCTCCGTATTTTAGTGCCATAGAAAAAGTTGGCATGGAACGGTCCATAAGTGTTTTGAAAATATTGAAACCGGCATGGGAAACTCGCAAACTGATTAGGAAGTATAAACCGGATGTTGTTTACTGTAATAGCAGCATCGCTGGTGCTGTTGGACGATTAGCTGCGATTGGTTCCGGAACCAAGGTCCTTTATAATGCTCATAGCTGGGCGTTCAATATGCGAATGAGCAATAAGAAAAAGCTTTTCTATCGTTTGATAGAAAAAGTCTTTGCTTTTTTTACTGATACAATTATTTGTGTCTCCAATTACGAGAAAGAGTCTGCGTTGCAAAATCATATATGCAAAACAAATAAATTGCAAGTGATTTTGAACGGTGTGGATATTGAAGAAATTGAGAAAAAAATTGCTGCTTCTAAATTGACTCGGGACTCTTTGAATATCCCTGAAAAAGCCTATGTTGTTGGCATGGTGGGACGAATATCAGAGCAAAAGGCTCCTGATGTTTTTGTAAAGGCTGCTCGAAAGATAAAAGATGCTATTCCCGAATCGTTCTTTATAATTGTCGGTGATGGTCCCGATCAAGATCAAATAAAAAAAATGATTGATGATTTGGGCTTGAATGACTCGTTCTTGATAACGGGCTGGACAAAACATGCCATCGAATATTTGGCTCTATTCGACGTGGCCGTCCTTTGTTCTCGTTGGGAAGGTTTGCCACTTGTTGTTCCGGAGTATTTTGCTGCAAAAAAGCCTGTTGTTTGCACCAAGATTGATGCTGTTGACGACATGATTGAAGATGGTGTGAATGGATGTGTTGTTGGTATTGATGATGTGGATGCGATTGAAAAAGCTGTTGTTCATATGTATGAAGATGCTTCTTTTGTCATAAATCTTTCTGAAACTGCAGCAAATATTGTTCGTAATAAATTTGATTTGGCTGGGACTACTAGAAAATTTACGGAATTGATTAATGTTATTGTGAATTGATTGCTTGTAGAGAACTGAAATATGATAAAAAAAACGATCCACATATGTAGTGATGAAAAATTTATTGATGGCGTAATTGCTCAATTTGCTAGATACAGGATGATAGAATCCACTTTTTTTGTCATTCAAAGAACTCCAGAAATTAAATACATCAAAACTCGTAATGCAAATGTGTTTTTTTTCCAATCGGAAAAAGAATTGATTGATAAGGTAAATCAAAGCTCGAGGGATTGTGTTGTAATTTTACATAGTATATTTATAGATATTCGATATCTGCTTAAATTACAACGTACTGTTTTTATTTGTTGTTGGGGATGGGATATATATTCTGACGTACATAGCAAAATAAAAAAGATGTTGCCGTTAGATTTATATAAACCGCTTACAAGGAGGGTGTTGGATTCTCAAAAAAAATTTTCTGAGAGTGTTTGGGAATACTTAAAATTGTTTATGGGTGTTTATTTTGTACACAATTATCTGTACCGAAAGCTATTTGAAAAAGTTTCTGCGGTTTCAACGGTTTTCTCGGTTGAGTTTAGTATGATGAACTTGCCTGGGAAAAGGTATTTTCCGCTTAAGTACATGCCGTTGAGTATGCCTGAAAGCTTTATTCCCAAAAAAACGCCGGAATCTTTATCTGTTCCAAGAATTTTAGTTGGTAATAGTCTAGATCCTACAAATAATCATATAGATATTCTTGAAAGAATAGAAAAAATTGGTCGAATTGTTGAAGTGTTGATTCCGATTAGCTATGGTGGAAATGAAAGGTATAAAGCGGCCTTGAAACAATATGTTTTAAAGTTCAAAAATGTGAAAACCATATTTTTAGAAAACTTTATGAGCAGAGAACAATATTTTAATTTAGTAAATACCTGTTGTGCAGCTGTTTTTGGACATATGAGGCAGCAGTCTGCAGGTAATATTGGTTATGCTTTGAAAAGTGGTTTTGATGTTTATCTTTATAATGATTCAATAAATTATTCTTTTTTTAGTGGACTTGGCTATAAATTCTTTTCAATAGAAAATGATTTGTGTGATTTTACTGGGAAGCCGCATTTGTCAATCGATGATCAAAAGAAAAATTATGATGCATATGTGGATGAGGTCAATTTAGATAGGTATGACGAGGGAATGTTAAATTTTTTTGCATCATTTGACTGTTCGTAAGAATCGCGTATGACTATAAGAGAAAATTGGGTTGATTGGGCTAAGTCTATTGGAATATATTTAGTTGTATTTGGCCATGCCTTTTATCCAACAGAGGGCTATGGATGTGATGTAAAAAATTTTGTTTATGCTTTCCATATGCCATTGTTCTTCTTTTTGTCTGGATATTTATTTAAAAAAAGAGATTCTTTTTTTTGCTTTTTGAAAAAAAATGTAAAATCATTGGTTGTCCCATACATTTTTTTTAATGTATTGTGTTGCTTAATGGACTTTCTTTTGATATCAGATGTTCAGTTCCATAAAAAAGCCGTTGAAGATTTTTTGTTTGGTGGTGGACATTCGTATTCAGGGGCATCGTGGTTTTTGCTCAGTCTTTTCTTTGTTCGGTTGATAGCCTTTGTATCTTTGTCAGGAAAAATGTGGCTGCAGTATGTTATTCTTATAATGACTGTTGTTGTTGCTTACTGCCTGCCTTCCCCGTTGTATTGGGGATTGGGGGCTTGTTTTATGGCGTATCCTTTTTTCTATGTTGGGAATGTCTTTAAAAGGTTTGTTCTGTTTAGCAAAAAGAACGTAATTAATTTTTTTATGGGCTGTGTTTCTCTAATGGTTGTTTTTGCGTTAAACATAATAATGGGGCCTGTTTCTATTCATTCTTTACAGTTTGGCGAAGTTCCTGCGTTGTATTATGTAGAAGGTTTTGCGGGTATAATGATGGTTTGCTCTTTATGCAGGCTTGTTGATAAATTTTCAAATAGATTTGTTGATATCTTTTCTTCGGGGTCAATCGTCATCATGGGGCTGCATGGAAGTGTATTTTTTTATGTAAATGCGGTTGCTCGTCGTTTTTCGTCGGCGTTTGCTGACGACTTTAATAATGTTCTCTTTGCTTTTGTAAAAGCGGCTGTGATTTTATTTTTGCTATATTACCCAACGATATTTCTCCAAAAGCATGCTGCTATGTTTATTGGAAATAGGTCAAAAAGATAGAACAACATGCTCGGCAACAATCCTAAAGTAAGCGCGATTATTACGACTAAGAATCGGTGTGCTCTTTTAAAAAGAGCTGTTGAAAGCGTGTTATTGCAAACATACAAGAATATAGAATGCATTGTGGTTGACGATGCATCAACTGATGAAACTGAGGATTATTGCAACTCTTTAGGTAATGTTGTGTATGTTCGAATTCCTGCTGATGAAAGCCGAGGTGGAAATTATGCAAGAAACCAAGGCGTAAAAAAAGCGGTAGGGGAATATATTGCTTTTTTGGACGATGATGATTATTGGTTGCCAGAAAAGATTGAAAAACAAGTTTGTCTGATCCAGAAAAAGCACAATGGACTGGTTTATTGTGGTCGTCGTTATGAAAGAATCACGGAAAAAGGGGTTTCTTTTAGCGATGAATTGCCTCATGTTGAATTGCAAGGCGATATGTCGAAAAAAATTTTGAAGGAAATCTGTACGGTTACTTCAAATATTCTTGTTGAAAAAAAACTGCTTGTTCTGTGCGATGGCTTTGATGAAAAATTAAAATTTTGGCAAGAATACGAACTTTTGATTCGTTTGGCTCAAAAAACACCTTTTTTCTTTGTAAATGAGGCTTTGTCTATTTACCGTGTGGACTTAAATGACGCAAATCGATTGACGAATAAGTTTTATTCTTGGATGGAATCTGTCAATTATATTTATTGTAAACACGCTGTATTGTATCGCAAGTTGGGCTTTATTGGTCGTCTAGAGGCGAGAACTATTGTCTGGAGAGATGCTGTTGCAAGATGTAAAAATGCTGGTTTGCAACGTCTTGCTTTGCAAAATATGCTTTTGTATTTGTGCATTTCTTTCCCGTTTAAAATAAAAAATAAATTAGTTCGAATTTGGGCTAGTGTATGATTGCTGCTGTATATGTTTCCCTGCATTTTTTGTGTGCATTGTCTTTATTTTTGTTTTGTTATTTACAATCAAAAATGAAGGATGCTCATTATTGGAAGTTAGCCTTTTTCCCGATAATAATATTTACCATTGTAGAAGGTTTACGTTGGGGGCGTGAAACTGACTGGAACTTATACTTTTATACATTCAACGATTTTAAATATGGAATGCAGGACGATTTTGAGCCTCTGTTTACTTTGATATGGAGTATTTTTGCAAAATCGGGTCTTCCGTATTGGTCTGTTATATCTTTTTCATCATTCCTCTTTATAGTTTCAACTTTTTATCTGTTTAGACCTTATAAAAAATATCTTCCGATTGCGATACCTTTTTTTATATTCTTTTCCTATGTTAATGCGGAAAATTTGATCCGTTGGTATACAGGCCTGTCTTTTTTGTTCTTTGCGGTGAGATGTGTCCTTGATGGAAGAAAATTCATGGCGCTAATCTTTTTTGTTTGCGCAGTTGGTTGTCATTATGCAATGATTCTTTTGCTGTTGCTTTATTTCTTAATACAGCTTCGTAAACCAATAATGTCGTTTAAAGCTGTTGTTGTTGTAAATATGCTGTTGATGATTGCTTTTGATCCGCAAATTTTGGGCAATCTCGCGGGAATTTTTGATTATTTGGTTTTGCTTTCCGCGCGTTTTTCTGGATATACTGCAGATGCGAAGGGGTGGCTAACTGGTGCTTCTCAAGCGTCTTCCATAGAAAGGCGATTACCTATTGTTGCGATTGTAATGACAATTCCGTTATTTATATTTGCAAAATGTGGCGATGGAGAGGCTCGAAAAAAAATGGACGTTGCTCCTCTCTACAATTTATTCGTTGTGGGCTTGTTTGTTAAGTCTATGTCAAGTGGACTGGAATTGTTTATTCGGTTTAGTTATTTCTTTGAGCCTTTTTATGGATATTTTTGTGCATTGACTTTTGAACAATTGCGAAAAAAGAAAAATGTGAAAAATGTTATATTCTTGGTAATATGTGGAATTTATTTTGCGCGGAAGGCATTGGGCTTTTGTTGGCCGTTTGAGATAGATCAGTGTATGTATTTTGTTTGGAATGATCAAATAACGCCTAATTCAATGATTAAGTTTTTGAAAATGAGATAGAGTGACTTATGAAAAAACTTTATTATATTCGATTTGCTTACCCCAAAATGTTAAATGGAACGGGAAAGTATGTTGCGTCATCAAAAGCAACGCAGGACGTGTCGGATATTTTGCAAAGGCATTTTAAAGTAAAAGATGTCTTGATTACAAGGCATTTTCTTAATAAGATTTTGGGATCTATAGAATTTTTATTTATGTTCTTCCTTGCGCTGCGTAAGATTCCAAAGGGAAGTAACGTCTTTATTCAATATCCTTTAATTAATTTGGGAATTTTTAAATATTGCTATAGGAGTTTAGCGAAGTATAATGCGATTACAATAGTCCATGATTTGCAATCGTATAGATTCCCTCATTTTGAACATTTCCGTCAACTGGAAATAAATATTTTAAATCAGCACAAACATGTTATCGTTCATTCCCAAAATATGAAAAAAAGGCTTGTCTTGGATGGCGTTCGTACGCATATTGTGGTGCTAGAACTTTTTGATTATCTTTTAGATGATTCTAACAAGGCCATTGAGCAGAGAGGGACGATTATATTTGCTGGAGCGCTTGAAAAAAGTGTGTTTTTGAAGGATTTGAAAAAAATAGATTTCGGTAAGATGCTTATAAATTTATATGGAGGAACATGTCCTAAAGTAGATTTAGACGAGTGTGTTCGATATCGGGGTAAGTTCTTGCCCAGTGATGTGTCTTCTATTGAAGGCGAATGGGGATTGTTATGGGATGGTGATAGCGCTTTTGATTGTGTTGGAAATTTTGGAGAATACCTGACGTTGATTGCACCGCATAAATTGTCTCTGTATTTAGCGTGTGGTTTTAAAGTGATTGTCTGGGAAAAAAGTGCTATGGCTGAATTTGTTGCGAAAAATCATTTGGGAGTGCTTGTAAAATCTCTTGCG
This sequence comes from Fibrobacter sp. UWB10, assembly GCF_900182935.1. Classification (NCBI taxonomy): domain Bacteria; kingdom Pseudomonadati; phylum Fibrobacterota; class Fibrobacteria; order Fibrobacterales; family Fibrobacteraceae; genus Fibrobacter; species Fibrobacter sp. UWB10. Next base: position 590,977 of record NZ_FXUE01000001.1, on the reverse strand, counting down.
GAAATTCCGGAGAAATTGTCAAGGATTTCCCCCGATGAAAATGAAATAATCTTGCGTAATGTGAAAAAGATCTCTAATCAGATTAGACATGGGGAAATGTTCCGAAAGGCATTGAATACTTGCTTGGAGGTTTAGTATGCATCGTTTCGCTTTAAATGGACGATTTACTGCAAGGAAGTTGACAGGACAAGAACGTTTTGCGAAAGAATTAATATTAGAATTGGATAAACTTCCTGAAGCACAAGAGTTCGTTTTAGTTGTTCCAGAGTATGCTTCGTGTATTCCTGAATTAAAACACATTGAAGTTGTAAAATACGGCCGGGTAAAAAGTCATTTGTGGGAGCAAATCAGTTTTTATCGATATATAAAAAAGAATAAGTTGTTAAGCATTAATTTGACTACGACATGCCCTTTCTTTAGCCCAGATATTGTATGCATTCATGATGCCGCTTATTATGAAATTAGCAATTTGTTGACAACGACCTTGTATGGAAAATTGTCTACATTATGGCATAAATTACTTGCCTGGGCTTCTGCCAAATGGGCGAAGAAAATTTTAACCGTTAGCAATTATTCTAAAACCCGACTCTCTGAAATTCTAAAAGTTTCTAGTGGTCGAATAGACGTTGTTTATGATGCGTGGCAACATTTTAATCGAGTGGGGCTTGATGATGAAATTTTTTCTTGTTTACCCGCTAATGTGAAAAAGAAAGAATATATATTAGCTTTAAGTAGTTTGTTGCCGCAGAAAAATTTTATTTGGATAAAAGAAGTTGCAAAACGAAATAGTGATTTGCAGTTTGTTGTTTGCGGTAAATCTGTTAATCTTAGCAGCTATAAAGAAAATGATTTAAAATGTGAAAACGTCCATTTTACGGGATATATTAGTGATGCCCAAGTCAAATCTTTAATGTCTAATTGCTTGGCTTTTGTTCATCCTGCGATATATGAAGGATTTGGGATCCCTCCTTTAGAAGCAATGTCGTGTGGAGCTAAAGTTGTTGTTTCGAGGGCAACGTGCTTGCCGGAATTGTATGAAGATGCTGCTTATTACATTGATCCATATGATTATGACGTTGACTTGAAAAAATTATTAAGCCAACATGTTGCGTCTAGCGAAAAAATACTAAAGAAGTTTGATTGGGGCAAAGAGGCGAAAAAAATGGTAGAAATAGTGAAGAGTGTTTGACTGTTGGCGAGAGTTGTATGTCTCAAAAATCGGTAGTTGTTTCGTCTCTTATTTGGAAATTTATGGAGCGGATTGGCTCTCAAGCGGCATCTTTTGTTGTTGCAATTGTACTTGCTCGTTTGCTTGCTCCTGCAGACTTTGGATTGATTGCTCTTGTGATGGTGTTTATCGCAATTGCAAACGTATTCGTCCAAAGTGGCTTAAATACGGCTCTAGTTCAAAAGAAAAATGCAGACGATCTTGATTTTTCGACAGTCTTTTACGCAAGTCTTGTTGTAGCAGCATTGTTTTATGTACTTTTATTTTTTTCCGCACCATTGCTTGCGGCTTTTTTTAATGGACAGATAAAAATAATTGAAGTTATTCGCGTGATGGGGGTGACAGTTTTTTTTGGTTCGTTAAATTCTGTTCAAGAAGCTTACGTTGCTCGCAATATGATGTTCAAAAAGCTGTTCTATAGGAGTATTGGTGCGACAATTCCTTCGGGTCTTTTTGGTGTTATTCTCGCCTATGCAGGATTTGAAGTTTGGGCTTTAGTTGGTCAACAATTGATGAATGCTTTTTTGGTGTGCGCTATTATGTGGTTTACTGTTAAATGGCGCCCTATTTTGGCTTTTTCTTATACTCGTTTTAAAGGTTTATTTGCTTTTGGGTGGAAACTCCTTGTCTCGTCTTTGCTAGATACGTTTTATCGAAATGTCCGAGACTTGGTCATTGGCAAATTGTTTTCTCCTGCTGAATTAGGCTTTTATAATCGTGGAGATCAGTTTCCCAAGATTATTATTACGAACATAAATTCTTCAATTCAAGCAGTTCTTTTGCCATCACTTTCAATGGTGCAGGATGATCGTGAACGTTTGAAATTGTTGGCGCGTCGTTCAATTAGGATGAGCGCTTTTTTACTTCTTCCCATGATGTCTGGACTTGCTGCTCTTGCGGAACCTGTTACGCTGTTTGTTTTGGGTGAAAAATGGTTGCCCGCTGTTCCATTTATTAGAATATGTTGCTTTAGTTATGCTTTTTGGCCGATTCATACCACTAATTTGTCTGCTATAAATGCTGTTGGCCGTAGTGATGTTTTTTTGAAATTGGAAATAATAAAAAAATGTTATGGTTTTGCAGTTTTAGTTCTTTTTATTTGGTTCTTTCACTCTCCAATCGGAATAGCTATGAGCGCGGCCGTCACAGCCCCGTTAGGCTCGTTTGTAAATGCTTATCCTAATAAAAAAATATTGAATTACGGCTTTGTTGAGCAGATGAAAGATTTTCTGCCTTCTTTTGTATTGGCTGTAGCGATTGGTTTTGGGGTATATCTTTTGTCGAAAATGATAGAATGTTCTTTGATTGTTCAATTGCCTCTGCTAGCTTTTGCTGGCGGATTTATGTATATCCTTTGTGCCTGGGTGTTCCGATTTGAAAGTCTTGAATATATTTTGAATTCAATAAAGGAATATTTGAAAAAGAAAAAATAGATTTGCATGATAATAAATGGCTTTTTAATGGATTGTGCGAAAAAGAAGGTTGAAATAAAAAAAGTAATCTATACTATATTTATGGACATAATTATAAAAGGTACGTATGTCAAAAAAAACAGTTTTTGTTACTTCTCCCCTTCTTCCGAAACTGGAAGATTTTATTCCTATGCTCCAGGATATTTGGGATAGAAAATGGCTGACGAACAATGGCTACTACCACAAGGAACTCGAAAAGGCTCTGGCAGAATACTTAGGGGTTGAATACATCAGCCTGTTCACCAACGGGACGCTTCCTCTGATTACGGCCCTGCAGGCAATGAAGATTGCTGGTGAAGTCATCACGACTCCATACAGCTTTGTCGCGACGACCCATTCCATCTGGTGGAACGGCCTGAAGCCCGTCTTCGTGGACGTCGACGAGGAAACAGGCAATATTGACCCCGAAAAGATTGAGGCCGCCATCACTCCGCACACGATGGCAATTATGCCGGTACATGTCTACGGTACGCCCTGTAACATGAAACGTATCCAGGAAATCGCCGATATCTATGGCCTCAAGGTTATCTACGACGCGGCCCACGCCTTCGGTGTCAGGAAGGATGGAGAATCGGTCCTGAACGCGGGCGACATGAGCACGCTCAGTTTCCACGCCACCAAGGTGTACAACACCATCGAAGGTGGCGCACTCGTCTGCCATGACGCAGCGACCAAGAAGCGTATCGACTACCTCAAGAACTTCGGCTTTGCGGGCGAAACCACCGTGGTTGCCCCCGGCATCAACAGCAAGATGGACGAGATCCGTTCCGCCTACGGCCTGTTGAACCTGAAGCAGGTGGACGACGCCATCGCGAAGCGCAAGGCGACCGCCGAGAAGTATCGCGAAGCCCTCAAAGACGTCCCCGGCGTACGCTGCCTGCAGGACATCGAGGGCGTGCGCCACAACTACGCCTACTTCCCGATCTTCATCAGCGAGGAATACGGCATCAGCCGCGATGACCTTTACGCCAAGCTGCAGGAACACGACATCTTCGGTCGCCGCTACTTCTACCCGCTCATTAGCACGTTCGGCGCCTACAAGGGCCTCGAATCCGCCAACCCGAAGAACTTGCCCGTCGCGCACAAGCTCGCCGACCAGGTACTCTGCCTGCCCATGTTCGCGGGCCTCGACGGAGAGAGCTCGGATCGTGTCATCGACGTCGTCAGGAACAAAAGGTAGCCCGCGATGTCGCAGAAGAAGCTGATGCTCCTGGGCGGGCTTAGGTACCTGCTGCCCGTGATCGAGGAAGCCCACAGGCTGGGCGTCCATGTGATTACAGCCGATTACCTGCCCAACAACATTGCGCACAAGTATTCCGACGAATACTGCAACGTAAGCATCGTGGACAAGGACGCAGTCCTGAAAGCAGCCAAAGAATTGAAAATCGATGGTATCCTCTCGCATGCCGTTGATCCCGGAGTCGTTTCAGCCGCATACGTAGCAGAGAAGATGGGACTGCCGTTCCAGTGCAGCTACGAGGCGACCTGCATTCTGCAGGACAAGTCTCTTTTTCGCAAGTTCCTCGCCGAACACGGGTTCAACTGCCCGAAGGCGAAGGGCTATACGAACGTCGAGGACGCCCTGAACGACGTAGACTATTTTAACTGGCCCGTCATCGTGAAGCCTGTCGATTCAGCAGGCAGCAAGGGGGTCACGAAGGTTGAAAACAAGGAAAATTTACGTAACGCCATTGAGACCGCTCTCTCGTCGTCGCTTTCAAAACATTTCATAATCGAGGACTTTCTCGACAAAGTCGGTGCTCAGTCCAGCGCAGACATCTTCACGGTAGACGGCAAGCTCGTCTACCCGGCGTATTCCGATCAGTTGTTCGACAAGAACGCCGCGAACCCATACACGCCCGCAATCGAAATTTGGCCCGCCTCCATGGAGCAGAAGTTCCAAGACGACTTGACAGCACAACTGCAGCGCCTGTTCACGCTTCTCGGCGTGAAGTCGGGCATCTACAATGTGGAGAGCCGCGTGTGCTCCGACGGCAAGGCGTACATCATGGAAGTCTCCCCCCGCGGCGGAGGGAACCGCATCGCCGAACTGCAGGACATGGCGACCGGTCAGAGCCTGATCGCAAACGAGATCCGGAAAGCGCTCGGCATGCCGATGGACAACATCACCGCGCCGCGATACGACGGCGTCTGGTGCAACTACATCCTGCACACCAATAAGACTGGTACATTCGTTTCAATAGACATTGCTCCAGACTTTCAGCAAAAATATGTTCGCAATGTAGGCCTGATCGTAAAGCCTGGCGACAAGGTTGTCCCTTTTACGGGAGCAAACAATTCGCTTGGGACGTTATTCCTGCGATTTGAAAGTCGTAAGGCATTAGAAACTGCAATGTCAAGCATGTCAAAATTCATAACAATAAACATAAGGTAACCCACAATGAAAATTTTGGTCGTAGGCAGTGATTACGGAACCGTCGATATGGTCAATGAGGCCCGCAAGTGTGGGGACTACGTTGTCGTCGCCGATTACTATGAAGAAACGTTGACCAAATCGGTGGCCGACGAATCATGGGTCGTAAGCACTCTTGATATCGATGCTCTTGAAGACCTTTGCAGAAAGAATGGTATCGAAGCTGTCACTTTCGCAGCAAGTGACTTGAATGTGACAAACGGAAGGCAACTTGCCAAACGCCTTGGACTACCATGTTATTGTTCTAGCGATGTTGCATGGGGTGTCGCAAGGAATAAGGGAAAGTTCAAAGAAATTTGCAAAAAGATTGGAGCGCCCATCGCTACTGACTACATCGTTTCTGAAAACCTGACCGATGAAGAACTTGACAAAATAACTTTCCCTGTCGTGGTAAAACCTGTCGATCGTTCTGCCAATAGGGGCATGAGTTACTGCGACAATAAGGACGAACTCAGGGCTGCCTATAAGCTTGCTCGCGAAATATCAGATAATCCGCGAATTATAGTTGAGCGGCGTTTGTATGGCCCCGAATTTGTCGCAAACTACGTCATTGCAGACGGCAAGGCTGTACTCAACCACCTCAGCGCAGAGCATCACCAACCCGGCGAAAAGGCCAATCTCTACTCCATAATCAACACGACAAGTTGCCACCTAAAGCAATATCTCGAAGAATTGAATGACTACGTCATTAAGATTTTCGAGATGGCGGAATTCAATGAAGGAATCGCATGGGTCGAATGCATGCTTGATCAGGATGGGCACTTCTACCTGATTGAACCCGGTTTTAGATTCTGTGGGGAAATGACGGCCGTTCCATATGGTCAAATTTCAGGTTTTAATGGAATCAAATGGATGCTGGATATCGCCAAGGGCGTCAAGCACACACATGATCAGCTCCCACCCCCGTTGACAACGGCCCATTATGGCAGCGGGGTCTCTTATCTTCTTTTTGCTCATACCGTCGACACTGTCGAAAGGATCGAGGGGCTTGACGTCATAGAGAAAATCCCAAATGTGGTAATCGACATCCGTCATCGAAAGAATTTCAAGACTCGATATCTCGGAACCTTGGGCGTTATCCGATTCCCAGCACACTCCGAAAAGGAACTTCTAGAATATATTCGCATAATCAATGACAATCTCAGGGTGCTGAACGCAAAGGGAGAAGACTTGATTATTCATTATACGGATTATGATTCTCTCAAAGAACAGTACGAACTTGGTCTAAAAGAATTTGGCTTCGAAATAAAATAGGGGAAAATATGGAACCAAAACTCAAAGTGGAGAAGAAGCTATTCTTCCCGTCCATGATCATACTACTCGCGGTTATCATCGCTGTCGCAACCAACTTGGAACTCTTGCAGACATCGATGGGTGCCATCTATGAAAACTGCATTAGCTCTTTCGGCTGGCTTTTCATATTTGCAGATATTTGCTGTTTGTTGTTCTCTGTGTGGCTTATGTTTGGCCGCTATAAGGATGTGCGCCTGGGTGGGCCGGATTGTAAGCCTGTTTTTAGCTCGCTGTCGTGGGCGGGAATGATGTTCACGACAAGTTGCGGTGGCTGGCTTGTCGTTTACGGATTCCTTGAACCGATTTACTGTGCTTCGCAGAATGCAATTGTGACTGGAGAAAACATTGCAAGGTCTTATGAGTTGGGCCAGTTGTATGCGCACTTCCATTGGGGCTCCAATGCGTGGGCGATTTATGTCCCTATTTCTATTGCCATTGGTTATGTTCTGTATAATCGTAAAGGTCATGAAGCTACTGTGAGCGCTGGCATCAGCAGTGTAACTCCGCAAAACAGGTGGGGCAAGTTGCTTGGCGTTGTCGTAGATGTGATTGCCATTTGTAGTGCCGTGTTTGCGCCCGTGATTTCTATCGGTACGGGCATGCCTTTGTTGACCGCTCTTGTTCAAAACATTTTTGGTGTCCCAGACGCTTACAAGGCAACAATCCATATTGTCATTCTTTTCATCTGGGTGGCTATATTTGGAACCAGCGTGTACCTGGGCCTCAATAAGGGTATTAAGAAGTTGAGTAACTTTAATGTCTCGGCTGCATTTATCTTTATGGGCATTATAGGACTCTTTGTGGGCTTGATTCAGGTTTTTAGTTCCGAAATCAATACCGCGGGTTTGTTTGTTCAGGACATTATTCGCCTGAGTACGTTTACGGACCCCTATGGCAATGGCGGCTTCGTGAAGGGCTGGACTTTCAGCTATTGGGCTTGCTATTTTGTGTATATGCCTTTGATGGGTGTGTTTAACGCCAAGATTTCGAAGGGTAGAACGCTCAGACAGATTGCATTTGGTCAGTTGATCCTTTGCACTCTCGGTTGCTGGGTGGCTATGGGTACTTTCGGTAACTTCGCGGTCAAGGCCCAGATGAGTGGTTCTGTTGACGTGGCCGGATTCCTTGCCAATGGTGACGAAGCTGGTGCTATCATTGCCTTGATTAACACGTTGCCGATGTCGACGATTTTTATGGTTGTGCTACTTGCGATTGCATTCATCTTCCTTGCTACTACGATGGACTCTAGCGCATTTGCTGCCGCTGAAATGACTGCCGTGCAGACGGGTTCCGACAATTTGGCTCCTCGCTGGCTCCGTGTGGTATGGGCTGCAGTGGCTGCAATTATCGCATTCATCGTGGTTCAACTGGGTGGCGCGAAAGCGGTGCGCTCGGTGTGCTATATCGCTGGCTTACCGCTCGCTGTCATCGTATTCTTTATCATGTATGCGGTTTATAAGATGCTGAAAATGGACTACAGAAGAAAATCCAAGGTTCCGTTTGTTCCCGAAGAGAATGATGAGATAGAAAAGATAAGGAATGTTGAGGAAAAGACATAAAGAGCAACAAGGATTTTGTTGATAATGAAGAATGAAAAATATGACTATCTTATCGTAGGTTCCGGCTTGTTCGGGGCGACTTTTGCCTATCGTGCAACCAAGGCAGACAAGAAATGCTTGGTCATTGACAAGCGTCCCCAATTGGGTGGGAATGTATATTGCGAAAATGTAGAAGGCATAAACGTTCACAAGTATGGCGCCCATATTTTCCATACCAACAATAAACAGGTGTGGAACTTTGTGAACTCTATTGTGGAATTCAACCGATACACGAATAGTCCCATTGCGAATTATAAGGGCAAACTTTATAACCTACCGTTCAATATGAATACGTTCTACCAGATGTGGGGCGTGACTACTCCGGCCGAAGCTCAGGCGAAAATTGACGAACAGAAAGCTGCTGCTGTTGCTGCGCTGAATGGTCGCGAGCCTGCGAATCTCGAGGAACAGGCGTTGACGCTTGTCGGTAAAGACATCTTTGAAAAACTTATCAAGGAATACACTGAAAAACAATGGGGCCGAAACTGTAAGGATTTACCAGCTTTTATTATTAAGCGCCTCCCAGTGCGCCTAGTCTTTGATAACAATTACTTTAATGACCGTTATCAAGGGATTCCTATCGGTGGATACAACAAACTTATTGATGGTTTGCTAGAAGGTGTTGAAACCCGTACGGGGGTTGATTTTTTCGCAGAGTACAAGGACAACTGGCGTAATATTGCTGATAAACTTGTTTATACCGGTGCCATTGACGAATATTTCGATTACAAGCTCGGAAAGCTTGACTGGCGCACGGTAAGTTTTAAGACTCGCATCGAAAATACCCCGGATTACCAGGGAAACGCAGTCGTAAACTATACGTCGCATGACCAACCTTTTACCCGCATTATTGAACATAAACATTTTGAAATGTTCGGACAGACTGTTTACGACTGCCCGAAAACGGTTGTCTCGGAAGAATATTCAACAGAATATAAAGATGGTATGGAACCTTATTATCCAGTAAATGACAGTCGTAACAATGCCTTGGCCGATGAATATCGTAAACTGGCTTCTGCGGAAAAGGATGTTGTGTTTGGCGGTCGCCTGGCGCAGTACAAGTACTATGATATGGCTCCAATTATTGAACAGGTTCTTTGCTTGAGTAATGTCTAGAAATTAGGGTCGCTGGCCCAAAACATATGTAGTTCTTCTAGTCTGTTTAAGAGAGACTGTTTCATCATTTGTATGGCGGAGGAAAAGTCTTCTTCTTCGTCACCGGCGAGGCCATTTGTAAGCTTTAATCCCCAGAGATTGAAATTCCGCTCGTTGGATAATTGTGTATAATTTGCGAGAGAATCAATGAATGTGGTTAATGATTGGAGCTTTTTTTCTGATTGAGCCCATTCACTTTGAATAATTTCTTGGAATTCTCTTTTTTCACGAATTTTTTGGAGCCAAAGTGCATTTTTTGCGATAAGGCCTTTGGGGCGAGTGGTGAAGGTTTGCCAGTCAAAATCCCAGACAGGACCAAATTTTAAGATAGTATCTTTGTAGGCGTAAACACTCTTGGGCATTTTAACTTCTGGATTTTGTGTAACTTCTTGAACAATCCAAAATGAAGCTAAACTTTTCAAATCTAAAAGAAACTTATAATCATTGTTTGAACATTCTCCGTATAGTGAACATTCTATAGAGTCAATATAATTACGTATGTGGTTAAATTTTTCGTCAGACAAATCCTTAGGTTGTTTGATATTTATTGGAAAATTTCTATATGCTGATCGGAATTTGTTTGTTTCATCAAAATATGTGTCGAATTCCAGCAAAAAGCTATTTGAGTCCAAATCAAGTTTTTCTTTTTTTATTTCAATTTTTTCGCATATATAATAGTTTCCTATAAATTTCTTGTTCAAGAATATTTCTGCAAATCTCCCTTGGGGTACCCATTCTTGGCTCGTTTGACGAGCTATTTCAAAAGCAACTGCGTTCCGGATTAAAGTACGATCCCTATAATTTGCTAACATTACCCATTTTTTTGATTTAGGCATGCCAAGGAAAGCCTGTTTTTTTTCGAATTTTATTGCATAGGGCTTTTTGGGATATCCCCATGATGTATTTCCTCTCCCTCTAATTGTCAGTTCCATCACTTCGCTTTCAGGTGCATGTTCTCCCCATATCTGCAATCTTGCGGGAATCTCTGTTTCGCGGTCCTTGATTTCGCGATGGTTCTCCGTTTCAATCACAATACGAGGGATTCCTGCGTAAGGGTATTCTGAATCGTCTAAAGGCAGATAGTCTAATTTTGCGGAGAGTGGGGTGGCGTCGTCTTCTGCAATGTTCCAATTAGCAATGATTTCTTGATCCACCCCTTCGCTATTGCTGCATCCCAAAAACAGGCTTCCAATAACGAGGCTCAGGAACAGGGGGAGTTGTTTTGCAAAATGATAACGCACGTTTACAAATATAGATTTTTTGTAAAAGGCTTTTAATGTCTTTTTTCTTACTGTTTTTGATTTTTAGTCAATGGTCCGGTCAATCCAAAGAAAGCGTTTTGTTGTCCAGATTTTTAGTTCTTTCACGGCTTCGTCGTAATCAGAGTAGGGCATGTTCCAGCGTTTAAAGTTGTTTTTGGCGGGCTTTTCTAATACGGCGCGGTAGTGTTCGATTGTGTCTAGGACAGACAGAAAGACTGGCCTGTGTTCTTTCCAAAATTCTTGGGCTTTTTGCAAAAAGTCAGCGTCTTCAAACAGGTATTTGTTCCAATAGCGATCCCGAATTCCGTACCCCGATGGTTTGCGGTCTTTAGTTTCGTTGTGGCCTCCGAATGCCAGGTCAAAGTCCCATACGGGGCCCATGAAAATGCGTCCGTCAATGGACCATGTAAAATAGACGCTTGTGTAAAAGTTGGCGTCTAGGTTCTTGGCAAATTCCTGAACCCAGTAGTGCAAAATGTATTCGTGGACATCGATCCATCGGTCTAAAGACAGCGTCTTGTATTGTTGCATGAACTGGACGTAGGATTCAAAGTTATTGACAAACGAAATCAGTGTGTCTTGAGACAGCGTGTTCAGCTCTTTGGGGTAATGAATGTTGAGCGCTTTTCCCAGGTTGGTGAAATATACGTGTTCGTCTTTTCGGTATTTCGCATCGATTTCGACAAGAAAGGTTGTGCTTGGTGAAGGAACCTTGATTCTGTTCTTTCCGATTTTGATAGTTTCGGTGAGTTGGTATACACCCAGGTATTCTCTGTTCAGGTACAGTTCGACAAATTCACAGCGTGGCGAGTAGTAGGCGCCTAGCCCTGCAGAAAGTTGGTAGGCCAGGTAGTTTTTCATCAAGGTCTTGTCGGAATGGTTGGCAATCAGCGCCCAATCCCGCTCGGCAGGCATTCCTAACATGGGTTGCTTGTCGATGAATTCGATTTTGTAGCCTTTCTTGGGCATGTCCCAGGTGGAATTTCCCCTTCCCCTGATTGTCATGTCCAGCACTTCGCTTTCGGGGGCGTGTTCGCCCCATATTTGCAGCTTGGCGGGAATTTCGTTTTTGCGGTCTTTGACGGGGCTTCTGTTTTCGGTTTCAATTACGATTCTCGGGATGCCTGCGTAGGGGTATTCCGTATCGTTTAGGGGGAGATATTTTTTTGTTGAAGGTTGTGCCGAAACCGCGGAAATTTCCCCTTCGCTGTTGCTGCATGCGCAAAAAAATAATGCGGCAATAGCAAGAGCGTAAATCGGGAAATTCATGCCTTTAAAATAAATAAAACTATTCCGGATTTTACAAAAAAAATGACGATTTCGGGCTGAAAACGCGCTTTTTACACAGAAACGAATATTACGATTTACATAAATTTCTTATTTTTCGCCTTTTTTCGATTTTATGGCTTATATTTGGGTAAAACGGACGAGGTCTGAATGAAATTTAATGTTTGGGTATGTGGGTCGGTTGGCTTTTTATGGGTCCTGGCGATGGTTTTGTTGCTTTCTGCGACAAATTCTTTTGCTGAAGATATTGTGGCGACGACTTCTAACGGCTCGACAGTGATTTTGCACGACAACGGCCGTTGGGAATACTACCAGAACAACGCAAAAATTCGCGATGTGCGCCCGAGTGCCATTCCCGAAGATGCCAAGTTCCAGATTACCGTTCAGTATGAAAGCGTGAACAAAATCAAGAAAGATGTTCGCATGATGATGGAAGGCGATTTCGCCACCGAAGAAGAAATTAAAGACAGCCTGCGTAAGGTGCCGAAGGGTGGCATGGTGTATTTCCAGGTTGCCACCAAACAGATCAAGCCGGGATTTCCGCGCGAGTTGACGTATTACATTTATGACAAGGGTAAAAAGCCGATTTTCTCGCAGACGGCACGCGATAGCGAAGCCACCCCGAGTGAATCCAGTAGCATCATGAATTTGATGGTGGTGCCGCTGTATGCAAAGCCTAAATCCAAGGTGCTCAGGGCAAAAGTCGTGAGCGAATCAGCCAAGCAGACTCTGGAGTTCGACATTCCGATTAAATAGCCCCCATGAAGTTTGCTGTAGTAGATTTAGAAACGACGGGTGGTACGGCCGAAGTGGGCCGCATTACCGAAATAGGCATTGTTCTTTTAGATGATTGTGAAGTAGTCAAGACTTATTCGGCACTAGTTGACCCGGGTATGCCGATTCAGCCTTTTGTGCAGCATTTGACGGGTATTACCGACGAAATGGTGCAGGGCAAGCCTCAGTTTGCATCGATTGCCGAAGAGGTGGCTGAACTCTTGAAAGACCGCATTTTTGTGGCACACAACGTGCTGTACGATATCAAGTTTATGCGTACGGAACTCAAGCGCTGTTGCATCAAGATCGACCCGCCGAGGCTTTGCACGGTCAAGATTTCTCGTCGCTTTTTCCCGGGGCTTCCGAGTTACAGCCTGCATAAGTTGACGCAGGCGCTAGAACTGCCGGAGTTCAATCATCACCGCGCTTTAGACGATGCGCTGGCGGCGGCTGAGATTTTGAAGCTTGCCTTCAATAAAGTCGGGCCCGAAAAGATTCTGAAAGAAGTCAAGAATCTTTCGACTCCCAAGAAAGCGAAAGTCGAGGCAATTTAGGTTATTTGATAATTCCCGCCTTATATTTCATCTTCAGAATTCTTGCTGCAGATTCTTCGATGCGCTGCCTGTAATATTTACTTTGTTTAGAAAGTGCTGCCAGATAGTTGATCATTTCTACCGCTTTTGACGAGTAGGTAATCATGAACATGTCGTTGCCGGCCATCAAGGCGGTGCGTACGAGTTTTCTAAAATCCTTGGCGGGGTAGTTCTTGCTTCGGACACGTTCGTTGCCGCTAATCCAGGCGCGTAGGCTGACGCCCCACAGGTCATCGGTCAATATGACGGTCTCGGGCGACATATCGCGGGCCATTTTGACAATCTTTGGCTCGAATACAGCGGGGCGGCTTGATATGCGTACAAAGCTTACGCTGCTCATCATGGTCACGGGAATGTCGTTTGCGAGTGTCTTGAAGAAGCTCACGTTCTTTGCAATCTTCGCCCTGGGGGTTGCGCTCACGGCAATTTGGTGATCGCTATTGGTCCAACTGTCGTAACCCGGGAAATGCTTGGAAACGCAAATGACTCCGTTTTCGCTCATGCCCTTGACGAATGCTCTTACTTTGAATGCGTTTGTGGTGTCGTTGCCCCAGGAGCGGCGGCTTTCTTCCATGAACGAATTCTTGCCGCGGCTGTCTTTAGAAGGGTCAAGAACGGGAGCCAGGTTCATGTTTATTTTGAGTTCTTTCAGTGCGCTTCCGATTTTGTTGGCGAGCGAGTGGATGTCTGTCGAATCCATGCGTCGCATTTCCAGTGCGCTGGGAATGCCTCGCCATGTATCGGAGTAAGAGGCCAGTCGGTTGACGATTCCGCCTTCTTGGTCCGTGGCGACGACGAGCGGGATTCTTAGGCCGGAGTCGATTTCGGCCATCGTGTTCAGGTAGCGTTTTGCTGAGCGAAGGTGCTGGCCTGTGATAAGCACTCCGCCGATTTCGTTTTCGATAATGAATTGCGACGAGGTGAGGTACACCATTACCATTTGCGCTGCTTTCTGCTTAATGGTCAGCGAATCCCACAGTGGCATGAGTTCGCGGGGGAGTCCGTAGGGCGTCTGCACTGAATCGGTTTGCGGTAAGGCTTCTGCTGTGTATGGTGCGCTTGTCGCTGAACTGCTTGCGGGTTCCGCGCTTGCGTTAGACGAATCTGCCTGTTCGCTTGCGATAGATTCCGTGAGAGAATTCAGCGGAACAAACTGCACGTCAGACAGAGAATCCTCTGCCTGCACAAAGGCAAATGCCGCAAGTAAAAATGTGACTGCTCTTTTTAGGTGCATTCCGCGGGCTACTCGGCTTTTTTCTTGCCAAAGCGTCTCGGTTTGAATTCACGGGGCGGGAAGTCGAACTTGAGCTTGCCGCCTTTATCCAAATAAAGGTATGCGTCAAAGGTGCGGTGGGTCTTGTTGCTGCGGAAGCCCTTCAGGAGCGTCGTCTTTTCGCCGGCGAGCATCTTCTTGATTTCTTCGAGCGGGATTTCCTTGCCCAAGAGAATCTTCGGGAGCGTAATGCCGCTGGGTTCCTTCTTCAAGTAAGAATCGCTCACGTAGCCGGTCATGGTCTCGTACACAGCGGCGCCGTCTACAGGCGACTTGCCGACTTCGGCTCCGACTTCTACTTCTTCGGGTTTTTCTTCGAATACAAATTCAATCTTGTTTTCGTCGTTGATGATGACGACGGCCGAAAATTCGGCACCGCGCTTGCTGCGGAATCCGGTGAGCGGACCAATTTTGCGGTTGGTCAAGAGCTCGGTGATTTCTTCCGGAGTCAGTCTCTTGCCGCCAATCATCTTGCGAATCACGATGCCGTCTTCGGTGGTGTAGCGGCTCACGGTCTCGAAAACCTTCTTGCCGTTCACGGGGCTAAACGGGGCTTCGCCGGTGGTGCTTTCTTCCTTGAATCCCTTGATGTTCTTGACCATGGTGCGCGTCATGTCGACGATGCCTTCCATGAACTTTTCGCGGGTTTCCTTGCCCTTCTCGATTTGCTCCATTTTATATTCCCAGTTGCCGGTGAGTTCCGGGCTGGTGAGCGCTTCGATGTCCATGGCCTTCAGCACCTTGATCAGGTCGAATGCCTTGGCGGTCGGAATCATGTCTTTGCCGTCGCGAACCACGTACTTGTCGCTGACGAGCTTTTCAATAATAGCGGCGCGAGTTGCCGGCGTTCCAAGTCCGCGTTCCTTCATGGCGTCGCGGAGTTCTTCGTCTTCCACTAGCTTACCGGCGCTTTCCATCATCGAAAGGAGCGTGCTTTCGGTGTAGTGTGCAGGCGGTTTGGTAAAGTCTTCCTTTTCTTCGAGGGCGACCGTCTTTGCGGACTTGCCCTTCAGGGCCGGAATGCTGGATTCGTCGTCGCTGTCTTTACCGTACACAGCCTTGAAGCCCGGGTCCACCAGCACCTTGCCTTCGGTGAGGAAGGTTTCACCTTCCACGGTCGTTACGCGGGTGGTGTTTTCGTACTTGGCAGGCGGGAAGAACACAGCGATGAATCGCTGGCAAATCATCGTGAAAATCTTTTGTTCGGCTTCGGTCAGGCCCGTAGGCATCACGCCGGTGGGGATGATTGCAAAGTGGTCCGAAATCTTGGAGTTGTCGAACACCTTGGGAGTCTTCACAACCCAGTTGTTCTTGAGGGCGGTCTCGGCGAACTTGGCGAGTGGACCTTCAATCTTTCCGAGGGTCGCCTTTACTGGTGCCACGTAGTCTTCGGGCAAGCAACGGCTGTCGGTACGCGGGTAGGTGGTCGCCTTGTGGCGTTCGTACAAAGCCTGCGCAATCGAAAGGGTAGTCTTGGCGCTAAAGCCGAAGCGGTTGTTCGCTTCGCGTTGCAAAGTCGTCAAATCGTACAGCGGGCCGCACTTCTGGAGCGAGGGGGCTGACGTTTCTTCAACCGTGCCGGCCTTGCCCTTGCACTTCTTCAAGATTTCCTTGACTTTCTTTTCGTCGAAAATCTGCTTGACCTTGTCCTTGCCGTCTTCCTTACTGGTAGTGAACCACTTGCCGGGGTAGTGGCTGCCGTCGTTGTCGAATTCGGCTTCCACGGTCCAGAACTTTTGAGGCACAAACTGCAGGCGTTCTTCTTCGCGGTTCACGATAATGGCAAGCGTCGGCGTCTGCACGCGGCCGCACGGGGTCACCTGGAATCCGCCCATGGAACTGTTGTAGGCGGTAAGGCCGCGGCTTCCGTTCATGCCAATCAGCCAGTCGGCTTCGCTACGGCAAAGGGCGGCGGCCTTCAGGTTTTCCATTTCGGCGCCGTCGCGCATATTTTCGAACGCTTCCTTGATGGCGGCCGGGGTCATACTCTGCATCCACAGGCGCTTGATGGTCTTACCTGTGAACTTGCCCTTGAGCACATACTGTAATATATAGAAGAAAATCAGTTCACCTTCGCGGCCCGCATCGCATGCGTTCACGATGGTCGTCACGTCTTTGCGCTTGATGAGTTTGCTAAGGGCGGAAAGCTGACCCTTGGTAGCCGGTGTGGCGACGAGCGGGAATTCTTTGGGGAGCATGGGGAGCGTGCTCATTTCCCACTTCTTATACTTCTCGTCAATTTCCTTGGGGTCGGCGATTTCGACCAGGTGGCCGATGGCATGGCTCACGATGGTGGTGTCGCTTTCGTAGTGGGTCTTTTCGTTCTTGAAGTTCTTTTGTCCGAGCACGCGGACCAGGTCCAGGGCTACGCTCGGTTTTTCGGCGATAATCAGGGTCTTGCCGTCGACCGGAGCTTTAACCGCCTTCGTCGTTTTCTTTGCGGCGGTCTTGGTTGCTGTTGTTTTAGTCGTGGTTGCTTTTTTAGTTGTTGTTGCCATCATTATTTCCATTTAAATCGTCCGAACAGGCCAAAAAGCACGGCCAGCACGGTAAAGGGGGCGTGGATAATTTCAACCGGAATGCACCACTTTAAAAGGTGCTCCTGCTTAAAGATCCTAAGCCCGCGAAGTATTAAAACCAGGTCGCCAATGCATTTGGCGATAAAGGCGACGATGGTCGCCATCAAAATTCCGAAACTGAACGGCGATAGAGCCGCAGCGATACATTGCATGACGAGGAACAGGAACACCATGCTGAGTACAAATACGATTTTCGGTGTATAATATATAGTCTTCGATGCCCAGCGCTTGCGCTGTTCCCAGAGTTCCTTCAAGGTTTCTTTGCCACTTGTGGTCACAAAGGTCGACTCGGCTATGCAGTAGCGCATGGCCCAAGGGCGGTCCGCGGCCAGTTTCTGCATCAGTAGGTCGTCGTCGCCGCTTTGTATCTTGATCACGTTGTCAAAGCCGTTTACGCTCTTGAAAAAGCTCTTGCGGTAGGCGAGGTTGTTGCCGGTGCTGGTAAGCGGCAGGCGCATGGCGAGGCCCGCGGTGCCGGCGACGCGGTAAATGAGCGTTTCGACGGCTTGCATGCAAATGAGCACGCTGGACTTACCAGGGAGGGTCGGAATGTATGAATGTCCGGCTACCAGTTCGATTCCCGGTTCGAATTCGGCGACAATTCCCGTGACCCAGGTGGGCTTTACCAGACAGTCGGCGTCGGTCAGGCACAAGATTTCGCCCTCGCAGGCTTCAATCAACAGCGAAAGAGCATGCTTTTTCGGGCTTGCACCTTCGGGGATTTCCTTGATGGAAAGAACATGCAGTCTGGGGTTCTTGGCGGCGTACTCGGCGAGAATTGCCGGAGTTCCGTCTTCACTTCGGTCATCGGCCACCCACACATCCCATTCACCTCGGTAGTCTTGGGCAAGGACCGAATCCAGAGTCTCGCGTATGCCGGCCTCTTCATTGCGGGCCGAAATCAGAATGCTCACCTTGGGTGCGGGCTCCACATCGGAGTTTCCCACGCGCACTTTACCGAGCGCACGGAAGAACCGCGCCTCCAAGACTATATAGAATAGTCCGAATACGGCTAAGAGGCCGATGACCAGGTATGTGAGCACCGTAAAAAACATTTTTCGCGCAAAATTTAGTTCATCGAAAAGGCGTTGAAAATTTTCGCCTGCCAAAATGGCCTTGATTTTTTGCGCCACCTGCGTTTTTCTCGCAAAAACGCCATAATTATATTTATATTACATAGTGTCTCCACTATATATAAGGAGGTTTGGAATGAAATTAAGCGCTTTAATCAATAAGTATAACAATGCAAACCTGGTGCTCCGTATCGCCATCGCGATTGTCGTGGGTGCACTTTTGGGAATGTTCCTGCCTTCGCAGAAATGGATTACCGAGTTCGGCGTGCTGTTCGTGGGTGCGCTCAAGGCCGTAGCGCCTGTGCTTGTGTTTGTTTTGATTATCTGTTCGCTGGCTACCGGCAAGTCTCGCTTGGATCGTCGCTTTGGCCGCGTGGTTGCCCTATACCTGGTGGGTACGCTGCTAGCGTCCTTTGCCGCCGTGGGGTCGAGCATCATGTTCCCGCAGAATCTAGAGTTGAATGTGTCGGCAGACGTTTCGACCGTGCCGTCCGATATTTACGAAATCCTGCATAATTTGTTGGTGAATGCGGTGTCGAATCCGTTTGCGTCTATTTCCGATGCGAACTATATCGGTATTCTGGTTTGGGCTGCCTTTCTGGGCTTTGCTATCAAGAAGATTGCAAGTCCGGTGACGTTTACCGTGCTGCAGGATGTGTCGAATGCGGTTTCGATGGTGGTTCGCTGGATTATCAATTTGGCCCCGTTCGGTATCATGGGTATTATGTATACCTCGGTTTCTACGAACGGAATCGGAATTTTCAAGACTTACGGTTCGCTCATTCTGGTTCTTGTGGGAACCATGCTTTTCGTGATGCTTGTGGTGGTGCCGGCTCTTGTAGGACTTGTGTTGCGCCATGACCCGTAT
This sequence comes from Fibrobacter sp. UWB10, assembly GCF_900182935.1. Classification (NCBI taxonomy): domain Bacteria; kingdom Pseudomonadati; phylum Fibrobacterota; class Fibrobacteria; order Fibrobacterales; family Fibrobacteraceae; genus Fibrobacter; species Fibrobacter sp. UWB10. The sequence goes on along the minus strand of NZ_FXUE01000001.1, from coordinate 572,088 downwards.
CCGCTGGTGCTCAAGTGCCTCAAGAGTAGTGCCGTTACGGCCTTCTTTACCCGCAGTTCCGCCGCGAACATTCCCGTGAACATGGCGCTTTGTAAAAGGCTCGGGCTCGACCGCGAATTTTATTCTGTGTCTATTCCGCTGGGCGCAACTGTCAACATGAGCGGTGCAGCAATCACCATTACCATCATGTCGCTTGCCACGGTGCATACGCTCGGGATTCCGGTGTCGTTTTCGTCGACCATAATCGTGTGCCTGCTTGCCACTATCGGTGCTTGCGGTACGAGCGGTGTCGCGGGTGGTTCGCTCCTATTGATTCCCTTGGCATGTGCCCCCTTTGGCGTTTCGACAGACATTGCCATGCAGGTGGTGGCTGTGGGCTTTATTATCGGCGTGATTCAAGACAGTATGGAAACGGCGCTGAACTCTACGACCGATGCCATATTCACGGCGACGGCGGAATATGCTGCTTGGCGCAAGCAAGGCAAGCCCTTGCCTAAAGATTTGTTCCGCGAGCAGAAAGTCGAAGAACACGAAATCGAAGAACATGAAGCATAAAAAAATCGCGCCTCACCGGGCGCGTTTTTTATGCCAAGATTTTAGTATCAAGACTCTTTGTAATTAGTCTTTCAGTAATTCCGGGTGCTTTTCGGAAATTCGGCGTGCGAGGTACACGAACGGGGTATCCATCAGCGATGTCACGATAAAGATTCCGTAGCCAAATACCAGGATTTCGCCAATCGTATTCCACGGGAACACGCCTGCGAAGGCGAGCAGGTTGAATGCGACCACGTTAATCAGCTGGCTTACGAGCGTGGAGCCGTTGTTACGCACCCACAAGAAACCGCGCCTGTCGCCGAACTTTTTCTCGGTCCATTTCCACCAAGCATGGTAGGCCCACACGTCGAACAGTTCGCAGATGGCGTAGGCAAACAGGCTGGCAAGCATCACGCGCGGGGTGTTGGCAAATACGGTGCAAATCGGTTCTGCCATGGTGTCGCCTGCGGCCGGAATATACAGGAACCAGCTCTGCGAAATCAGAATGAAGGTCACGTTTGCGAGAATGCCAATCTTAACGCAGCGGCTAGCCTCTTTCTTGCCGTAGATTTCGCTCATGATATCGGTGGCTAGGAACGACGATGCAAAAATCACGTTGCCGAGCGTGGTGTCGAGCCCGAAGGCGTGCACCAAAATCAGCACTTCGATATTGGCGGCAATCGTGCAAATTACGGTCCAAGCGAAAATGCCCTGCTTGCCAAAGAAACGGAAAAAGGCGACGAGTCCGCCAAAGAACACAAAGATAGAGGCGATAAGGATGATTTCGTTCTGGAAAGGCATCTTACTTTCTCCTATCGATGGCGGTGAACAGGCGGCTCTTGGCGAGCGCTTCGAATTCAGTGCCCGGCTTGCCGTAGTTGGCAAACGGATAGAGCGAAATGCCGCCGCGCGGCATAAAGATGCCTTCGACTTCGATGTACTTCGGGTCCAGAAGCTTCACCAAGTCTTTCATGATAATGTTCACGCAGTCTTCGTGGAAATCGCCGTGATTGCGGAACGAAAACATATAAAGCTTGAGGGACTTGGATTCTACCAGAAATTGGTCCGGAATGTAGTTGATCTTGATTTCGGCAAAGTCCGGCTGGCCGGTTTTCGGGCAGAGGCTTGTGAATTCAGGGCAGTTGAAGGTGACCATGTAGTCGTTACCCGGATGCTTATTCGGGAACTTTTCCAGCACTTCGGGGCTGTAGGTGGTCTTGTATTGGGTTTTGTTGTTACCGAGTAGCGTAACGCCTTCGAGTTCAGCTTCTGAACGCATGATGTCTCCTAGTTTTGTTTTAAGTCAGGATGGTTTTCGAACTGACTGGGCCAAAGATAGAAAAATATTCAATGTTCTAAAGGGGTTTTGTGCTGGTCGTAAGTTGTTGAGACTCCGTGAGTTAACAATTTCGCTATAATAAACTTACAGAGAAAGGCCCCGTTTTGACACTCAGCTGTCATCGGAATTATCTATATTCCCCTTACCTTTGGAACTGACTCCCGGGGTACCCCGCACTGCGGTGCTGGGTTGAACTTAGGGCTTTAAGACCCTCAACCGAATACAAATACGGAAACTACATATTATGGATTTTTCTGCAATTATTGCTGAAGAGCTGAACCTTGAAGTATGGCGCGTCGCCAAGGCGCTCGAACTGATGGACCAGGGTGGTACCATCCCCTTTATCGCCCGCTACCGTAAAGACCAAACGGGCACGCTGAACGAAATCGAGCTGCGCGACATTAGCCACCGCCGTGACTACCTGCAAGAATTGGTGGACCGTAAGGAAACGATCCTCAAGAGCATCGAAGAACAGGGTAAGCTCACTCCCGAACTCAAGGCCCAGATTGAAGCCTGTAAGGACAAGACCCTCCTCGAAGATATTTACGCTCCGTACAAGCCCAAGAAGCGCACCCGCGCAACCGCTGCCAAGGAACTCGGACTGGAGCCTTTGGCTCGCCTGATGTGGGCTCAAGAAGAAACGGGCAATACCGCCGAACAGATTGCGTTAATTTATTTGTCCGAAGAAAAGGGTCTTGCCGACCCGAAGGCCGCCCTCAAGGGTGCTGCCGACATTTTGGCTGAAGAAGTCGCCGACAATACCGAATTCCGTCAGTATCTGCGTAACAAGATGGAAAAGACCGGCGTCATGATTTCCAAGGTCAAGAAGGATTTCGAAGGTCAGGAAACCAAGTTCAAGGATTACTACGACTTTAGCGAACCGGTCTCCAAGATTCCGAGCCACCGCATGCTGGCTCTCCGTCGCGGCGAAAAGGAAAAGGTACTCCGCCTTTCTATCGAAGTTCCGAACGAAGAAATGATTGGCTACCTCAAGCAGCAGATTATCAAGGGCAACACCACTTGGACTCCGTATTTGGAAGCCATGTGCCAGGATGCCTGGGAACGTTTGCTCCAGCCGAGCATGGAAAGCGAAGTGCGTCTGATGCTCAAGGATGCCGCCGAAGAAGAAGCTTTCAAGGTGTTCAGTAAGAACCTGCAAGACGTTTTGCTCGCCGCTCCGGCCGGCCACAAGGCTGTGCTCGCTCTCGACCCGGGTTTCCGTACGGGTTGCAAGGTGGCCGTACTCGACGAAAATGGCAAGTTTATGGATCACGGCATTATCAAGCCGCATGAACCGTGGAATGACAAGGCTGGTGCTGCTGTGTACCTGATGGGTCTCATTGACAAGTACAAGATTGACTTGATTGCTATCGGTAACGGTACTGCTAGCCGCGAAACGGATGCTTTCTGCGCTGAAATGTCTGCCAAGTTCAAGGGCAAGGTTCCGCCGCGCGTCATTGTTTCTGAAGCCGGTGCTTCTGTTTATAGCGCAAGCATGATCGCTATTCAGGAATTCCCGAAGGAAGACGTGACGACTCGTGGCGCCATCTCCATTGGCCGCCGCTTGCAGGATCCGCTTGCTGAACTCGTGAAGGTTGACCCGCAGTCTATTGGTGTGGGCCAGTACCAGCACGATGTGAACCAGCGCGAACTCAAGAAGCGCCTGGATGAAGTGGTGGAAAGCTGCGTGAACATGGTCGGTGTTGACGTGAACAGCGCTTCTGCTCCGCTCCTTTCTCATGTGGCTGGCCTCAGCAACACGCTTTCCGAAGCCATTGTGAAGTACCGCGAAGAAAACGGTGCCTACGCTAGCCGCGAAGCCTTGAAGAATGTGAAGGGCTTTGGCCCGAAGGCCTTTGAACAGGCTGCCGGCTTTATGCGCATTCCGGGTGCTGAAAACCCGCTGGATGATTCCGCCGTTCACCCGGAAAACTACGCCCTGGTTGAAAAGATGGCCGAAAAGGCTGGCGTTTCTGTGAAGGACATGGTGGGTAACGCCGAAGCCGTGAAGGCAATCAACCTCGAAGAATTCCTCTCCGACGAAGTGGGTAAGGCTACTTTGGACGACATCATGAAGGAACTTCAGAAGCCGAGCCGCGACCCGCGTAAGGAATTCCGCTATGCTAAATTCGACGACAAAATCCGCACCATTCAGGACCTGATTACGGGCAGCTGGATGGAAGGTGTCGTCACCAACGTGGCAAACTTTGGCGCCTTCGTGGATATCGGTGTTCACCAGGACGGCCTCGTGCACGTTTCTGAAATCAGCGACAAGTTCGTGGAAGATGCAAAGACTGTTTTGACCGTTGGCGATATCGTGAAGGTGCGTGTGGTCGCAGTCGATGTGGGCCAGAAGCGCATTAGCCTTTCGATGAAGCAGGAATCTACCGACGGTGTTGCAGGTGCCGGCGCTAATGGCCCGCGTGGCCAGCGCGCAGGCGGTAACCGCGGCGGATTCGGTGGCCACGGCCGCGATGGTCGCGGCAATGCCCGCCCGCAGGGCGGCATTCAGGGCCATGCAACTCTTGCGGACCTCAAGGCAAAAATCGCCGGCAAGGACCGCCCGGGTGCAGCTCCCAAGAAAGCCAACGCCCCTGTACAGGTTGGCAAAATCAATTCCATGCTCAAACAGATTATGAAGAAGGCAAAGTAATCTGTTCTCGAACAATATATTTTGATTGTAATTAAAGACTAGTGCAAGTGTACTAGTCTTTTTTTTTGTGTGTGCTGTAAAACAGGAGAGAAAAAAGCGTCGGCCAAGGATGGGGAGGGTGCAGGGAGGGGCCCGTGCGGCCTTCGCAACTCCGAGCTGGGGCCCCTCCCGCATAAATAGAAAAGGGTTTAGGGGCTTTGCCCCTACGCTTGTGTAAATTTTTTGTATGCATTAGAAGTGGTGCGGAAAGTTCCGATTTCTGTGACGAATGTCAAAAATAGCCCCTAAAGGGGCATTTGGGGTGTGTAAAAATTTTCTCGCGCTATTGCTTAGTGTGTAAAAAATATTTATTTTAAGGGTATGTGTATTGCGCTAGAACATCTGTTTGATTACGACGACTTCCGCAAGTTCCTCCAAGATTACTTCGAGGAACAGAAGAAGATGCGCGCCGTCTTTTCGCACCGCTTTTTCGCGGCGAAGGCGGGCTTCAGCAGTTCTTCTTATTGTTTGAACGTAATCCGTGGGCGTTTCAACCTGACGCCCAAGTCCATCGAAAAGATTTCGAAGGCCATGAACTTCGAGCCTTTGCAGAAGGCTTATTTCGAAGCTTTGGTGCAGTACAACCAGGCGCAGCAGGTGAACGAACGCGAAAACGCCTGGGAACAGATTGTTCAGATCCGCAAGCAGATTGAATTTACACATGTCACGACCCGCGAACAGGCTTACTTTAGCAAGTGGTACTATCCGGTTGTGCGCGAAATGGCGGTGAACAGTGATTGGCATGGCGACTACATGGTGCTTGCCCGTATGCTCACCCCGCAAATTACGACCGAAGAAGCCCGCGAAGCGGTCAAGAACTTGGTCGAATGGAATTTGCTCAAAAAGGTGGGTGACCGTTACGAAGCCACCTCGCAAATGCTCGATGCCGCTGAAATTCCGCCGATTGCTCTGCGACAAATTCGTCGTGAATATATTCAGCATGCTATTGGCGCTGTGGAATCGATGCCCAAAAACGAGCGCTTTGCGACGTTCACGACTCTCGCCATGAGCGAAAGTTCTTATAATTATGCAGTAGAGGTGTTGGAGGAGGCCCGTAAGAAAATTATCGCACGGGCTGCGAATGATCTTGATGTAGAACGTGTTTACGAGATGATGCTTGTGGCGTTCCCGATGAGCAAGAAAATTGAAAAGGAGGCAAAATAATGGATACTTTGTTCAAATATGCCTCTGGTGTGGCTTTAGCTCTTTTTGCGGCTTGTTTGACTTCTTGTTCCAAGAGCAACGAAACCGCTGGTGGCGTGACCGATATCGGTAACTCCGTTGCAAGCGGTATTGTGGTAACTGAGGCGAACCAGCCTGTGGCCCGCGCCCGCGTGGTGGCTTATTACGACAACTGGGATAAGACCGCCATCGAAGATTCCGTGGTGGTGGAAGCCGACGACAACGGCATTTTCAGTTTGAAGTTTGACAGCACGCGCTCTGTGGTGATTTATGCCGAAAACGGTTCCGAATCAGGCCTTTCCCGAATTCAGCATGGTGGCGCCGCCCTTGTGATGGTGGGCCATCCGCGCAGACTTGAAAGTAGCGTTGCCGAGGCCAAGTCTGGTTACATGCGCATTGTGGGGCGCAGTGATGTTGCGGCAGTCAAGTCCGACGGTTCCTTCGCGTTTGAAGCCATGCCTGTGGGCGACATTTCGCTTGTGTACGTAGCGAGCGAACAGTCGCAGGCTCGTTTCAACTTCATGACGGCTGTCGTGGGCGATACGCTCAAGATTCCGTCTCTCGAAAACAAGAACGAGGGCTGGCTCACGATTTCGGATTACCACTACTATAGTGGCGCCGCTTACGGTGGCATTATGGTGAACGTGCCCGATGGTATTTCTGTTCCGCAGGATACTGCTACGCCGGAACCGGTGGTGCCTGACACCACTGCAAAAGATACTACCGCTGTCGATACCACGGAAGAACTTGCGATATCCTTGAACCTCCACATGGATGGCTCCGATAGCGTAGCTAAGGTCTATAACAATGACGGTTCGGTCGCCGATTCCGTGAACTACGTGGAAGGTGTGTCGGGCAAGGGCATTCTGCTCAAGGTCGGTCAGTTCGTCGAAGTGGGTGATATTGACCCCTGTGCAGGTGACTTTACCATGAGCGCATGGACCAAGTGGAACGGTTACCGTGGCGATGGCATTTACCAGCTCCTCTTTGCAGAACGTGAAGACTGGATGACCGGATTGTCCAGGTTCCAGCTGCAGTATGAATTTATGACAAGTTCCTTTGTTGCCGTGGGCGATGGCATGGACTTGTCGGGCTATGGCTATGCATGGCTTGCCAAGGGCAATGTCGAACGTGGTGGCACGCTGCCTATGAATGAATGGTCGCTGCTGGTGCTCGTTAACGAAGGTGGCAAACTGTACTTCTATATCAACGGGGTGCTCGTGAGCAACAAGGCCGGTGTCCCGTTTACGCCCAAGGAAGTTGCAGCCCCGCTGCCGTTCCGTATTGGTGGTTCCGAATTGCCGAACGACACTTGGAATGGCGTCATTGACGAAGTTCGCATCGAGTCTGTCGCTCGTTCTGCTGACTGGGTCAAAGCTGAATACGAAAAATACGCAAAATAGCAATCCATAAAAAAGAGCTCTGTCTAAAAGACAGAGCTTTAAATGTTTTAGTAGATTACGGACGCCTAGCGCCCCTAATGATTACTCGTACTTAATCACGCCGGCCGGGCAGCTGTCAGCAGCGTCCTTGATTTCGCTTTCGTAAGCGGAATAGTCAACGCCTTCCTTAACCTTCATCTTTTCAGGAACTTCGAACACTGCGTCGCAAGTAGCTTCGCAAGCGCCGCAGGAGACGCATTCGTCACTGGATTCGTCCAGCCAAACTTTCGTGATTGCCATAATATACCTCTTTGTGTCTTGGTTGAGTTTATATATGCAATATAACAAAATCTTGTTCTGAACAGACGGGAAAATAAGAAATAAATGAAAAAACTGAACAGAAGAGGATTAATAAAGCGTCGGCCAACGGAGGGGAGGGTGCAGGGAGGGGGCCGTGCGGCCTTCGCAACTCCGAGCTGGGGCCCCTCCCGCATGTTTATTAATCTTTTAAATTGAATACATGTATTTGAGTGGAGTTGTATTTTTCTAAATTTACCGCAAAAATTCATTTTTCACCTTCCGACAGGAATTCATCGAAACATGAAAAAAGTGGTTGTAAAAATTGGTGGCAGCCTGGCAATCGACGAAGCCAAGCTCGCTGATTTTGTGTCGGCAGTCTCTACCCTCCCCGGTAGTGGCTGTCAGGTGGCCGTGGTTCACGGCGGTGGCAAGGACATCAACGAAAATATCGCCTTGCTCAAGGAACAACCGACATTCATCGACGGTCTCCGAGTCACGACCCCCGGCATCATGAAGATGGTCGAAATGACCCTTTCTGGCCACGTGAACAAGAAGCTCGTGCGCATGTTGCTGAACAACAACTGCAACGCCATCGGTATTTCCGGTGTAGACGGCAACCTGTTCCAGGTCGTCAAGAAGCAGGGCAAGGTGGACCTTGGCCTGGTGGGCGAAATCAAGCAGGTCAATCCGAAGATTGTGGCTGACCTGTGGGCTGCCGGTTGGACTCCGGTGGTCAGCCCGATTTCGATTGGCGAAGGCATGAGCTGGAACGTGAACGCCGACACGGCCGCAAGCGAACTGGCTGTGGCACTCGAAGCCGACCAGTTTGTGCTGGTGAGCGACGTGCCGGGCGTGATGGACGAAAACAAGAATGTGATTCCCGAACTGAGCGAGGCGGACGCCGAAAAGCTGATTGAAGCTGGCGTCATCTCCGGCGGTATGATTCCCAAAGTCCGCGAGAGTTTCAAGTCGATCCGACGAGGACTCAAGAGTATCCACATCGTGGGTTGGAAGGACGCGGAACACTTTGGTAAACAAATTAATGGAGATTTAAACTATGGCACAATCTTGCGCTAACCTGCTCGAACAGGACAAACAAATTATCGCGCCGCTCTACGGCAAGGCTGACATCAACTTCGTAAAGGGCGAAGGCTCTTACCTCTACGACGATCAGGGCAACAAGTACCTCGACTTCGTGGCTGGTATCGCCGTGAATGCACTCGGTCACCAGAACCAGGCCATCAAGGATGCTGTGGTGGAACAGATGAACCACTTCAACCACATCAGCAACCTTTACCCGAACTACCCGCAGATCGAACTCGGCAAGGCTCTCCTTGAAATCACCAAGTTCGACAAGGCCTTCTTCTGCAATTCCGGTACCGAAGCCAACGAAGGCGCCATCAAGTTCGCACGTAAGTACTTCGATAGAAAGGGCGAAAAGAATCGCCAGAAGATTGTGACGTTCGTGAACAGCTTCCACGGCCGTACCTTCGCCGCTCTTTCTGCGACGGGTCAGCCGGCTATTCGCGAAGGCTTCGGCTCTATGCCGGGTGACTTCGTACATGTCACTTGGAATGACTGCGAAGCTTTGAAGAAAGAAGTCAACAAGGACACTTGCGCTATCATGCTCGAAAGCCTCGCTGCCGAAGGCGGCGTGATGACGCTTTCTGCTGAAATGGTCGCTACCATTAACAGCCTGCAGAAAGAATGCGGCTGCCTCGTTATCGTTGACGAAGTGCAGGCAGGTGTGGGTAGGCTCGGTACATTCCTCGGTTTCGAAAAGTACGGCCTGAATCCGGACCTCGTAACACTTGCCAAGGGAATTGGTGGCGGTCTCCCGCTCGGTGCAGTTCTTCTGCGCCAGCACATTGCTGACCAGCTGAAGGCTGGCGACCACGGTACGACTTTCGGCGGTAACCCGATTGCATGCGCCGCAGGTCTTGCTGTCGTGAAGCAGATTCCGGGCTTGTTGAAGAACGTTGCGGAACGTTCCGCCCAGATCAAGGCTGGCCTCAAGGCTCTTACCGAAAAGTATGCATTCGCCAAGGAAATCCGCGGCGAAGGCCTGATTCTCGGTGTAGCACTCGACGAATCCATGCCGGTCGGTAACATCATCTCTGCTGCCCGCGCTGAAAAGCTCATGGTACTTTCTGCTAAGGGCAACGTGCTGCGTATGCTCCCGCCGCTCAACGTGTCTTCTTCTGAATGTGAAGAGGCTCTTGAAAAGCTTGGCCGCGCATTCGCCGCCGTATAATTTTTACGATAAGCGTCGCATGGCTGCGTTCTCGGACTCTCGCTGTACGCTTTGTACAGCTTTGGTCCTGCGGCCTTGCCCTGCTCGCTTCTCCTAAAAATTGAATTGCTGAAAAATGATTGAATAAATGAAAAGCCGCAGCTCATCGCCGCGGCTTTCTTTTATTTACTGTCTACTTCCTACTATCTACTCTTTCACCGTCGGGGCTTGCCTTGCAACAGGAGCGAGCTGGCCGTGCTTGCGGAACAAGTGCTTCACGAGTGTGCCGAAGCCACGCATCACGCGGTAGCGTTCACGCGGGTTCTTAATTGCCATGATTCCCTGACGCAGGATGTAGCTCGGACGCAGGTAGAATTCACGGCGGGCCTTGTCGCAGAAGTCCACAAGAGCCTGGCTGGTGAGTTCTCCGCGCTGGATTGTGGTGCGGTGGAAACCGTCCTTATCCAGCCACTGGTTGTAATCCTTTGTCTGCAATGCACCGCTTTCCAAAGCTTCCTTGTATGCTTCGGTGCCGGGGTATGCCATAATGGGGTAGAACTGAGCCGTATTCGGGTTCAACTTCTTGGCGTAGTCGAGCGTCATGCGGAGTGTTTCTGGCGTGTCGCCTGGGTTGCCGACCATGAAGCAGCCGTGCACCAGCAGGCCTGCCTTGCGGGCGTTCTTCGTGAACTCGATTGCTTTGTCGGTGTTCTTCACACCCTTGTGGATGTTTTCGAGAACCACCGGGCTGGCGCTTTCGAAGCCCACGCACATTTCGCGGCCGCCGGCCTTCTTCATGAGCTTGAGCAAGTCGAGCGGAACATCGGCGCGAGCGTTGCAGCTCCAAGTAATCTTGAGGCCGCGTTCGAGAATCAGGTTGCAGATTTCGCGAACGTGTTCGTGGCTTGCGGTAAACGTGTCATCTTCAAAGAAGACTTCGCCGAGGTCGTCAAAGTTTTCCTTGATGTACTGCAGTTCGTCGACCACGTCCTTCGGAGAGCGGCGGCGGAACTTGTGGCCGTTCAGCGTCTGCGGAATCACGCAGTAGCTGCAGCGGTTCGGGCAACCGCGGCCCGACAGAATCACAATCAGCGGGTTCAGGTTGGCGCCGTAGAAATACTTCTTGTAGCAGCTGTAAAGGTACTTGCGGTAGACCTTGGAAACCCAGGGAATTTCGTCGAGGTTTTCGATCTTCGGGCCTTCGGGCTGAAAATCGACCGTGCCATCTGCTTTGCGGAAGGCGAGACCAGCGATGCTAGAAATTTCCTTGATGTCGCCGCGCAGGTAGCGGGCGAGATTCCTGGCGGTGTAGTCCGCCTCGCCGATAATCACGAAGTCGAGGCTCGGTTCCATTTCCATGGATTCCAGCGGCTCGGCGGTAGCGTGCGTACCCATAATCGCGATCTTCGTTTTCGGGAGCGCTTCTTTAATGGCGTGCACCACCTTGAGGTCATTCAGAATACTCGGCGTACTCGTGCTGCAAACTACGAGCTCGGGGTCAAACTTCTTGATGCCATCCAAAGTCTGCGCAAGGTCGAGCTCCATGGCCGGGCTATCGATGAGCTGAATCTCGTTACCGTCGGCTTCGACTGTGCCGGCGGCGTAGCTCAAAAACATGGGCCAATAAAGGGTAGACGACTTGGTCACGCACGGACTGCGCGACTCGCGACTGAACATCGGATGAAACGGGGGATTTAAAAAAGTAATGCGCATAAGCAATGGCAAAATACATAATTATCAGTGATAAAGCTACATTTGGTTTCGATGAAAGCGTTAATTTCGTTGTGTATTTCTCTATGTGGGCTCTGCTCGATTGCGCTGGCGCAAAATTCGCCAGCGGTGGCGCTTGATACGATAAAAGAATTTTACGCCGACAGTACGCTTTCACGCCTTTACGCGGTCCAAAAAGGGACTAACATTCGTGAGGGTATAGCCTACAGTTATCACCCGAACGGCAAGGTCGCAGTCGAGGCACCGTATAAAAACGGCAAGCTCGACGGTGTGTTCAAAAGCTATTTCGAAAACGGAAAAGTTTGGCAGACCATCGGTTACAAGAACGGAATTGAAGAAGGGATTACCACCATCTACTTCGAAAATGGAACCAAAAAAAGTAAAGAGATTTACCGCGGTGGCGTGCTCGACGGTATGACCGAAGAATGGGACGACAAGGGCCGCCTGCGTCGCAAGTTGCCGTACATGCGCGGACAGTTACATGGCACCGCAAAAATTTTTGATGAACTCGGTGGCCTTAAAGAAGAAATGACTCTAGATCGAGGACTGCGTAATGGACCGTACCGCCGCTATAATAAGGGCGTTATGGTTTTTGAAGCGGAGTTTGTTCAAAACCGCTGTGTTAAAAACTGTGATTTTTAAGGGTATCCGGCCCACTCGGCGGCGACGCTGGGTGATGCTTTGCGGATTTCTTTGGCGTGTTCGCTGTCGTCGGCAAGTGCGATGTCGCCGCTTGCAATTTTTGCCTTGATGTCTTCGAAAGATTTTGGTTGCTTAGATTCGGGCAACTGGTCTCCCGGCACAATGCAGGGCGCATCGATGGCGGTTTTCGCTTTATCCTTAACCGGAGTGTATTCGCGGGCGGCAGGCACTTCGTAGAATTTGTCTTCTTCAGGACACCAGCCCATCAGCTTTTTACCGTAAACGCAACCTGCGTCAAGCCCGATAAATCCAGGCTTGTTTACGAATCCCATCTTGGCCCAATGTCCGAATACAACAGTTTTTGGCCAGTTAATTTGTTCAAACCACGGGCGATCGTTCCATTTTCTTACAGACAAAAGAACTTCTCGATCCATGTCCTCTAGTCTGACCTTGCCAGGTTCCAAGCCGGCATGAACCAGCAGTGCGTGTGGGGTGTCGCGCCACAGGGGCCAAGTGCTTACTTCGGCGGCGATGGCGTGCCAAATATCCATCGGGAGTTTGGCGAATCGGGCGCGTTGCTTTTCGGTCCAGCCACTTTCGGGCAGTTCCAGCGCACGAATCAAATGCTCTTCGTGGTTGCCGCGCACTGTGAGGATTCCGTTATCCTTCACGAACTGCAGGGCCCGCAGCATGTCGGGGCCTTTGTTGATAATGTCGCCGGTCTGATACAGTGTGTCTTTGCCGCGCACAAAACCGAATGCGTCTACAATGCGCTCGAGTTCGTCGGCACAACCATGCACATCACCGATGTAGAGAGTCCTTGACATAAGAGTTATTCGTTACTGGTTAATAAATGAGTGATGTGAAATGTGTAATGTGAGATTAGATATGATCTGTTTTTCATTTCACATTCCTCATCACACATCTCACATTATTTTACGTGAACCGCTTGCCTCAGTTTGTTCATCTCATCTGCGGTGAGTTCGCGGAATTCGCCGGCGGGCAAGTCGCCCAAGGTCAGCTTGCAGTAGCTCACGCGCTTCAAGTCGCGAATCTCGTAGCCCACGGCGCGCATCATGCGGCGGATTTCGCGGTTCTTGCCTTCAATCAGCACGAGTTCGGCGAAACCCTTTTCCAAATAGATGTCGGTGGCGAATGCGATTTCTTCTTGTTCTTCGCCTTCTTCGCGAATGTCTACGCCGTCCACCAGTTTTTGCGCGGAGTGTTCGCTCAACGGGCGGTCCGTCCACACGTAGTAGCTGCGCGGAATTTCATAACTCGGGTGCGTGAGTCGATGAAGCAGTTCGCCGTCGTCGGTAAACAGCAACAGTCCGCGGCTCTGCAAGTCGAGGCGGCCTACATACTTTAAGCTTTGGTATGCTGGCGGCAGGTAATCGTATACGGTGCGGCGGCCCTGCGGGTCGGTCTTGGTGCACACGCAACCGGCCGGCTTGTGGAACATGATGGTCGTTGTTTTGCGGGGGAGCTTGGCGGGCTTGCCGTCCACCAGAATTTCGTCGGCGTTTTCGTCGACCTGGTGACCGAGGTCCTTGATTGTCTCGCCATTCACCTGCACGCGACCTTCTTCAATCAAGGTGTCGGCGGCGCGGCGGCTCGCAATTCCACAGAGAGAAATGAATTTATTGATTCTCATAAAGCAACCCGAATCTTAAACCGGCTGTGCTAATTTTAAATGTTTCGACGCGGAGTTTTTCCAAGAGCGACTTGAGCCAGAAAAGCCCGCAAATAATGACTTCGTGGCGACCGTTTTCAAGGCCCGGGAGCATAGCGCGCAGTTCCTTGGACAGGTTCGAAATTTTTGTTGTCACGGCATCTAGGTCGCTAATCGAAAGCTCCAAACCTTCGATGGCCTTGTAGTCAAACTGTTGCTTGTTCAGGTAAACCATGGCCAGCGCTGTGCCCGTGCCGCCAATCAAGTACACCGGCTTCTTGGTCATGCCCTTGAAACTGACTTCCTTGAAGGTTTCCTTCACAAACTTCTTGTATTCCGGGCCAGGGATCGGACCCATGGCCTTGAACATCTTGAGGGCGCCCACCGGAATTGAGAACGTGTTGTCGCCGTTGCTGAGTTCCGTGGAACCGCCACCGATGTCAATTGTCACGAGGCCTTCGCCGTGCCATTCCTTGACCGAGCGGTAGGTGAGTTTGCCTTCTTCTTCGCCGCTGATGATTCGCGGCTTGACCCAGAGAGCACGTTCGACTGCGGCAATCACTTCGTCCGGGTTCTCGGCGTTGCGCATGGCTTCCGTCATTACCGCGGCCTTGAGGTTTGCGCCTAGCGCATGCAAGTCCATGCGGAACTTCGTCATGATGGCTTCGAGTTCCTTGATTCGCTTCTCGGTGATGGCACCATGTTCGTAAATGTCTTCGCCCAGGCGGCAGACTTCCACCTTCTGGAGCTTGGGAACCAGCACCCCCTCCTCAAACGCCGCAATCAACAGAATGCAGCTGTGGCTCCCGATATCAACCGTCGCAATCAGCTTGTTATCCATTCTGCGCCTCGTTGCTTTCCCTGTCATGCTGACGAAGGTCAGCATCAGCTCCTGCCTCTTGATTGTCATGCTGATGACTATCAGCATCGGCACTTGCCGCCTGCTTAGCAACCCCCCGCTTGATTCCGTCTGCAATCTTGGCCGGGTTCATCAGGAATTCTTTCGCGAACGCAATCGCTTCTTCCACGACTGAATCCGGGTGCTTTCCGCTCCAGCTGGCGACTAAGTCGCCGGATTCGCTTCCGAGTTCCTTGCCTTCGCGGATCTCTTGCCCCATCTTTAAGGCGAGCAAAAGCCCGAGCTCAAAGGCGCGGGGCTCGCTTTTGCCTTCTAAAAGTTTTTCGACGCGTTCAATGCGCTGTTCAAAGGGAATTTTTTCGAGTTCGGCGAGGTCTTTTTCTGAAATCATAGCCCAAAAATAGAAAACGGCGCCTCTGCATATAAAAAAAGAACCCTGGAACGAGTCCAGGGTTCATTATCAAAGGAGTATCTAGAAGATTACTTCTTAGCAGCGGGCTTCTTAGCGGCCGGCTTCTTAGCAACCGGCTTCTTTGCGGCAGCCGGCTTCTTTGCGGCGGGCTTCTTAGCAGCCGGCTTCTTTGCAGCAGCGGGCTTCTTAGCAGCGGCCGGCTTCTTTGCAGCAGCGGGCTTCTTAGCGGCAGCCGGCTTCTTTGCGGCGGGCTTCTTAGCAGCCGGCTTCTTTGCAGCAGCGGGCTTCTTAGCAGCGGCCGGCTTCTTAGCGGCAGCGGGTTTCTTAGCAGCGGGCTTCTTAGCAGCCGGCTTCTTTGCAGTCTTTGTAGTAGCCATTTTTTTCTTCCTTATGGTTATGTTGTGAATTAGCTGTGTATAAAATAACTTATTTTCACAAATAATCAACACCTTTTTCAAAAAAAATTAAAAAAAAGTTGTTTTTTTACAAAAAAAAGATTATGAAGTGATGATGTTCACTTCATAAAAATGAATTTTTAATTTATATGTAATTTTGGAAATGCTTGTTAATCAATGCGTTAGGATTCTGTCGCACGATTTTTACTACGAACTTTGCATTAAGCTCCGAAGATCATCTGATTTTGAAACGTCGGCGTTCATTTTCAATTCGGCCTTTACGTTATGAGCTAATGTGTAGAGCCAGACGAAAACTCCGCTTTTACGAGCAACTTTGATGGCTGGGATGAAATCGCTGTCACCGGTTACTAAAACGATATGTTTGGCTATGTTTTGGTATCCAATCCAAGCCATATCTAGGCCAATCTTTATATCTACACCCTTTTGAGAAAGGTTTGGAACGAAACAGTCGTCTGTGTAAGGGGTGGGCTGTGTATAGCACTTTTTTTTTCAGAGACCAGCCGGAAAATTGAAGTTGGCCAAGTCTTACTGCGAAAAAATCTAATTGGGAAATGCCTGACAATAAATCAAGACCCTTTTGATATTGAGGTTGGGAATCAAAAAGAAAAGCTCTATTTGTCACGGGCAACGAAGTCTTGGCTGTACATGGACTACAGTCGTAGAAATATGCCCTGAAAGAATTGTTGCCCAGCCCAGATTTTTGAAGGATGCTGTGTGTAAAGGTTTGAACGTCTGTAGGAGTTATATCTTTTTTGAATTTGGAATGAAATTTTTTCCTTAGAAAGGCTCCATCAATCATTACTGCCGTTTCCATATACCCTCCATTAATAAGGGCACAAAAAAAGACCTACTCAAGGGACACTTGCGTGTTTAATATAAACCCTTTTTTCGGTCATTATCTGTTGCCAATATACATTATTCCTTTAGTCTTGTCAATGGTTTATGTTTGTATAAGTGCTTTTTTGTGCACTATAAATATAAATTCCTTTTTGGAGACTGTCAAGATGTTTATTGAAAAAAAGAAGCGGTGCTCATGCACCGCTTCGCGCGCATTTTTTTGTTAGCGAGACAATATGAAGACAAGAGGAGATCTCCCCGTTCCGAGGATTGTGGGCACATAAGCAATAAATTGCAAGTGCCCACTAACCCGCTTCGGCCGGGAAGACAATTAGAGCGATTTTACGCTCTCGATGTACTTCTTGAAGCCTTCGACACCCAGGCTGTACATGTCGACGAACTTCGTTGCAAACGGGGGCAGCTTGCGCGGGTGCATGCCGAGCGCGTCGTGCATCACCAACACCTGACCGTCGGTGAACTTTCCGCCGCCAATGCCGATCGTCACCGCATTCACCATGCCGGTAATTTTGGTGCCCAGCTCTTCGGGAATGTGCTCCAGCACTATCTCGAAGCAACCCAAGCTGTCTACGTATTTGGCCGCCTCGATGATTGCGACCGCTTCTTCTTCGGTACGGCCCTTCTGCTTAAAGTTTTCGGCAGTCTGCGGCAAAAGTCCGAGGTGCGCGCAAATAGGAATGTCGTGGCTCAGCAAGTATTCGTGCACGCCAGCGGGAGTGCCCTCGATCTTGACGCAAGAAGCTCCCACGTCCATAAAGCGGCGAGCGTTATCGTAGGCTGTTTGCGGGTCCTTGTCGCTCAAGTAGGGCATGTCGGCTACCACGTGGGTGTTGGGGGCGCCGCGGCACACCGCCGACACAAAAATCAGCATCTCGTTCATGCCGATTTCGCGGGTGCTCTTGTAGCCGAGCATGGTGTTTGCAAGGCTATCGCCTACCAGAATCTGGTCCACGCCTGCCGCCTCTGCCATCTGTGCAAAAGCGTAGTCGTAGGCAGTAATCATTGAAACTTTTTCGCCTTTAGCTTTCTTGTTCTTTATGTCGATTGGGCTGAGCATAATTTACGAACCTCCTGTAGCCATGAAAGGGAATGGATTTCTTTCAGGAATCCGATGTGATTGCGCAGATAAGATAGCAAAGCGTTCTCCACAAAATCGCGACCCGTGAGTTTTTGTGGCACCTGCTCGGGGTTGTTTTGCATTAAATTCAGTTCCCAGAGCCCCTGCAATGTCTCTGCGCGGGCACGTGCGCTCTGTACACCCTGGCACTGCTTGCAAATGAGCGCGCCCGATTCCGGGAAAAAGTCCGCTGCGGGTTCCGTAAGCACCTTTTCGCAGCGGCTGCACACGCCTAGTTCCAGGTGGTAGCCCCACAAGTCGCAAATATTGAGCAACCAGCGGCTGAATACCGAGTCGGCACCCGTAGCACCTGCAGCGGGGGAGTCGAACTCCGCAAGCGCTTGCTTTAGCAAGGCGAACTCCTCGGGAATCGGAGTGGCCGGTGGCGCATACCGCAGCACAATCTCGGCCATTACTTGTGCAACCGCCAGGTTCAACAGGGAATTCCGCAATTCACCGTGCCAGTCGATAATCGATGCCTCTTTAATGAACTGCAATTCCTTGGCCGGGTTCTGCCGGAATACCACCTCTGAAAGGGCGAGCGGGTCAAGCGCCCCCTTAAAAGGGGACTCCTTGCGCTTTGCTCCCTTGATAATAAAACTCACCACGCCGCACTCTTCCGTGAGCGCTTTCACGATAAAGCTCGAGTCGCTATACGCAAACCGGTGCAGCACTATCGCCTGAGTTTTGATCATTTGTTGCAGAAATGTCTTCCCGGGCTTGACCCGGGACCTCCTTTGATGCCTTCTAAAAAAGAATTTTTCTTAGCTAGAAGAGGAGATCCCGGCTTACGCCGGGATGACTGTGGGGAATGTGTTATGCCTTGGGGAACGGAGGCCAGCCCATGACCTGGCCACCAAGCACGTGCAGGTGGATGTGGAACACCGTCTGGCCCGCGTCGGCCTTGCAGTTGAACACAAAGCGTGCGCCCGATTCTTCGATGCCGAGTTCCTTGGCGATAATTTGTGCGCGGTAAAGCATCTTGCCCACCAGTTCGCAGTCAGTCGGCTGCATGTCCATGATGGTTGAAATGTGGCGCTTGGGCACTACCAGAAAGTGTACCGGGGCCTGCGGGGCAATGTCGTAGAAGGCGAACACGTCGTCGTCTTCGTAGATTTTCTTGGAAGGGATTTCACCCTTGATGATTTTGCAGAAAAGACAGTTTTCACTCATAGTGACTATAAAGTAGTAAAAAGAAAGGCCGCCCGTTCTGTTTAGGGGCGACCACGCTATTAATTGCAGAGACGTTGTTCAGTCGAAAAACAGACTCCCTGGCGCGTTGTGAACGGTTTCCCTTTATTAGAGCCTTGTGCGGCTTGGATGAAAACTTCAAGAAAATGACTGCTCTCGTTTCCGTTCGTCCATCTGATCTTAAAGTTGTATCTGTTTTGCCCGCCGACTCCGGTCTTTGCTGCGTCTGAGTCTCCGTTCATAGCTTTACTGACAAAAAGCGGCTTTGTGGGGAATGTTCTCCACCAGTTTTGGCCGTTGATTTTTACTTCGTAGGCGGTGTAACCTTTGTCTTTTTTGTATTTGCCCGTTTGCCTGTCGATAAGAATGTTGGCTACGGCGTCGAAGCCTGCGTCTCTAAGGGCCTGACTCCAAAAGCCATCGCTTGTAAGCAGACCGCACATGTTTTGGTTGTCTGAAATTCTGTTTTTGTTGTCGGGTTGAAAATTGGCCGGGAGAATGTCATGCAGTTCGATGATGAATAACGTTACACCATCTTTGCTAGCTAACCATTTGCTTAAGTTTCCTTTGCTGTTTTGTCTACCGCTGCAAGTGGCCGATTCGTCTATATTAAGTATGTCGCCTTCGTATAGGGCTCTGTTCAGACCGTCGCGTAGGTCATAGAGCTTTAACAAGTCGATCTTTTGTCTGGTTCTTTCGATATAGTCAGTGAGTTTTGGCACGGCGACGCCTGAAAGCAGGTTCACAATAATAATGACCACCATCAATTCAATAATTGTAAAACCGGCCTTCCTATTGGTTCGGGGGGTGCTTATTTTCTTTAAAATTTCAGCCAACATGGAAAAACCTCCTTCTTACTGAGGCTCAACGACTTAAATATAAAACATTTTTTTACACGCGTCTGTGACGATAGTCAAAAAAAGTGACATTTTTCTTACTCCAACTTGGAATATGGGACTACTTTGCCGTTTTTACAAAAGTTTTACAAAAAAATGGTATTCAAATGGCTGAAAAAAGCGTGTTAGGAAGGAGGGAGTGCTCCACAACTTAACATGAAAGGAAAATACATGTCTGCTAATACCAATCATTCGACAAAAAAATACATCGTCACGAACGAACAGGGCGAAGAATTCCTGCTGCCCAAATATGCGGCGACATTCCGCATCCTGATGGACGACAAGGACACCATCCGCGATGTGCTTAACAGCCTGCTCCAGCTGGACCATGAAATCATCGACCTCGAATACGAAGTCAAGTCGGGGAACGCCCTTCCCATTTCGCGGAAAAATAGGTATATTAAAATCTGCGCGTAAGCCGTGTGAACCCTGAACTTTTGAAAGCACTGGAGGCAAACATGTTCGACCATCATGAATACGAGGTTCTCGAAGCCGAAGCCTACCTCAAGGGCCAAGCGAGGGGCATGGAAAAGGGCGTCCAACAGGAACGCGAAAAGAATGACGCTGACAATGCTGCTCGCGATTCCAAACGAGCTGATTTTCTTCGTTCCCATAATGTTTCGGATGAAATTATTTCGGCAATGCTTGCTCTGAAATAACGTTTCGATTTCTTAAAATCGACTTTTAAAACCCGGCAAAAGCTGGGTTTTACTGTTTTATAAAGGAAAGTTTGGTTTGTTGCGCAAATAATTGCGATGGAGTATATTGCTATAATGAAATAAATGCAAAAATCGACTTGATTAATGTTTATGAAGAGAAACTTTAGTTCGAGGTATCTTATGACAGAAGATATGAAGTCAATTGACAAGGCCATGTATCAATTCAGAGAACGGGAACGTGTCGCTAAGAATATGCTAGCAAGGAGCATGTCTCCCAAAGATGTTGCAGAAATTACGGAAATACCCTTATATTGGATTCTTGATCTCAAGAAAAACATGGAACTCGAGAACGCTTAATTCCTTAAAACCAACTTTTATAGCCCGGCACAACAGCCGGGCTTTTGTATTCGATAGGGCTGAAGGGAGAGACCTACTTGATTTTTGCACGTTTGTATCGGCCGAGGAGGTCGAAGTAGCGAGCGCGTGGAGAAATTTTGACTGGGCGGCGGTTGCTTTGGGCGGGCTGTTTCTTGAGTGCGGTGGTGTGCGTCTCCGGAACTTCCATGATATATTCACGCAGGTACGTGTCATTGAAAATCGCGACGGAGAAACCAGTAGTCATTTTCTTGTAGGTTATGTTGTTTGTAAGAGAGTCGCCCATGTATTCTGCACATTTGTATTCGTCTCCGGGCTCGCCCACATAATAGATTGTCGCAGTTGTCGGGGTTCCTGCTGTGTAATCGTAGAGCGTCTTTGATACCAGTGTGTCATTCTGGAAGTAATATTCGGCGAAGGTGCGCCTGCCGCTGGTTGGGTCGTAATCGTCTTCAGATGCATAAAGGTCTGCGGTCTTATGGACAACTGTCTGCACGAGCTTGCCGTCGTTGTACATTTTCTGGAAGAAATAGACCGTGTCGCCTGCAACAGAGTCTGACAGCAACAGCTCGCGACCGGTCTTGGTAAGGACTGACTCGTCAGCAGTCAGATAAAAACGGTTCTCGACCGGATCGTTGTCTCTAAACTTGAACACTGACCGTTGAATTAGACCATCTTGATAGTAGTACTTCTGGTACCACTCGTGGAGTTCTTCAGGATTGGGCTGCTCCCTATAATAGATAGAATCCAAGTGCGGCGAGTCTTTTATAGTTAAAAAGTTGAAGGCGTGAATCTCGTAGAACGCCTTTGTGCATGTGTTTGCTGTGGCAAAACCCGCAAACGCGAGCAATCCTAACAGAACTTTTTTCATGGGACCCTCCTTGTTCCTCACTAAGAAAGGTAATAAAAATCCGGGTTTTTATCTTTTTTAATCCAAGTTGGAATAAAAATTTTACATTTTTTTTGCCAAGCCGCCCCCATTTATGAAATATTTTTGTATATATACTACATCAAATTTGTAACTTAAATACGGCGAAATTTGACTAAAAAAGCGGTTTCTGGGAAATGCTTGTTTTTGAACAAAGTAATTTTTTGTGACGAAAACGAGACAAAACTGAGAAAAAAGTTTGACAAAAATGCAAAAAATTTTGACAAACCTATTGCTTTTCGAAAAAATAAGTTGTATATTAGGGACGTAAACGAGCAATAACGCTCAAACAAGTGTGTAACAAATCAACAAGGAGTACACTATGAAAAAGCAAGGTTTTACCCTTATCGAATTGATGGTCGTGATCGTGATCATGGGCATCTTGGCCGCCGTCGCAGTACCGAAACTGTTCGGCATGATCGCTAAGTCCAAGGCTTCCGAAGTCGGCCCTGCCGCCGGTACCTACGTGAAGTTGCAGCAGGCCTACATTTCTGAAGCAGTCGCTGTTGGTAACTGGCAGATTATCGGCTACAAGGGCCCGGGCGACAACACCAAGGGCACTGCAACTGGCGGTGACAAGTCTGGAACAACAAACTTCAAATATGCGGATGGTGCCACTTACACGAATAATACGACAACTTTAGGCACTGATGAAGTCGTGGGTTTCGTTGTTGCAAATCAGGCCAAGCTGAACGATTGCGCAGCTAAGAGTGGTGATGCATCTTCTTCTAACTTTAACTGGAAAGTTACCGTTAAGAAGTCTACTTCTTCCGAAGGTGATGCTACTTTCACAGCTACAACCAATTGCACGGAACTTACCCCGAACTTCGACAAGATCGGTAAGTAATAGCTTAGACATTTGTTAAGCAAAAAGAGCCATCCCAAAAGGGGCGGCTCTTTTTTTTTGCATCATCCACTGAATCACGCATAAAATCTATATTATCCTATATCATGAAATTCTCAAATATGCATAGCATTTCAAGACCAATTCTGTTTTTTTTGAAAATTGCGGCGATTGCCATATGTCTTATCTTTATAATTGAACACTATTTTTTAGAAATATCTCCCTTTTTCGCGTCTCCGGAATATATACTGTCCTTCTTGGCGCTGATTATTTTAAATTGGCGCACAAAGCATTTTCAAAAGAAGGATTATTTCAAACCTTCACACATACCACTCGTTATCGCGCCTCTCTTTTTGGCAGTCCTTTTTAGGACAGGCTTTGTTTGGGCCTTAAGCACATTTCCACTTAAAGACGCGAATACGGTGTTGCTTACACTGCAAGAACCCTTTGACGACTTCGCTTATTCAATGGTTCGACAATATCTGACAACCACTATTCCCCAAGCACTTGTAATAACAATTGTTATTGCAATTTTCCTTTACGTCGTTTTAAATAACACAAAAAAAAGACTGGTTCCTGTAGGAATATATATCATTGCAGCAATCATTCCTGTTTTCTATAACATTCCCATATCCGACTACATACATATTTTAAATAACGAGCCCGAAAAAAATACGGCATATTCAAAATTCTTTGTCGAAAATTATGTCAATCCGGATTCTGTCATAATCACACCTCCCCAGCATAAGCGGAACTTGATTCTCATATACTTGGAATCGCTAGAAACATCTTTCGCAGACAGAATTCATGGGGGCAATCAAGATACCAATCTTATTCCAGAAATTACAGAACTCGCCTTGCAAAATCTGAGTTTCGGAAAAAACAAAAAAAATATTGGCGGCGGACTAGACGCCATAGGTTCGACATCCACATTCCCCTCCATGCATAGCAGATCTTTAGGAATTCCTAATATTACTATTTATTCAAAGACTCCTATACTGCATCATTATAAGAGCATTTATAAAATTTTAAACGAGTACGATTACAAACAAATTTTCTTTCAAGGAAATTCGGGTCTTTACAAACAATTCCGACAATTCGCAATAGATCAAAAAATAGACGAAATTTATGGTCCGGATGATTTGATACAAAGATTGGATTTGGATACCGCAGATCTTATAAGAAAACAAGGATACAAGACTGTTCAAGACAAAGAAACCTTTATTTTTGCCCATCAAATTCTCGACACCATCTCAGAACCTTTTTCGCTGACATTTTTCACCATAGATACCCACGCTCCAAGTGGACTATACGACCCTGATTGCATAAAAATCAACGACGAGAAAAACGAAGACGAAAGACTAAAAGCATCTGCACGGTGCGTATCCAGGGAATTAAACAAATTTCTGGATACATTAAGAACAAAAGCATTCTATGGCAACACATCCATCGTTGTTTTTGGAGATCATCTTTTTCCTGGGAATCGTTTAGTTAAGGGCGCCACAGACAGAAAATGGGTCAACTTTTTTATAAATCCTTCAAAGGTTCCTGTTTCTAACGAAAATCGGCTTTATTCAGACATTGATATGTTCCCAACCATTCTCAGTTCAATCAATTTCAATATCGATGGAGAGCGGCTTGGGTTTGGAACGGACCTTTTTGGCGGCAAAAAAACGCTTATAGAATGCATCGGGTTGGACTCTCTCAACAAAGAAATAAGAAAAATGTCTAATCACTTAATGTACGAAAGTTACTTACTAATAAAAAAACAGAATAAGGAAGAATAGCCATCTGTAGATGCATTATATCTAATCTTAATAAAATAGAAAAGGGACTCCGAATGGAGTCCCTTTTAAAGATTCACTTGGCTAAACCTTACTTGCCAATCTGAGCGAAGTTCGGAGTGAGCTGCAAGCAGTCCTGAGAAAGCGTGCTCGGAGTGAAAGTTGCTTCACCAGCAGCAGATCCGGCTTTAACCGTAATGGTCCAGTGGTCACCCTGTACGCAATCGTTCAACTTAGCTTCGTTGTGGGCTGTAAAACCAGTCTTTCCAGTGGCGTCCAAAGCAGCGGTGTTGTTGGTATATCCAGTTGCGTCTTTGTAGCTGAAATTATTTGTTTTAGACGTTGCACCACCGGTAGCACCAGTAGCATTCGTATTGTCACCAGGACCCTTATAACCAATAACGGCCCAAGATCCAATAGCAACAGCTTCAGAAATATAAGCCTGCTGCAACTTCACGTAGTTTCCTGCTAATGGTTAAATTCTGCTGCGGATGATTTATCGCAATTTATTGAATTTTTTCATTTCTTTGTCAAGAAATGTGTCAACGAATTTTGCATAAATAAGAGTTGTTTCGACATTGCGATGGCCTAGTAATTTGCTGGTCGATGGTAAAGATATTCCGAGTGAAATGCAGGTTGTTGCAAAAGTGTGTCTAGCCAAGTGGCAATGGATGTATTTGTGATAACCTAGTTTTGGGGCGACTCTGCGAAGAGTTCTGTTAAAATGTGAATTTTCTACCACTTTAAAAATTCGACCTTGTGATAATTTCTCGGGCAAGAGCAATCGTGCTTGGATGGGGATAGGAATATATACGGGTTCTCCTGTTTTGTGGGTTTGTTTGCGGATTTTCCAATCGAAAATTTCCGATGCGTCGAGTGAAAGAAGGTCGCTGTATCGTAGGCCGGTAAAGCAACTGAATAGGAATACATTCATA
The DNA here is from genome assembly GCF_900182935.1 of Fibrobacter sp. UWB10. NCBI lineage: Bacteria > Pseudomonadati > Fibrobacterota > Fibrobacteria > Fibrobacterales > Fibrobacteraceae > Fibrobacter > Fibrobacter sp. UWB10. The sequence continues at coordinate 547,110 of NZ_FXUE01000001.1, read as the reverse complement.
ACATTCTGTTCTGTTTCTGTGAGAGAATGCTTGTTGTCTAGATAATTTAGATACAGATGCTTAAGTTCGTTAGTTGTAAGGAAACTCCGTTTTGAGTAAACTCGTCCAATTTTGATGTTCTCGAAAGGGTCTGTTTTTAATAGCTTGTCAATGAGCATTTTTCTAGTAAAAATTCTGAATACGGATAATGCCTTGGCAACGGTATTCGGTTTATCGCCCTTTTGTTGTAAGAATGATTTATAATTACGAATAAAAGATTCGTCAATATCTTCGCAGTGAATTTCTGGATTGAAATCTGTGATTTTTTTTAGATTCCAGTAATAGGTACGTATAGTTGTGGGGGCAAGATTTTCCTTGTATTTTTCAAGGTTAAGATATTTGAGTGCAGTGTTAAAGAATAGCATTGTTTCTCCAGATGAGTATGATAAAAACCCTTGTTTTAGAGGGAAAGCTCAAATTAAAATAATCTGGAGAAAAAAAAGAAAATTTTTTTAGTTTAATATAATATAGGGTACCCAGCGCTTGTAGAATTTTTTCTGAAATTCTATTGGGGAGAGGATGGGGTTGTGATCACCTTGGATAATGAATCGTGTTGTAGGGTACTTGTGTGCGAGTTCCGCAATTTGTGCAAGTGTGTTTTGTAACTTAACGGTGTAGACGGAATAGATTGAATCTACGTTGCTATTATATATGTCCTGAAATTCTGTTATTGGAAATTTTGTGTCTGCAGTTGTCCAAGCAACAAAGTGCTTTTGCGTTGAGTCTGCAATAATGCTGTTAATCTTTGAAATCATTGTTTGGTCATTTAAACCGTTGCCGTAAATGTCTTCATTAAAGCCGATGTTTTTTATGTATTTAAATCGGTAATGTTCTAGGCTATCGCCGCCGAATAGAAATGCGGTTTGATAACCTAGATCGTTAAATACATTGGGTAAAAATAATGTATCCTTTTGCTTGGTGATTGAATCGCGAGTGATTGCTTTGATCAAGTCTTCGCGTTCGGCGGTGCGAGTTCGGCTGTACATGCGATTGTGTATGCCAGTCGTATTCGTGATTCCTTTGAAAACCACTAATTGCTTTTCAAAACGTTGAATGTCTAATGGTACGCCCCAGCTTTCCACAAGAATGATTACATTGTTTCGTGTCGTATCTACAAAATCTCGTGTGATGGTGACAGAGTCTGTGACAGTGTATTTCTTGCGGAATTCTTCGGTAACATCATTACGCTGAACAGGCTTAGGTGCAATTCGTTCAAGGTAGTCTATAGTCGGAAATTGTGCTAGGGGTTGTGCCGCATAACGGTTGTATGTTTCTAGATGCAATATTAGGGCGACGAATAGAATAAAGCAGATGGTATTGAATTTGAATGGTTTGAGTGGACTTACTATTGCTAAGGAAAGACCCGTGGTGATGAATGGGATAATCCCATACCAGCTGGTATTCCATTCTTTTATTGCCAATAAATTATGTAAGTCTATCCAAGAAATAATGAACAGAGTTCCGGTTAGTAGGATGAGTAAAATAATCCTCAAAAAATTTTTGGATACTTTGTTTTTGACTAAAATGATAAATAGTAATAATGCGAAATACTCATAGCCAAAGAGTCCTCGGACAATGTCTTGGCCCTTCTCGAAAGTGAGCAAGAAAGGCACAATTGTTATGAGGGCGCTTGCTATCAGTGGGTACAGGAGTCTTTTCATTGTTTGTTCTCCTGTGTATTGTTGACATTGACAAGCCTGTATTTATAGAAAGTCATTTCTCCGATTTGTTTGAGCGTGTCTACAGTGACGCTGTCGTAATAATGCCGTTGCAAAAAGTCGGCGAGATTTGACTCGTTTAAAACGATAACATTGTCGTGAACAATATCTTTAATGGGATTGCTGATTCCGTAACTGTTTAAGGCTTCTTTTACTTCTGGTAAGTAAGGAGTCCAGTAACCAAAAGAAACTGTATTTCTATAGATTCCGCTAGACTCCGCCAAATAAGGCGGGTTCCGATGATGGCTGAATCGCATAAACGCGTTCATCGAAAGTAGGAACATTTTATCGGGTTGGCTGTCAATATAGTTGAAAACTTGAACATAATCGGTCGTGTCTTCGATTGCTAGAGTGCGCATGCTGCCGCTACTTGGATCTCGCACCATTTCGCCAGAGGTTGCGTATGCATATATGTTGGCGCATGCAATGATGGCGAGAATCGCATAAACTAGCTTGTGCGAAATAGTAAATTTGAGTTTGCCATATAGTGGGATGGTGAGAACTGCGGCATATAGCCAGAATCCGCTTTCGACGCGATATACGAGCCTGCCCATGGCTAGCAAATATGCTATGAACGCGAGTGTTAGGATGAGAGATGCCCATAGGTATAGGAATTTCTTTGGATTGGTTGAATATGTAATCAAGCACAGAATAAACCATGTCCAAAAAAGTGGCGAATGAATAGATTTGCTTAAAGCTTTTAGCAAATTACGGGGTACAAGTTGTGTCGGATTTGGATCGCGGTATGATTGGATAATGTCGGTATAGCGCTTGAGACTGTCTACAGCAAATACCTCGGTGTCGTATAGAACCCATTTTTTGAGCATTTGGTAATCTTTACCTGATAGTCCTAACTCTTCAGCGTCTTCGTAAACAGCATTTTGGTTGTAATTTCCGTTGTCTCCTAAGGCTACACGTGGACTTTGAAATTTGACGAAATCTGCATAAACTGAGGAATGGTAAATTTGCTGGTCAAAATGGTGCGCTGCGAATGCGCCTGTGAAAAGAACTCCAAGACCTACAATTACATGCCATTTGGCTTTCCAACATTCTTTTAGGATGAACAACATCCCCAAGCAGAAGAATGGCATCCCCATCAGGAACGCCTGCCAGCGCATAACGGAACCCCATAGCATTAGGATTACACCTAAAATAAACGGAAGTTTGTGCCTTGGTTGCGTTATCACCCCATGTGCGAATAGTAACATTCCCGCTGCACTCAAAATAGATGCACATTGTGTGAATTGTACAACTAGGTAAAAATCGCTTGCAAAAAGCGCTGTAAACAGGGTTGCAAGAATAACTCCCCAGCGTTCTCCGCACCGTTGCAATAATACATAGCCGATTACAGTGAAAGAGAGAAAAACAGAGAATATTTCTCCAATATAGTACCATCCAATTTTTGGGAAAAGGTGGTAAAGAGGCAAGAGAGCGTAGCCGTAGATGGCATTTACGAAAATTAGGTGGGGATTGTATTCTGTACCCAGGGCGCCAGTGAGTCGGGCTGCAATAAAGTAGTCGTCAATCGCCCCGAATTTGAGATCGCCAAAAATGAGGCACAAACCTAAAAAGAATAGGTTGATAACGACTGAATATGCTAGAGCTCGTTTAAAAAGCATATAGAAAATATATATTTATTTCTGTTATGAGTGTTCGCGTTTGTCAGGTGCTGCATGGGATTGTAGGCGGCGGTTCGGAGCAGGTTGTTCTGAATTATTGTTCTCGTATGCGTGACATTCATTTTGATTTGCTGTACCAGTACGAACCAAACCCACAAATATTAGAACGCTTTAATGAGGCTGGAATCAACTGCATCCAGATTCCCGATAAGGTTCATCATCCACTGAAACACATATGGAATATGTTCCGAATCTTTAGAAAGGGGCATTACGATGTTGTGCATGGTCATTTGGACTGGTTCATGAACAGCTACGTGTGCTTTTTGGCTATGCTCGCTGGAGTCAAAAAAAGATTTGCCCATCATCACCAGTCATATGGAAATAACATCCTTTGTGCTATAATGCGCGTTCCCTGCAAACTCTTTGCTACCCATTGGTTGGCTTGCGGCGAAGCCGCCGCCATCAATGCCTGGGGGCATAACGCTGTAAAGAAAGGTAAGGTGACGATTCTCCCCAACGCAATCGACCCGGAACGATTTAAGTTTAACGAAGCTGCTCGCCGAGAGATTCGTGCGAAATATGGAATTGCAGAGAACGATTTTGTGATAGGGCATGTGGGAAGATTCTATCCGCAGAAAAATCATGAGTTTTTGATAGATATGTTCGCGGATCTCCATAAACAGATGGCAAACGCGAAACTGCTATTGCTGGGCGATGGCCCGTTGCAGGAACGGATTGAACAAAAAGTTAAATCGCTTGGCTTGTCAAACTTCGTAATCTTTGCTGGTCTGCAAAAAGATCCTGCTCCGTTCTATAGTGTGATGGATGTATTTGCTTTCCCGTCTCTGTGGGAGGGCTTGCCGCTTACACTTGTTGAAGCTCAATATGCAGGATTGCCGTGTATAGTGAGTGAAAATGTGACTCGGGAAGTGGTTTTGTCTGAACAATGTGTACTGATAAAAGGATTTAATTCCGATTCTTGGAAAAATTCTCTAGAACGAGCATTTTGTGTAGGAAAAAGGCCGAATTCGGTACTTTTGCCACAATATAATATTAACAATACTTACAGCCATTTAAGTAAAATGTATAAGGAATGCATCAATGGCTAATAGAATATTGTCCTGTGTGATTCTTAATTACAATGATGCTCCCACGACAATAGGTCTAGTGGAAAGTATAAAAGATTATGCCCTACTGGATTATATCGTGATTGTAGATAATTGCTCGACAGATGATTCCTGGGAACAGTTGCAAAATTATAAGAACGACAAAGTACATGTGATTCAAACGCCTAGGAATGGTGGGTATGGTGCTGGAAACAACTTTGGATTACGATATTCTTCTGACATTTTAAATGCAGATTATTCAATTATCGCGAATCCAGATGTGCAATTTGATGAAGATTGTGTGGAAAACTTTTTGCAGACTTTGCAGGAAGATTCTTCGGTTGCTGTAGTCTCGGCTAGACAGTCTAATTCGCCTGATTGCGCTTGGAAAAATTGTTCCACCTTGCAATACATACTAGCAACGAGCTTATTTTTTGAAGTGTGGCTAAAGATCCGTTTCTATCCAAAGAAATATTTTAAGGGTAAAGATTTTGTTCCTGTATTTGCTGTTCCTGGTTCAATGTTGATGGTTGATTTGAAAAAAATGCTAAAGTATGGCATGTACGATGAGGAATTCTTTCTTTATTATGAGGAACCTGTTTTGGGACAGAAATTTGATGAAGCTGGTCTTAAGACAGTTTTACGCTTAGATTGCGCTTATATTCATAATCACCATGTTTCTATATCTAAGACGTATCGCCGATGGTCGCAACAACATGCAATACTATTGAAGAGTGCAGAATTGTTTTTGAAAAGATATAAAAAAGCGAGTGCGTTACAGATGGCGTTCGCTAAGTTGTGGTTTGCATATACAAAATTTGAATTTTGGTTGTATGATTTATTTTGTCGTTTAAAGCATGATTCCAAAAAGAGAAAGACAAAAAACTCGATATAGAAATAGTTTCCATTTTTTTCGGGGACAAAGGGCAATTTCGTTATAGTTTTTTATGTAAAATAGGACAGATTGCGTTCTATGCTTGTCGGAAGAAAGATTCTCGAAGAATGCTAAAGCATTATTTATATAAACATCATTGTAGGTGTTTTTGCGCTTTATGAATGTAAGCATGGCGATGTTATGTCTGTATATATGATGCCGATATTTATTTGCTTGAAAGGCCGTTTTTAAAGAGTGAACTAAATTGAATTTTCTGAACCCTGTCACGTTTTGGCTGTGTGTCCTATAAAGGAGGATTATGTCTGATGTGTATTTACATCCATTTTGCATGGCGGCGTTTAGAGCAATCCAATGATCGTGAAATTTAATGCCATCTGGAAATGGTAAAATTGACGAAAGCAATGTCTTTTTAAAAAGACATGCTGTTCCTTGAATAAGGTTGTAGAAACACTCGTGCTTGAATAAGGAGTCCGAATTGCTTGGCTCATATTCTACAGAAAGTGATTCCTTTACGGTTGATCCGATTTTTTTTCCAAGTTTGTCGATAATAATGCCGTTTGCTCCAATGCAATCGTTTTTTCCTATATTGTTCAGCAAGTATTCTAGATGATTATTTGTCCAGATGTCGTCTTGATCACAGCAGGCGATATAATCTCCTGTGCACAGGGATATGGCTTGTTCAAAATTTTTTAGAAATCCCAATTGTTTTTTATTTTGTACAATTTTGATGCGAGAATCTTTTTCTTTGTATTCTTTAAGGATTGACAATGTGTGATCTGTGGAACAATCGTCACATATGATTAACTCGAAATCTTCAATCGTTTGTGAAAGAATTGATGATATCTGTTCAGAAATAAATTTTTCCCCGTTATACGATGTCATTGCTATGGAAATCATCATTTGTTTACCTATAAGTGTCGGGGATTCTGTTTTTTAGAATGTCTATGTATTTTTGCATATCGATATCATTTTCTTTTGTTTTTTCGTAAGAAAAGTCAAAAGCATTGCGATTGAATGATCTTTTCTGAGCTATGTCAGAACGTCCCCGAGAAATTTTTTTTACATATTCCTCTTCACTTTTGGAAAAATAGTGATTAATTCTAATTTTATTTAATGAGTTTTGGGGAGGAAACGGAGTGATTAATTTTTCTTCGTTTTCATTAACTGCTTTTTTCCCTCGAAATAGATGCATGTAGTGTGGTGTTAAAATTACTTTAATTGCATTGGGTTTGACAAAACATTTTAAATGCCTGTTTAAAGGATTGTTGTCGTTGTCGAATCTACGGGTATAGTTAGAAATCACGTATCCACTTGTTGGTTTATTTTTTTTCCCATTACAATCATACATACACCAATTTATGCCAAGCATGTCGTATGGTTCGAAATGTGTCAATACTTCTTTTAAATTTCTATAGTATTTGGGGTTTATGACGACAAATTCATCAATGTCGATAAATCCGATCCAGCGATTATTTTTTTTAAATCGGACGGATGCGTCGTTATATGCGGGCATTTGCATTGTTGTTCCTGGACAAAAAATGTATGAAACAATTCCTTTTTTTATGTAAGAGTCCAATATAGATCGAAGGTCATCGCTGGATTCGTTGTCGTAAATGTAAAAGTGTTCTACGCCGATGATTAGATGATATTCTATCCATTCACGAATGTATAATGCTTCATTTTTTACAATAGCAACAATTGATATTTGATGAATTTGCTGCTTATCATTTCCTTCCACGGTTAAGTTTGGAAGTGAGTGAGACTTGTACAAAATCCCTTTTAAGATTTCTTTTGAACGCCCAATAATTGCTTGCCAAGAATGTTGTTTCATTGCGATTATTAGGTTTTGCAAACGGAAGGTAATCATGTTGATTGATCTCGGATGATATGCTTCTTTAATAAGGCTTTTAAACTATGAATGTATATTGGGAAAAAAATATTGTGCTTGAAACAAAAAATTTCGATTTGAATTATTTGAGGAAATTCGTGGAATTTTTTTTTCAAAGCCTGTTGAAAAAAATATGTTTTTATAACATCTTTTATTTCATTGACTTTACTTTTAAATGATGCTTTGTTTTCATTGTGCAAGTAATATGTTTGCCAACTTAAAAAAAACGATCTTACTATTTCATTGTTAATTGCGTTGATGTTTTTTTTTCTTGTGTCTTTGTCTAATAGTTTGATGAACGCGCTATATTGTTCAAATGCATGTGGTATGTATCTGTGTGATGCAGATTGATTATGGATTCTATAAAAATACATTATGCTATTTAGATAGGATATTTTTTTTGAATGTTTGTAGGCAGATATGTTAAATATTCTGTCTTCACTCATTATCAGTGATTCTGGATAGCGAATGTTATTCTGGATAATGAGATTTTTTTTGAAAAGTTTACAGCATACTAAAGATGCACTATAGTATTTTTTTGCTGTAGTATAAATAATATTGCTGATAATAGAATCTATTTGTTTTTCAGATAAGATGTTTATGGGGGTGCTTGAAAAAAAACCATATTTTTGACAACCATTAAGGTCCTGTGCGGCCTCCCATAGGACAATGTCACTGTTGTTGCGTTTTGCATAGTTGTAGGCAATATCGCATGAATCTTTGGCTATCCAATCATCGCTGTCAACAAAGGTTAGGAACTCTCCTTGTGCATACTCTATGCCATAATTTCTCGTTGCAGAAACGCCGGAATGTTCTCGCCTGAAAAACTTGAATCGGGAATCCTTGGCGGAGAATTCTTCGCAAACAGAACATTCTGCTTCTGGAGCTCCGTCTGAAACCAAGATGAATTCGCATTCCTGCATTGTTTGGGCTGTCAAGGAGTCTAAACAGGCTCGAAGGTATTCCAACGGGACTTTGTAAACGGGGACAATGACGGAAACTTTAATCATAATAATTATTATTATTTATAAATATACAATGTGTTGAGGAAAAATGAAGTATTTATATGTCCTAGTTGGCTCGAAAAATGGGTTTTATTGCGAGCAAACATTGGTGTCTATGGCTTCATTAAAAAATGTTCGGCCAGATGCCTTTGTTACATTGTTAGTCGACTGCTTGACTGATAAGGGCTTTATCTCGGAATTAGAGCGAATAAAAAAATATGTAAATGAGTATATCGTTGTTCCTGTGGAGGAAAGTGTCCCTGCTATAGCAAGGTCACGCTACATAAAAACCTCTATGAGAAAATATGTCGAAGGGGACTTCTTATATGTTGATGCAGATACGGTGTGGAATGCACCTGTTGATGTTGCCGATTTTACGCAAGACGTAATGGGTGTCTTGGACGGGCACTGCTTGTTGACAGAACATCCCTTAAAAAAGGGAATAGAAGAAGAATTCAAGAAGGTGAACTGTAATCCTGGCGTCGAAAAATATGTAAATGGAGGAGTTCTTTTCTCAAGGGATTCAGAGGTATCAAGAACCTTCTTTGATTTATGGCATAAAAAATGGTTGGAGACTTCTACAAGCGGGTATTTCATTGATATGCCTTCGTTGAATTGTGCTATAAAACAGATTGGCGATGCTTTTGCTCTTTTACCGGATACGTATAATGTGCAGATAAGCCGGTCTTGGGAATATTTTTTTGATGCCAAAATAATCCATTTTTTTACGGGATGGCAGAGCGATTACTTTGAATCGCCATACTTATTTCAAAAAAAAGATTTCTGGAATGAAATAAAAGAAAATGGGTTGAATGAATCCATTCTAAAAATAATAAGCAAACCGTTGACGGCATTTGAAAGAACCTTGGGCGTATATGGAAACTCGGAAAAAGAATTTCGTGATACGGCTTTGTTTGGATTTATAGCTGATTTGTATAGATGTAGAAAAGAAAAAGGAACTTTTTACTTTCTAGAAAAACTTGTTCAATTTATTTCTTTACATTGGTTGAGCAAATAGGGGTTGTATGAAAGATAATGATGGAAGGCCTGCAGATAGACTTGTTTTAAGGGATTTGTATGAACAGTATTGGCGCTGTCGAGACTTTGAAATAAAAAATCTTTGGCAACGATCGGTTTTCTTGGGGGCGTTTCTAATTCTTTGCTTTACGGGATATGGTGCTTTTTTTTCAAAAGCTTTCTTTGATAAAGATAACCAGCTAATCTATTTTGATGAAGAAAGCTGGAAATGCCATATATTTGCTATGTTGATAGCTCTTTTGGGTGTTGCTTTTTCTCGTCTTTGGATTTGTTTGGCAAAGGCGTCTAAAGCATGGGTCGAGGTATACGAAACAGCCATTCGCGCAATTGAAAAAGAAATGTCAAAAAACAACATTTTAAAAAAATATATTGCATTTCAATACGACAATCTCCCATTTTATCCACAAAAAGGCAAACACAAATTTGACACATCTCTTCATAGTTTTAAAGGTGGAGCCTTTTCACCATCAAGAATTAATATCATAATAGGCTATGTAGCTTTATGGGCCATGTCTTTGTCTTTTGCAAACCATTGTGTAATGTTGCAAATTTTAAAATATCCTTGCCATTTAATTTGGTCCGTAATATTATGTTTTATTTTATTGGTACTTTGTCTTAGAGATGGAACATTCAGGCTCATTAAAAGCGATACTTTAAAAAACAAAGATCCTGAAGCAAAATGGATTGACGAACGTACTTTAATAAAATTGTATAAAAATGAATATCTTCTTTTGGAAAAAATTAAAAGTCGGTTATCTGTACTAAATTTTGTAGATGCGTCAAAGGCATCCTTTGGTAGTGAAGGGGAGTATGTTTATTTGACGTACAATTTTATTTATGAAGAAAATGAGATGAAATTAGATATTTTTGTTGAAAAAATAAATTTTAAACGTGTTTTTACAGAAATCAAATCTAAGACGTCTGGTGATGTTTTGTATAAAACCAATGTAAAGGGAGAATATTTATTTGAAAAGAAATGTTTCCCCTTCTTAAAAAAAACAAGAAACAAAAAATTAGATGAGGGCAAATTGGTGAATGATGTTGTAGCGCGTTTAAAAAAAGACATTTTTGAAAAAAAAGACTTGTATCGCTTTTTTCAAAAAAAATAAAGGGAAATCGTAACATGGCGTTCGTTGCAGTAAGTATTATAATGCCTGTGTATAATTCCAAAAACAGGGTCCGTTTTGCTATAGAGAGTGTTCTTTCTCAAGATTTTGATTCTTTTGAACTCATTCTTGTAGACGATGGTTCCACAGATAGTAGCGGGATTATTTGTGATGAATATGCAAAAGAAGATTCTAGAATTCACGTAATTCATCAAGAAAATGCAGGGACTTCGGCTGCGAGAAACGCCGGATTGAAGATTGCGAAAGGAAAATACATTACTTTTTGCGATCATGATGATGAATATTTGCCTCATTTACTACGCGATAATTACGAACTGATAGAAAAAGAGAAGGCGGATGTGTTGCAATTTTCCATTAATAGAATTTATACAGAGTCGAATAATCTTGTAGTAGAGCAACGACTAAAAAATGGTTCTGTTTTAGCTGAAGATTTGCCTTATAAGTATTTAGACGTTCGTTTAAATGAGAATTTTATCGATGTTTGGAATCACTTTTATAAAAGAGATATTGTTTCTGATTTAACGTTTGATTCTATTTTTAATCATGGAATGGAAGATATTTGCTTTAACTTAGCTTTAATGTCCCGGGTAAAGCAAAAATATGTATTTAATTCTGGAGTATATTATAATCATTATTTGTACTCTAATTCATCTGGTTCTGTTTCGAAGTTAAAAGCATCTAGTAATGTTGTCGAGCAGTTGCAAATCCTTTTTGATTTGGAATATGATTGTTTAAAGAATTTCTTTGCCCCGCAAAACGGGAGCGAAAGAAGATGCGTTAAAATTTTAAAGAAAAGTTTTTGTTTTTTAGTCAATCGCGTGAATCTTGCTTCAAAAAAAGATTTTGACAAGTTTAGAAAAATGAATTTGTTTTGCAACTATCCATTCAAATTGAGCAAATTGGACAATCTTTTTTTGTGGTCGTTTAATAATAACTATTGGTTATTTAGGTTTTTGTTAAAACTCGGATTTGGAGATGTAGAAAATGGTTATGAACAATCTTGGTTATACGTTTTTTTTTATAACCTATATCGATCAAAAAGAGGACGTTGGCTTTTTGATCTTTGTGACGTCTGCGTAAAAGTTTTAACACTGCCTTTTAGATTGGTTAAATAGAGCGAACAGCCCTAATCAAGCCTTTCCTAAAATATGGAGGCTGTTGATGCTTGTCCCAAGGGAATAGCATATAACCATCCGAAAATTCAAAATGATAGTCCATATCTTCTAGTAGAGATGATATCGTTTCTGCGTGGCGAGCTTTATGGTATGTACAACAAGCAAGTTTAATTTTATTTTGAGATGTGAGAAAATCCTTGCTTCCTTGAATGACCGATTCTTCTGCCCCCTCAATATCCATTTTTATAAAGAATGATTCTTCGCTAAACTTGTCAAAAAGACTATCAAGTGTTACTGTGTTCTCAGATTTTTCGCCGCTTAAAAATTTTTGAATGATTGTAACTTTGTCTTTATAAGGAGCGAATGTTACCTGTAAGGGTTTAAGCCAAATAGCATCAGCTTCCAGTAAATATACATGTTTGGCTTTTTCAACAGAATCAAGTGCAAAAAGAGCTTCAGCGCAGCCTGCGTCTACAATAATATCGTCTTGTTCCACATGGAAGGATTCTGTTACATATTGATGAGGCGCTTTTTCTGTATATCCTCCGCCAAGTAAATTCTCTCGTTCAATATAATTACGATATGCATTACTAGCTGTCTCTGGAGACCAACCTTTAGGAAAATACAAACGATTGTTGTTGTGAATAACAAAGGAAAGTTTGTATTTCTCGTCGTATCCTGAAACGGGTGGATTTATTTTTTTTGTTTGTGGGTATAAGAATGGGACCATTGTATGCACATTCTTCAAATACCTAAGTTCATTGCGATATTGATCAGCTTCATCCTTATGTGTGTCAAAGTATATTTCAACGATTTCTTTTCTTACGGAAAGTATATCTTCTTGTAAATTACAAATAATCTTATTCTGAGTTTGAATTACCTTAATGCAGTCTTGCTCATTGTTGTATTTGAACAATGTGTGTAAATTACAGATGAAATTTGAAAATGCTTTTTTCACAAAATTAAATGGAGTCATTGAGATGCTCCTTGATGAAAGTGTCCATATCTCTATTGCAAATTTTCCTAACATTGCAATTGATTTTTTCTATAGGCCAATTCCACCATTGTATTTTTTGTAACGAATTAATTGTTTCTGTTGAAAAACGGTATTTTACTATCTGAGCGGGATTTCCTGCAACAACCGCATAAGGCGGGACATCTTTTGTTACAACAGCTTTTGCCGCAACAACAGCCCCGTTTCCAATGGTAACCCCAGAGAGAATTGTTGCTCCCCAACCAATCCAAACGTCATTGTCAATAATCACATCGCCTTTCGTACCAGGATGCCCTGTAATATCACGTGCATTAGGGAACAGCTCATTCAAGACATTGAATGGGTACGTTGAGACCCAATCGGTTCTGTGATTACCACCCAAAAAAATGGTAACATCCTTTGCAATGGAACAAAATTTTCCGATTTTCAATGTAGCCTTTTCGCCCCAATGCATAATTGTTGGAATCCCATATGTAAAGTCTCCAATAGCGTATTGGAATCCTAAAACGTCCTTTGTATATAAAGTCGTTTTAGTTTCTTCTTTTTTAGGCTTTCGTCCAAAAATTTTATTTATCAATCCAATCATAAGATCCAAAGACACATCCGTAATCAAAGGTTTCTAATTTTGCAAATTCAGAGCCTGCATCAACAATATCAAAACTGCAGATTTTATCTATTTGTTCGTATACGGTAACGGCGGGGCGATAGATGATTGTTTGAATAGAATAATGACCACGTGTAAGAAACGGAGAATGAATCTTCAGCCTTTTTGTGTCGAAAATAGGGGTCTCCGCAGAGAATATCTTTCTGTTTTGATAATCTAATATGGATATGAGCAAAAATGTTTCTGGAGCACTTATTGTTGATTTTATCTTTATATCTATTAGAATTTCGTCCGTATGCTGAAAATGATCACATGGTATTTCGTCTTGATTAAGGAGCTGTACTGATTGAATGCGTATATTTTTTGCATTAGATGGACTTGCTTGGTATGAATGCTGGTTTGTTTCAGAGGCCAGATAAAAAGAAATGGTTTCTTCAATGCTACCAGAATAAGAGATTTGCCCTTGATTTAATAAAATTCCAATCTTGCAGAGTTGACGCATGCTCCCCATATTGTGGCTTACGAACAGCACGGTTCTGCCCTCGCCGCGGCTTACGTCCTGCATCTTGCCGATGGCTTTTTTCTGGAATTCGGCGTCGCCCACGGCAAGCACTTCGTCCACCACCAATATTTCGGGTTCCAGGTGTGCCGCGATGGCGAACCCGAGACGTACGGTCATGCCGCTGCTGTAGCGTTTCACGGGGGTGTCCAGGTAGCGTTCGCAGCCGCTGAAGTCCACGATTTCGTCGAGCTTGCGGGTAATCTCGGCGCGGCTCATGCCCATGATGGCGCCGTTCATGTAGATGTTCTCGCGGCCGGTCATTTCCGGGTGGAATCCGGTGCCCACTTCGAGGAGGCTCGCGATGCGGCCCCGCGCGCGGATGGTGCCGGTGGTGGGGGCGGTCACGCGGCTGAGCAACTTGAGGAGCGTGCTCTTGCCGGCGCCGTTACGCCCGATGATTCCCACGACGTCGCCCTGCTCCACCTTGAAGTTGATGTCCTTCAGGGCCCACACGTAGTCGCTTGCGCCCTTGTGCGCGCGGTCGTTGACTTCGCCCACCTTGAGGTAAGGGTCCTCGCGGCGCAGCACCTTGGTCTGCCAGAACCTGTTCAGGTCGTGGCTGAGCGTTCCGGTGCTCACTAGCCCCAGGCGATACTGCTTGCTGATGTTTTCGAACTCGATCGCGGTCATCTTGTTGAGTAATATAGATTAAAAGGGGCTGCCGGGAGGGCTGTTCAAAAAAATTGTCGCGCACCTATTGACAAAGATGCCCTGAGAAATTATATTTAGTGCACAAGTGAGTAGATGGCACTCGCGAAAAGCGATTGAAGACCCGCAATTTCAAGCCTGTTTGCGGGGAGGAGTGAAAAATGAGCGAAAAAGAGGCGTTGCCGGTTGCCGAGAAGAACGAAATCATCGTGTACCAGCCGGAGGGCGGAGAATTCCACATTGAGGTTCGGGTTGAAAATGAGACTGTCTGGCTCACGCAGGCACAGATGGCGGAGTTGTTCTCTACGGACAGAACATCCATTAATAGACACATCCGCAACATATTCCAAACGCAGGAATTAGACGAAAAGTCAACCTGTGCAAAAATTGCACAGGTTCGCATGGAGGGCGGAAGAGCTATTAAACGAATGCAGCCCTTTTACAACTTGGATATGATTATTTCCGTTGGTTACAGGGTTAATTCTATTTGTGGTACTCGATTTCGCCGTTGGGCCAACCAGGTGCTTAAAGAGCATATGCTTAGGGGCTTTAGCATTAACCAACGGTTAATCTCACATGAAAATAAACTTGAAAGTCATGATTCTCGCATAATGAATCTTGAAAAACAGGTGGATTTCTTCGTAAAAGCGAACTTGCCTCCAAGTGAGGGTTTGTTGCCGGCGCATGCGCATTGGAGCGGTTACGAGTTTGCTATGCAATTGGTGCGGTCTGCAAAAAAGGAACTTGTCATCATTGATCCGTTTGCCAATGACATGGTTCTTTCTCTTATGGCAAAACGAGCCGAAGGGGTGAAGGCGACCATCTATTCTGCCAGAATAACCCATGCCATGAGGGAAGAGGAGGCTCGCTTGAATAGGCAATTCCCGATAGTTCGCTTGGAAAATATGCGCGAGGTTCACGACCGTTTTGTCATCGTTGATGACGTGGTTTATCACGTGGGGGCGTCGTTCAAGGATCTTGGGAACCAGATGACTGCATTTTCAGTGCTGAACTTTATTACTAAGGAACAGGTGCTCGCGATGGTGAAGTGACTCGAATTTAATTAAATGTTCTAGTGCTCAAAATTTCAAAACACTGCGGTTTCACGCTTGTTCGCAGGGAGGTAATGATGGTCATGAAATGAGTAAAAGATTGCGTATGTAGTTGTTATAACTATCACAAAAAAGTGTTTTATCTAATTTTTTTACGATAATCGTCATTTTTGCGATGATTATTATGTATATTACTAACCATGTGGAACGAAATGACTACACCCTCCATTTTGAAGGAAATGGGCTCAAGGCTCAAGGAATACCGCCTGCGTAAAGGGCTTATGCAGTCTGAACTGGCTGAGTCTGCCGGCGTGGGCGTAGGTACAATTGCCAAGATGGAACGCGGAGGCGCCGTGTCCGTACAAATCCTTTTAAGTGTGCTGCGTTCCCTAGGCATGCTTGAAAATGTAGAGCAGCTTTTGCCTGAGCCCCCCGTAAGTCCACTCTTGTTGCGCAAGTTGCAGGGCGGCAAGATTCAGCGTATTAAACGGAGCAATGCCAAATGAGCGAACTTGTCGTAAACGTGCGTTTGTGGGGCAAGCCTATCGGGGCGTTGTCGTGGGATACCTCGCGGGGTGTTGCCTATTTTGAATATGAACCCAATTTTGTCCGCAATCCGTTGCCGGTATCCCCGATAAAGATGCCCGTGGCAAAGGGTGTTTTCTCTTTTGCCGAGAATAGGAACAACTGCTTTCGCGGACTCCCAGGACTCATTGCGGATTCGCTCCCGGATAGGTTCGGTGACCAGATTATATCGGAATGGTTCCAGACCATGGGACGACCGCTAGAGACGGTGACTCCGCTGGAACGCCTGTGCTATGTCGGCAAGCGTTCTATGGGCGCCTTGGAATTTGAACCTAGCTTGTCTACGCTGGGACTAGACGAATCTACAGAAATTTTTGTGGGCGATCTCGTAAAACTGGCCGAGAGTGTTTTTCGGGACCGCGAAAAATTCCGGGAAAAGCTTGTCCAACAGGATAAGACTTTGTACGATATTTTACGAGTTGGAACTTCTGCTGGTGGTGCAAAACCCAAAGCGATTATTGCCTATAACGAATCCACGGGTGAGGTGCGTAGTGGCCAGGTGCCTGCGCCAAAAGGGTTCGAATATTGGCTGCTCAAGTTTGACGGTGTAAGTTATCGAGAACATGATAGCATTACCGAAATCCCCCGCGGGATCGGCAATGTTGAATACGCTTATTACAAGATGGCGTTACGGGCTGGAATCCGCATGAGCGAAAGCCGCATTCTGGAAGATAGCTGCGGTTGCCACTTTATGACCAAGCGTTTTGATCGCAAATGTGACGGGTCTAAACTGCACATGCAAACGCTTGCGGCCTTGGCCCACTTGGATCGAGACGCACGTCATTCATACGAGGATGCCTTTGCTGTAATGCGCAAACTCGGGCTCGATGCCAAGGCCGACGAAGACATATTCCGTTGCATGGTGTTCAATGTGTTGGCAAAAAACAATGACGACCACACCAAGAACATTTCCTTCTTGATGGATGAATCCGGTATCTGGAAACTTGCTCCCGCATATGACTTGTGCTATGCCAACAACCCGAGGAGTCGCTGGATAAATCGCCACCAGATGTCAGTGAATATGAAACAAGAGAATGTCTCGCGCGATGATCTTAAAGCGGTGGCGGAACGCGTCGGAATCCGCAAGTACGCGGGAATTATAGACCAAGTCGAAAATGCTGTTGCTTGTTGGAACGAGATTGCAAAGGACTGCGGCGTTCGCGAAAACCATCGCGAAGAGATTTCGCGCGAATTGCTTACGTCGAATGGCATCCGCCTATTTCCAAGAATCAGATATGTGCTTGGGAATGATTGATTCCATGTAAAGGTAGCTGTAATGGTTCATGGTGTGTACGACTATTTTGACGGGTATTGAGTCTCCAGTGGTAAGTATTGCGTCACCGTAGTATGTGAAAAAACGTTCTCTTTTTTTGAGGTTGATCGTAGTGCATATTATATTGTCGCCTTTACTGTACTTATTGAAATGTTCCGTCGCTTGGGCTACAACCAATTCATTTTTTTCACAGGAAAGCGGCCCGGCAATGAGCGAGACTAAGAGGCCGACACCGATGATTCCCAACCCTACGGTCCGGAGCATTCTCCTTTCTGGATCATATCGGGAGCCCCTAAAGATCGAAATACAATTGAAAATGAGGAAGAACCAGGCAATCAATGGGGCGTACATGCATACGCAGTCGATAAATTTGTCGGGAACAAAACCTGTGCTTAAATAGAGCCACGCTGTTCTAGAACACAATGCAATGAGCACGATGTTGATTATGGGCCAGGTGAGCGCTTTTACGGGGTTCTCTTTAAATTTAGTGCACCAATTCTTTTCTAAAGCGATATCGTGGGCTTTGAGCTGGGTGACAACCTTTTCTCCTTTGCAGCTGCTGCAGATTCCTTTTTTTGCACTGACGCCGGTCCCTAGGCAGTCGGGACAGTCTACCAGGTTGATGATGCTTGTGCCGTCACAAGAGATGCATTTTCTGATTATGCCAAAGGTCTTGCCTTTTCCTTTGCATTCGTTGCATTTGTACGATGCCCGGATTTCTTGCTCGTCTTCTGTGCGCGGGCAATTCTTGTATTGCAGCGTAACTTTATGTGTCTTGGAGCGCGCCATTTACACTGTATCCATGAAGGTGCGCTGGATTTTGTTAAATACGACAATGCCAAGTGCGAGGATGAAGGCGGCGAAGCCGGCTGTGTAGCCGAGGGCTGCCCAGCTGAATTCGCCCACGCCGAGCATGCCGAACTTGAAGGTTTCCATAATGCTGGTGAGCGGGTTTGCTTGCATGAGCATTTTCAGGCGCGGATCTTCGATGGTGCTGAGCGGATAGATTACCGGAGTGGCGTACATCCATAGTTGCACGATAAACGTGAGCAAGAATGTGAGGTCGCGGTATTTGGTGGTGAGGCTGCTGAATAGCACACCAAAGCCGAGTGCGAGCGCTGCGATGAGCGCGATCAGTACGGGTGTGAGCAGCAGGTAAATGTTCGGGTGCACTGGGGCGTCAGTGAAAATCAGGTAGTACGCAAATACAATCAGGAATAGCCCCATTTGAATGCTGAGTCGCACCAGGTTGCTGGTAACGGTTGCCAGCGGCACGACGAGTCGCGGAAAATACACCTTGCCGAACATGTTCGCGTTTTCGATGAATGTTTTGCTGGTCTGGTTCAGGCATTCCGAAAAATAGGTCCACAGGCAAATGCCCGCGAGGTAAAAGAGCGGTTGCGGGAGCCCGTCGGTGCTGATTTTAGCGATGCCGCCGAACACGACCATAAACATGATGGTGGTCATGATGGGCTGGATAAAGAACCACAGCGGGCCGAGAATGGTTTGCTTGTACCAAGTGACAATATCGCGCTTCACGAACATGCGGTACAAATCGCGGTACTGCCAAAGTTCGCCAAAGTCCACTTCGAGTAAACTCGATTTGGGCTTGATGACGGTGGTCCATTCGCTTGTCTGCGTCGCTGCCATTTGCTTTACCTAAAACGTTCGTTCCCGCACCACGTATTGCGGCGACTGGTTGATGCTGATGTAGATGCGGCCCACGTATTCGCCGATGAGTCCGAGCAACAGCATAATCATGCCTCCGATAAATAGTAGGGTGGCGAGCATGCTGGTGTAGCCTACGGGAATTTCGGGATTGAGGAATTTCTGGTAAACGACGTAGAGGCCTGCGAGAAAACCTACGAGGGCGCAGATAACGCCAATAAAAGTCGCAGCGCGGAGCGGCTTGACGGAGAATGCGGTAAAGCCGTTGATCCAGAGCCCGATAAGGCCTGCGAGCGTGTAGCCGGAGCGGCCTTCGAGACGGCGGCGGTGTTGTACTTCGACGTTGCCAAGGTTCTTGGTGGCGCGGAAAACGAGCCCGCTAATATAGGCGAATGGGTTAGGGTAGCGCACGATTTCATCGACGATGAACTTGCGCATAATAAAGAAACTCGTTGTGCGGAGCGTCTTGGGTTGACCAATGATAGCTTCGGCCATTTTCTTGTTGACCCAGGTGCCAAAACGGCGGAACAGGTGCTGTGCCGAATGCTGGTAGTAACCGTAAACGACGTCGTAGCCTTCTTCTAGTTTGTCTACAAGCTTGAAACTTTCGCTGGCGGGGGTTTGGCCGTCGTCATCGAGGCTGATGATGTAGTCGCCGGTGGCTTGGCCGTAGCCTGCCATTAGGGCGCTGTGTTGCCCGAAGTTCTTGGCGAGGCAGATTCCTTTAATCTTGTTGTCGGCTGCGGCGAGCTTCTTGATAACTTGCCATACGCCATCGGGGCTGCAGTCGTTCACTAGCACGATTTCGTAGTCGGTGCCGGGGCGCGTGGCTACGGTTTCGCGGATTTCTTGCACCACGGTTTCGATGGTGTTCTCGCTACGGTAACAGGGAATTACAAAAGAGAGTTTCATTTAAAACCTTTGCTGAACGGATTCCCACTTGTTACTTTGTGCAGACTTTGCGGCAGCCTGCATCATGGCGAGGCCTTCCAGCGAGGTGTGAATGCCGCATACATACTGGCTTGTAAAGCTTCCGGTTGCGAAATATTGGCCGAGGCAGTCGGCGATGTCTTTGTAGTAGTTCGCGAAAGCTTCGATAAATCCGGCGGGATGGCCGGCTTTAAAGCGGTTGTAGCGTTGCTGGTTTGCAATTTTGACGTCGCCGGTGCGGTCGCGCAGGCTTACGTTGCCTCGCAGGTCGCAGGTCTTAAGCGTTTCGGGTTCTAGCTGGAACCATTCGGCGCTGCCTTCGCTGCCGTACACGCGGATGCGCAGGCCGTTGCGGTTGCCGAGTGCGGTTTTGCTGAACCAGATTTGGGCGCGAACATTGTTTGTGTATTGCACGAGGGCGCCCACGTTATCGACGATCTGCGGGAAAAGCCCGAAGGTGGTCTGGTCGGCCACGATGTGTTCGGGGCGTTCGCCGGTCAAAAAGTAAATCATGTTGTGCAGGTGGCTGCCGAGATCCAGCGAGATTTTCGGAATCACGGTGTCCTTGAGT
The DNA here is from genome assembly GCF_900182935.1 of Fibrobacter sp. UWB10. NCBI lineage: Bacteria > Pseudomonadati > Fibrobacterota > Fibrobacteria > Fibrobacterales > Fibrobacteraceae > Fibrobacter > Fibrobacter sp. UWB10. Next base: position 526,674 of record NZ_FXUE01000001.1, on the reverse strand, counting down.
CGCCAGCTTTGCGGTTTGGGCGGCTCGTTGTTGGTGCCCAGGCGCATAAAGCCTTCTTGCGGCATTTCGACTTGCACCTGCTGGATTTTACCGAGTTTGCCGTCGGCGATGAACTGCTTGAGTTCTCGCACCATGGGGTAGCCGGTGTAGTTGTAGGTGGTGCAGAAGAATCCTTTGGTGTCAGCGACGACTTTTGCGATGGCTTCGCCTTCGGCCACGCTGGTGGCGAGCGACTTTTCGCAAATCACAGGGAACCCGGCATTCAGTGCGTCAATCACGATGTCTTTGTGGTAATCGGTCGGCGCGAGCACTACGACGGCGTCGAGTTTGCCATTTTCGGCTTTCAAAAGTTCGTGGTAGTCGGCGTAGGTGCGTTCGTCTGCGACGCCCCAGGTGCGGGCGGTTTTTTGGTTAGTTTCGGCGTGGGTGCTGAATGCGCCCGCTACAAGTTCAAAATGGCCGTCCATTTGGCTTGCAGCCTTGTGGACTTCGCCGATGGCTGAATTGATTCCGCCCCCGATAAACGCAATCTGATAAGGATCCTTCTTCATACCTTGGAATATAGGATAATTTATGGCGGAATGCGCGGGCTCTGTTAAAAAATCTTTATTCTACCACTATTTTCGCGAGTTCGGTCATGCGTGCGGTTTTGTCTTGCATCTCGGCGAGAGTGTTGAACTTAAAGAAGACGATTCCTGCCTTGTAGGTGAGTTTGTCTGCAACGACTTCGCCGGGCTTGTACCACAAGAATTTTTCGACGATGTTGCCTTGAATTTCAGGCGCAAAGGTAACGTCGCGGACAATGCCTTCGCATAGTTTGTCGCTGGCAGGGGAGGCGTCGCTGGTTACAAGCGTGTCGCCGGCCTGGCAGTCGGCCATAATGCAGTGACGCAGCCAGAATCCTTGGGTGGGTACGTCGGCGATGTCGGAAATGTCTTCGCCTGTTTCGGCTAGGACGATGAATTTTGGGTAGTCGATGCCTGTCGCGTATTTCACGAACTTGATGTACAAATCTCCGGGCGGGCGGCGACAGATTTCGATGATAACGGGCGTGCCGTCGGCCCGTTCGATGTACTGGATGTGCAGAATGCCGTCGACCAGGTGCAATTCTTGCGCGATGCGTTCACTGTATTCGCGGAGCATAGCGAGAGTCTTGTCGCTGGAGGTGCTCGGCGAATTTGCGCCCGAGACCATGTACTTGTTGATGTAGTACTGCTCGTTGTCGGAGAAGGCGAATGCAACTTTGCCATTCACGAGCATAGCGGAGAAACCGTGGTTTGAACCTTGCACGAATTCTTCGACTACGATGTGGTCTTGGCGTGTGCGGCTGCAGGCGTCTTTGTAAGCGACCCGGGCTTCGTCGACGTTTGCGGCGCGATGAATGCCTTTGCCGCCAGTCAAGTCGACGGGCTTCACGATAATCGGGAAGGTGAGTTGTGCGATCGCGGTTTCGAAATCGGCGTCACTTCTAACAACGAGTGCGCGCGGTGTTGGGATGCCAAGTCTAGTAGCGAGAGCGCGGTACTTGTCCTTGTGGTGAATTTCGAGGCTTGTGGCGTAGCTGTCGTGGCCGGGGAGTCCCAACTTTTCGCAAACGTACACGGTCGAAAGCAAGGCGAAATCGTTGCAACCGGAGCAAACTGCTTGAACGCCCTCGCTCTTGGCGAGTTCCAGCATGGCGTCTTTGTCGCTGAAGTCTGCAAAAACGTTCTTGTCGGCGTAAGGGTGGCCCAATCCTTCGCGGGCGTTCCCCGTGGTAATCACGTACCAGCCCAAACTTTGCGCGGCCTGGATCAGCGGAATTTCGGCATGGCCGCCGCCGAGAAGCAACATTTTCTTTTTAAAACTCATGGTGTAAACAATATATCTTTTTTATGCCCGAAAAATATATATTTTCTGCGTTATGAAGATTCCATTCAACAAGCCGCCGTTCGTGGGGCTCGAACTCGATTATGTGAAGCAGGCCGTCGAAAGTGGCCGTATTTGTGGTGATGGCACTTACAACTTGATGTGCCATGATTGGCTTGAAAAGCATACCGGTACGGCGAAGGCTTTGCTGACCACAAGTTGCACGCATGCACTTGAAATGTCTGCGCGCCTTTGCGATATTCAGCCTGGCGACGAGGTGATTATGCCGTCGTTCACGTTCGTGAGCACGGCCGATGCGTTCGTGTCGCAGGGAGCTAAGTGCGTGTTCGTGGACATTCGCCCCGACACCATGAACCTGGACGAAAGTTTGATCGAGGCCGCCATCACCGAAAAGACGAAGGCGATTGTGCCGGTGCACTACGCGGGTGTGGCTTGCGAGATGGATAAAATCAACGAGATTGCAAAGCGCCACAACCTGTTCGTGGTTGAAGACGCCGCTCAAGGCATGATGGCAACCTACAAGGGCAAGGCCCTCGGAACGCTTGGCGACTTTGGCTGCTACAGCTACCACGAAACCAAGAATTATAGCATGGGCGAGGGCGGCGCACTGCTTATCAATGACAAAAAGTATTGTGACCGCGCCGAAATCATTCGCGAAAAGGGCACGAACCGCTGCCAGTTCCACCGTGGCGAAGTCGACAAGTACACTTGGGTAGAGCTTGGTTCCAGCTATTTGCCGAGCGAACTCAACGCCGCTTACCTTTATGCGGAACTGGAATGCGCCGACGAAATTTACGACAATCGTATGGCGAGCTGGAACGCTTACCGCGAACGCTTGCAGCCGCTGGCCGGCAAGGGCTTGGTTGAGTTACCGTTCATTCCGGAACATTGCAAACACAATGCACACATGTTCTACCTGAAGGTCGAAGACCTGCAAACGCGTACGGCACTCCTCAAATACCTGGTGTACAACGGCATTCTGGCGGTGTTCCATTACGTGCCGCTGCATTCATCGCCTGCGGGCCTGCGCTACGGTCGCTTTAGCGGCGAAGACAAGTACACCACCAGCGAAAGCAATCGCTTGCTGCGCCTGCCGATGTTCTTTGGTCTGAAAACCGAAGAAATCGACTTTGTCTGCAGCAAAGTGAACGAATTCTTCGGGGTTTAAATTAGGTGTATTCAGCTTTTTAGTATGTCAACCCGTAGCCGTAGGGGAATAGTCCCTTTTTGCCGTCACCGACGTTAATCGGGATTTGCTTGGCGTCTTTGGGCCAGGTGTGCGGGAGTTTGCCGGTGGGCTTTACCTTGCCAAAGAGTACGTCTGCAACGCCTGCGCCTTCGCTGCCGGGGAGCCATGCCACGACAAAGGCGTCGGCAGCCTTGATGAACGAGGTGATGGGGAGCGGTCGGCCGGTGATGAGCACGACGGCGACTTTGTGGCCGGCTTTTTGCCAGGCCTTGATCTGCGTAATATATTCGTCGGTGCTGTTGAAAGACATGTCGGTGCGGTCTTCTTTGAAGATGATTTTGTTGTTAAAATCATGGCCGCGGTAGTCGCCGAACCATTCGGCGTAGGGGACTTCGCCGACAACGTACACGATGGTGCCGGCTTCTTCAGCGGTATTCACACGCGTGCCTTTTGCGACTTCGTCGAACCCTGCTTGAATCGAGGTGGCTCCCGGAACTTCTTCCATGGTGCCTTGCCAGCCTAGCGTCCATGCGCCGCATTGCAGGCCGGTATTGTTGGCGTGGCTGCCGGTTACAAAAACTTTGCTGTTGGTATCCAGCGGAAGAACCTTGTTGTTCTTGAGGATTACGAGACTTTTTTGAACGGCTTCGCGGGCGATTTGACGGTGTTCGTTGCTGCCGATGTTCTTGGTAACGCCTACGTAGGCGGCAGGGCCCTTGGGGTTGTCGATTCGGCCGGCGCGGATTTTGGCGCGCAATATTCTGCGGCAGGCATCCTTGATGCGGTCTTCGCTAATGTTCCCTTCGGCAAGTAGCACCTTCATGGTCTTGACAAAGTTGTGTACCGATTGCGGAACCATGGCCATGTCGAGGCCCGCGTTAATGGAAGCGCGGATGGCGTCTTTCGAAGACATGTCGGTGACTTCGCCGGCGAAGTAGTTGCCTGCAGCGCCTGGCGTCGTGGAATGTTCGATGCCTTCCCAGTCAGCAATCACGTAGCCGTCAAAGGCGAGTTCCGTCTTGAGAACGCCTGTGAGCAGGGCAGAATCGATATGCTGATGAACGCCGTTCACTTGGTTAAAGCTTGCCATGACGCTCAAAGCGCCTTGTTCGATGGCGGCTTCGTAGGGTGGCAGGTATTTTTTGTAGAGATCCTTTTTAGAGATAATGGCGTTGCCGCGGTCGTATCCTTTTTTGGTGGCACCATCGCCGATAAAGTGCTTGATGGTGGTAATCACGCGCCATTCAGCGTCGTTGTGGTCGCCTTGTTGCCCGCGCACGAATGCGGCGCCGAGGCTCACGGCGAGTTCGGGGTCTTCGCCAAAGCCTTCGTAGACGCGGCCCCAGCGTTCATCTTGCGGTACGGTGATGGCGGGTGCGAAATTCAAGTCAATGTGGGCGGCCCACATTTCTTCGGCGACGGCTTGCCCGATTCTGCGTACAAGCGCTGAGTCGCGGGTGGCACCGAGGCCGATGTTGTGCGGGAAAATGGTTGCCCCTTTTACGTCGGCGACGCCATGCACGTTGTCTTTGCCGTAGGTGGCAGGGATTTTTTGACTCCAGGCGCTCTTGTAGAAATCGGCGGTGTAGGCACCGCCGCCTTCGAGGGCGGAACCGCAAACGCCTTCGCCACAGTTGAGCTTGGGAACTTTCGCTTGCGTCATCTGGGCGATCATGTCGTCCATGGTCATGCCCGCCATGATTTCGTCGATTTTATTTTCGATGGGGTCGCGCTTTAAGGTAATGTTATCGTATTTCTTTTGGCCTGCGACTACGCTGAGCGTTTCGGGGAGGAACCCCGCCTTGCGCACGATGATGCTTTGGTCTTTCCTGGCGTTGCCAAGCTTGAAGGCTCCCTTGTCGTTCGTGAGTGTCCGGGCGTTTGCGAGTAGGTTCGGGAGAGTCCTGACGGTGACGGCGGCGTTCTTGACGGGTGCACCCGATTCATCGACGACGTTGCCCGTAATGGCTGCCTGCGAAAAACCGTAGGCGGCAACGGCAAAGAGAGCGACTTTAGAGAAATTCATAATAATACCTTCCAAGGTAAATTTACATTCAAAAGGCTTTTGCCGGAAAAAGAACTCGTGATTTCGCGTGTACATAAGAAAACGGCCTTATTTCGCGAGGAAATAAGACCGAATCTCGTTGCAGCACGCCGATTACAGCGCGTCAATCACGGCGTTGAATTCCGCTACCGGGCGCATCCACTTCTTCAGAAGTTCCGGCTTCGGCAGGTAATAGCCGCCGATATCAGCGGGTTTGCCCTGCTCGGCGGCAAACGCGGCGACAATCTTCTGCTCGTTTTCGGCGAGAGCCTTGGCGACCGGGGCGAACTTCTTGGCAAGTTCCGCGTCGTCCTTCTGGGCGGCAAGAGCCTCGGACCAGTAGAGGGCCAAGTAGAAGTGTGAACCGCGGTTGTCGAGTTCGCCGATCTTGCGGGCGGGCGTGCGGTTGAATTCGAGAATCTTGCCGTTCGCTTCGTCGAGCGTGTCGGCCAAGACTTTCGCCTTCTTGTTACCTTCCTTCAATGCGACCTGCTCAAAGGCGGGCACCAGCGCGAAGTATTCGCCGAGGGAATCCCAGCGCAGGTAGTTTTCGGCGAGGAACTGCTGCACCTGCTTGGGAGCGGATCCACCTGCACCTGTTTCGTAGAGGCCACCGCCAGCCATAAGCGGCACGATGCTGAGCATCTTTGCAGACGTTCCGACTTCGAGAATCGGGAAGAGGTCGGTGAGGTAGTCGCGCATTACGTTGCCCGTGACGCCGATGGTATCGAGACCGGCTTTCGCGCGCTTCATGGTTTCCACAATCGCCTTGCGCGGGCTCATAATCTTGATGTCGAGGCCGTTCAAATCATGTTCCGGCAAGTAGGCTTCTACCTTCTTCTGGATTTCGCGGTCGTGAGCGCGTTCCGGATCCAGCCAGAAAATCGCCGGCGTGTTGCTGAGGCGGGCGCGTGTCACAGCGAGTTTCACCCAGTCGCGCACCGGAGCGTCCTTGGCCTGGCACATGCGGAAAATGTCGCCCGCTTCAACATTCTGCTGCAAAAGGACTTCGCCCTTGCTGTTCACGGCGCGGATAACGCCCTTGCCCTTTGCGACAAAGGTCTTGTCGTGGCTGCCGTATTCTTCGGCGCCCTGGGCCATGAGACCCACGTTCGGCACAGTGCCCATGGTCTTCGGGTCGAATGCGCCGTTCTGCTTGCAGAATTCAATCGTCTCGTCGTAAATGCCGGCGTAGCAGCGGTCCGGAATGCAAGCGACAACTTCTTGCAACTTGCCTTCCTTGTTCCACATGCAGCCGGAATTGCGAATCATCGCAGGCATCGAGGCGTCGATAATCACGTCGCTCGGCACATGCAAATTCGTAACGCCCTTGGCAGAATCCACCATGGCGAGGTCCGGGCCGTTAGCGAGTGCTGCATCGATGGCTGCGCGAACTTCGGATTCCTTGGCGTTGCCTTCGAGGCGCTTGTACAAATCGCCGAGGCCGTTGTTGGCGTCAATGCCCAGTTCCTTGAACAAGTCGGCATACTTCGTGAACACGTCCTTGAAGAACACGCGCACGAATGCACCGAACAGCACCGGGTCAGAGACCTTCATCATGGTAGCCTTCAGGTGCACCGAGAACAGCAGGCCCTTGGCTTTAGCCTCGGCCATCGCATTGGCGATGAATTTTTCGAGCGATGCCATACGCATGACGGTCGCGTCGATGATTTCGCCCTTCAAAAGCGGCTTTGCGGCACGGAGTTCCGTAACTTCGCCTGCTTCATTGACAAATTCAATCTTGAACGTGTCGGCGTCGGCCATGGTGATGGACTTTTCGTTGCCGTAAAAGTCGTCGGCCTGCATGCTTGCCACATGCGTCTTTACAGAAGTGTTCCAGTTGCCGTTGCTATGCGGGTTGTTGCGGGCGTAGTTCTTCACGGCCTTGGGAGCGCGACGGTCTGAGTTGCCCTGACGCAGCACCGGGTTCACGGCGGAACCCTTCACCTTGTCGTACTTGGCGCGGATTGCCTTTTCTTCGTCATTCGCCGGAGCGTCCGGATAATCAGGCACATCGAAACCGTTCTTCTGGAGTTCGGCGATGGCGGCCTTGAGCTGCGGCACCGATGCCGAAATGTTCGGCAGCTTGATGATGTTTGCATCCGGTTCAAGCGTAAGCTTACCCAAAAAGTCTAGGTCGTCGTTCGCCTTGCCAAAAGCAGCCAGAATGCGGCCCGGCAGGGAAATGTTCTTGGTTTCGACATCGATGTCGGCAGCCTTTGCGAAACCGCGCACGATGGGGAGCAAAGATTGAGTCGCCAAGAACGGCGACTCGTCAGTCAGGGTGTAATAGATCTTAGTATTCATACACCCCTAAGATAGAAAATTGCTAATGAAAGCTTGGTTCTATATCTCGGGTGCGAACCTTAATAAGACGACTTATATACATAGCTCCATTCACCGTATGGTTCAATCTGTTCAAGACTTTCCGGTTTATCGCAATTCCAGTTTTCACTTACATAGGTCGTTTTTACAATGGGTGTTCCAATGACGTCCCACTCATCGGAACCGACAACGACAAATGCCGAATAGTGAACGCTCGAATCTTCTGGGCAAGAAGTTCCACTCTTTACAATATCTGAAATGAAAATTCCGTTTTTATCGATATCATAAAGTATATGTCCCTTCGCCCCAACATCTTTCACAACGACTAGATAATAAACATTGAAATTTTGATTATGCTTATAATGGTATTCCTTATACGGCCTACTTGCCGTTTGGGGGAAGAGACGCGTAAACACGGAATCGGGCAAGCGATAAACGCCTTCTTCACGATATGCGTTGGCTGCATCGTTCTCTAGAAGTTCGTTATAACCAACTACATCGTGATTATACGTTAATTTAGGATTGATCAAATCTACTTTGTGAGGGATGTCGTCCCATGCAGACTGATTTCTATAAACCCATGCAAACTGGCCTCTATAATCATACAATGTATGTGTTAGCGAATCGCGCCATACTTCATCCAAGCTGTCTTTTGCCTTATCAAACTCATTTTCAATCGGAGGGCAATCCTCTATTTCACTATGATAATATCCATCTTCATCAAAACAGTGCTTATAATTTTTACTATCATCGTCAAAAGGAGCGTATTTTACGGAATCTTCTATACATTCGTTTTTAAATTCCGTTATAGAGGAGTCTAGGAATTCTTCCGTACTTATTCCTTCTGGGATAAACGAGGCGCATGCCAAGTTCAGCCGCATATTGCGACATCCCTCACCGAAATCCTTAAACAATCCGTTAGATTCATTGCAAGATTGTTTAAACTGATTCAAGTAATCAGTACAAGAAACTCCATACCCCCAATAACCGTAAAATACATCGCTGCCTACCGTTTTTAGAACAACTGGGGTACTATCGACTTGAACAATTTTTGCCATGACGAGAGTTGCACCGCCCCATCTGAATCCCATAAAATCTTGGGTATTAAGCCATATATCAAAAAGCTGCTCGCCCGAAAAATATTTTACAGAATCGTAATATTGAACACGAACCACGCCAGGCCGGTTTTCGCCAGCTTCCATTGAAAATGGGAAAACATCGCAAGTTCTATGGGAATCTTTACTTGGGTAACTATATCTCTGTTCGGCCTTTATGACAAGAGAATATGTGCTAAAGTAATCATTATAACCCGCCTGATTAGAGTCAGGAATTCCTTTTTCTGGATCAACGTTCGACGAGTCCACAAGTGCGTAGAACGACTTTGCCAAAATGGCTTTCTGTTCAGCAGTCAATTCTGCAGTGGGCGAAGTGCTCGGTTCTGTGGTGGCGCCGGCAACGCTTTGATCGACGCTTGATTCGTTTGAACAAGCAGCCCCAAAGGCAGTCATGCCTGCCAAAATAGTTTTGTACAAATTTTTCATGTTAAGCCTCCTTCCTCTTGGTCAGCGGGAACAATTGTAAATTCAGTCGATAAACCTTGTCGTATTCTTTTTCTTTGGCGGCCATGGCGACCACTTGCTGCCTTAGCGCTTCAAGCTTTTGCACTAGCCACTGGTACGTGTTTTCGGACATGCCGAGCGTAACGCCTGTAATATGGCGACTTTCGGGTGGAACATCGTCAATGGCGGAAGTTGCGAACTTGGACATTTGTCGATTCATGGAACGGAGCGCTAGGGGAATCGCTTCTGAAGAGCCCGTGACCACTTTTTCGGTCTGTTCGTAAGTGTCTTCGCCGATTTTTTTCAGAAAACCGGCGTGAAGCATAAAGTCCAATGCGTAGCGGACATCGGCGGCGCTTACAACGGGGTAGCATTGGCGCGCAAGTTCCAGCGGTTTTGCTCCGGGCATAATCGGAGCGAGTTCGCGCACCACGGGATTTACCCATGATTCAAAATACTTGAATGCTTCGCCGTCTACAACGCGCAGGCGGTTTTCCTTCGCGATTTTTTGCATTTCGTTGAAGGCCTGCATTTTCTTTTCGTCGTTTTTGGCGTCCCCGAAATGCACCATGGCGCAAAAGTAGTCGCGGTCGGCGCCGACAAGTTCCATGGCGTCGGCAACGCCATTGATTCCGTTCTTGCTGACTCTACTTTTCCCTTCGCAAACAAGCTGGAGGTAGTTGGGTGAGGTGAATCCCGCCAGTCGGGAAAATTCACGCCAAGAGAATAAAGAACTGCGCTTACGTTCTTCGTAGTAATCGCGCATGTACTTTCGATAATCTTGATATTCAGTGATTGGTTTCATGCCTATAAATTAGATTTAAAATTTGACCCGTGCAATACTTTTCTATTATACAAACATTGAAAATTTTGATAAAATTCGATATTTTTTGTGATTTTATAAAATTTTTATGATTCTATGATACGATACGTATTGTATAGTGAGCTGTTCCAGCGTCCGCTGTTTTTGTGACCACTTGCTTCCTTCTTTTGGGGCTATGATAATCTATGTCTACGAGTTTTTTTTGCTTATGGATAACTGTTGACTACAATTTCTGTAAATTTTTATCATTCTTTGTGCCGAAAACCTTGATTTTTGCGGAAATGTGGACTAAAAATAAGCTTGCTGGATTACCGCTTATCCCTTAAATAATATAGATTGGGGGTATGAGTGTTTGGAATTTTAATACCGTTTGTCTTTTGGTCGGGGCGTCTTTTGTGGCGGCCCAGGCAGATTACGTTCCCCCTTCGACGGCGGTTTCGAGGGTTAACAGCTACCGCGGCTATTCGGAGCTTACGAGTGCTGCTTCTGGCATGGATATAGACCAGTATGTCTACAACATGACCACGTGGCAAATTAGCAACGGCGGTTTTTACAAGGCCATGGCCGACAAGTACAAGAGTGCCTATTCCGGTGGGCAGAAGTCGGAATGGCGAGCTAAAGATGGCGGCGACTTAGGCACTATCGACAACAATGCAACCATCCAAGAAATGCGTTTATTGGCTCTCCGGTATAAGGAGACAACGAATTCCAACTACAAGGCTGCTTTTAAGACAAGCTTTAACAAGGCTCTGAACTTTATTCTCACCATGCAGCGCTCCACGGGCGGGCTTCCGCAGGTGTGGCCCAAGCGCGGTAACTACAGCGACCACGTGACGCTCAACGACAATGCCATGGTGCGCGCTATGGTCACTATGATGGATATCGCTAACAAGACTTCGCCTTTTGATTCCGATATCATTGACGATGCGACACGCAGCAAGATGAAGTCTGCACTCGACAAGGCAATTCAATACTTGCTCAAGGCGCAGATTGTGAACAATGGAAATTTGACGGTTTGGTGCGCCCAGCATGATACCGCAAATTATACACCGCGCCCGGCCCGCGCCTATGAACTGGAATCTAAGTCGGGGAGCGAATCTGCCGGCGTTGTGTGGTTCCTGATGAATTGGCCCGAACAGACCGAAGCGATCCAGAAGGCGGTTAAGGGGGCTATTGCCTGGTATAAGAAGACTAAGGTTACGGGGCTTTACTTTAACAAGAAAGCGGGTACATTTGACAAGCGCGATGGAAACGTGCTGTGGTATCGCTTTTACGAAGTGAACAACGACAACTATTTCTTCTGCGACCGCGACGGGGCTAGCACCAAGACGCAGGACTTTACCAAAATTAGCGAAGAACGCCGCACGGGTTATCAGTGGGCGGGCGACTACGGCAGTGCGCTTCTCTCGACGGAAACCGCTTATTTGGAAGCGCTTGAAAAGATGTCTGGCACCTACGTTCCGCCTCCGCCGCCGGCAGTACTTTGCGGGAGCGATACCTGCAAAGCATCCATCGATGGCGTGAACTTTGTAGACATCAAGGGCGCTAAAGAAGCGACCAACACGGGCTTTGTCGGTGAGGGCTATGCTAATGTGGATAATGAAACGGGTAGCTACGTAACTTACGGCGTGACCGCTGCGAAGGCGGGCGAATACACGCTGTACATCAGTTTTGCAAATGGCGGCGGCTCCGCTCGCGGTTACAGCATCAGTGTGGGCGATAAGACGCTCTTGGCCGACGGCAGTATGGAATCGACCAGTGCCTGGACCTCTTGGAAAACGCTGTCGGTAGAAATCGAACTGGATACGGGCTACAGCGAACTCAAATTCACAAGCACCTCGAAAGACGGCATGGCAAACATCGATTACCTCGGCTGGATGAGTGCAGACCTGTATGCCGGCAAAGTTGATTTAGGTGAATCGGGCAAAACCGCGATAGGCTCGCGCATGGTGCTTCCGGCTGGAATGGCAACGGACCGCTACTACGTAGATTTTGGTCGCGTGGGTGGTGCAAGTGCTGGCGTTTATCTGCAGCGTAAAAACGGCAAAATCTTCCGCGTGAACGGAGCGAGGTAATATGTTGAATAGGGCTATTCTTTGTGCTGCTTTGGGCTTGGCAGTCTCCGTTTCCGCAGTCGAAAAAAAGAAGATTGATTTCGTGGTTGGAGTCGATGGCGACTTTAAGGCGGCCATGAGCAAGGCTGCGTCTTCGGGCGCGAGCGAATCGAACCATTTCGTTATCTTCTTCCCCGATGGCGAATACAACATCGGAAGCCTTACCGGCGACAGCAACCAGATGACGACTTTCACGGCGTCGAATACTTCGCTTGTGGGCCAGAGCGCCGACAAGACGGTTCTTTACAACAAGTCCATTAACGAAGGCATTAGCGTGACCGCGACTCTCAAGGTGAGCGCAAACAGCGTGTACATGCAAGACATTACGCTTTACAACAAGGCAAACTACGGGAATGAAGCCAACTGCGGCAGCGCCTGCCGCCACGACGCGCTCATGACTGTGGGCGACAAGCTTGTATACAAGAACGTAAAGCTCCTGAGTACGCAGGATACCTATTACACCAAGCTGAACAACAACAAGAAGGGCCGCAGCTATTGGGAAAACGGACAGATTGAAGGTACGGTCGACTTTATTTGCGGTGACGGCGATGTGTTCTTTGAAGGAACGAACCTAGTGATGCGCCGTAGCGGCGGCTACATTACCGCCTCGCAGAACAATACCGATTGGGGTTACGTGTTCAACAACACGACAATCACCGTGACGAACAGCAGCTTTAACGGCACGTTCTACTTGGGGCGTTCGTGGGGAACTGCAAGAACAGTTTTCTTGAACACCAAGATGATTGCGCAGCCCACAGCCGAAGGCTGGCAAAAGAACATGAATTCGGCGCCCAAGGTCTTTGGCGAATACAACAGCAAAGACGGCAACGGGAACGCGGTGAACACGAGCAAACGTCGAACCTACTTTGACGGCAGCAAAGATGGCTCTACCGCGACGCTCAAGACGGTGTGGAATGCAAGCGATGCCGCCAAGTACACGCTTTCGAACGTGCTCAAGGGTAGCGACAACTGGGATCCGACCAAGTTGACTGCTCAGGTGAACGCTCCGAAAATCGAACAGGACGGTGCCGAAATCGTATGGGCCGACGACGATAACGCTCGTGCCTGGGTCATCTTTGTGAATGGCAAGTACAAGGCGAACGTGATTACGCCGAGTTTCTCGCTTGAAGGCGTTGCCACGGGCTCCAAGATTACGGTGCGCGCGGCCAATAGTATGGGTGGCCTCGGCGCGTATTCCAACGAAGTCGCAACAGTCGAAGCGAATGTGACTTACTACAAGGTAACGCTTGGCAATGCTATCGGTGGCAAGGTGACGACAAACCTCAGCGGCGACAAAGTGGCCGAGGGCAAGACGGCGACCTTTACCGCAGTCCCGAATGCGGGCTGGGAATTCGCGGGCTGGGGCGGCAAGAGCGCAAGCCGGATTGATGCGAGCAAGGCTGCGGTTGAAATCGTTGCGGCAGGCGATATCGAACTCATTCCGAGTTTTACCGCCAAGGGAACGACCGTGTTCCAGGCGGAAGACGGAATCATTACGAACGCCGCAGCCGAAAGCAACAATGCGGGCTTTAACGGAACCGCCTTCGTGAACTTTGCAGCCGGCGACTTGAGCATGATTCAAGTGCCCGTATACGCTGAAGTCGCGGGCGAGTATGAAGTTGTTGTGCGCTACGCCAACGGTAGCGGCAATGCACGCAGCCTGGCGGCGGCAGCCCCGGGCGTGTGCACCGCCGGCATTGACGGCTGCAAGAGTGCCGAGTCGCTATCCTTTGCGGCAACTACGAATTGGACGACTTGGGAAACGCTTTCGTTCAAGGCGAAACTCGCCGAGGGCGCAGGCTATATGACGTTTGCGACCATAGGCGGTAACGATGGCCCGAATCTGGATCAGGTGGAACTGAAACTGATTAAGGCGGATGAAAAGACCGCGATTCGCGGGCTTGCTACGCCGAGCCAACAGCTCATTCCGACCACTCGCGCTCGCCTGTTTACCTTGACGGGACAACTGATTCGTGAATCCGTGGGGCCAAGCGTAAGCACCGAAAATCTGGCGCCGGGCATGTACTTGCTGCAGCGCGGCGACGGCTCCTTGCTCCGCCAGCAAATCATCCGCGTGAAATAAAATGGGGCGTTACGGGGCGGAGCCCCGTTCGATGGGGTAGTGAACAACGAAGTGTGAACGAGGGGCAGACTTGCCCCTTTTTTATAAAACTCACATTTGTACTTTCGCTACGCTCAAGTACCAAATGCTAAGCTCGGCCATGTTCAAGTAAACTTGACCGCGGCGCTCGCTTTTTGCATTTGTCACATCTCACATTCCACATCACACATTGCACATCTTTCTATATTCACACTCGTATGTTAGGTATTGAGCAGAAAAAAGGAAACGACGATAACCTGTGCGGGCGCATGATTGCCTACGCCAAGATTTTGCCGAACCCCGATGAACGGGATAGCGGCACTCCGTTCGATGACATGATTAAGAACGGTCTCTTGGCGCTCGAAGGCGATTTCCGCATGTTCTCGCCGCGCTTACCTAGCAAGAAGGCTCTTGACCGTGCTGTCGATGATAAAATCAACGACATGCTAGAATCGATGCAAGCCGACGGCGTGGACCTTCCGCCTGATATGGATGTCGAATCGATGCGCGAACGCCTGCACGAACTTTCGAGCATGGAAGTCATCCCGATTCCGGCGAAGATTGGTAACTTTACCCGCGAAGAGGACATTCTCGCCGAAGACGCCGACATCTATTACATCGGTGAATTTATTGGCGCGGGGCAGGCTCACTTTTGCCTCACGACGCTCCCGATTTATTATCAGGCGCGTTTCCGCGAACAGGCCCGCAAAAAAGAAATGGATTTCTTGAACGATGCGCTTTCGCAGTTGGAAACTGGCGAATTCGTGGACACCGATGACCTGCAGAAAGATTCCGAGGAACTTTTCCCGAAGGGTGTGACTCTGAATACCTTCATGGGTGATTTGGGCAAGCTCCTGAATACGCGCGTGATACCGTTCTTGCTTGCGCTCGAAACCGAAGAACAGTACAACGAGCAAATCAAGCTGTTCTACGAATTCATGAAGGGCTATCCGGTTCAGGCCGATGTCAAGCTGATTGACCTTGCGCTCCGCGACTTGCGCGAAAAACGCGATTCGTCGATGGCTCGCAAGCTGCTTGAACTGGGCTGTCAGAAAATTGACGCTATCTACAACGAAAATCCGCAAAAAGCCCGTGAAATCGGGCTTGAAATTGCGAAGTTCGCGAAGTAAAGTTTTGCCGGACGAGATCCGGCATTTTTTATTTCTTTAGCAAAAAACCTGCGACAGACTTTTCTTTCACGAAAGTCTTCTGTGCGGCGGCTTGAACATCTGCGGCGGAAACTTTATTGAGCTGATCCGCCCAATTCAAGAAGATGCGGTAATCGCCGAACATTTCATACCAGGCAAGCATGGTCGCTACATTTTCCATGTCAGTCAGGCTGCGGACGAGCCCCGCGTAGGCGCGGTTCTTGACCTTCTGGAAGTCGCGTTCGGTCACAGGTTCGGTCTTGAGTTTTTCAAGTTCTTCCCACACGATTTTTTCGACCTTCGCGGGGTCGGCATCCGGGCGCATGTTCACGGTGACGCCGAATTCCGAAATGTACTTGTTCGGGCTATTGCTTGCACTCACGCTCACGGCAAGTTTTTCTTCTTGCACCAGGCGCTTGTAAAGTCTGCCGGAACGGCCATTCAAAACGCCCTCGGCAATGTCGAGCGGGTAAAGAATGCTGTCGCCGACTTCAGGAGTCTTGAAGGTCAACGCAAACATATTCGGAGCATCGGGGCGCGTAACAGTCAGGCGCTTTTCGCCGGCTTGTTCGGGATCGCGAATCGTGAGCGGCGGGAATGCTTCGCCGGTCGGAATCGGACCAAAATACTTCTTGACCATTTCCATCGTCGCGGTCGTGTCGAGGTCGCCTGCAAGTACCAGAATCGCATTGCGCGGCTTGTAATACTTGCGGTAATGTTCGTCGGCCATTTCACGCGTGAGGTTCATGATGTCGCTCGGCCAGCCGATAGTCGGCACGCGGTACGGGAATGCCTCGTAAATCATGGAGTTGAGCGTCTCGATGAATCGGCCGGTCGGCTTGTCGTCGTAGCGCATGCGGCGTTCTTCGCGCACGACCATGCGTTCGGAATAGAACTCGCGCAGTACGGCGTTCTGCATACGGTCTGCTTCGAGCCACATGAAAAGTTCAATCTTGTTTTTCGGGAGAGTCACGATGTAGGCGGTCATGAGATCGCTAGTAAAGGCGTTCAAGCCTGTGCCTCCGGCGGCTTGGTAAGCGCTCCAAAGTTCGTCCTTCACAAAAATCTTGCGGTGCTCGTTAACCACGGAATCATGTTCGGCAGTGAGCTTGTTCACCTTAGCGGTGTCACCTGCCAAAATCGCCGGGCGGATCAAGGCCTGCAGGCTATCTTGTGTCGCCATAAACTTGGCGTCGGCAATGCTGTCGGTAATGCCGACTTTCTTTGTGCCCTTGAAAAGTTCATGTTCCAGAATGTGGGCGAGTCCCGACTTTCCCGGAACTTCGTGCACGGAGCCCGTTACGTAAAACAGGCGGCAACTTACTGTAGGGGCCTGCTTGTTCGGGTGCAAAAGCACCGTGAGCCCGTTGGGCAAAACTTCCTTGTGTACAGTCAGATTGACTTGGGCCTGTGCCGGAGCCGCGAACATCAATGCTCCTGCGATACAAGCTACTGCACCTGAAACTTTTTTCATGAAACTTCTCATTTCACTTTCCTTTCATCATAGGGGTCAATGTGCACAAGCGCATCGACCACGTTTTCGCCCGCTTCAATAATACGGCGTTCTACTTCTTCGGCTAAATCGTGTGCTGCCAAGAGCGTCATGTCGGCGGGGACGACCACATGCAAATCTACATGCAAATCGCTCCCTACGTAACGCGTGCGGAACCCGTGAATGCTAATCACATTCGGACAGGCGAGTGCGACATCTTTTAACTTTTGTGCCACTTCGGCGCTTGCGCCTTCATCGGCCACGCGGTGGATTCCCGGCCATGCAATCTCAAAGCCCGAATGCAGAATGAAAACAGAAACGATAATTGCGCCTACGGAGTCTGCGAACCAGAGCGTCGGACAAAGAATCCCGAACAAGACCGCGACCAAAACAGGAATAGAACTATAGGCGTCGCTCCGGTGGTGCCAAGCGTTTGCCTCGACGGCTTCGCTGCGGATCGCGCGACCCTTTGCCCGCGTGTAGCGGAAAAGAGCTTCTTTCACGATAATCGAAACGGCTGCCATAATCGCGGCAATCCATTCGGGGTGCGACTGCTCGCCATTTTTGAGTGCCACGACCGCATTATAGCCTAGCCCGAGACCCACGGCGCAAACCGCAAGCCCGATTCCGACCGAAATCAGAGTCTCGAAACGCCTATGCCCATACGGGTGCTCTGCATCAGGCGGCGAATTCCAAAAACGTGACCCGACGATAATCGCAATATCCGTAATAAAATCAGACGCGCTGTGAATGGCGTCGGCAATAAGTGCCTGAGACCCGCCAAAATAACCCGCAAAAAACTTGCCTACCGACAAGACCACGTTCCAGCCAAGTCCCACCCACGTAACGCGGCGGACCTCGGAACTGTCATCTTTTTTTGCAATACGAGTCATAATCTAGACGAAAGAATGGCGGATGTGTCATCCTGAGCGTAGCCTGTAGGGCGTAGTCGAAGGATCTTGAGCATAATATAAAAAATTGGGAATAAACTCTTGCGAATAGGCAACCTTTTGTCGTTCTTGCGCATCTAAATTTTCGAAAACGTCGGTAATACTTTTTATTTTTGGGTCTGTTGTATGAAACGATTGCTCAAATTCATCATAAAATTTATCGTGGTGCTTGCCGTATTGGCGGGTATCGGGTTTGGGGTGAAAACTTTCTTTTTTGACGCAAAGGTCGAAAATGCCGCAGGCCCGCTCGTAAGCACCAAGGTGGTGCAGACCACGATTTCGACCACCATTTCGGCAACCGGTACGCTGGAACCCGTCGACCAGGTGGAAGTCGGTACGCAGGTGTCGGGTGACATCGCCAAAATCAACGTCGACTTCAATTCCAAGGTCAAAAAAGGCCAGGTGATTGCCGAACTCGACAAGTCCAAGCTCAAGGCCACGCTCACGCAGGCCGAAATCGCCTTCCGCAGTGCCGAAACCGACTATAAGTATAAGGAATCGACCTACAATCGCGTCAAGAAACTTTCCGAAAGTCATTCTGCGAGTGCTGTGGAACTGGAAACTGCCGAATACAACATGAATTCGGCAAAGCTCTCCGTAGAACGCAGCCAGAACGAAGTCAACCAGGCTCGTCTCAACTTGAGCTACGCCACCATCAAGAGCCCCATCGACGGCGTGGTTTTAAAGCGTGCGGTAGAAGTCGGCCAGACGGTGGCCGCCTCCATGAGTACTCCTACTTTGTTCGTAATCGCCAAGGACTTGAGCCAGATGAAGGTGATGGCCGCCGTAGACGAAGCGGACATCGGTCAGGTGAAGCAAGGCCAGCGCGTTACATTCACCGTAGACGCTTTCCAGAACGAAACTTTCAACGGCTCGGTGCAAGAAGTCCGCCTGAATCCGACGACCACGAGCAACGTGGTGACTTACACCGTCGTGATTACCGCCGAAAACCCGGAACAGAAGCTCTTGCCCGGCATGACGGCGACCTGCACCATCGTGACGCAAGAGGTGAAGGACGCCATCGCGATTCCCGTGAAGGCACTCAAGTTTACTCCCGCAGACGGGACCCCGATGGCAGACCCGAAGGACATGCCGCGCCCGCCGCGCATGGGCCGCGACTCGCTCGCAGGCGACAGCGCATTTGCGAAGGGAGACTTCCCGCCTCCGCCGCCCGACATGGGCGCAGGCGGCCCGCCCCCGGGCGGTCCCGGCGGATTCGGCCCGCCGGGTGGCGGCAAGGGCGGCAAGGGCGTATTCAAGAAGCGTAGCGGCGCGAAGAAGCCCTCCGGCAGCATGGTCTGGGTCAGCATTGACGGCAAGGCCGCCCCGCGCCCCGTCAAGACCGGCATTAGTGACGGCGTGAACATCCAGATTCTCAAGGGCCTCTCCGTAGGAGACTCCGTGGTCGTAAGCCAAGAAACCCTCGGCACCACCAAGGAAAAGTCCGCTGCCAGCAGCCCCTTCATGCCCGGTCCCCCCGGCAAAAAGAAAAAGTAAACGCAAACTTTAACCGCGAAATTCGTCAAACATTGACTTGTATCGCGGTTTTTACTAAATTTGGGCTACTTTGAGATTAGATATCGCACAAAAACTTGTTGATTCCGAAGACCGCCGGGTGGTCTGGTCCCGCTCCGATGCCCCCGAGATCTTCGACGAACTGCACCTCAAGGGCGACCTGGTAGCCGAGGTGTTGGTAAGCCCCGAAGGCGAAAGCAAGTGCCTTGTGACTGGTTCTATCTCCGGAGTGCAAACTCTGACCTGCTCCCGCACCCTGGAGCCGTTCGACCGCCCCTTTACGACCGAAGTCGTGATCGAGGTGACGCGTACCCAGGTGGCTCAACAGGAACTGGACGAAGACGATGTTGACGTTTTTGCCTACCAGATTCCCCAGGGGCAGAGCTTCGTAGATGTTTCCGAGTGCGTCCGACAGCTGGTTATATTGCAAGAACCAGTCGCACCCGTGAAAAATCCTGACGAAGATTTTATCTTTGTAACAAACAATCAAGCCGACGGTGGCGAATCGGGCGAAAAACCCATGGACCCCCGTTGGGAAAAACTCAAGGCTCTTAAGAGCAAAATGGAAAATAGGAGTTAAAAATGGCAGTACCTAAAAGAAAAACCTCGACCGCCCGTCGTGACAAGCGCCGCACCCACTGGAAGATGGAAGTGCCCGCTATGGCTACCTGCGATCATTGCGGTTCCGTGAAGCGCCCGCACCGCGTGTGCCCGGTTTGCGGCTACTACAATGGTGTCGAAGTGATCAACATGAAGGATGCCGAATAATTAACGGTTCTACTGTTGTAAGGAGATGTCCATGGTAAAAGTTGCTCTTGATGCTCTCGGTGGCGATTTCGCCCCAGACGTAGTAATTGAAGGTGCGGTTAACGCCGTCAACAAGAACGAAAACCTGCATGTGGTTCTGTGCGGACCGGAGGCCGAGGTCAAGGCTAAGCTCGAAAAGCTTGGCTATGCTGGCAAAGGCATTTCCGTGGTCGATGCACCGGATCCTGTGGCCATGGACGAACATCCTGTCGAAGTCCTCAAGAAGAAGCCCCATTCCGGCTTGGTGACTTGCGTTGCCTTGCAGAAGAAGGGCATGGTAGATGCCTCCGTGAGTGCCGGTAACTCTGGCGCCATGATGGCCAGCTGCCTTATGCTTCTTGGTCGTACTACAGACAAATTCAGCCGTCCGCCTATCGGCTGCGTGATTCCGACCGCTGACCGTCCGATCATCTTGGTCGATGCCGGTGCTAACGTCGACGAACGCGCCGCTACCTTGGTGGATTTCGCCATTGCAGGTTCCGCTTTCGCCGAGACCTACTTCGGTTATGAAAAGCCGAAGGTTGGCCTCCTCAATATGGGCGAAGAAGAACACAAGGGCCCGGCTGTGCTGCAGGAAGCTCACCAGTTGCTGAAGTCCGCCCCGGTGAACTTCATTGGTAACATCGAAGGCGAAACGCTTATCGAAGGTGTTGCTGACGTGGTGGTGACCTCTGGCTTTACAGGCAACGTTGTTCTGAAGATGCTCGAAGGCTTCTACGAACTGCACAAGAAGATGTTCGGTGTCATCGATACCCCGAATGGTCGTCGTTTCGACGAAATGTGGGACTACCGCATGACGGGTGGCGCCTTGCTGCTCGGCCTGAACGGTACCGGCATTATCGCTCACGGTCGTTCCGATGCTCTCGCTATCGAAAAGGCTGTGGAAGTGGCTGCCAAGTACGCCGAAAAGGGTGTCTCGAAGAACGTCAACGAACGCCTGCTCGCTATCAAGGATGAACCCTCCGAAGCAAAGTAAGCTCGATAATTAGCTTATTGAAACCAGGTTTCAGGGACCCCGATAACTCGGGGTTCTTTTTTCATTAGATTGTCTTCCCGCACGTAGATGACAATAGCCACTTGCAGCTTTGCTGCTTAGGGGATATGATCCTCGGAACGGGGACGGGATCTCCTTTTTTAGACAGATTTTTCATTAATTCGCTTATTATGAAAATGTGCTAAAAAACATATATTTACAATTTCTTGTATACAGGGGCTAGTGATTCAATGACGCTTGCCCTTATTTTCTAAATTGTAGCGCGAAACAATAAAATGCGGTCTAGCCGCAGAGGTTTATCTATAATGTCTAAGACGATTTTGCTTTTCCCCGGCCAGGGTGCCCAGTATGTGGGCATGGGCCAGACGCTCGCTTCTACTTTTGAACCGGCCAAGAAACTCATGCAGCAGGCCGACGAAATTCTCGGCTTCTCGCTTTCCAAGCTCATGGCCGAAGGTCCCGAAGATGTTTTGAAGAGCACCGATAACACGCAGCCGGCCCTCTTTACCGTGTCCGCTATGGTCATGGAACTTCTCAAGTCCGAAGGCTTTGCTTTTGACTATGTGGCCGGTCACTCCCTCGGTGAATACTCCGCTATTTACGCCGCCGGCGGTTTCAGCTTTGAAGAAGGTCTGCGCCTGGTGCGTACCCGTGGTGAACTCATGGCCAGTGCCGGTTCCAAGAATCCGGGTGCCATGGCTGCTATCATGGGCCAGGACGAAGCCAAGATTCTTGAACTTTGCGAAGCCGTGAAGGATGCTGGTACCGTGGTTCCGGCAAACATCAACTGCCCGGGTCAGATCGTAGTTTCCGGTGCGGTCGCTGGCGTGAACAAACTCGTTGAAAACTGCGGTGCCGCCGGTATCAAGGCCATCCCGCTCGCCGTGTCTGGCGCCTTCCACAGCCCGCTCATGCAGTTTGCTCAGGCTGGCCTTGCCGAAGCCATTGCAAAGACCAAGTTTAACGATGTCGAAAAGCCCGTGATTGCTAACGTGATTGCAGAACCTGTCACGAAGGGTGCCGAACTTGCCGAACTTTTGGTGAAGCAACTGGTATCTCCGGTCCGTTGGAATGACTGCATGAACAAGGCTATGTCCTTAGGCGTGACGCAGGGTGTCGAAGTGGGTTCCGGCAAGGTGCTCATGGGCCTGATGCGCAAGATCAGCCGCGATGTGAAGGTCACTCCGGTCGAAACGATTGAAGCGTTCCAGGCTCTGAAAGGCTAATTTTAACAACTAACCACAGGTAACTACTATGGGTAAACTTACTGGTAAAAAGGCAATCGTGACCGGCGCTTCTCGCGGTATCGGTCTTGCCATTGCAACCAAGCTCGCCAGCGAAGGTGCTGACGTCGCCATCCTTTCCACCTCGGTCAAGGAAGATTTGGCCGCCAAACTTTCCGCCGAACTTGGGGTGCAGGTCAAGAGCTATGCTTGCAACGTGTCCGACTCTGAAACGGTGCAGAACGTGTTCAAGCAGATCATTGCTGACATGGGCACGGTTGACATTTTGGTGAACAACGCCGGTATTACCCGCGATGGTCTGTTGATGCGCATGAAGGACGAAGACTTCGACGCCGTGATTGCCACCAACCTGCGTTCCGTGTTCCTTTGCACTCGCGCTGTCGCTCGCACCATGATGGGCAAGCGTACCGGCCGTGTCGTGAACATTTCGAGCATTAACGCCCTGCACGGCCAGGCCGGTCAGGCGAACTATGCCGCTGCCAAGGCTGGCATTATCGGTATGACCCGTTCTAACGCCATGGAATTTGCCTCTCGCGGTATTACCGTGAACGCCATTGCCCCGGGCTTTATCGGTACCGACATGACCGCTGCCATGGATGACGCTACCAAGGAAAAGTATGCTGCCCAGATTCCGCTCGGACGTATCGGAAAACCCGAAGATGTGGCCAATGCAGTCGCATTTTTGGCATCGGACGACGCCTGCTACATCACCGGCCAGATTCTTGGCGTCGATGGTGGGTTGAACGCCTAAGCTTTTTTTACTAAATTTGAACTCAAACAATCAATCCAAATGGAGATTACAATGAACGAAGAAATTTTCAAGAAGGTCACCGCTGTTATCGTTGACAAGCTCGGCGTTAAGGCTGAAGATGTGAAGCCGGAATCCGAATTCGGTAACGACCTCGGTGCCGACTCCCTCGACCGCGTGGAACTCGTGATGGCCCTCGAAGACGAATTCGAAGTCGAAATCCTCGATTCCGATGCTGAAAAGTTTGCCAAGGTTGCCGACGTGGTTGCCTTCATCGAAGCTAAGAAGGCTTAATTATTAGCCTCTTTCGATAAGAAACTAGACTGGGTGGCCCGGAATGGGTTGCCCTTTCTTTTTTAAGGTGATTAATGGAAAATCAAAATCTACTTCATAAAGTGCTGAAACTCTGGTTTCGCCAGAAGTCCGATGGCGGGCTTGAGGCGAAGCTCGGGTACCGGTTCAAGGATCCTGAACTTTTGGCGCACGCTCTGGTGCACCGTTCATTCTTGACAGGTACTGACCTGCCCTACGTGAGCAACAACGAACGCCTGGAATTTTTGGGTGATTCCGTGCTGAACATGCTCACCACCGAATACCTTTACAAGACTTATCCCGACGATCCGGAAGGTGAACTTTCCAAGCGCAAGAGCGCCATCGTTTCAGGACATGCCTGCGCCCAGTCGTCCAAGGAATGGAGCCTGAGCGAATACGTGAAGGTGGGCAAGGCCGAAGAAAAACTCGGCGGTCGCGGTAAGGAAAGCATCTTGGCCGACGCCTACGAAGCTGTTCTCGGTGCTGTTTACCTGGACGGTGGACTCGAAGAAGTCCGCGCCATCCTGAATAAGTTCCACTTCCCGCGCGTGCAGGAAATTATTTCTGCCGAAGACTTCATCAACCACAAGAGTGAACTGCTGGAATATTTGCAGGGCAAACTCCGTACGGTGCCGGAATATGTGGTGGTCGATGAATCGGGTCCGGAACACCAGAAGGTGTTCACGGTCGAAGTTCATGTCGACGGTCGCGTGTATGGTCGCGGTCAGGGCGGTAACAAGAAGAAGGCCGAACAGGAGGCTTCCCGTGTGTCGCTCGAAATGCTGCTAGCCGAAGCTGCGAAGGCCGAAACTGAAAAAGGCCCGGAACAACCCAAGCCTAAAAAGCAAAAACAACGTCATGCCGGATTGCCCTAACGGGCTATGAAATCGCTGGGCTTGATGCCGTAGAACACGACATCGTCAATCCAGAATTCTGTGCTGTCGTAGGCGGCGATTGAAATCGTCGTTACGGCTTGACTGATGACTTCCCAGCCGAGGTTTCCGTACTTGTCGTCGCGCGGCTTGAAGTTTTCGGGCTTTATAACTCGGCGCTGCCATTCGTCGGTCTTGAGCGTGTCGTAGGCGAGTGTCTTGCCTTCTGTGTTTGATTCGCCCAAGGTTTCCAGGATAATCGAGATGACGCCTGTGCCGCGAGCGTAGTAAACGATAGAATCGGTCGCGGACAAGTCGCAGGGCGATTCTTCCTTGCAAATCCAGATTCCGTAGAACGACCAGGAACCACGCATGGCTGCCGAAGTTTCCCAATAAATAGCGTTCCCTTCGCGATCTGCGCCCGCTTCGACAATGAATTCCGAGAGGTCTTTGCGGGTTTCGGGAATGATTTCGACTTCGGGAGTCGTCTTGACGCTTGTGTCGGTAGAAGACATGTAGCCCGTTTCGCTGATGCCGAGTTCCTTGATTGTGAATTGGGCACTTGCCGATTCAAAATCCAGCACCTTGACCGAGTCGGGCTCGAAGGTGCGCACGTTTGCAGAAACATCTTCGCCGGCATCGATTTTGGTGGACTGTTCGACAACGCTGTCGCCAATGATCACGCGCATGTCGTATTCGTACGGCGGCAGCGAATCCATTTCGTAAAAGCCTTCGCTGTCGGTTTTAACCAGGCGATCGGTGCCGTACACTTGCACCCAGGCGAAGTCCACGCTGTCGGGCAAGTAAACCTTGCCGCGCAGACTGCCTGTTTTTTCGAGGGCGTACTGTACGGAGTCGCCTTCTTGAATGTCTTTGGCCGAAATCTTGGTGAACAGGCCTTCGCCGGCGTCCACAATTTCAATCGTCGCGACGTCGACGGCGAGGCTGTCAATACGGATTTGCCCCAAGGAATCGGTCGTGAATTCCTCGAAGAAAATAGCTTTGGAAGAATCGTCTTCGATGTCGCGGACAAAGTCTACGGCGCGCATGCGGGCGACCACATGTGCCGCGGGTAAAGAATCTTCGCGGACAATCTGAATCAAGAATGCGTTCTCGGTTTCAACGGTACTAATGCCCGCGACTTCTTTGTCGGAGCAAGCCCAAAAGGCCAGGGGCGCGAAACACGCGAGTAGCAAAAGCAGTCGTTTCATGTTTTACCCCTCTTTCTTGGTTCGTGGATCGTTAGAAATGTCAGCCACCGGGTAAAGCGCAAATACAAATTGCATAGCGCGGGTAGGCTTGTTGACCTCGGCCACTCTACGCTGTACCTGGCGCCTGAACTCCAGAGTCATTTCGTTCAAGTCGGCAAAGCAGTCCTCATCGACTCCCACCAGCAGCGAAGAAATGTTGCGCTTGGCAGGTTCCACTGCAATCAGGGAGTTCTGCGCGAGCGCCAAAAGTTGATTCTGGTAGCTGCGGATGGCGGCGGTCTTTGTGGCTGACCCTGCCGATGTAAAGTTAGCAGTTGTTGCGGCGTAGCGTTCCGAGGCAAGCGGCGTAATGAGCTTTAAATCCTTCAAAACGGTTATGGCTTCGCGAACTTGGTCTTCGGAAACCGTCGGCGAAATCTGCTTGACCAGGTGCGAAACTTCGGCATGCCCGCCGTTCATTTCAATCAGGGCGCGCACCACGGGAATCCACCACTTGCTTAGGAACAGGTATTCGCTTGCACTCAGCTTGCGCAAGTCCACATCTTGCAAGGCGAGCGCCATTTTATAAAGTTTGTCTTTTTTGGCGGGGGACTTGGTCTTGGAGGCGGCTACCAGGATTTCGAAAAGTTCGCCTTTGCGGCCCTTCAGGTCGAGCAAGTCTTTTGCCAAGGGAATGCTGCGGTTCGGCAGGTGCAGTTCCTTGTTCAGCACTCGGAAAATCTGACTCGTGTCGAGCCCGAGCTTTTGGCCCATCATTTTATAGGAATACAGCGGCATATCCAGCTTGCGCTGGGTATAATAATTCTTGAGCAAATCCCTGTAATCGCTAATTTCGTCAATGTTGAGCATACCCATAAAATAACCTTTTCTCGGGCCAAAAAGCAAAAAAAGAGCGATTCGTTTTTGACAAAAATACAATAGAAAAATCCCGCCGGTGAAAATCGGCGGGATTTTTACTGTCTACAGTCTACTTCTTACTTCCGACTAAATCAAGCCTTCGAAGAAGTTGTTGCCCTTGTCATCTACGAGGATGAAGGCGGGGAAGTCCTTAATCGTGATCTTGCGGATGGCTTCCATGCCGAGTTCCGGGAAGGCCACGATGTCGTTGGACAGAATGTTCTGTTCAGCGAGGATGGCAGCCGGACCGCCGATAGAGCCGAGGAAGAATCCACCGTACTTCTTGCAAGCGTCGGTCACGTCCTGGCTGCGGTTGCCCTTAGCGACCATGATCATCGAAGCACCCTTGCTCTGGAAGCGCATCACGTACGGGTCCATGCGGTTTGCGGTCGTCGGGCCGAAGCTACCCGTGGGCATGCCTGCCGGAGTCTTGGCCGGACCAGCGTAGTAAATCGGGTGGTCAGACACAACCTTGAGCACGGTCTTTTCTTCGTCCGTGAGTTCTTCGCCGCGTTCCTGCTTGTCGAAGATTTCGGCAATCTTGGCGTGGGCCATGTCGCGAGCCACAATCATCGTGCCCTTGAGGGAGAGGCGCGTCTTCACCGGATACTTGGTGAGGTCGGCGAGAACTTCCTTCATCGGACGGTCGAGATCGATTTCAACAGCCGGAGCGAGGTTCACAGCGTTGCCTGCCGGGATGTAGTTTTCCGGATGGTGTTCCATCTTTTCGAGCCAGAGGCCGTTTTCGTCAATCTTGGCCTTGATGTTACGGTCAGCAGAGCAGCTCACGCCGATAGAAACTGGGCAACTTGCAGCATGACGCGGAGCGCGAATCACGCGAACATCGTGCACCAGGTACTTGCCGCCGAACTGGGCGCCAATGCCTGTCTTCTGGCAAATGTGGAGAACCTTTTCTTCCATTTCGAGGTCGCGGAAAATACGGCCGCCTTCAGAACCGCTGGTCGGAATATCGTCGAGGTAGCCGCAGCTAGCGAGCTTCACCATGTGGGTGTTCATTTCGGCAGAGGTACCGCCAATCACAATAGCGAGGTGGTACGGAGGGCATGCGGCTGTACCGAGAGTCTTCACCTTTTCGGCGAGGAACTTTTCCAAGGACTTGGGGTTGAGGAGCGCCTTGGTCATAGGCCAGTAGTAAGTCTTGTTGGCAGAGCCACCGCCCTTGGCGACGAACAAGAACTTCATTTCGGCACCTTCTTCGGCGTGGATATCAATCTGAGCCGGGAGGTTGCAACCCGTGTTCTTTTCTTCGTACATGGTCAAGGGAGCAATCTGGCTGTAGCGAAGATTCTTGGTGGTGTAAGCGTTGTAGACGCCTTCCGAAATGGCTTCGGCGTCGTCAAAACCAGTCCAGACCTGCTGGCCCTTGTGGGCAACACAGATTGCCGTACCGGTGTCCTGGCAGAAGGGGAGAATGCCCTTGGCGGCAACGCATGCGTTCTTGAGCATGGTGAGGGCGACAAACTTGTCGTTGTCCGAAGCTTCCGGATCCTGGAGAATCTTGGCGACCTTGGCCGTGTGGGCCGGACGCAGGCAGAATTCAACTTCTTCGAAAGCAGCCTGGGCAATCTTGGTCAAAGCTTCCTTGGAAACCTTGAGGATTTTCTTGCCTTCGAATTCGGCGACGGAAACGCCGTCTTTGCCGAGGTTTACGTATTCGGTAGTATCTTCACCGTGCTGCACGGTAGCTTCGTACTTGAATGCCATAATTGTGTCTCTGTTGTTTAGTTGATAATAGTTGGTAGAGCTCAAGCTCTAAGTTCTATTTTTGCAGTTCAATTTAAAATTTCTTTCGCCTTTCGTCTGTAGGGCGAAGCCCGTTCTCTCGTCTAAAAGTTTGACCAAATAGAGCGGTCTTGCCCATTTAAGTGTGATTAATTTCTCAAAATGCCGATGAAAGTACAAAAAAAGGCGACAATTTGAACTTTTTTTATAAATTCTTGGACAAAAAGGTGTGATTTGTGCTATTTTTTAGCATGTAAAAAGTTTTAAATCAAAGAGGAACACTATGAAGATCAAGAATCTTATGCTGGCAACCATGCTTGCCTCTGCTGTTGTTTTTGCAGCTCCCGCTGCCAAGGCTGCCGCTCCGGCTGCTAAGGCTGCTCCGGCTGCCGAAGCCCCGAAGGCTGAAGCCGCTGCTCCTGCCGCCGCTGCCGCACCTGCTGCTCAGCCGGCCGCCGAAGCTCCGAAGGCCGAAGCTGCTGCCGCTGCTCCTGCTGAAGCCCCGAAGGCTGAAGCCGCTGCCGCTCCTGCTGCTGAAGCTGCCCCCGCTGCTGATTCTGCAAAGGCCGCCGAAGCTGCTCCTGCTGAAGCTGCTGCCGCTCCGGCCGACTCTGCTGCCCCGGCTGCTGAAGCCGTAGCTGCCGAAGCCGCTCCGGCCGACACCGCCAAGACCGAAGTGCTCGAAGCCAAGGCTGAAGAAACCCCTGTCGACAGCGCCGCTCTCGCCAAGGCCGAAGAAGAAAAGAAGGCCGCCGAAGCTGCTGCTAAGGCCAAGGCCGAAGAACAGGCTGCTCTCGAAAACAGTTCTGCTGGTTCTGCCAAGACCTCTATCATGGAAAACCCGTGGGAATTCCTGATCGTGTCTGCCGCCTTCGTGGCATCCGTGCTCGTGATTATCTTCACCGGCAAGGACTAATCTAAAGTTTCATTCAAAATCCTTTGGAAAAGAAGGTCGATGCCTATGGGTGTCGGCCTTTTTTTATTAGGAATGTGAGATGAAAAATGAATGATTAAACATTTCACATCACGCATTTCACATTGGCTTCTAGCCTTACTTACGTAAACAATTGTAAACCTTGTTTTGCGTATTTCTTACTAAAAACTTTTATACGAAACAGCGTGTTCCAAATCATTGATTTCTGCCTTTTTTGAGAGCAAAAAGGGAACATTTTCTGTTTTTTACGCGACCGCTTTTAGGCTAATAAATCTATTTTTAAAATGTGTATTTGGACGTTTGCTTAACGGGTACCTGCTGTACCCGCCATTTGGTTGTATACAAAGGAGGCTATTGTGCCTAAAACGAAGTGTCTTGTCTCTGCGGTGATTATCGCGATGGCTGCCATGTCTGCTATGGCTGCTACAGGTCAGGAACAACCTACTCCATATGACTTGATTCGTCCGGTTTATCCGCTGACTTGGGATACGACTGTCTTTAACCATTATGATACGACGGTAACTAAGAAGCACAACATGGTGCCCAAGAATCGCACCCCTGCCTCTTACGTGCCGAACGCTTATATTCCCGATACCTTGAACCAAGCTTATTTGGATGCGATTAACTACCGTATGTCGCCTATTCGTATTAACCAGGCCGGTTATTTGGAAAGCGACCCTGAAAAGCAGTTCTACTATGTGGGTACGGCAAGCTCTTTCGAAGTGGTTGATGCCGATGGTAATTCTTTGGACCCGAAGGTGACAGGGACTTTTACCAATAGTGGTTTCCAGACCTCTTCGGACTGGACAATCATCGCTGGTACCAATGCGGCTACTAATGACCAGAAGCGTTACCAAGTCGATATTACGGGACAGTCCGGCATTATCCAGGTGGGTAATATCCCCGGAAATGTGCCTACAGAGACTCGACTCCGTATTAAGGTAGGAAACGACATTTCCAGTACCTTCATTGTGAGTGACAAGGTGTACTCCATGGTGAAGGATGCCGCCCTTAAGTTCTATGGCATTAACCGTAGCGGCGATGGCGATTCCTGGTTCCACCCGGCAAGCCACATGAAAGATGGTGCTGGTGCTGTAGTTACGGGTGCTGCTGATGTACGCGACCAGTATAATGCGGCTCTTGCCGGAACCCTGCAGGGTGGTTACTATGACTGCGGCGACCATCTGAAGGAATCCCAGACCCAGATGTATGCGTTTATGGTGGCGGCCGTGCTTGCGGCTACAAATGCCGATGCCGACGAAGACCATTATGCCTTTAACCATGGCGAAACCGTCAATAGGGATGCTATTCCGGACATGATGCGTGAAGCAAAGCATGGCGCCGACTTTGTGTTGCGTGCTTATGTACGTGCCAAGGGCGTGATTGACGATATGGCGCTTTCTGTGGGTAACTTCGGTTCTGACCACGGATGGTGGGGCCGTCCTGAAAATAGCGACTTGCTGCCTGTTGATGGTTCTGCTGCAGCGACGGACCGTGGTGGTCCTATGTCTCGTACCGTGCGCCTTGGCGAAATCGGTGCAAATATCGGCGGTGAAACGGCGGCGGGCCTTGCTCTTGTGGGTAAGCTTTATTCCGATTTTAATGATCCTCGGTATATGGCTTTTGCCGACAGCTGTTTGAAGGTTGCAAAGGAAATGTATGAATTTGCAAAATCGATGGCACAAGGCAAGACCTATAAGAATAATACCGAAGCTGCCGGCTGGTCTTCTCCGGCCTACAACGGCAACAACGAATATTTCGATGATTTGGCTCTCGCCTCTGTTGCCCTTTGGTATGCCACAGGCGATTCGAAGTATGGTGACGACGCTATCCGTTCCAAGACGCTTGGCACGACGGTTCCGCAGTCGTTCATGGAAAACTGCGTGGGCTGCTTTGAGGGTGGTTGGTTCGTGACGGACAACAAGGGCTTCTTAAAGAACGTCAAGAATACCAGCTGGGCTAACGCTTATGCCTATGCCACCTATGCTCTTTACAAGTTGATTCTTGCTGACGAAAACAAGGCTATTAATGAATTTGGCATGACCAAGGAAGAACGTCTCAACGCCATTGAAGACTGTATCATGAGCATGATTCATAACTTGAGTGACGTGAGTGCCGGTACTGCGACAATCGTTTTGCCCCGCAAGGATCCTTCCAATTACATGGTTCAGGATATCGGCTGGAAGGGTAACGAAGTCAAGTACGATCCTATTTGGTACTCGATGCAGACGGACCAGACCTGGATTTACAACCGTTACCAGGCCGGTAACATCTTTGAAGTTTTGGCATATGCCGATGTCGCCAAGGATATTGAAAAGCAGAACTTGGTTCTCCCGAACTTGGGAACCCCGAACTGGAAGGCCGACGAAATGCACCAGCTGGGTATTAACCAGTTGAACTACTTGTTGGGCGTAAACCCGTGGGATGTGTCTTACATTTTGGGCGTGGGTGACAAGAACGATGCTCACCCGCACCACCGCGCCGCTAACCCCGAAGGCAAGAACCAGCCGGGTGCCGGTTACAAGTACCGCCCGCCTGTTGGTGCCCTTTATGGTGGTGTGACTCCGGGGGCTACAAACTCCATGGTTCCCGACAACAAGAGCTGGGAAGATTACCATAAGTCTGAAACCTGTATCGATGCTGCGGCAACTCTTGTAAGCTCCGGTATGCTTGCTGCTGCCAAGTTCGACCGCACGATTGCCCCGGGCGTGAGCGTTGAAATCCGTCACGTGAGCATGGACTCTGCCATTGTGGTGGTCAAACTTTCTAACCGCGGTACCGTAAACCTTTATTATGGCACTAGCGAATCGGCTATGACCGAAGTCGCATCTCCGGATAACAATGTGCCTGGTGTTCAGCATGAAATTATCCTGCGCGACTTGCAGCCGGGTACGGGATACTTCTTCTATGCGATTGGCCAGAACGCCTACGTTCCGGAAAACAAGACCATCAAGTACATGGTTGACTCTACAAAGACTCCGTTTAGCTTTACCACGCTCAATACGGTGGAAAGCGCCCAGATTACGAACGTGACTGTCTGTAACATGTTTGGTGACAGTGCCGAAATCATGTGGTACACTCCGAACGGCGAATATGAATCCAAGATTTACTGGGATACGGTTCCGCATACAAAGGCATCTGATTACGCCTTTAATAGCGGTGCCGGCAATGCCGACGTGTCTGGCATTCCGACCAGGTTCCACTATGTAAAGATTGGTGGCCTTAAAGAAAAGACGACTTACTACTATATGGTCGAAAGCAACGGCCAGTTTACCAATGTCGATGACAAGACTGGTGAAATGCTCAAGTTCACGACGCCGGTGGCTTGGTACGACTTTAGCGTACGTGCTTACCAGTACGACTTTGGCGGTACGGAATTCTTGAACTTGAATATTTACAACAACGAGGCCCGTGCATTTGATAGCTTGACACTTCGCATGTACTTTATGGCAAAGCCTGAGGAAGTGGAACAGTGCGCGACCTTGATTGACTCCGATATTTGCCAGGCTTACGATGAAGCGGGCTTCAACAAGCCTTGCGAAAATGACCGCGAACTCCGTGACTTGATGCGCGCGGCGCTTCCGGTTCGTCTTGATGACACCTACGATGCTACGACGGGTAAGTATGCCTATTACTTCCCGGTTCCGCTGGGATCTTCAATCATCAAGTCTCAGTCTCGTTTGCGTGTTGACTTGACCTATTCTTCGGGCATTAGTAACGATGGTTACAAGACTTGCGAAACCTTGCGCCAGCCTGCAAAGAAGCACATGGACAAGACGACGGGTGACTGGTCTTGGGCTCCGCATAAGTTCTTGGATGATGGCGCCGACTATGAAGGTATGCCTTACGAAGACAAGGACTATGGTGACATTGATAACGAAATTCCGGTGGATCCCTTTATTGTGGTTTATCGTAAGGATGAATTCATTTGGGGTTACAGCCCGTCTTATCAGGAAATGACCAAGAAGCGTGCCCACTACGAAATGGACGTGCATCTTGACGCTCCGTTCAATGTGTCTGACGGATCTTATGTGCAGATTGACCAAACTAGTAGTACGGTGTACGTGAAGGGTTATGCCCATATTTCTGAACAAGGCTACATTACCCGTATTTGGGCAAACGGTCAGGAAATCAAGACTGTTGTTGACCGCGTCGGTGACGAAATCTTCTTGATTTCTGAAAACGACGGTGTTATCGCTCACTATAACGTGACCGATGGCAATGGCTCTATTGACTCTACGGGTCTTTGGACTTTGAACATTCCTGTGAAGATGAAGATTGGTAGTAACAAGATTGACCTTACCATTTTTGCAGGTGCTGATCCGCAGTGCGAAGAATGTGCCGAAAACGGTGGCTGCGCCTTTATCAACCGTACTTATTACGTGCAGTTTACGCGTGGAAACCTCACTGCTTCTAGCCTTACCATTAAGGATGATGCGGGGAACCCGGTGGCATCTCCTGCCGATCCGTCCAATACTCGCTTCCATATTTACCTGACCGATAAGGATAAAGCAGGTTCTTCTGCTCCGGTCAATGTACTGGTCATTAATGCCAAGAAGAACGATACCCTGAAGGTTAAGATGGTCGAAGACGCTTCGAACCCAGGTAGCTTCAAGAGCGCCAATGCCATTACGGCAACCTCTGTTGCTCCGGAAGCTCGAAACGGAACGCAGATTTCGTTCTTTGCGGGCGACACCATTCAGGTGGTTTACATTGACCCGGACGACGAAGAAGATGTCTCGAAGCAGAGCTTCTATGCTGAAGCCAAGTACCCCGAACCCACGAAGGTGCTTGCTCAGGATACTGACTGCGACAACGTTGCCGACAAGCTCTTGGTGGTATTCAGCAACACGCTTATCAGCGACTACAGCTTCGACAGCATTCGCGTGTATCTGCCGGGCATGACCGATACGGTTACGCTCAAGGTAGATGCTGCCGCGGCTTTGAACAAGTCCGAGGTCTTGGTTGATTTGCCGGCCTCGCTCGGTATCGAAGAATCTGCTGCCCCTGCGGGTAAGTCGACTGTTTACATGAAGGCCGAAGGTGCAACGAATGCAAGCAAGGTCGCCATTGGTGATGGCATTATGCCGCAGCTGTTGAGCGTGACAATTCTTGAAAATCCGGACCACGAATACGCCGAAGATACTTTGATGGTTGCCTTTACCGAACCGGTGATTTTGGCATCGGAAACGGTATGGCCCTTGGAAGTCATTGGTGCAACAGGTGCTACCTTTAGTGTGGTCGGTAAAGCAACCACCACTAACGATGGCAAGAGCTGGATGTACGCTATTACCGGAAATACCAACGGCCAGTTTATCAAGGAAGGCACCACGGTGACCGTGAAGACGAATTCCGTGGCTGACAAGGCGTTCAATACACTTGATCCGGCCTTGGCTTGTAAGCAGGTCCAGGTGGCCGAAACGCCGAGACCTGTTCCCATTACAATTGCCGAAATGCGTGACAATGAAGGTGACGGTTATCCCGATGAACTCTACATGAAGTTTGCCAAGAAGCTCCGCGACAAGGATATGCTTGACAGCTTCGTTGTGGAATGGGGCCTGAAGGGCGAAGTGAAGAGCATGTTGCCTGAATGGGAACATACGTTTGAATTCGGCCAGCATTGGGAAAAGAAGTCTACGGTGGATTCTTCGGGTGCAACGCCGGTTGTCATTGTTGATTCTGTGTTGGTGAGCGATACGGTTTCTGTAATCACCGTCAAGTTGACCCCTGCAAATACTTTTGCCCGCGGTGCAACGGTTGGCCCGTACGATGGTTATGGCCGAGTGACTCCGCGCTTGGGTCCTGAAGGCGGCTTCTTCGACAAGTTCTACCCTGTGGTTGATAAGTGCCCGCCGATTATTATGACTGCCGTGTGGAGTGGTTACGATGTGGATGACGATACCTATGGCACGCAGGACAACCTGACGCTCACGTTCTCTGAACCGTTGGATACTGTAGCGGGTCACCCGTATGTGGTGGAACGTAACCGTGATGGTAGTGCGGGTGTGTTCTTTAGCCCGAAACAGAACCCGAGTGTTTCGCTTTCTTACGTGCTGAATACGACTATGGGTCGCTTGAGTTACAAGCACAAGTATAGCGAAGCTATCTGGATTGCTGACTCAGTGCGCTTGATTTCTGATTCCGAAACAAGCTTCTTCAAGGATAAGGCTGGCCAGTATCCTGGCTATGCAACGCCTTGGGTGCCGGTAACGGGTTCTGTGTCGAACATCAAGTTCACGATTACGGCTGTCGATGGCGTGACCAAGTCTAGGAGCCCAGATTCCATTTACTACGGTGGTATCCCGATGGATCCGAATGTCAACTTCCGCTTGACGACAAAGAACAAGAGCGAAGAAACAATCGTGATGGCTGAAGGTAGCAGTAAGTTGCACGATGTGTATGGCGCTCCCATTAGGAACTACCACAGTGCAGGTCCGGTCTTTATGATCGAAGTTGCTTTGCCCGATGTGCTCGACAAGACTGAACTTGGCGAAGCCAAGCGCGATTACAAGGTTGATCTTGAAATGGATCTCTTCAACAATCTTGGAACGTACGTGAACAAGGCAACGTATTCCTTCATGACATCGCAGGTTCAGGAATTTATTTCTCCTGCTAGTACCATGACCATGTATATGGAATGGTGCGCACCTGAAGATTACCCTGTCAGTGCGGATGGAAAGAAAATCGGTACTGGCCCGTACATTGCGAAGTTCATGACCGAAGCTAAGAGCGATTACCTGCCGCAAAAGGCTGACGAAGGTGACCGCACCGAGGCTCTGAAGGATTCCGACACCTTCACCAAGACTTTCGGTTTCAGAAGAGCTAAGAAGTAAAAATAAGGGAGAGAATGTGCCGGGGGGCGCATTCTCCTTTTTTTAATTATTTGTGGGAGGTAAAATAAGATTATGAAGAAAGTGTTAAAGGCTGTATTGTTGTTAATGTTCTTCGCTGTGGATTTTGCCATGGCGGATAATTTCCCTAATATTGACCGTACCGATAAGGTGCATAGTCGTCGCTATTTGGACTCTATAAATGTTTATCATCGCCGTGCGATTCGCGTGAATCAGGCTGGTTTTAGACCACAAGACCCCAAGTATGCTTATGTGGCCGATCCGAAGGAAAATAAATTCAAGGTGATAGATGCCAATAGTGGTGCCGAGGCGTGGAGCGGTTCACTGAGCCTTATACAAAATGATGTGGTAAAGCCTGGTATATGGGTCAATGGCGTATTTAATTCTAATGACGATAACTGGATTTATCGTTTTGGTGATACCACAGCAAGTAAGGAAACTGAATCCTTATATCGTGCAGATTTCTCGTCGCTTAATACTCAAGGCGAATATTATCTTGTTGTTGGTAATGATACATCGGCTACATTCCATGTAAATTCTTCAATCTTTAACGCCATTTTTGAAAACTCTCTAAAGTTTTTTGGAGCACAGCGTTGCGGTAATACCAATTCCCATTTTCATGCGCCGTGTCACTTGAAAGATGGTTCCGCTGTAGGTCACGATTTGTCGGGGGGGTGGCATGACTGTGGTGACCATTTTAAGGTTTCCGAAACTCTTAGTTATGCAGCTTATGCATTGTCGACGATATATCTTGTGTATAAGGAAAAGGCAGAAGACCGTTACGGCAATTCTTATGATGATACGGTGATTGTGGATGGATTTCCTGATGTACTTTATGAAGCAAAAGTGGGTGCGGATTACATCTATAAACTTTATAAGGCGTCAAAAGCGGATGGTCTTATAGAAAAACACGATATGTACCATTCTGTTGGAGTGGATATGGCTGACCATAGTTATTGGGATCTTCCCGAAAGACAAGATGCTCAGCCGGCTTCTTTGGGTGGTCCTGATCGTGTTGTTCTTAAAGGTGTCGGTACGCAATCGGGTATGTTTGTTGCTGCTCTAGCGTATTTTGCAGCAGGCTGGGCTGCGTTTGAACCCGTCTATGCAGAAGAACTTCTTGAAGCGGCAAAAGATATTTACGAGAATGTTCTTTTGCCTAATACACCTGCTGTGCCTGGTGGAGATTATAAATCCATTGAGGGCCTTGGCACTTTTTATCCGGGTGAAGCTAACGAAACTAATAAAACCGATGATGCTGCCGCTGCCGCTCTTGCTTTGTGGTATGCTACTAAGGATACTATTTATCAGTATCATTTGTATAAAGATACGAGTTTCAATAATAATGCATCTAACTACATAAATAACAATGATCCTGAACCGGGTCCGTATTTTAGAGGAGGGTTCCTTGGATTGACAAGTGGATTTTATCCAGGTGGTTGGGTGACCGACTATGAAAATGTGCATGCTTATGTGTTGTTCTCGTTTATTAAGCTTATCTTAAGCAACAAGGATACTGCCTTGAGCTATAATGTGAGCGAACTTGATCGTGATACGTTGTTGCATCGAGCTACCAACTGTTTGCGACGATTGACTGATGATGGAACTTTAGGTTCTAAAACTATTTACGAAAATAGGTTTGGAAGTGTCAGCGCAGAGCCGCCGTATAATCTCGTTTATACCAATATTAGCTGGGGACTTAACCGTTATAACTTGGGGGCTGCAAATGCTGTTTTCATGCTTTCGGAAGTACTTCCGGATGGCCCTGAAAAAGAGGCATACTTTAATCTTGCTCTAGATAATATTTATTACAGCTTGGGGGCGAACCCATGGGATATTTCATTTTTGATGGGGGCTGGTGAAAAGAATGAAAATCACCCGCACAATCGTGCTGCAAACCCCGATGGTTACAATGCTGGTGGAATTCCTTATGAATATAGATGTCCTCTCGGAGCGCTTATGGGTGGCATTATGCCGACATCGACTTTGGAAGACAATTGGAGCAAATGGGATAAGACCGAAACATGTACAGATTTCTCAGTGCAGTTGTTGGTGCCGGCTCAGCGACTTGCGGCAGTTTTGCCGCCTGATACCGAGGGCCCATTGTTTAGTAACATTGCCGGTACGCCTATTACTGAAACTTCAGCGATTGTAAGTTGGGATGCGAACGAAATTGCTCTCGTTACCGTTTTCTACAACACGACTCCCGATGCAAATGGGGCTAAGTCGGTTCAGCAGACCAAAGCTTCTAAAGGTGGCTCTGTAACGCTTGAAGGTCTTGAAATGGGTAAGACCTATTACTTCTTCTTGGAAGGCATGGATCCCAAAAGGAATATTTCGAGAGATGACAACCATGGTCAGTGGTATCAGTTTACTATGACGAATGTGAAACCGAAAATTAGCGGGGTCACCATTTGTCAGGTGGATCATCGTAGCGCCAAAATTTACTGGTGGACCGATATCCGTTCCAACGGTGTAGTAAATTATGGAACATCCATGTCGGCTTTGAACGAAACTCAAGCTTCAAGCGATGGGGCTGTGCTGTTCCATGAGGTGACTCTCACGAATCTTAAAGCGGGAACCACTTATTACTTTAGCGTGTCTTCGGGCATGACGACGGATGATAATAGTGGCGCGGGTTATAGCTTTACTACCGAAAGTGAAGCAACGTATGCTGATCTTGCCATTTTTATTAAACCGAGTAGCTATCAGGCTGAATGTACGAATTGGGAAGATTGCTATGAATTCTGGGTGGCTATTTCGAATAGTGACACGATGAGTTTCCATGATTTTGATGTGAGACTTTATTTGGGCGATAATCCAAATATTAAAGTAGTGGATTGGGCTCGCATGACCCAGAACTGGAAGGGCAATGGTCAAATGACATCAATAAAGGATATTAGCTATGGTACTCCGCAATTGGATGGCTCTAGTTACTATTTGCCCGTAACGATTAAGGATACGCTTGATGTTTCGGGACGAATGATTTTCCAGTTGAAATTTGAAACGGGAAAGTTTAAGGATTTTGAAAAAGGCTGGTCGATTAGGCCGCATACTGCAGATGATGATCCTGAATACTTTGAGGGAATCGATCTTACGCAAGGTCCCTATTTCAATCTGTTAGAAACATCTGACTGGGAACTTGATAGTCGTGGCGAAAGGGTTGTTGCTTATGTCCGTGATCCCTATGTGACAGTCTATTACCATGGCAAGCATATCTTTGGTTACGGTCCGGATTATACTCCGGAAAACGGTCCGCAGGTACACCGTACCGTTACGCTTGAATTTGAAAAACCATTTAAGACTCCGTATTATTCTGTAGAAAGAGATGACTATAAAACCCTTTACGAAGGTCGTAGCAAGGTGACCCCCACTGGGATTTTAGATGACCTTGAAATGAATGCAGCTAAGCAGAGTTTTGTTTACGACAACGGTACCCGTACAGATTCTTACGTGTTCGGTAAAGATACGGTGCTTGCCTATGGCAACAACTACATGGAATGGGTGAGCTGGCATAATCATGTGGCAGGCTTGCCGGGATACTCTGGTAAAAATAAGTATGACTGCGCTTGCGCTGTGGCTCGAACCAATGTAGAGGTTGATACCATTACGGTTCCGCTCGAAAAACGTTACTTGGTGTTCGACAAGAATTCGTATAAGACGTATCAGACATCTGCTGGCGGCTCGCCCAAGATGGTTGAAGTCCGAGTGCAACTGCTTGATACTTTGGGTAGCTTGCTGGATTCTGTGAATACGACGCTGACTCTGGGTACCACTTCGGGAAATGTCCTTTTCTGGAGTTCTGCAACTTCGACGATTCCTATTACTACCATTCAGTTGGTGAATGGTGTGGCTACATTCTATGTAAGCTCCGAAAGCGCTCTGGTCACAACACTTTATGCGAAGGCCGGAAATACGGTTCAGTTTGAATACCAGGCAGCCACGGCAGACTTGATTGTCGAAGAATTGCCTCCTTGGCCAATTATTGATGCCGCCAAGATGGTTGACACCGATTGCGATAATGTGCCCGATGCATTAAAGATTACGATGTCGAACGAATATCAGGAAAACCAGTCGTTTAACTCGGTGCAGTTTGTCTATAACGGTGACACGCTCAAGTCTAGCGATGTCATTAGTATCAGTGGCAAGGAACTCTTGATAAAAGCAAACATCAAGGATACCGCAGTCAATACGAATCCGAGCGGAGCTGTTACGCTGTATTCTAATGTGGGCGGCAAGGTTGAAAGTCATGCCGACTTCTATCAAGATGGTGTGGCGCCGACGCTGTTGGCAGTCTCTGTGCTTGAACGCTTAGATACCGCGACAAGCGATCGCGTTTATATGCAGTTTAGCGAACCGATTTCTGCCCCGGGCACAGACTGGCCGGTGCAACTGTTCGGTACGAGTGGTTCTAACTTGGTGAATGCCCCGGTGGTCAAGTTCACGCAGCTTTATAATGAATCGATGAACGTGTGGGAATTTGAAATAGGATTCGATGCGGCTGGAAATTCTATAGTGACCGAAGGTATGTTCGCTCAACTCTTGTCGAACGCTTCGATTAAGGATAAGAATGGAAATGCCGTTGCTTCCGAATGCGGTCAACCCAAGCTTCCGATTACCTTGAAGTTGATTCCGGTGCCCATGACGTACGCTTACATTGCCGACGCCGATGAAGACGGTGTTGCGGAACGCGTGTATATCGAATATGCCCGAGCAATTGACCAAAAGCATTATCCGGATAGCATCTCGGTTATCTTTGGCCGTACAGATCCCGAAACGCTTTGGGTGGCAGGAACTGTTCCGGCTTATGCTGTCGACGGTATGACGGCTGTCCTCGATTTGCCCAAGCCCTTCACCTACGGCATTACAAGTGGTAACTTCGATGGCACGTTGAGGGGCCTGGATGTTGTGGGAGCTGGTCAGGTAGCTCAGCATTTGGGCTCTGGGGCAGCGTACGAAATGAATTTTGTACTTGCAGAAGACAAAGTTGGCCCCGTGATAGTGACCGCGACAATTG
The DNA here is from genome assembly GCF_900182935.1 of Fibrobacter sp. UWB10. Classification (NCBI taxonomy): domain Bacteria; kingdom Pseudomonadati; phylum Fibrobacterota; class Fibrobacteria; order Fibrobacterales; family Fibrobacteraceae; genus Fibrobacter; species Fibrobacter sp. UWB10. The sequence continues at coordinate 485,915 of NZ_FXUE01000001.1, read as the reverse complement.
ACATGTCTAGATCTGATAAGTATGACGTACTTGACCTTGACTTGAGTGAACCTGTGAATACGGTGGATACTTCGCTGGTTTATTACCGCGAAAAGATTTCGGATGCCGATACTGCCATTTACAGACGTTCTTTGTATAGTCTGTCCGTGAATTCGATGGGCATGTTCGCTTATTACGAAAAGGATAGTCGACTTGCTGTAAGTGAAGGCGATTATGTCCGCTTGCAACCCAAGGAATTCAGCGCGTTGCGCGACTCTCGCGGTAATATGCCGTCAACGAATGCTCCTTGGATCCCGATTATGAGCGGTGGAAATCCGAACATCAAGTTCGTGGTTTCCATGCAAGAAAATGTGTCTCGCTCGGGAGGTGACTTCCGTACGCAGGTGCCATTCCAGGATAACATCCGCATGTATGTGTTGAATCCGAGTACCCATAAGCTTGATTTAATCAAGGGTGGTCAAGTGGTTGCCGAAGGAATTGATTCTGCAAGCGTACAAGGTGCAATCTGGAAGATTGAAATGACTGTTCCGAGAGGTTCTATCAGCGGTGAACCTGCTGCTTGGGACAGCCTGCGGGTCAAGTACAATATGCCGATTTATACGAATCTCGGCAGTTTCGTGAACCGCTTGGCTGGCAAGTATAGCGTGCCTTCTTCTCTGTACCTTTCTTCGTCGGGTAAGGTTATATTCTACGTTGAATGGGCAAATACCCAGGTCGGAATCCAGTCTGAACGGGGTAGGGCAGTTGCCACGGGCGCTTATATTTATAAATTACAGATGGAAACTGTATTCGTCCCGAATGCAAATTCCGCAAATGCTGAAAAGTTCAGCGGTAAGAACTCTTACGATAAAACGTCCACATTTGGTGTAAAACGGGTAAAATAAGATGCCAGAGAGCCTGTATTCCGATTCTCCATACCTTTTGGTGCTGTCGGTACTAGCCCTTATTGTATCGTTATATTACCCGAACTTGCTTGAAAGTAAGATGACTGCTCGTCGCTTGCCTAAGCCCTTGCGTCGAATGGTTCATGCCAATATTGCATGGAATGCATGCAGTATTTTGGGTATCTTGTTTTTTAGTGGGCCCATGGCGCCCGACATGTCTGACATGTATATTGGTCGCCAGTTCATTTTTGGTTTTCAGACTCTTTGTTGGGTGCGAGTTGGCGTGGCTCTGTATGACATGGCTGAACTAGTCTTGTTCAGTAGAAAGACTGCCTACAAGACGGTGTCCGGTTTTGCGGGCATGCTTGTCGCGGTTGCGCTCACGACCATGTTTATTCTTTGCCCAGAAGTCATTTCGAACTTAACCATATTTGGCGATCGTCCGTTTGAAAACATTCCGATTTTCAAATGCTTTGCGATTGTCTATGCTCTGTTCTTTATGCCGCCTTGCTTGCTGATTGTTTATCAGCTTTTGCGTAGTTCGCTCCGTTCTCTGGATCCGACAGTTTTGCATACTGGCGCCTATATGGCCGGAAGCTTTATGCTTTGCATGGTGATTGCAATCTTGTTCGATTTCGTGATTCCGATTATCAAGAATTTCGGCGCATGGCAAGGCGGGTTCCAGTTCTTTGTGTGGCACCAGTTCTTGACGCTTTTCTTGGCAGTGCTTTGCGGACAGTATTACACGTCGGCAAGGTTCAGGGATCTCGGAGCTCATTGGTTCCTGCAAAAACTGATTAATAAGATTGAAGATGGCATTATTTATTACGACGAAGCCGGAAGAATTAAGGCCGTCAACCATGGTGCAACCAAGCTCTTGGGGCAGTCTTCGATTAGCTTGCGCGGAAGGTCTATCAAGAATGTCTTGCCGCCGAATCTTGACTTTTTTAGAGAGACTGTTTACAGCGATGTGCGTATGAATATTAACGGCGAAACGCACGTGATGAAAATTTATTTCTTCAAGTGCCGCCAGACGCTGATGACGGTTGTGAACATAGCCTTTTTCATGGACCAGTCCAAGACACTTCTGTTACAGCAGAACCTGAAGACTCTAAATGAACAGTATGTGGAATACACGCATGACTTGGTGCGCTATCAGGACCGCTTGAACAAGGAAGCGTCAATCAAGGTTGAAAAAGAAAACGTGCTGAATACGCTCATTAACGCACTTCCGTTTAGAGTGTGGTACAAGAGCGAACTAGGTGTGTATCAGAAACAGAACCAGATGGACTACGACAAGCGCGGTTCCCGTGAAGGCGCTCGCGACAATCCTGAAGATGTTTCGCCATACGAAAAGGATGCTCGCGAAAAGGGCGAAGTTAAGGTTTATACTTCTTTCGAAGACAATAGTGGAAACGAAATTTCTCAAGACGAAGCGAACCGCCTTATTGCTCTTGGCGAAAATGTGCAGACATTTGATAACATGTACATCCCGATTTTGCAGGCGGGCAAGGCTCCTTACAAGACGTTGTGCCTTAAGGTCGATATGACCGAACAGCGTAGGCTTGAATACGAACGGAACATGTTGCGCGAACAGAAGTTCATTCATTCTCGCCTTGAAGAACTGGGTACCATGTGCGGTGCGTTTGCGCATGACTACAATAACATTCTAGGGTCGCAGATTGGTTTCTGCCAGCTGGCGCAAGAAATGCTCCCGCCAGATCACCAGGCTAGCATGTTTATCAACGAAGCGCTTAAGGCGGCTGAACGCGGTAAGGCCTCGCTCGAAGAATTGTTGAATGCTATTCGCGGCAACGCCAATACGGCAACGCCTGCAATCGTGTTCTCGCCGTACATGATTATCGAAGACGTGGTGAAGAAGATTTCGCTTACCCTTCCGCCCAATATTTCTATTCACAGCGATGAACTGGATCACAGTCTCAAGGTTCGTGGAATTGTGGCATCGCTCGACCGCATTATCAGTAACCTTGCAAATAATGCCCTGTTCGCCATGAAGCAGACAGGGGGCTCGCTGACCTTTAAGTTGTATCCCGAAACGCTTGAATCCCAGCTGGTGACGCCTTATGCTCCGCCAGTTCCTGCAGGTAATTATGCCAAGTTCGAAATCTCCGATACGGGTACAGGAATGGATTCGGGCACGCTTGAACGTATTTTTGCACCGTTTTTTACGACAAAGGCTCCTGGCGAAGGCCTAGGGCTCGGTCTTTCTTCGGCCTTAAGGCTGTTAAAAGAGGGTAACGCCTACTTTACTGTGCAGACAACTTTGGGCGAAGGAACTACATTTTATCTATATTGGCCAATTGAAACTGAAACGAAGGAGGGCTAGTGCCTACGATCCTGATTATTGATGACGACGAGCAGTTTAATTTGATGCTCAAGTCTGCTCTTGAAATCAAGGGCTACAATGTGGAAACGGCAAAGAACGGTAAAGAAGCTAAGACTCTTTACCAGAACAAGACCTATGATGTGATCATCACCGACATTATTATGCCGGATGTCGATGGTTACGAAGTCATTTTGGATCTGCGTCGCTTGAACATGAGCGACCGCACTATCGCTGTGAGCGGTGGTGGCCGTACCTCTGCCGAAGACTACCTGATGACCGCCCAGCATTTCGATGCTGCGGCTACCTTCAACAAGCCTGTGGACTTGCAAGCCCTTCGCGCGAAGGTCGAAGAAATCATCAAGAGCCATTCGTAGTAGGTCGCGATGAATATCCTGATCGCTGATTTAGATCAGAAATTTATCGGCGATATCCAGCACTCTTGGTCGGTTGCAGGGGCAACCTTGTTTACCTGTACCCGCGAGAGTGACCTAATGCCCATCGTCAAGAAGAATTCGATAGACCTTGCGTTTATCGAAGTTCCTTTCTTAATGCAAGACAATATGGACATGGTGAGCTTTTTGAAGGAACGCCACCCGGGCATTGAAATCTTTGTGCTGTGCGATGACCGCAACTGGCAGGGCGCGGCATCTGCCATTACCCGTGGTGCAAACACCTTCCTTAAAAAGCCCATCTCGATTTCGCAGTTGGAATCGACGGCGGAAAAGGTACGGGCTCAGCTTGTAAACAAGTCTAATAACCAGCTCATGGAATCCCAGGTGCTGGATGGCCTTTTGGGTAATACTCCCGAAATGCGCAAGATTCTAAAGACTGTCTACAAGGTCGCGCCCACGAATAGTACCGTGCTCATTACCGGTGAATCCGGTTCGGGCAAGGAATTCTTGGCTAACGTGATTCACCGCTATAGCAAGCGCGCCGCCGAACCGTTTGTGGCGGTGAACTGTGGCGCCATTCCAGAAAACTTGGTCGAAAGCGAACTCTTCGGTAGCAAGAAGGGGTCGTATACGGGTTCTACCGCCGACAAGAAGGGCTTGTTTGAATCCGCCAATGGCGGAACGCTCTTCTTGGACGAAGTCGGCGAACTTTCTGCTGCGACTCAAGTCAAACTTTTACGTTTCTTGCAAAGCCATGAAATTAGGCGTGTGGGCGACACCCAACCGCAGTATTTGGATGTGCGTGTTTTGGCGGCAACGAATCGCGATTTGCAAGAAGCTATGCAAGAAGGTCGTTTCCGCGAAGACTTGTATTATCGCTTAAATACCTTCCATTTGCTTTTGCCGCCGCTCCGCGAACGCAAACCGGCATTGCCCAACTTGATCAAGTATTTCATCTTGAAAAACAAGGATGCGCAAGGCAAGGACATTGTAGACCTTGAACCGGCTGCCTTGTATGCGCTGACCAAGTATTCGTATCCGGGCAACATTCGCGAACTTGAAAATATTATCGAACATGCAACCGTGCTTGCCGAAGGTGGTGTGATTCGCTTGGAAGACTTGCCCGAAGAGGTGCAAGCTTGTGCTCGCGAACAGACGATGGCGATTCCGCATATCAAGGGCGAACACAACGATGCGTCTCAGGTGGTAGATGTTGAACCGGTCGAACTGCCGGGAATCTCATTTGAAAGTAGCGCGAAGACCGAAAAGAAACCTGCTGCCGAAAGTGAAGCAGACGGTGAACTCTTGTCGCTCGAAGAAATGGAACGCAGACACATTCTGCGAGCCTTGAGCGTGTGTGGCGGTAACCGTACCGAAGTCTGCAAGCGCTTAGGCATTAGCCGCGCGACTCTTTGGCGTAAATTGAAAGAACTTAAGATTATGATGGATGGCGACGATGCCTGATTTTGAAAATCAACAGAATTCTTACGAAGGCCGCCAGGTCCCGATGGACCTGGATGCTGAACGTTGCCTGCTTGGAAGTATTTTGCGCGATCCTGACGTGATGGGCGAAGCCATCATGATTATCAAGGACGAAAGCTTTTTCTACTTGGAAAAGCACCAGCTGATTTGGACTGCCCTTTGTACGCTCAACCGCAATGTGACACCGATTGACTTGGTGACACTTGCTGCTGAACTTGAATCCATGAACAAGCTTGCGCTTGTGGGTGGCCGCGAATATCTGTTCGAACTCATGGAATCGGTTGCCTCTTCGGCAAATGCCAGCTGGCATATTGAACTCTTGCGCAAGAAGTCGACGCTTCGCAAACTGATTAAGTCTTCTTCGGCTGTCATTAAGAATGCGATGGATCCTGCTGCGGCCCCCGAAGAAGTTTTGCAGTCGGCTGAACGCGATATTATGGCCATTGCCACCGACCAGATTCGTGATTCGCTGAAACCGATACAAGATTTTGTGAATCCGCTTTTGGAACGCCTGAATAACCGCAAAGACGGTATCACGGGCATTCGCACGGGTATTACCGAACTCGACGAACTTACAAACGGTCTGCAAAAGTCTGACTTGATTATTTTGGCTGCGCGCCCTGGTGTGGGTAAGACGTCTTTCGCTTTGACGATTGCTGCAAATGCGGCTATCAACTTCCAGCAGAATGTGGCGTTTTTCAGCTTGGAAATGGATGGCGTCCAGTTGGCTCAGCGTTTACTTTGTTCGCAAGCTCAGATTGACCAGAGTAAACTCCGTAACGGCTATCTCAACAGCGACGAAAAGAAAAAGCTGATTGCCGCCGTGACTCCGATTCAAAAAGCCCCGCTTTACGTAGACGATAATGCTGACCTTGGCATTATGGAACTCATGAGCAAGGCTCGCCAGCTCAAGCGCAAGGGTAAACTCGACTTGCTGATTATCGACTACCTGCAGCTTATGAAGACGGGTAAAGAAGAAAACCGCGCCGTCGCTATTGGTGCAATCTCCCGTGGCCTCAAGATTTTGGCGAAGGAAATGCAGATTCCTGTAATCGCGCTTGCACAGCTTAGCCGTAAAGTCGAAGAAAAGGGCCGCGAACGCCCGCAACTTTCTGACCTTCGTGAATCGGGTTCTATCGAACAGGATGCCGACATGGTGTGGTTTGTGGAACGTAAGTTCGTGCAGACGCACCGCGAAGAAGATAAGCACACCGCAGAACTGATTGTGGCAAAGCACCGTAATGGTTCAGTCAAGGATATTCCCATGACCTTCATTCCGGAATACACGACCTTCTACGATGCTGCACCCGAAGGCGATGGCGGTGGCGAAGCCTACTCTTATGATGATGCAAACGACATGGGACCGACTGATTTTGGGAGTTACTAAGGAGTTCTAGATGCAGATACTGATGGCTCCATTTGTCTGGATTGGCGAGGTTATCGTAACCGGTATCTCGGCTATTGGCGAAGTCATCTGCATTTTGCTGAATACGCTCAAACAGGTGCGTTATATCCACAAGAACCCTGTGCTAATCGTAAAGCAGATGATTTCGATTGGCGTGTCGTCTTTGCCGTTGCTGTTTGTGACTTCGATTTTTACGGGCATGGTGGCCACCGTGCAGGCTGAATTCGAATTCCACAATCTAGTGGCCGACAAGTTCGTGGGTACGGCTGCTTGTAAGATGATTCTGATCGAGCTTGGTCCCTTGCTTACGGCGATTGTGCTTTCGGGCCGCGTGGGCTCTGCTATTGCGGCAGAACTTGGCTCCATGAAAGAAAAAGAAGAATTGGCTGCCTATACGGTTCTTGGCCTTGATACTTACCGCTACTTGGCTCTTCCGCGCTTTGTGGCCTTCTTTACCATGGTGCCTTGCCTTACGGTGATTTCGAACGCGCTTGCCATTATCGGTGGCTGGATCGTTTGCGTGCTTGGCCTTGATATTACCACTTATACTTATGTGACCGGTATGCAGTACCTGTTTGATCCGATGGACTTGTGGTCGGGTACGCTTAAATCGTTTGTATTTGGAACTTTGATTTTTTTGCTTGGGTACTATCATGGCATTAATGCCAAGCCTGGTGCCCGCGGTGTCGGAATTGCGACCATGAGTGTGGTGGTTTCGAGCTGCCTCATGATTTTGATTGCTGACTTTGTTCTGGATGCCATCCTATTCTTCTAAGGTGTCGCTATGCCCAACGTTAAAATAGACCCGAACGATATCGCCATTCGCCTCAAAGGGCTCAAGAAGTCCTTTGGTCCGCAAGACGTTCTTTGCGACGTGAACTTGGATATTCGCCGTGGCGAGACCATGGTGATTATCGGAAAGTCCGGTGGCGGAAAGTCCGTGATTCTAAAGCACATGATTGGGCTTTTGCAGCCCGATGGCGGCGAGGTGACGGTGGACGGCGTGACAATCAGTACGCCCAAGTTCTTCGACACGCATACGATTCGCCGCAAGATGGGTATGCTGTTCCAGATGGGAGCTCTTTTTGACTCCATGGATACCGGTGAAAATATTGCGTTTGCTTTGCGCGAACATCATCCGGAAATGAGCGAAGCCGAAATCCAAGATGTGGTGACTGAAAAGCTCAAGATGATTAACCTGGTGCCGGAATTCCGTACCAAGATGCCGTCTGAACTTTCGGGCGGTATGCGTAAGCGTGTTGCTCTTGCACGAGCTATTGCTCTGAACCCTGAAATTCTTTTGTACGATGAACCCACGACAGGTTTGGACCCCATTACCAGTGACGTGATTAATGACTTGATTCTCGATATGCAGAGCAAGCTTGGCGTGACTTCGGTGGTGGTGACTCATGACATGGTGAGCGCCTTCAAGGTGGCCGACCGTATTGCCATGCTGTATAATGGCCGTATTATCGAAGTGGGTACGGTTGATGAAATCAAGAACACCAGCAACCCCTATGTGCACCAGTTTATTACCGGTCAGCGCAAGATTTCGGTGGACGAAGAGTAAAACAATTTTGAATGTAAATAGGGGTTTACGTTTGTCAACGATTGACATGAGTTGTATGCAAAAAATATGTGCTTTTAAGCACGATTTTTAGTATGCCTATAGCGTTTTCGTTTATAATAATGTATTTTTCGGTCAAAGAGGTTTTATTATGAAGAAGAAACTTATTGCCAGTATGTCTTTGATGGCTGTCGTCGGTGCAAGCTTTTGGGCTTGTGGTGAAGGCAATATCAATCCTGCTGATACCCAAGACGAACTGTTTGGTGGTATGAGAAGTGATGAAATGCAAACAGAATTGGAATCTGTCAAGCAGAATTGTAGGAACGATACTTCTTTCGCTGGCTGTTATATGCGTTATAAAGCCTATCTTGATGGTGGCGAAACGATTGAAGAACCTATTGTGAACTCGTCTGACGATTCTGGTTCGAACCAAAACCCGAACCCCGTTCTCTCGTCTTCTTCTCGTGGTGACATCTTTATTGTGACGAATCCGTCTTCTTCGTCGGTCTTGGTTTTCGATCCGGATCCGGTATCGTCTTCTTCCGGTATAGAAATTGTTCCTGTGTCAGGACTTGGTTCTTGTAAGGCTGCCACTAGTCCTATTAGCAAGGGTCAATCTGTTAACTGGAAGTTCACTCCGAATGGCTCCAATACGAAGTACACTGCAATGCAGTTTGCTTCTCAAGCCGATTATAAGTGGAACTTTGGCGGCCTGGCCGATGATGGTTCGGGCGTTCGCGCTACGAGCGGTAAGGTCACTTACACGAATTCTGGTGTAGCAAACGCATCTGTGACGGTTACGATGCCGGATGGTGCTTCTGAAGTTATCAATTGTACTCCGCTTCAGGTGGATGGCGATCCGATTACGGGTTGTAAGTGCACCTCGCCGGAACCTAAGGTTGACTACCTCACGCAGCCGGATGTTGCTTGGACTGTTTCTGGTTGTGTATCTGCATCTGAAATCACCTCTTATACGTGGGATGGTGCTGCAGGTGAAGCAACCTTCACGAAGACTTTCGATACAGCTCAAAATGGTTATGCTCCGACCCTCAAGGTCGGTAATGCCGATAAAACGGTTGTCGATGTTACCTGCACTACGGTGAAGACAACTAAGGGTTCTGAATTCACATTTGAAAAGCAGGACACCAAGATTGCTCTTCCGGCTGGTGAATCTAGCGTTGAATTCGATTTGCCGGCAACATGGCATGGTTCTACGGAAGGCAACTGCACGTTCAGATGCGATGGTGCTAACCAGCCCATTACAATTACTATCGGAACGGATTCTTCTAAGCCGGACTATTCTGCAACGATGTCGATTCCTGTAGCAAAGACCATCAACAAGACTGCGATGACTATCACGCTGGATGTTGCTGCTAATTGCCAGGTTGGCTACTAGTCCTACAGCGCGAAATGTTTTAAAAAGCTCCCTTCGGGGAGCTTTTTTTGTATCTATAAAAATGAAATCACGTTAGTGATTTCGAATCCGTGTGGCAATCTTATAAATACTTAAAAGACCACCCTGCAGGGTGGTCTCTTTTATATGCTGTAGAAGATTGCTTCGTTCTTTCAGAACTCGCAATGACGTCTTTTATTTCTTTTTCACGGCGTTCCAGACCATGTAGCCGATGAACAGGGCGCCAAAGGCGAGTAGTGCGATTGCTAGTTCGGAATTGTACTTCTCGATAATGTCTTTCTGACCATGAGCGAGGTAGCCAAGACCAGCGAGTACGCAGTTCCAAATGGTTGCACCAAGGAACGTGTAAAGCGTAAAGGGCAATAGCTTCATATTGGCGATACCAGCGGGAATCGAAATCAGCTGGCGAATGACGGTAATCAGACGGCCCACGAAGGTTGAGATTGCTCCGTGTTCACGGAAATAGTTTTCGGCCTTTTCAAGCTTTTGGGTATCGAGCAACAGGAAATGTCCGAGTCGGCTGTCAGCGAACTTGTAGATGATTGGGCGGCCAAGGAACTTGGCCAAGAAGTAGTTGATGTAGGCTCCAACGAGGGCGCCCATGCTGGCTGCCACCACGATCAGCACGATGCTGAGTCCTGAATCCGGCTGCAGGGCCTTGTAGGCGGCCGGCGGTACCACCAGTTCCGACGGAAACGGAATGAAAGAACTTTCGATGGCCATCAAGAGCGCGATGGACCAATAGTTCAAGTGCGCATTATACCAGTCGATGATTTGAGTGTAAATCCCGGCGGGCTTGGCTGTTGCCGTTGTTGCTTGAGAAAGCGAGTCTGCTGCGTCGGGGGCTGCAAAAGCTGTGATTGTGAATAAAGTAATAAATACGAAAAGTAGAATCTTTTTGTTCATAATGTAAATATAGAATTTATGCGGGAGGGGCCCCAGCTCGGAGTTGCGAAGGCCGCGCGGGCCCCTCCCTGCACCCTCCCCATCCTTGGCCAACGCTAATTCGCATAAACAAGAATCAAAAAAAGACCTGGCGTTGAGCCAGGTCTAATTAAATAATTTAAAGAAGACGTTATTTCTTTTTCTTCTTGGCGGGCTTCTTGTTGGCTTTCTTAGCCTTCTTGTTGGCCTTCTTGCCCTTCTTGTTCTTGGCGGGCTTGACTTCTTCCTCTTCTTCTTCGGCGTCTTCAACAGCTTCGTCAGAGGTTGCTTCTTCGACTACGGCCGGCTGTTCCGGTTCGCTGTAGGTTTCGCCAGTCTGATATTCAATGATAGACTGTTCTTCAGGAGCTGCGTTGCCCTTCTTGAGAGCGGCCTTGGCTTCTTCCACGTACTTGCCGTCCGGGAAGCGCTTCAGGTAGATTTCGTAGTCCTTGAGGCGGTTGCCGCTCTTGACCAGTTCGAAGATGCCTGCTTCAGCTTCGTCGCGGAAAGCACCATTCGGATTGTCGTTCAAGTAGGTGAGGTAAGCCTTGAAGGTGTTCTGTGCCTGAATGGCGCGGAACTTGTCGTATTCGCTGAGAGAACGAAGCTTGGCTTCGACTTCAGGTCTGCGCGGAGAATCGGGGTAGTACAGCAAGAACATTTCGAGCATTTCAGGATCGTTGGACGACATGACCTGGTCGAAACGGGAATCTTCCTGTGCGCTCTGGTATTCCTTGAGCTGAATCTTGCCGCTGTCGAGAGATGCGTAAAGCTTTTCCTTGGTTGCGAGGTCTGCCGGGTGGCAGAAGGCGAGGAAGCTTTCAAGAACGTCGGCGAACTGCGTACGGGTGTAGGCTTCGGTCATATCCGGAAGTTCACCATTTTCGTCGAGGTAGAAACGGTAGTCGCGTTCAATGGCCATGCAGTCCCAGTCAGAGAGCGTGTCCTTGACTTCGCTGTATTTGCGGAGTACATCGTCGCGGTCATGCAGGGCGTAGCGCATACGGCGGTCGCGGCGGCTTTCGCGGCCGAAGTCGAGCGAGAGTTCCAAGCCGACGCGTACGGGCCACTTGTATTCGATCTTGTCGAACTGGAGGTCGGAGTATGGCGAGGGGCTTACGCTCTTGTCTTCGTTGCGGGCCTTCACATTTTCATAAGGCAAGAAGTCTTTACGGACATTGATGCCAATCTTGAAGTCGACATCTTGGAACAGTTCGCCAATGCGGTATTCCAAGGCACTAGACACAAAGCCTGTCTTGAGAATTTCGGTATGAGACTTGGTGTTGCCGGCGTAGTCGTCGTAGAACGAGAAGAACTGGAAGCCGAAGCCACCGAGCACGCGCAGGTCAAAGTCGCCACCCAGGTTGAAGGTGAAACCGGCCAAGGCGGACGGGGCGTAGCCCATGAACCAGAGTTCTTCGTCGTTGTGCGGGCTCTTCGTGTTTTTCTTTCCGGTTTCAGAATCCGTGAAGGTATATTCCGGACTGTCTTCAATGGTTCCGAACTGGACTCCGTTCACTTCGACACCGAGCCAAAGGGTGAACGGAATATCGGCTTTCCAGAAAGGTGTGATTAAGGGCGACCAAAGGGCACCGAGCGAAACCGGTACGGTAAGAACGTCCTTATCGATACCGTCGTTCAGAAGGGTATTCTTCTTGTCGGCCTTAAAACTCATAAAAGCGGGCTCACCCTGTAAGTACAGCTGAGTACGCCAGTTGATTCGTTCAAAATCTGCAGCTTGTGTGGCCGCAGTAAAGAATGTCAGTGCAAGTAACAGTTTACGCATCAGTCTAAATTTAATTTTTCATTTGGGGTTATGGATAAAAAAAAGTAAATAAAACGCTCTTTTTAGTACTTTTGGTCCTATTTTAGAAGGTTAAAATGAATCCGACGCCCAATAAGACGAATCCGGCACCTAGTAAAGAGCCTCCTATAATCATCTTTTGGTCGCCTTTATCGACATAATCCTTGTTTTTGGACACCCTGGCCTGGTAATTTTCGCCTCCGGCTACCGGGCGGTCCAGGTCCTGTTTTATCTTGTCGGCGTCTTCATAATCGAGGTTTGCCAGATAAATAAAGAGCGTTCCTAACAGAATAGGGGCTATTGAAGACCCCATCAGGGTCTTGCCCACGAAGTTTTTCTTGCGCTCGTGTAGCCATTCCTGCTGAGCAATCTGTTCTTGCTTGTTGGTAATGGGGGTGAGCTTGATATCGACATCGGTGAGCTCGGTGGGCGAGGTGAATACGGTAACCATGGTGTCCCTGAATCCTTCCTTACGGAGCTGAATGGTCGAAAGTCCCGGCTCGTAAATCGGATGCTTGCTGGGGGTAAGGCCTATGGGTTTTGAATTCTTGGTGAGAGGGGATGATCCGCCAAAAATGTAGGCGCCTTCGGGCTTAGAGCGAATTAGAAGCTCCGGCTTTACACGTTTGAGCTTTAGCGACAGCTTTGCCGTGTCGCCGGGGATTGGCTTGACCAGCGTCCTTGCGCCCCACAGCTGACGGTCTACATTCCAATAGGCGTAGATTTCTGTCTTGCCGGTATCATTGATGGCGAATGTGCAAGGGCTCTTGCAGATGTCTTCGCTTTCTTTGGTGGCAATGTTTGCGCCTTCGGGATTGGTTTCTATGCGTACATAACTGATGTCGCTTCTCGTTTCGACCGGAACCTGTTCGCCTTGGAGCAGAAGAACGAATCGATGGAGCTTGTCCTTAGAAAGAGCGTCGCTCAAAGCCTTGATTGCAGACAAGTTTATTTGTGCGGTGTGGGCGATGGCCTTGGTGGAATCGTCGAGTAGATAGTGGGTCATTTGCACGGCGACCGAGTCCGGAGTCCTTGCCGAGGTAATCCGTCCAACGTAGGCAGATGCTGCTCCATGAGTCTTCAAAAAGTCTTTGATGCAGAGAGCGTCGTTGCAGAAGTTGAATTCTTGACGGTTGACAAAGGTAATAGGTGTTCCTGATTCCTTGAGCAAGCGAATAATCAAGTTTTCAAGTTGCTCGGCAAGCGTAGATTCGGAATTGCGGCGTTCGAATGAAACAAAGATATGCTGGCCTTCGACCGGAGTTTCAATAGAATGCTCGACGGCGGTAGAATCGTGTTGCGTAGAATCTTGAATAGTAGAGTCTTGAACAGTTGTGTCTTGAGTTGTCGAATCTTGCACGATGGAGTCTTGGACGCTTTCCTCTGTGGTGGCGGCTTGAGGCTGATTCAAGAGATCGTTGCCGTTGTTGTCGACAATGCTCTTGAAGCGGTTCTTGGGAATGCGAATGACGGTGAACTTGCCTTGGATGTTTCCCCCGAGGCTCACGGTGTCGTCTTTAACACCCAGGAATTGTGCGTCTTGCTTGGTCCCTGTCACGAGTTCTACGTGGCTTGGAATTCCGAGAGAATCAGAAGATAGTTCTTCTCCTGCCCAAGCGGCGCTAATCCAGAGGATTGCAAATGTCAGTAGAATCTTTTTCATAAAACCCTAGAATGATAAAATGAATCCGATTGAAAGTAATGCTGCTCCCGAAAGAAATCCGGCGTAGGTGACGCCTTTGGCAATTTTTGCCTTGTGACGGGAATCCATAAAGTTTTCGCGAGTATCTTGATAGCGGTCTGTGTCGATAGAAGTCTTTTTCAATGTTTTCTTGTAGTCTTTCGCTTGATCGATTTCGTAGTAGGTGATTGCGCTAGACACAAGCCCTACGGCGAATGGTATAATTGAAAACTGCATGAGCCCCTTTCCAAAATTGGCCCGCTTGCGCTTAGACAGCTCGGACTGTTGTTTTTGTAGGAATTCGTCGTCGAGAATGGGCTGTTGCGAAATGATGATGTACGAGGTGTCCTTTGCAGAAAGCTTGACTCTGAGAGTTGTATCTGTAAATCCCGGATTGAACAGAGAAATCAAGATTTCGTTTGCCAAGGAATCGTCGGCCGGAATGTTTACGAATGCAGGAGAAACATAGGCCGGATTCTTTGAATGATCCGGGGTTACTTCGCCGACATAGATATCGACCTTGCTGGGAATAGTGGATACGTGCAGAACTTTTGATTCTGCAAAGGCAAAACTCAAAAGAGAACAAAGGAGTATCGTAAATATTTTAGTCATTTAGAACTCCTCGTTCGGGAATGGTCCCGAAATATATTGATAGGTATACTTGTTTTCGATAAACCAATATACGTTCGGGAGCCTGTTGCGGGCGTAGTCTTCTCCCGAAATCTCTATTTTGCATTTGTTGGGACAACGGGTGTAGAATGAAAGGTAGGGCGCTTGATAATTGACCTGCATGGTGTCGAAGTCGACCAGGACCTTCAATTGGTTCACATTGATTCCTGAACCGTCGTCGTAGAGGAAGAAATAGATATTGTCCGAAAAACGGATGGAGTCGCGGTAAGCGGAAATTTGAGGGGGAATGACATCTTTAAGAACGATTGTGTCCAAGGTGAGCACCGTGTAGGCGGGAATATCGACGATAAGACTTTCGCTTGTGTATTCCTTGCGGTAGTTCTCGGTCAACAAAACTTTAAGACCGATTTGTGGCTCGACTTTGGCTACAAGCGTGTTAGACCTGTCGCTGTTGGTAATTGTTTGTAAGGTGTCTCCGTTATTTGCAATTAAGTAGACGACTGTTTGCAGAATGGAATTGTCCCTGTAACGTTCATATACAACGGGAATTTTGAGTGTCGAAGTCTTATTTAAAATTTTGGTTGAGAAATGGAATATATCGGTGGAATCTCGGTATTCGCGGCCGCTTTCGCTCCTGACACGCATTTTGATTCCCCAATACAGGGTGAATGAACTGTCGTACAGGCTAATTGCCTGCTGTAAGAGCGAATCGTACGATTCTACAAGAGAACCTCTCAAAGTGGCTTCAGACTTGCAATCAGTTGTTCCAAGCGGGGATTCCCAAACGGAATCCTGATCGTAGGATATGAAAACTTGGCAGCGCGCGGATTCCCAAGGGTCGATTCCCGTAACCGACCAACGGAGCGGCAAATTCTGGTCGTCGGAAGGTTCGGCTTGATTGTATCCATTGTACGGAAAGTCAAGGGAAATGCTATTGGGGGCGTTCACGTAGACTTTAAAATTGTTGCGCAAAGTGTCGCCAAATAAATCGGTCGTTTCAAGCGAACAATCGAATTCCCCGGAAGTATTGAATGTGTAACGGAATGAATTCAGATTGAACGCGTTGTCGCCAATTTTCCAGAGAAGACCGTTGTAATAGCGCTGCAATGTCTCGTCGGTGAAAACTCCGTGGCCATTAGAATAACCAGCGAAAAATTTGACGGATTGCCCCTGTTCTACATAGAGTTCTTCAATCGGTTCGTAGTATTTGGAAACCTCGCCGTTGAATCCATCGGGGGCAACATAGACATACTGTGAAAGCTTGGAGTAGTTTTTGTCGACCAAGTGTTCGTCGCCGCAAGATACTAGTAGAAGTGGCAACGTGCAAAGTAGGATGTACAGGAACTTATTCACTGAAAACCTCCGGGAACGTTACATTTGGACGGAGGTAGAAGGTCTTTCTTGTCGGATTGTTACTCGCATCGTGTGCGATAAGGGTAATCAGCTTGTACGACCAGTTTTGTAACGAGGCTTGTTTTTCGAAGGGAATGTACAAGGTGTCGTTTGAGAAGGTAAACTTGGTAATACGATTTTTTTCGTAAGAAATGCTAATTCTAGACGAAGGAATTTTTCCGCCGAAATCAGTCAGAATGAAACGCAATGTGTCTTGAATGTCGATCGTGTCACTGCCTGAAACGGATTTGATTCTCGGAGGAACTTCATCTAAAAGGGTGATAGAATCCAATTCAAGTACTTGGTTTGCAACGGTTTTGAATATGATGGTCTGGGGTCTGAAATCGGGGGCGTCATCGATAGAAGCAACAAGGCTGTATGTGTCGTTTGAGAGAGGCTTGAAATAGAAGTGCGCCGATTGAGATTTCGAAGAAAGATATGTTTTGATTGTGTCTTGAAGCGAATCCAAAAGAGCGATTCTGAAGGTGTAAAGACCTAGGTCGGAACTTGTTCCGATGGCTCCTGCTACAGCACTTTCGCCATTGATGCCATCTGTGAAAAATGACGATGAGATGGTTTCGTTGGATTTTTGATTGAATTCGTTGTAAACGTTGACAGTCCAAGTGTATTTTTGCAGGGGTTCCAGTTTTTTGAAGTATGTATAATTTGCTTGATATAGAAGGGTGTCTACAAGAATATCTTGATTGTTGTTTTTCAAGACAAAGCGAGAATAGATGCCCCAAAGAGAATCGGGATCGCTTGCGTTCCAGGCAAAATTGATGGCTGTGTCAGAGGCGATGTTCTGCGTTCCGTTGGCCGGAATAAAATTCTTGGGATCAAGATTGGGGGACGAGGCGACTGTGATATGTAGAGTGTCACTCAAAGTGTCGCCGAAAAAGTCGACAAAGATAAATGCTATTTCGTGTTCGCCTGGGATGTCGATGCTTTTCTTGAAACTGAATTCGTTGGCGAACAACTTGCCGTCGATGGTCCAAAGATATTGTCGGTTACGAATGGATTTAGACGGATATACGGTGGATAAGAAAATCAGGGAGTCACCAGGTTGAATGGTGTCTGTCTTTGATTTTTCGTCGTTGGAATCAAATGCGGTCGTGACGGCTGCTGAAACTTTGATCTTCTCAATGGACTGGTCGTTGAAAAGATATTCATCGGAATCAGTACATGCCGCAATCGATAAAACGATCAGGCCGAAGAGGGCGATTGATTTTATAAAATGGATTGCCATTTAGCCCCCAACCCTAAAGTGTCAATGACGAAAAATTCTTGCGTAGCAGAAGAATCCTGGTCGCCCATGGAATCTTCAACAAAAATTCGGAAGGTGTGTCTGCCTTCGGTAAACCCCGATTGCATGACTTCTTGTAAATCGCCCACATTGTAGCGAATACTATCTATTTCAAGGGTGTTGTTCAAGTAATTGTTTTCGTCGCGGTCGAAAGATTGCCATGTAAAGAGAATGGGCGTGTAGCTGTTGCCGTACAGGGTGTCTCCGTCTGCCGGGGTGGTTTCTGCCAAAAGTTGCGGCGGATTGTTGACGGTAACATGAAAACTGGTTTCGAGGGTGTTGCCTTCGTGGTCTTCGATGACTAGCCTGTCGGGAATAAAGTTTTGACTAATAAAGCTAGAGGCCATGTAAGAAGTCGGTACGGTGTAGGTTGCTCCGCTGTCGAGAATTTCTTCGCCGTTGTACCAATAATATTGGACGTCTTTTTTGTGCTTCGATGGGGTGACTTCGGCGATCAGCTCGGCTTCTTCACTCGAGTTGAGCTTGATGGGTGTTTCGATTGCTTTGTCGAACTGCTTTGCGAAGACGTTGACGCTTGTTATTTTGGCAGTGTCCTTAGGGGGTGACGGAATGTCTAGACATGCCGAAAAAAGCCCCCCCGTCATAAGAGCTACGGTAATGCTCAAAAAGCATCGATTGTTCTTCTTCATGAAACTCACCTTGTTAAAGATAACTATATTCGTAAATATGAGTGCCGAAAATTTTGAATATAAAACCGCAATGGAGCGTTTAGAGAGTATCTTGGAACGTATTGATAATTCTGAGATGGAAATTGACGAATTGGCGGGTGCGGTTCAGGAAGCGACCGAACTTTTGCGGAAATGCCGCCAAATTTTGCTTGCAACCGAAAAAAACGTGCAGGATGCCCTTTCGGGGCTTGACGGTGAAACGGGAGTCGAGGCTTAAGGATGCTTGAAGTTCCTGCAATGGAAGTCTCGGGGCTTTCGGTAAAGTTTCCCATTCGAGGCGGAGTGCTCGGCAAGGTGCAGAAGTACTTTTCTGCCGTCGAGAATGTGTCGTTTTCCGTGCAGGCGGGCCAGATTCTTTCGATTGTGGGGGAGTCGGGTTGCGGTAAGTCGACTTTAGTGAAATCGCTGGTCGGGCTTGTGCCTATGGACAACGGTGAATTCAAACTTTTTGGTGAAAAAGTGGTAAAAGGCCGGACTGCTTCCGGAAAACGGGTCTCGGACTTGGTTCAGATGATTTTTCAGGACCCGTTCAGCAGCCTGAACCCGCGCCAGACTGTGTCTGAAATTCTGACGGCGCCGCTGGTTGCACGCGGAGTGGGGTTTTCTGAAGCTGAGGCGCGTGCAAAAGAACTTTTGGAGCGTGTGTCCCTGCCGAAAGAGGCTCTCCAAAAGTTCCCCCACGAATTTTCGGGGGGCCAGCGGCAGCGCTTGTGCATAGCCCGCAGCCTGATGGTAAAGCCCAAGATTCTTTTGTGCGATGAAGTCACTAGCGCTTTGGATGTGTCGGTGCAGGCCCAGATTCTGCACTTGCTCGACGACCTGCGTAATGAATTCGGACTTTCGATTGTGTTTATCAGTCACGATATGCAGGTAGTCCGCGCTCTGAGCGACGAGGTCTTGGTCATGTACTTTGGGCATGTGGTCGAGCGCGGAAATGCCGACCAGGTGCTTACAAATCCACAACATGAATATACCCAAAAATTATTGGCAAGCGTTCCCACTATAAGGAGAGTACAGTTATGACAATTGCCGACGAATCAAAAAAATTTCATGCCGAAAATCGAGGCAATTGCGCTATGTCGGTTGCCTATGGCTATGCCATTGCAACGGGCAAATCCGAAGCCGAAGCGCTGGAAATTGCTGACAAGTTCAAGAATGCCGGTAGAGGAATTGCTCCCGGTGGCGTGTGCGGGGCTCTTTATGCTGCAAAAGAGCTTGTGCCGGAAAAGGCAGATGCCATCGAAGAAACTTTCCGTCGCGGTTCGCAAAATTACACCAAGTGTGCAGAAATCCGCCCGAACAAGATTCTTCCTTGCAACCGCTGTGTAGAACTTGCGGGTGAGGCTCTCGACCTTTTGAACCTGTAATAAATTCTATCTTTGCGTGCGAAAAAGAGGTTTATATGTCTGTTATAGTGGTTGATTACAATGCCGGCAACTTGACTTCGGTTATGAATGCGCTTGCGCACATTGGCGTCGATGCCAAGTCTAGCCGCGATGCCGAAGAAATCTCCAAGGCTACCCGCCTGATTTTTCCGGGGGTCGGCGCTGCAGCTTCTGCCATGGAAACTCTGACACGCACGGGAATTGGTGAAGCCATTAAGACGGTCGTAAAGGCCGGAAATCCGGTGCTCGGTATTTGCATTGGCTGTCAGATTATTCTTGAAGAAAGTGAAGAAGACGGCGGTGTAAAGACGTTGGGTCTTATCCCCGGCAAGGCAGTGCGCTTTAAAGATGAACCGGGTATCAAGATTCCGCACATGGGCTGGAACCAGGTGAACTTTACGCGTGAACACCCGATTATGAAAGGTATCAAGAGCGGAAGCGATTTCTACTATGTGCACTCGTACCACCCGGTGGTGCCTGCCGAATATGCTTATGCCGAAACGACGTACGGTACGCAGACCTTCCAGGGAATGGTGGGCAAGGACAACCTGATTGCAACCCAGTTTCATCAAGAAAAGAGTGGAGATGTGGGCCTAGCCATGCTCAAGAATTTCTGCGATTGGAAAGTCTAGTATTACTATATTGTCCCCGTAATTGGAGAAAAATATGAAAAGATCCATCGTTATCACTGGCGGCGCAGGCTTTATCGGAAGCCATGTGGTGCGCCTGTTTGTGAACAAGTATCCTGAATACAAGATTATCAACCTCGATAAGCTGACTTATGCGGGTAACCTTGCAAACCTCAAGGATGTCGAAAACAAGCCGAACTACAAGTTCGTGAAGATGGATATCTGCGACTTTGATGCTTTCTATAAGCTCATGCAAGACGAGCATGTTGATGGCATCATTCACCTCGCTGCCGAAAGTCACGTAGACCGCTCCATCAAGGATCCGTTCACATTTGCCAAGACGAACGTGATGGGTACTCTCGCCTTGTTGCAGGCTGCCAAGCTTTACTGGGAATCTTTGCCGGAAAAGTACGAAGGCAAGCGCTTCTATCATATTTCGACCGATGAAGTTTACGGCGCTCTCAAGATGAATCATCCGGAAGGCATTACGCCTCCGTTTACCACGACGGCATCGAGTTCTGAACACCACCTGGCTTACGGTGACGATTTCTTCTACGAAACCACCAAGTATACGCCGCACTCTCCGTATTCCGCCTCTAAGGCCGGTTCCGATCACTTTGTACGAGCCTTCCATGACACCTACGGTATGCCGACGATTGTGACGAACTGCAGCAACAACTATGGTCCGTACCAGTTCCCTGAAAAGTTGATTCCGCTGTTCATCAATAACATTCGCCACAAGAAGCCTCTCCCGGTTTACGGCAAGGGCGAAAACGTACGTGACTGGCTCTTTGTGGAAGACCATGCCCGCGCTATCGATGTGATTTTCCATAACGGCAAAATCGCTGAAACCTATAACATCGGTGGTTTCAACGAATGGAAGAACATCGATATTATTAAGGTCGTTATTAAGACCGTTGATAAGCTCCTCGGCCGCGCTGAAGGCGAAGACATGAACTTGATTACCTATGTGACGGACCGCCTGGGACACGACGCCCGCTACGCCATCGATTCCACCAAGCTTCAGAAGGAACTGGGCTGGGAACCGAGCCTTCAGTTCGAAGAAGGCATCGAAAAGACGGTGCGCTGGTATTTGGACAACCAGGAATGGTTGGACAACATCACCAGTGGTGACTACGAAAAGTATTACGAAAAAATGTACGGAAATAGATAATGGGTAAGTTTAATTTCATCAAGACTTCTATTGAAGGCGTGACAATCGTTGAACCGACGGTCTTTGGCGACCATCGCGGCTACTTTATGGAAACCTACAACAAGGCTGAATTCGATGCCGCAGGCTTGAACATGGTTTTCGTACAAGATAATGAATCTAAAAGCAAAAAGGGCGTACTTCGCGGCCTGCATTTCCAGAAGAAGAATCCGCAGGGTAAGCTTGTGCGCGTAATCGAAGGCGAAGTCTTTGACGTAGCTGTAGACCTGCGCAAGGGTAGCCCCACGTTCGGCAAGTGGGAAGGGGTTACGCTTTCTGCTGAAAATAAGAAGCAGTTCTACATTCCCGAAGGTTTTGCTCACGGCTTTGTGGTGCTCAGTGAAACGGCAACTTTCGTGTACAAGTGCACCCGCCTTTATGACCCGAAGGATGAAGGTGGACTCATGTGGAACGATCCTGAAATCGGCATCAAGTGGCCGGTCGGCAACGGATTCGAACCTCTCCTCTCTGAAAAGGACACGAAGAATCCGGCACTCAAGGATTTGGGTTTTGCTTTCGAACTGTAGTCTGTCTTTGCAAACAATATTTTGTGTTTAAAAGAGTCGTCTTTAGACGGCTCTTTTTATTTTATTCTGGTCTGACTTGTAATAATTTTTTAATTTTTAGGTGATGAAACACATTCTCGTTGTATGCACAGGTAATATCTGCCGTAGCCCCACGGGTGAATATTGCCTTAAAAAGGCTTTGGGGCCTGATTTTGAAGTGATGAGTGCTGGTCTTGGCGCATTGGTTGATCATCCTGCACATGAACTTAGCCAAAAGATTGCTCTTGAGCATGGAATCGATATGAGCGCTCACCGCGCTCGTCAGATTAATCTGGACATTCTTAAGTGGGCTGATCTTATCTTGGTGATGGAAAACGGCCACAAGATGGATTTGTTGCACCGTTATCCGTGGCTCGAAGGCAAGGTTTTCCGTTATGGTGAACCGCAACGTGTGGATGTTCCGGACCCGTATCGTCGTCCTGAAAACGCGTTTGTGCTTGCATGGAATTTTATCTCTAAACTGACCCCGTACTGGGTAGAAAAAATCAAACAAAGCGAAGGCCAGGCATAAGCTGGCTAAAAGGGTTAATTTATGAAGAAATTGAGTTTGGGCATTGGCCTTATTGCTGTCGCCATGTTGAGCGGATGCGCTCTTGGACCGCAGATGCAAATGGCTTTACCGGGAGACTCCACTGAATACAATGGCATGATTGTAAGGTTGCATGCGATTCATGAAGGCGATGTGGGCCAGGGTGCTGCCAAGGCTGGTGACTCTACTGATTTGGGCGACCTGAAGGATCTCGTGGTGGATTCTTTGCCGGAACTGGAATACCGCATTGGACCTCTGGACATGGTTCAGGTCGTGGTGTGGGAACACCCGGAATTGACGTCTCCGATGGGTCAGTATCAGCCGGCTGGTCAGAAGGTGACTACCGATGGAAAGCTTTTCTATCCGTATGCTGGTGAACTTCAGGCAGCTGGCCTTACCGCTCAGGAACTCCGTGCTGAAATCACGAAGCGTCTCTCTGACAAGATCTTGAACGATCCGCAGGTGGATGTCCGCGTGACGGGTTACCATAGCCGCAAAATGTTTGTTGCCGGCTCCGTGGAAAAACCGGGATATGTGGCTTTTAACGAAAATCCGATGACGATTCCCGATGCTATTGCTTATGCAGGTGGCTTCTCTGAAAAGGCAGACCCTTCTGCAATGCAGCTTCGCCGTGGAGATAAAGTTTATAACATCAATTATCTTGATGCTTTCAAGTCGAAACTTCCGCTTGAACGTATGATGGTAAAGCCGGATGACCAAATTTTTGTTCCGGCCCTCAGTGAAACCCAGAAGGACCAGAAGGTTTATGTGCTGGGTGAAGTTGGTCGTTCTGGTGTTGTGGATATTTATAACGGCAATTTGACACTAGCCGAAGCCTTGGCCTCTGCAGGTGGTCTGCAGGCTCTGAATGCTACTTCTCGTGGAATTTATGTTATTCGCAATACGTCTGAGAAGCAAATCGATGTGTATCAATTGAATGCGAAAAATGCGATGGCTCTTGCCATGGCAGATCGTTTCCAATTGAATTCTCGTGATATTGTTTACGTCGACGCTTCTGAACTTGCAACATGGAACCGTCTGCTTAGTTTGATTACACCGACGATCAGTGCTGGTAAGACGACTACGGACATTATTTACAATGTTGAAACGATCCATAACAATGGTTGGAAGTAAGTAGGACTATATGATTAACTTGATTCTCTGTGGTGGTTCGGGCACGCGCCTTTGGCCCGTGAGCCGTTCCCTGATGCCCAAGCAGTTCGCGCCGCTTTTTGACGGACAGTCCCTGTTCCGCAAGACCGTGGTTACGAACTCCGCTGTTTGCGAATCGCAGTTTATTGTTTCGAATGCCGACCAGTTCTTCTTGGCCAAGGACCAGCTTGAAATGGAAGGCATGACGGGTAGCAAGTTCCTTCTGGAACCCGTGGGCCGTAACACAGCCCCGGCTATTGCCCTTGCTTGCCTCACGATGACTCCTGAAACGATTGTGCTGGTGTCTCCGTCTGACCACGTGATTCGCAAGAAGGACGAATACAAGAAGGTTCTTCTCCGCGCCGAAGAACTGGCGAAGGCCGGTAACTTGGTGACGTTCGGCATTACGCCCACTAGCCCTGAAACGGGTTACGGCTATATCGAAGCCGATGGCGAAAATGTAAAGCGTTTTGTGGAAAAGCCCGACCGCGCCACAGCCGAAAAGTACCTGCTGGCAGGTAACTTCTACTGGAACAGCGGTATCTTCTGCTTTACGGCAAAGACGTTCCTCGCCGAACTGGGCAAATACTCCCCGGAAATGCTCGCCGCCGCGAAAAAGGCTCTTGCCAATGCGACAGTCGAAGACGGTGAACCCATCCGCATTGACCGTGACGACATGATGGCTATTCCGTCGAACTCCATCGACTATGCCGTCATGGAAAAGTCCAACAAGGTGAAGGTGGTTCCGAGTGATATCGGCTGGAGCGACCTCGGCAGTTTTGACAGCCTTTATGGCGAATACCAGCACGACGCAAACGGCAACAACGTGAACCCGCGCCACATTGCCGTGGACTCCAAGAATTCCCTTGTGATGGGCGGTCAGCGTACCATCGCGACGATCGACCTCGACAAGATGCTCATCGTGGACACGCCGGACGCTCTCTTGGTTGCTCCGCTCAGCAGCAGCCAGAAGGTCAAGAAGGTGGTGGAAGAACTCAAGGAACGCGGTTCTGACCTCATTAACGTGCCGCAGACTGTGAGCCGCCCGTGGGGTACGTACTCCGTGCTGGAATCTACCGAACGCTACAAGATGAAGCGTATTGTGGTGAAGCCGGGCAAGCGCCTTAGCCTGCAAAAGCACCTGCATCGCTCGGAGCACTGGGTGGTTGTAAGCGGGACTGCTACGGTGACCGTGGGCAAGAACGTCTTCTACGTGCGTCCGAACGAATCGACTTACATCCCGGTGGGCGAAGTTCATCGCCTGCAAAACGAAGGCAAACTCCCGCTGGTCATCGTCGAAGTCCAGGTGGGCGAATACACCGGCGAAGATGACATCATCCGCGTCGAAGACGACTTCCATAGAAATTAATTCGTAGCAGTCGTTGTTACTAAAAAGTTTAAGTCCCGCAGTTCATGCGGGACTTTTTCTGTGGGCTAGTCAATGTGCTTTTAATATATTTAGGATATGAGCGAAAATCTTGTACATACGGTGAACACGGGCTCTTTTGAAATGGAATACGCCCAAATTGGTTCGGGCCCCAAGCCCTTGATTGTGATTCCCGGACTTTCAATCAAGAGTGTTATGAAATCGGCGGCCTCGCTAGAAGGGCCTTACAAGATTTTTAAAGAAAGGTACACGCTTTACTTTTTTGACCGCAAAAAAGACGCCAAGCCCGGTTATTCGTTGCCCGAAATGGCTGACGATCAAGTTGCGGCCCTCAAGGCCATCGAAATCGATAAAGCTGATGTCTTTGGCGTTTCGCAGGGCGGCATGATTGCACAGTATATGGCGATTCGCCATCCTGAAGTCGTGAATAAGCTGGTGCTCGGTTCTTCGACATCGAAGGCAGAACCGCGACAGATTACGACGATTCAGAATTGGGCGCGCCTTGCGCGGGCCCGAGAAAAGTCTGAACTTGTAAACACTTTTATCGATGACTGTTTTAGTGAAAAGTTTGTCGCCCGTTATCGCAGGGCATTGCTTGCCTTGTACAAGGAAATTTCAGACGAAGAATTGGAACGCTTCGCCTTATTTGCGGATGCCTGCGATTACGTTGACACCTACGATGAACTAGGAAAAGTCAAAAGCCCGGTGCTAGTGCTTGGCGCAGGCAAAGACCTTGTGACCACTCCCGAAGCGACTGTCAAATTGGCAGAAAAGCTAAAGGCTGAGGGCGTTCCTTGCGAATTCTATATGTACGAAGAATGCGGCCATGCTGTGTTCGATGAATTGCCCGATTACAAGAAACGCATTTTCGATTTTCTTGAAAAATAATAACGGTGCTTTATGGATTCTGTGATGCCCACATCTGTTGCAAAGCCGCGCTACGCGTTTGTCGACTTGGCGAAAGGCATTTGCATTATGCTGGTGGTGTGGCATCATGTGGTGAGCACGTGGGGGCTTGAAACATACCCGCTAAAAGAGGCTGTATCTTCGTTCAGAATGCCTTTGTACTTCTTTTTGTCGGGACTGTTCTTTAAGGAATATGCGGGCTTTTTCGATTTCTGCAAGCGCAAAATCAACAAGTTACTGATTCCGTTCGCCTTCTTTTTCGTGACGCTTTCGTGCATATTCCCGTTCGTATTGCATTACCTGCATTTGCGTGGAAATCCCGGCGTCTCCGTTTGGTATTCATTTGTCTGGAAACAGGCTTTCCCGAATATTCCGATTTGGTTTTTGCTAAGCCTGTTTTGGACGAACTTGATGTTTTACGGATTGTACCTGATTGCAAAGAAAATTGTCGCCAGAAAATTCCCGCAGTATTCGACAGCTTCGCTGGTGGTGCTTTCGATTGCGGTTGGTTTGGTCGGATTTTTCTTGGGCCGCTATAATATCAAACTTCCGCTGTTTTGGGCGTCTTCGATGACGTCGATTCCGTATTTTTGCGCTGGGCATGTGGCGTTTCGCTACACCCAGATTCTTGCGCCGAATCCCATGGATAAATTCAACATTCCATTTGCGCTTTTGGGCTTTGGCCTTGTGGTGGCGCTTGCGTGGAATGCTCCCCCTGATTCGGTGAGTTACGTGAGTAACCGCTATTGGTTCCCGATTTGGAGCGTTTACCTGTGTGGCATTATAGGGACGCTCTCGGTGCTGTTCTTGTCGAAGGCAATCAAGAAAATTCCGTTGGTGTCGTATTTTGGACGTTATTCCATCATGGTGCTTGTGACGCATGGGTGGGTGCAGTGGGGGATTATTAAAATTTTGCAGGAAAACCATGTGCATTGGCCGCGGCCCGTGGCGCTCGCCTTTGTTTTTGTGGTGACCATGCTTCTTTATTTGGTGATAATCCCGTTTATGAAGCGCTTCTTGCCTCACGTGACTGCACAGAAAGACGTATTTTGATGTTTAATGTGAAATTTGAAATGTGAGATGAATTATTAATCATTCCTCATTTCACATTGCACATTCCTCATCACACATTGTTTTCTAGCCTTTTTCGTTGCAATTTTGTATATTCTCCGTTGTAAAATTTGATTTTTTGCGTTTTTTCGGAGATTTTATGGATATTGGTGCGCTACATTTTCAGAATCCCGAAGCCTTCTGGCTTTTGCTTTTAGTCCCTGTTTTAGTCGGTTGGTATATCTATCGTGAACACCGCCGCAAGAGTACGATTAAATTCCCGGCCCTTTCGATTGCCAAACGTGCGGTTCCGAGCCGTCGCGTCAAATTCCGCCATATTGTGCCGATTTTGCGCTTGGCCGCCCTCGTTTGCTTTGTGGTGGCACTTGCACGCCCGCAGAACGCCATGGAAGTCGAATACACCTCGACCGATGGCGTCGACATTATGCTTGCACTCGACGTTTCGGGCTCCATGGGTACGCTTGATATGCTCACCCGTATGGAACAGGCGAAACTCGGCGTGATGAATGCCGAACGAATTTTGAAATCCGGCGATTATTGGAAGTATAGCCGCCTGGGTTATGCCCAACAGGTGATTGCGGACTTTATCCAGAAGCGTCATAGCGACCGAATCGGTTTGTCTGCTTTTGGGGCACGTTCCATTACGCAGTGCCCCTTGACGCTGGATTATGGTTCGCTGCTTGAAATTTTGAAGGCGACTGATGACCTAGCCCGCGATTCTATTATGGGCAGTCGCACGGCCATTGGTGATGGACTTATGAATTCCCTTGCTCGTCTGCAAAAGTCCGAAGCCAAGTCCAAGGTGGTGGTGCTTTTGACCGATGGCCGCGATAATGCAAGCCTTGTGCCGCCCATGCGTGCTGCCGATGTGGCGAAGTCGCTTGGAGTCAAGGTTTATACTGTTGGCGTGGGTAAAAGGAACGGCAAGATTCTTGCTTTCCAGCAGAATCCGTGGACCGGCGATATTTCTTGGGGTGAACGCGACATTACGCCCGAAGAAGGAATTGATGAAGGCGTGTTGAAGTCTGTGGCCCAAAAGACGGGTGGCCGCTTCTATCGTGCCGAAAATAAGGAAGAACTCGAAAAGATTTATTCCGAAATCGACGAACTCGAAAAGACCGAAATCGAAACGGTTGCATACGCCCGCTATGCCGAAAAGTTCTACCCGTGGCTCTTGGTGGGTGCATTGCTGATTTTACTTGAATTGTTGCTTGCGAATACGCGCTTTGTGCGCATTCCGTAATGGAGGCTTTAGATGCGATTTGCTGAACCGATGTTTTTGTGGGGCCTTTTAACGCTCCCTCTGTTTGCGCTCCTTTTTGTGTATGCTTACCACCGTCGCAAAAAACTCGCAGCTCGATTTGTTTCGCTTTCGATGTTGCCTAAGCTTTCGACTTCTGTTTCGCCGTGGCGCAGGCTTGCGAAGGTGACGATTCTGCTGTTTGCGATTGCATTCTTGTTTGTGGCTCTTGCGCGCCCGCAGTGGGGCCGTAAAATGGAACATATTGAACGTCGCGGCCTTGACTTGGTGCTTTTGCAGGATATTTCGCTTTCGATGCTTGCCGAAGATATCAAGCCGAATCGCTTGACCCGTAGCCGTCATGAAATTTCGGCGTTTTTGGAGTCGCTTTCGGGCGATCGCGTAGGCCTTGTGGCATTCTCGGGCGAAGCCCAGGTGATGGTGCCCTTGACACTGGATTACGGCACTGTGCAGATGATGCTCAAGGAATTGACTCCAGGCTGGCTCATGCCGGGTACAAACCTCGAAAAGGCAATCCGCAAGGGTATGGATCTGTATCGCAATTCGGGAAGCGCCGGACAGTACTCCGTGATGATTTTGATGAGCGATGGCGAAGAACTTGAAGCCGCTGCCGTAAACGCCGCCAAGGAAGCCGCCGAAATGGGAATCCGCATTTATACAATCGGTATCGGTTCTCGCGAAGGCGTGCCTATTCCGGTGCCCTCCAAGAATGGCGAAGTCGCTTACAAAAAGGACATGCAAGGAAACATCGTGACGACCCGTTTGGAAGACGGAACTCTGCAAGAGATTGCAAGCGTTACCGGCGGTTTGTATTTCTATGCAAACCCTGGCGAATTCCAGTTGCAAAAGGTGCTCTCTGAAATTGCAAGTCTTGAAAAAAAAGAACAGTCGTCTGACCGCATGGAAAATTATCAGGACCGCTATCAGATCTTTTTGGCTCTCGCTGCACTCTTGTTCTTGATTGAAGCTTTGGTGTCTGAAAGGGGCCGTAAGCGTCGTGTTGGAGCGGGCCGATTCAACTGAAAAAAGTAAAAATTTTTTACTGTGATTTGCACGCTATTTGCACGCTTGTTTAAGAATGCAAAAATCTTTTTAGGTGCTATTTTAGGCCTTTTTTGCTATTATTCTAACTGGTGTGGTAAAATAAGGGTGAATTCGTCCCGAATCGCCTCATTTTTTTAGGAACGTTTGGTTTTTGTTCATCCATTTTTACACAAAAATTCGCTATTTTGCGAGTGATTAAAGTAAATTTTGGCTGAAAAATAAAAAGTAAACCATGGAGTCCCTATGCTCGACCTATTAGCCGTCCAATCCGGCACCGCCAATGCCACTCTCATTACGTTGGCGTACACCTTGATCCTCACATTTATCCTGTCCTCGGTGATTGCGTGGACCTACGAAAAGACCTTCCTCGGGTTGTCGTACTCCAGAAACTTTGTGCAGGCAATTGTGCTTAGTGCAGTCGTTGCCGCCACGGTGATGCAGGCTATCGGTGATAACGTCGGTCGCGGTCTCGGTATGATGGGTGCTCTTTCTGTGGTTCGCTTTAGAACATCCTTTAAAGACCCGCGCGATATTATGTTCGTGTTCGCATCGCTTGGCGCCGGTATCGGTTGCGGTGTGTACGCCTGGGGTGCTGCCGTGGGTGGCACGATTGCCTTTAGCGCTGTGGCCTTCCTCCTTTCTCGTACTGGTCTTGGTACCAAGCACTTCTTTGATGGCATGCTCCGTTTTGCGCTCCCCAACGAAGCCAAGGTCCGTGGTCAGATCGAAGACATCATGAAGTCTAGCCTCAAGACGTTCATCTTGATTACGATGCGTGAAGTTGACGGCGGTGCTCGCCTTGACGTCGCTTACCAGATTCGCCTGCGCGCCACTCATCCGGCTGCAGAAATCCTGAGCGAACTCTCTAAAATCGAAGGCATCTCGGACGTACAGTTCATGATGCAGGACGCCACGACGGAAATGTAAGGGAGACGGTATGAACAAGCTTAGCGATATGCTCGAAAATTTTTGGAACACGCACAAGTCTAATGCCGGTGTCGCTTATGTCTATGGCCACAAGCTTTCTTTGGCCTGGATTCTCTGTGTCATTATCGCCATTATTCTTGGCTACATGTATCAGGGCAAGATTGCCACCTTCCAGGGTGTTGCAGAAGCTGCCGAAACGACCATTAGCGTGCCGAGCCCGACTGAAGTGGTCAAGGTGCATGTGATGCCTGGTCAGGCAATTAATGCGGGGGATACCATTGTGGAACTCAACCGCCCGGACCTCACGCTTCGCATTGCTGAAGTGACTCGCGAACTGGATGCCAGCGAAGGCCGTAGCAACCTGTCGGCTGCCGATATCGACCAGAAGGTTGCCGCAGTCAAGGCTGACCTTGCTACGAAGACCCTTACACTCAAGTCCGAAATTAACAGACTCGAAACCGAATACAAGAAGAACAAGGAAATTGCTGCAAAGCTCAAGAGCCTCAAGGGTTCCAACGCCGACAGCGACGGTAACGACGCTATGGCTATGCAAATCAAGAGCTTGAAGAACGAACTTGCCGTTGCTAACGCCAACGCCAACGAACAGATCAAGCTCCTGCGCAGCAGCAACCGTTTGCAGAAGGATGCTGGCAAGAGCGAAGTCGAGAACCTGCAGAAGGAACTCGAAGAACTCAAGAAGCAGCAAGAAGAGTTGACCCAGATTGCCAAGGAAAGCTGGGTCGTGGGCTCTGTGAACGTTCATGACGGCGAAAAGGTATCTAGCTTCGCCCCGATCGTCACCCTCACTCACAAGTCCCCGACGCTCGTTCGTGGCTACATCCACGAAAGAATGTACCAGCGTATGGATGTGGGTGAAACAGTCAAGGTGAGAGCTTTGGGCGGAACGGGCAAGCCGATTAAGGGCAAGGTCGTTGGCCTTTCGAGCCGTATTGTGGAATTCCCCGTGCGTATGTGGAAGATGCCTGAAATGCCGATTCACGGCCGCGAAGTCATTATCACGATTCCTGCCGAAAATTCGTTCCTCTTGGGCGAAATGGTGACCATCTCCGAATAGTTTGATTTATGAAAAAATCCGCTCTTGTATCTCTGTTTGTTGCAGCACCGTTGCTTGCCGCCCCGCTGACTTGGGAAACCCTCATCAAGTCTGCTGATGATGACGCCCGTTATCAGGGTTCTCAAAAACGTGTGAACATTGCGACCTCTCGCAACACGAAACTGTGGGACAAACTTGAGTTGCGTTACAAACTCGATGGCTTCAGCTTTGCACAACATGACTTTGAACTTCGCATGACTCCTAAGGCTTTTGGCGAAGGTTCTGCTGACCGTGCGCATTACGAAGCCCAAATGGCTTATGCAAATGCCAATTTGGCTGAAGATCGCGCCGTCCTTTTGTATGACCGCTATGAACGCGGAATTCATTACCTGATGCGCAAACGAATCAATGCGCTTAACCAGGAACTTTACCAGATTAATGCGGACCGCATTGAAGTCCTGCACCTCAAGTCGGGCTCGGCAAACTTCAATCCGCAAGATTTGATGTCTGCTCTTGAAAAAGAAGCTTCTATCCGTGCTGCCCTCATTAACGATTCCAACTCGCTCCAGAATTCCGAAAGAAAACTCCGCGTGTGGATTCCTGAATTCGATAGCATTGAACTGGATTCCTCTTGGCTTCCGCCTATGGAAGATATCGAAGCTCAGTTGAAAGATGGCGTCGATGTAAGTGACAAGTTCCCGCAAGTTGCCATGGCCAAGGGCAAGATGGATTCCGAAAAGGCTCGCGCCAAGCAAGATGTTGCTAGCCGCCGCGACTACATTTCGCATATCGGTATCGGCTATTCGCTCAAGATTCCGTCTTTGATGAAAAAGTACAAGGATATGGGCTACGACGATTTGTGCAATACGAAGGGTGAATATTACAGCGAAGAAGATTGTGCCAAGTGGACGAAAAATGCCTACGATGAAGAAAACAATCGCTTTGACAATACGTATTCTATCCAGAGACTTGTGGATGACAAGGACAATCGTCGCACTCGTGACAAGTTCTTTGCAAACATTGGCATTAAGCTTCCGTTCTTTGACAGCAACAAGGATAACGACCTGCGTAACCAGGTGGCAGACCTTGAAGCCGAAGGCGATTATATGGAAAAGTTCCGCGATGTGAGCGTGAAGGTGAATCGCCTTGTCGAACAGATCAACGGATTCCTTGCTCAATGGAAGGTTCAGAAGGACTTTGCCGAAAAGGTTAAAGCGGGTAACATTTTTGAACAGTTTGCAAAAGACGCCGGTTCTGACCCGCTTCTTTTGCTGCGTGCCCGCGAATCTGCCGTGGAAAGCGAACTGAATGCAGTCAAGCTCGAAGTCGACATTTACGACCTTTATCTTGAGTTGTTGCAGTATGCAGGCCAGCTTTCCAAGGAAGGCGTGCAGAACCACTTAGTCGGGGGGCTCAAGTAGTATGGCCGAAGCCCGCGGATTTAGCCTTCTCGAAAGGTTCGAACTCAAGTACCACATTCCCGTGGAATGGGCGGACCGTATCGGCGCATTCCTTGCTCCGTACTGCGAAGAAGACTACTATTCTAAAATTACGCCGGGCGGATTCTACTGGATTACGAACCTCTACTTGGATTCGCCTTCTTGGACGTTCCTCGGCTGGAAAAAGAAACAGTTGTTGGACCGCTTTAACATGCGCATTCGCACCTATGGTGAACACCCGGCTCAAGACGGAACGTTCCACTTTGAATGCAAGCGCAAGATCAAGAACATTTGCTACAAGAGCCGCGGAACCATCAAGGGCATTAACCCGGGCGAAGTCTGGAACATGAAACCTGAAGACTGGCCGTGCAAGGGTGAAAAAGACCGCATGTACGTCAAAGATTTCTTGTACAAGACGGAACTCTATAATGCGCATCCGCGCCTTTTGACGCAGTACAAACGTCGCGCCTGGTTCGGACTTCGCGAAGAATATTCTCGCGTGACGATTGATACCGGCATGCGTTTCCGCGAAGAAAACGGTTTTGATTATACGGTGGACCCGCACTACATGCATTCGACTGGCATTCCTAGGTTTTTCCAACCGGGTTGCGATGCTGTGCTTGAACTCAAGTGCCCGTGTTCGCAGGTGCCGTACTGGATGTTTGACTTAATCAAGTTCTTGAACTTGAAACATGGTGCATTCTCTAAATTCGGCAATGCCGCTGCCGAATGGAAGCGAGTTTATGAAAATCCGCGTCGATTCAAGACTCCGTACTGGACGAAGCTTGCCGTTGGCGCTGGCGAAAATTATTAAAATAGAAGAAAGTTTTTGCGAGGATACCTCTATGGATATCAAAAAAATTCTTTTGGCAGGTTCGGCTGTGACCGCAATGGTCCTGGCCACCTCTTGCTCCAGTGACAAATCTTCAGAGCCTGATCCTAGCGATCCGACGCTTTCGTCGTCCTCGGAAAATGGCACGATTCCGGGTTCGTCTGGAGATGTTCCTGTTACCGGTTCTTCGAGCAGTGACGGTAATTCTACACCGGTTCCTGGGGTTTCCTCTTCGTCTGTTGCAGATGAATCTGTGACCCAGATGGCGATTACCGAAATCATGTACAATGCAGACGATGGTTCTGCCTTGGAATGGGTCGAAGTGACTATCCAGAGTGGTCCGGATATCGCCAGCATGCTTGCTTCGGGTATGCGTTTGGATGGTGCTCTTTCCTTTACGTTCCCGAATGAGCCCCTTAAGAAGGGTGAATACATTGTCGTGACCAACGACAAGGCTTTGTTCATGCAGACTTATCCCGATTTCCAGGGTAAACTCTATGGCCCGTGGGATAATGATCCGAAGACGGGAGCAGTTGCAAAACTTTCGAACGAAGGTGATGTGATTGACGTGAAGTTGACGGGTGAAGGTGACGTGAGCTGCTCTTACAGTATGGAACCGCCTTGGCCGTCTCTGGCTAATGGTAAGGGCCGTACGCTCGTGTACAAGGGCGGAAACGCTGCCCAGGCTACCTCTTGGGGTGCAAGCAAGATTATGAACGGTAATCCGGGTGTGGGCAACGACGAATGGCTCACGACTTCGAATATTCGTTTGAACGAAATCATGCCGACGGGTACGGGCACCGATGCGTGGGTGGAACTCTATAACGCAGGTGCTGAAGCTGTCGATGTGACCGGTTGGATTTTTGAATCCAAGATTCGTAAGGAAAAGCTCACGATTAAGGCCGGTACGGTTCCTGCAAAGGGTTACCTTGTCTTGAATGCAACGACTGACTTCGTGAATTCCGATGGCGAACCGACGGAACTGATTGTGAGCGATATCGGTGGTTCTTACTACCTGTATGGTGCTACCGAAGGTGATGAATCCAGCTTGCTCTTGCCGTCTAGTAAGCTTTCGAGCGGTGTCGTTGATTTGAGCGATGGCTCTACGGCTCAGGGCGCTTTGGTTACAGCTACTCCGGGTGAACCGAACTCTACGCTCTATATTGGTTCTTTGGTGATTACCGAAATCAATTACCACCCGAATGAAGATGACCTTAACGATGCCGAATTCTTGGAACTCAAGAACGTTTCTGAAGTGGCCATTACTCCGTATGAAAAATTGACGAGCGGAAATAGAGGCTGGAAGATTGAAGGTATCAACTTTGAATTTTCTGCGACTGATGTGATTCCGGCGGGTGGACTCGTTGTCTTGTTCCCGGATTCCCTGAAGGCTGCTTATGGTGAAGAAGGCATGAGAAAGCGTTATGCAATCGATGCATCCGTGTTGATCAGCTTCTACAGTGGTAAGCTTTCTAACCGCGGTGAAATGATTGCTGTCAAGAAGCCCTATTTCTTCCAGAATGACGTAAGCAATCCGCTTAATAGCCAGTGGTACTACGATTGGTCCGATGCAACGCTCTATAGCGATAACTGGAGCGGCAACGGTATTGATTACAAGCGCGCGGACGGCTACGGCTATAGCTTGCAGCGTAAGGACTTTACCACGATGGGTTATGAGGCTGCAGCTTGGACTGTTGACAAGCCGACTCCGGGTAAATAATAATCTTGTAACATAAATTTTGAAAAAAGTAAGAAAATCGCCCCTTTGGGGCGGTTTTTCTGTATGGAAAAATTTATTTTTATTGCGTTATGAAAAAGAGTTTGTTTTTGGGTATTGCAGCGAGTGCCGCCGTTTTTGCCGCGCCCATTTCGCTATCGGATGCGATTGCGATGGCAAAGGCGAACAATTCGCAGATTAAGGCTGAAAAGGCCAAAGTGGATATGGCCGAAAGTGGTCAGACCGAGGCCCGTTCCCGTTTTATGCCGCAACTTTCGCTTACGGCAAGTGTCACCAAAATCAACGACCCGATTTATATTGACTTGGGTGAAATTCAACAGGCCATGAGTGGACTTGCTGGAGGGCTTTCTTCGGTTGGTCCGGCGGCAGTTTATTCCAAGGCATACATCGATGCCTACAACAAGGCCCAGGCTGGTTATGAGCAGGCTTATAATGGTGCCTTAGCCAATGGCATGACGGAAGCCCAGGCTAAAGCGTTTGCCCAAAACCGCGTGGGTGGTACCGCACAAGAAATTGCTCAACAGACGGCTGACAAGTATGCGGCTGATAGTAAACAACAGCTGGATGCGGCAAAAGCTCAAATTGATGATGCCGATTTCCGCATGAAGGTGCAGGACGACGTTTTCTTTAATGCTCGCTTGACTGCCATTTGGCCTATTTTTACGGGCCTTAAGATTTATTCCGCTTATGATGCCGCCAAGGAAAACGTGAATGCCAAGAAGGCTGCGTTCGACATGGCGCAGAATACCATCTTGATGGATGTGGCTACCAAGTACTTTACGCTTCGCTTGGCCGAAGAGTTGTCGGTACTCCGTGAAAGCACCAAGAAGAACTTGGAAGAACATTTAGCCCGTTCCAAGAAATTGGAAGAGGGTGGCCAGATTAGCAAGGCCGAACGCCTGCGCGCCGAAGTGGCTTTAGCCGAAGCCGAGAATGCTCTTGAAGATTCTTACCGCGATCAGACTCTTGCACGCCTTGCGCTTGCAAGCCTTTTGCATACGGATACGAATTTGACTGCTGTTACGCCTGTCATGGCGCCGGAACAGACTTTGGCTATGGAAGAATTCAAGCAGCTTGCGATGGATAGACACCCGGGTCTGCGCCAGTTGCGCACCGAACGCAAGCGTAGTCAAGATGCGGTGAGCGCTGCCCGCGCCGATTATTTCCCGACGGTGGCGCTCTTTGCCTACAAGGAACTTTATACTCGCGACTTGACGCTCCTGGAACCGGATTGGGCTGTGGGTGCCAAGATGCAGTGGGACTTGTTCAAGGGTGGCGAAACGCGTTCCAAGGTGAGCAACGCCAAGGCTCTTGACCGTTCGCTTGCAAGCATGGAAGAGCAGACCATGGATAACATTGGTTTGCTTGTGGAAAAGCGTTGGCGTGAAATGGAGCATGCCAAGAGCCGCTTGGAAAGTTTGAAGAAGACCCGCGAATTGGCCGAAGAAGCGCACCGCAGCCAGACTTTGGCTTACGAAGCGGGCCTTGCCACGGGCTTGGATGTAGTGGATGCAGAACTTGCGCTTTCGCGCTTGCAGGTGGCTGACTTGAAGGCGCATTACGACGCCGTGGTTGCCTGGCTTGGACTTTTGGAGGCGAGCGGTGAAGTAGTGAATGCGGGCGAAATGCTCAAGAACGTAAAGCCGGTCGAAGAAACGAAGGTAGAAGAACCGAAGCCCGCCGAACCTGTTGTTGCTCCCGCTGCTGCACCGGTTGCCGATTCTGCGAAGGTTGCTGAGCCGGTACCTGCTGATTCAGCAAATGCGCCTGTTCCGGCTGATACAACTGCTGCCCCCGCAAACTGATTTTAGAAATGGAGAAAAAGAATGAACGTCTTGAAAGTGATTGGAAAAACTTTGGTCGTCTTGGCGTTGATTGCCTTGATCGTTCTTGGAATTATCACGTTGCAGAAATTTGCGACGGAACCCCGCGATGCTTATTTGCAGGGGCAGATGGAAGCTCGCCGCGTGTTGGTGGCGGGTAAAGTTCCCGGTCGCGTGGAACAGCTGTTCTTCCGCGAAGGCGACATGGTCGAAAAGAATGCTATCGTGGCAATCATCAGCAGCCCTGAAATTGAAGCCAAAAAGATGCAGGCGCAGGGCGCTTTAGGTGCTGCCCGCGCCCAGGCGAATAAGGCTAAAAACGGCGCCCGCTCCGAAGACATCACGGCCCTCAAGGCGATGGCCTCGCGCGCGCAGGATGCTGCGAACCTTGCGAAGAATACTTACGACCGCGTGCAGAAACTTTATAACGAAGGCGTGCTTCCGCTCCAGAAACGCGACGAAGCCGAAACCCAGATGAAAGCCTCTCAGTCCGCTGCCGACGCCGCCAAGGCCCAGTATGAACAGGCTCTCGCCGGCGCCCGCAGCGAAGACAAGGCTGCCGCAAACGCACTCGTGATGCAAGCGAAGGGCGCCAACGCCGAGGTCGACGCCTACCTCGAAGAAACCAAAATCCGCGCCCCCATCGCAGGCGAAGTCTCCGTGAAGTTGGTCGAAGAGGGCGAAGTCGTGGGCTCTGGCATGCCGGTAGTCGCTATTACTGACCTCGACGATTCCTGGGCAGTATTCCACTTGCGCGAAGACTTGCTCAAGAACGTGTCCAAGGGCAAGACCTTCAGCATGTTCATTCCGGCACTCGACAGGAACGTGGAAATGGAAGTCAGCTACATTGCGTCTGTAGGCGATTACGCCACCTGGCGTAGCTCCAAGGAAAGCGGCGGCTTTGATCTCAAGAGCTTTGAAGTGCGCCTGCGCCCGAAGGCTAAAATCGAAAACCTGCGCCCTGGCATGAGCGTGCTTTTCCCGGTGGAACAGATTCAGTAAGGTCGTAATCGTGTTCCTTGATGTTTTAAGGGCGATTCGCAAAATCTACATCAGTCACAATATCGTGTTGTGGTTGGTGCTCTTGATTTTGCCGGTGGTGACATCGGTCTTTATGGTGAATTTCTTTTCGGCCGAAATCATTCAGCATGTGCCGATTGGCCTTTTAAAGCAAGACCGCTCGCAGCTGGCCGATAAAGTTGAAATGGCCTTGCGGGCAGACCCCGTGCTCGAAGTTGCCATGGAATGCGATGACCGCAGCGAATGCGAACATGCGGTGATTCGCGGTGACTTGCAGGCGTTTATCGTGCTCCCGTACGATATGGAACGCCGGGCGCTCCGGCTTGAAACGCCTGTGATCCCGGTGTATTCGAGCGGCCAGAATTACCTCACGAATACCTTTGCGGTCAAGGAAATCCGCTCGGTGATTTCGGCAATCGGTGCTGACCTGTTTACCAAGCAGATGGACGACCCGATTCACGTTGAACTCAAGTCGGTCAGCAACAACAGCGGTAACTACCAGGGCTTTTTAGGGCTTGGGCTGGTGACGGCGATTTTCCATCTGGCAGGAATTTTAGCGGCGGTGTACCTGTTCAGTTTCCCGTTCCGCGATCACCGAGTCCGCGAATTCTTAAAGGCGTCGGGCGGCTCGCGTGTGGTGCTTGGCGCTGCGACGGTTTTGCCGCTGGTCGTGATTCAGTGGCTGTCGATGGTGGCGGTGTATGCGTATGCTAGGCGTGCACTGACCCCGATGACGTTCGATGAATTTGTGGTGGTGTCTGCCGGGCAGCTGGCGATGATCCTCGCCTGTTCTGGCGCGGGGGCCGCCTTTGTGGGCATCACGGGTAACATGCGTATGTCTTCGAGCGTGGCGGGCGTTATCGCCGGCCCCGCGTTTGCGTTTGCGGGCCAGACTTTTCCGGTGATGGCGATGCCGTTGGTGGTGCGCGGCTTTGCATTCCTGCTTCCGCTTACACATGTTCTTAAGGTTCAGTCCGCGATGCTCTTGGGTTCAGTCGGCAAGGCTCACGCCTGGGAATCTATTGTGGTGCTTTTGTTCATGGCGCTGTTCTGGCATTTGCTTGCGTCCAAGCTTTTGATGTTGCGCTGGAAAGTCGCCGAAGAAAAAGAGGCTGACTGGGAAGCCCGCGAAAAATTGCACCTTAAGGATAAGTTGAAGAATGTTGCTGACGCAGTCTATTCGGACTTAAGCATTCGCAAGGCGGTCGCATTTGAAATTGCCAAAAGAAAATTGCATAAAGGAGGCAAAAATGATTGACCTCTTTAAGCGACTTTTCAAGGTGGCGTTTGCGGAATGGAAGCTCTTTTACACTGACCCTGCTGCGGTGTTGTTGCTGGTTGTGGCGGGCGTGCTTTACGCCTTCTATTACCCGACGCCTTACATGAAACAGACGGCTACAGATGTGCCTGTGGCTGTGGTGGATCTTGACCATACGGTCATGTCGCGCGAACTTACGCAGATGTCGGCGGCAGCCCAGCAAATCGATGTGCGCTACGTGTTTTCGGATATCCGCGAAGCGGAGCAGGCCATGGCCGAAGAAAAAATATATGGCTTCATGGTGATTCCCAAAGACATGGAGAAAACGCTCCGTAACGGAGGCAAGACGAACGTGAACGTGTTCACGCACGGCGCTTACGTGATGCTCCACGGTAACATCGGAACGGCTTTTACCACTTGTGCGCTCACGGTGGGCGCGACTACAAAAGTCAAGCGGATTGCTTTAGGCAAAAAGGTGCCGGCCGCAAAGGCTATTGCCATGCGCGACCCGATTCCCATCAGTGTGCAGACTATGTACAACAACACGGGTAGCTATTCGAATTACGTGGTGCCGAGCGTACTGGTGCTGATTTTGCAGCAGACGCTGGTGATTGGCATTTGCATTCTGGGTGGCGCCCGCGCTCACCGCAAGTTCCGCAAGTTGCAGCGTGACAGCTCCGTCGAAAACGAACTGATGCCTTACCGCTACTTTGGCCGCTCGCTTGCGTACTTCTTGCATTACTGCAGCTTTATCCTGTTCTACCACTTTGTCGTCTACAACGTATTCGATTTTCCGCGTCGCGGCGAAATTTTGCCGATGGTGGCTTTTGCAATCGTGTTCCTGTTTTCGGTCATCAATTTCGGGATGGTACTTTCGCAAGTGTTCCTGCGTCGCGAAACGAGCATGCAATTGTTCCTGTACATGAGCATTCCGATTCTGTTCCTTTCGAACTTTAGCTGGCCTACCGAACTGATTCCGGCGTGGATGAAGGGCTTCTCTTGCTTGTTGCCTTCGACATTTGCCATTCCGGCATGGCTTGCGATTGAACAGCGTGGCGCCGACATTTACGATGCGGCATCGCTGTTGCTACCGCTTGCTTTACAGGCGGTGTTCTACCTGTTGCTCGGGCTAGTGCTTACAAACCTCCGTGACGGTAGCAAACTGAAGACAGGCGATATGTAGGCGCTTTGCCGCCTGCATTTTTGTATATTGCGGTTAGAGGTAACAATATGATATTTGATCCTTTATATATGACGATTCTCCTGGTCACACTTGCCCTTTCGGGTAGCGTTTCCTGGATGGTCAAGTCCCGTTTTAACGCTGGCCAGAAGGTCGGCATTTCGAGCGGCCTTACCGGTGCCGATGTCGCGAAGGCAATCCTCATGGATGCGGGCATTACCGACGTGAAGGTTTTGCAGCATCACGGGTTCTTGTCGGACCATTACAATCCACTGAACAAGACTCTGAACTTGTCGCCTGAAGTCTATAACGGTCGCAATGCGTCTGCCGCGGGCGTTGCCGCTCACGAAGTGGGCCACGCCATTCAGCATGCGCAGGGATATTTCCCGCTGTGGCTGCGTTCCTTTATTGTGCCTGCTGCAAACCTCGGCTCTAATCTCGGTCCGTGGCTTGTGATTCTCGGCATCATCCTGATGAGTGCGGGCCGTGCACTCGGCTACTCGCTCGCCGTGGCGGGGGTGGTTCTGTTCGGTATCGCGACGCTCTTTACGCTTGTGACCGTGCCGGTGGAATTCGACGCTTCTTCCCGCGCCAAGAAGGTGCTTGCTCGCCTCGACATCGTGGCACAGGGCCGCGAATACAATACGGTTTCGGGAGTGTTGTTTGCCGCAGGGCTTACCTACGTGGCAGCCGCCATCGGTTCCATTATGCAGTTGCTTTATTGGGCGTACCGAGCCGGACTTATCGGCGGTCGGCGAGATTAATCGTTTGAGTGGACTTCGATTGACGGAAATTCGTCATCGTCGTCAGAATTGTCTGAATTTTCAGAAGCCTGGGTGTCGTAGAACGCCTGGGCTTTTTTCATGAACGCTTCGAATTCTTCGTCCGTCATGTTGTCAGACGGCTGCGGCTCTTCAGCCGTAGTTTCATCAACTGGTGCGACCGAGACATCGACAGGTTCTTCGCTCACGTCATCGCGAGGAGTCGTAGACAACGAAGCGATCCATTCCTCATTTTCTTCCACCGGAGTTTCTTCGACGGGTGCGCTTGTTTCTTCCGCAACCGTTTCAGTTGTCGGCGCGGCAGTTTCTGCGGGCGCGCTAGCTTCTACCGGCGTACTTGTTTCAGCAGTCGAAGCTATTTCAGTACTAGCCGGAGCACCTTCAGTCGGAGCCTGGGCATTCTCTGTCGCCTCGTCTTCCTTCATCATCTCGGCGAACGGGTTTTCTTGCACTTCGCTCAAGTCTTCGCGACCTTCGAGCATGGCGTTCAAATCGTCTTCGCTCACGTTCCGTCCGCGTTCCGTCCACAGCACGGCTTCGCGCATCACTGCGGCCAAGTCGCCCACGGTCTGTTCCTTGGAACGAGCAATCGCCTGGTTGCGAATCGCTTCCACAAGGCCCGGCTTCACGTCCGGATCCTTGCTGAAGAACACGGTCTCGTGCGCCATTTCTTCGGCGTAGTCGGCGTTGTTCTTCTTGCGGTAAATCCAAATCGGTCCAAACAGTTCGCTCTGGCGGAATACGATTTCGTCCGTCTTGATCATTTCGAGCATGGCCATGAAGGTCACCGCTGCCACAATCGGGTGTGAATCGTTGTCGAGCAAGTCTTCGAACAGGGCGCGGCCATTCACCGCAAGATAATTGTTGATCGCCTGCTGACGGTCCTGAATGGTCACGTAGTCGAGTTCGATGTGGTGAATCGTTTCCGAAATCTTGGTCTTCAAACTCTTCTGGTAGGCGCGGAACAGCTGCCAAATGTTTGCGTCGGCCAAAGTCTCTTCGTCGGTCTGCGTCTTTTCCAGGCGCCCGCGGGAATACGTACCGAAGTTCTCGCTTTCCATTTCTTGCAGCCCGCTCGCGACTTGCTTAAAGCGCTGGTATTCCAGCATTTCCTTCATGAGCTGTTCGCGGTCTTCGTTGTATTCCGCTTCCATCTCGGGGTCGCGCTGCTCGGCCGGCAAAAGTTCCTGCACCTTTAAAGCCATCAAGCGGCTTGCCATGTACAAGAAGTCGCCCGCCTTCGACAAGTCGGTACCCTCGTACTCGTTCACCCACTTTAAGAACTGGTCCGCAATTTCGGCAATCGAAATCTGTTCGAGCGGAACTTCCTTCTTCTGAACAAGGTACACGAGCAAGTCCATCGGGCCATTGAACGCCCCGATGCGTACTTCGTATTCTTCCTGTTCTTCGACTTCGGTCATGCTTATAAATTCTTAGAAGGATTTCTTATTCCACGGTCACGCTCTTGGCGAGGTTGCGCGGCTGGTCCACATCGTTTCCGCGGAGCACGGCGATGTGGTAGGCGAGTAGCTGCAAAGGCACGCAGGTCACAATCGGCATGAGCATCGGGATAGTCTTCGGGACTGTAATCAGGTGGTCTGCAATTTCGTCGAGCGGGTGGCAATCTGCGGTCGAGATGGCAATCACCTTGCCGCCACGGGCCTTGATTTCGCGTACGTTGCTGATCACCTTGTCGAACAGGGCGTCCTTCGGGGCAATCACCACGACCGGCATGTTTTCGTCAATCAAGGCGATGGGCCCATGCTTCATTTCGGCAGCGGGGTAGCCTTCGGCGTGAATGTAGCTGATTTCCTTGAGCTTGAGTGCGCCTTCCATGGCCACCGGGTAGTTGAAGTGACGACCCAGGTACAAGAAGTTGTTCGCCTTCACGTACTTGTTGGCAATACCTGCAATCTGGTCGGAAAGCTTGAGGGTCTGATCCACGAGTTCGGGGAGCTCCTGCATGGCCTTCACGATGTCGGCACCGCTTTCGAACGAAAGGCGACGCTGGCGGCCAAGCAAAAGGGCAATCATGGCAAGCACAGTCACCTGGCTCGTGAACGCCTTGGTCGATGCCACACCGATTTCGGGACCTGCGTGCAGGTAAACGCCGCCGTCGCTGGTGCGGGCGATGGTAGAACCCACGCCGTTACAAATGGCAAGAGCGGTGGCACCCTTCTGCTGGGCTTCTTTAAGGGCGGCAAGCGTGTCGGCGGTCTCACCGGACTGGCTAATGGCGAGCACGAGCGTGCCCGGCTTGATAATCGGGTTGCGGTAACGGAATTCCGAGGCGTATTCCACTTCGACCGGGACGCCGGCCAAGTCTTCGATCATGTATTCGCCGACCATACCGGCATAGTAGCTTGTGCCGCAGGCGGTAATGATGATACGGTTGATGTTGCGGAGTTCTCTGATGTTGGTGTCGAGACCTGCAAGCTTGGCGTTGCCTTCGGCGTACAGCAGACGGCCGCGCATGGTGTTGCGGAGCACTTCGGGCTGTTCAAAAATTTCCT
Organism: Fibrobacter sp. UWB10; assembly: GCF_900182935.1. Classification (NCBI taxonomy): domain Bacteria; kingdom Pseudomonadati; phylum Fibrobacterota; class Fibrobacteria; order Fibrobacterales; family Fibrobacteraceae; genus Fibrobacter; species Fibrobacter sp. UWB10. The sequence goes on along the minus strand of NZ_FXUE01000001.1, from coordinate 442,292 downwards.
TGAGCATGAAGTGGGCAAAGCCGCCCTTCGCAATGGCGTCGGCGTCGAATTCCACGTCCTGTACTTCGTGCTGCACCGGCTGGCTGTTCGTATTCAACAGGTTGTAGCCGTCTTCCTTGATTTCGACGATATCGTTATCGTCGAGGTAAACGACCTTCTGCGTGTGCATGATGATGGCAGAAACGTCGGATGCCAGGTAGAATTCGTTCTGGCCGATACCCAGAATGAGCGGAGAGCCGCGGCGGGCACCGATCATGGTGCCGGGTTCGTCCTTGCAAATGACGGCAAGGCCAAAAGTTCCTTCGATCTTGGAAATGGCCTTGAGGACGGCTTCCTTGAGGTTGCCCTTGTAGTAGCGGGCAATCAGGTGGGCGACGACTTCGGTGTCGGTTTCGGACTTGAATTCGATGCCTTCGGACTGCAACTTCTTTTTTAAAATGGCGTAGTTTTCGATAATGCCGTTGTGGACAATCGAAATCTTGCCGTCAAAGCTCTGGTGAGGGTGTGCGTTCTGTTCGGTCGGAGCACCGTGGGTGGCCCAACGGGTGTGGGCAATGCCTATGTGGCCGTGGAGAGGCTTTGTCTTGAGCTTGTCTTCAAGGGCTGCAATCTTGCCGGAGGCGCGAACGGTTTCAATTTTCCCGTCTTCAATCAGGGCAACGCCCGAGCTGTCGTAGCCGCGGTATTCCAACTTTTTAAGACCGCCGACCAAGATAGGCAAAGCTTCGTTTTGTCCGATGTATCCGACAATTCCGCACATACTATAAATATCCTTCTTTTGTTAACGAAACGCAATATACCAATTTCTTTTGGTAAAAATGGGTTACATATGGTCTTTTAGCGTAAGATTTTGTTATTTTTCGTTTGTCAAACATAAAAGAGGATAAAATGAACAAAAAACTCATTATTGCTGCGGGTGCTCTCGCATTTGCTCTGACTGGCTGTGATCAGCTGTGCCAGGGTCCCAAGACCAAGACTGCTTTGGTGACCGACAAGGATAAGTACAGCTATGCTCTCGGTGCCCATTTCGGTAACCAGGCTCGTTTCCAGTTGGTAACCCGCGACTCTATCGACCTCGACCTCGATCTCTTTATCCAGGCTTTCAAGGAACGCTATAACGAAGATTCCGCTCATTTCTTGATGAACGACTCCATCATCTTCCAGACCTTGACCGACCTTTCTCAGGCTCGTCAAGCTGAAAAGAACAAGAAGGACAGCCTCGCTGCCGAAGCCAACAAGGCTGCTGGCGAAGCATTCCTCGCCAAGAACAAGACTGCCGAAGGCGTCGTGACCACCGAATCTGGCCTCCAGTACAAGGTGATTACCGAAGGTACGGGTGCAACTCCGGCCGATGGCGACATCGTGAAGGTTCACTACACCGGTACGCTCCTCGACGGCACCAAGTTCGACAGCTCTGTCGATCGTGGCGAACCGCTTGAATTCCCGATTGGCGCTGTGATTCCGGGTTGGACCGAAATGCTCAAGCTCATGAAGGTTGGCGAAAAGGTCACCGCTTGGATCCCGAGCGACCTCGCTTACGGTCCGCGTGGCCGTGGCCCGCAGATTCCGGGTAACAGCACTCTCGTGTTCGAAATGGAACTCATCGACACCCATTCTGCCGAACAGCCCGCTGCCGAAGCCCCGAAGGCTGAAGTGAAGAAGGCTGCTGCTAAACCGGCTGCTCCTAAGGCTGAAAAGAAGGCCGAAGCCGCAAAGCCGGCCGCTGAAGCAAAGCCTGCTGAAGCTGCCAAGCCCGCCGCTGCCGAAGCTCCCGCTGCCGCTAAGGCTGAAGCAAAGCCTGCTGCCGCTGCCCCGGCTGCCGCTCCTGCCGCCGCAGCCGCTCCCGCTACTGCAAACTAATTGGCTGACATAATATTGCGAAGAGTCCCCGCGCCAAAGGCGCGGGGCTTTTTGTCTATATAAAGATAAATCAGGGTGAAAAATAATGTGTGTACAGGTTAAATAAGGGGTAAATCTCTTTTTGGCCTGTACAAAACTCTATTCAGGGGCAATATTTATTTGGTTGTACAGGCTTATTTCTTAACAAACAGAGCTGTAGCCTGTACCATGGGTCAAAAAGAGTTGTTAATTTGTGTGTAATTGACGAAATGTACAGGCTAAACAGGGTAGAAAGCCTGTTTCGGTCTGTACAGTGGCCTCTGGGATAATTCAAATTCCGCATTTCTTATTCTATATTTGGCATATTATCATTCTGAGGTTTTCGTGAAATTTATTTTGTCGATTGCGTTGTCTGCGTTTTTTGCATTTTCGCTACTTGGCTGTAACGAAGAAGAGAAAATTCAAGGTCTGAAAGATGAAGGCGACCGCCTACGCGCACAAATCGATTCCCTCACGAATGAAATTGAGCAGGCGCAATTGCAACCCGGCAACTGGATTGTGCATAATGATACCGTCCGTGCTGGCGATGGCCTTTTCCAAGTACTTGTCCGCATGCAGATTAATGAAAAGGAACGTGGCAAGATTGTGCTTGCCCTCCAGGACAGTGCCGAACTTTCCAAGCTCCGCGTGGGCCAGGTTTTTTACGCTGCCATCGACTCTTCGGGCAGTGTGCAGCGATTCCGTTATGCCCCGAACCCGGCGAACATCCACATGCTTAGCCGCACCGAAAATGGTTACGTTTATAGTCTGATTCAAAAGCCGGTAAAGCGCAGACAGTCCATATTCGAAGGCGCGCTGACCGAAGGCAGCACCTTGAACGGTACGCTCTTCAAGGTTGGTATCCCCGGTCGCATGGTAGGTATCGTGAGTGGCGTGCTCCAGTGCAAGGTGGCTTTCCCGTTGGCCCGCGCTGGCGACAAGTTCCGCATTTTGCTCGAAGAAACTTTCTATCAGGATTCTATCTGGATTGACGGCCGCGTGGTCTACGCCGAATTCGACGGTCGCATTGTGGGCCATCATGAAGCATTCCGTTACGAAGACCCAGACCCCAAGAGTTCCTTTAACGCCCACTATACCGAAAAGGGTGAAGCATTGGTTTTTGATGGCCTGCGTTACCCGCTTGACCGCTTGCATGTTACAAGCCCCTTCGGTAGCCGCATTCACCCGATTACGGGCCAGCGCAAAATGCATGCCGGCATTGACTACGGTAGCCCCACGGGCACGCCGGTTTACGCCGTCGCCGAAGGTGTTGTGACGGTTTCGGGCTTTGATCCCTTCAGCGGCAACAAGATTGCCATTCGTCACAGGGACCGCTCCGAAAGCTGGTACATGCACCTGTCTGTTCGCGGCGTAAAGGTGGGCTCCAAGGTGGCTGCGCGCCAGTGCATTGGCCGCGTAGGATCCACAGGCCGAAGCACTGGCCCGCACCTGCATTTGGGTTTCAAGAACGAAAAGGGCTCCTGGATTAATCCGGCTTCCAAGACCATGATTGCCGCCCCCAAGCTTGAAGGGCAGCGGCTTGCTCGCCTGAAGGACCAAGTGGCTGAAATCCGCAAACAAATAGAGGCGACTCTCGCCGCCCCTGCCGTAAAAGCAAACGACACCACCGATGTGATGGTGCGTATGCGAAATCTCTAGTTTTTATTAGTGCCTAATTTCGTATCTAAGCTTTAGGTCTTTTGCCGTCGGAATCTTGTTCGACGGTTCCTGGAGGCGGGCCTTAGAGAAGTGGTTCAATTTTCTGGTGCCGTAGCCTGCGGTACGTATGTAGGTTCCTTCTTTGGCAAGTTCCACGGCCTTGGCCAGCTGTTCATCGGGGTCGTCGATTTCAAAATCCGGAACAATACCCAAATCGTGATAGCTTTCCCAGTTCTTGTCGAAACTCTGCAAGGCGGTTATCAAGGCGAGCCCATATCTATAAGTCGAGTCGATTACAATCTGACCAATGCCCTTTCCGTAAGTCAATTGGCCTACGACAGGAACGTGTCTATTTGCGGTCAAGGCAGAAAGCATGCTTTCGGAACAGCTTGCAGAACCTGTATCGGCCATCACTACGTAGTAGCGGTCTTTGCCAACGCCGTCTCCCGGTACGATTCGGGAAACGGTATCAAGTCTTTGAACGTAACGCCAATATCCGCCTTCACGAATAGAATCTGGGAATGCTTCAATGTCAATGATAATCGTATCTCCCTTGGAAAGCAGTGCCGCGGCAATGCTGTCACACTGCTTTGTTTCTCCGCCGGGGTTTCCGCGCAGGTCGATAATGGTAGACTTGGCGCCTTCGGTCTTTTTGAGGGCAGAAAGGAATTCTCCGAAAGTGCCCTTGTCGCTAATGGTGGTTACGACAAATTGCTGAATCTGAATCACCGGAATGGAATCTTGGTAAGTAAGTCTGACAGAAGGTTCGTTGTATTCGTCTACGGTGACGGCGGCAACGACCAATTCATCGTTGCGGTTTACGACAATCTTGATGATGTCGCCAATATTGCCGGTACACATAGCTTCGAAGTTAGATGCCGATGAAATATTGAGACCGTCTATCTGAACAATGACGTCGCCTATTTGGAGTCCCGCCTTTTCTGCGGGGGAACCCGGATAGATATCCGAGATGCGTATGTAGCGAGATCCGATGTCGGTAATTTCTTCGACTTCTGCGCCTATACCTGTGATTGTTTCGGTTTCAAAAATACTTGCAAGAACCTGAGGGGCGACTACGGGATCAAAGTAGTGGGTAAAGGGGTCTGCCAACTGGTTATACATGTAGCATACGTCGTAGTATTCTTCGGTGCAGAAATTCTTTCCGCGGGCGTCGGCACTTGTTCCCTTGTTCAGGTAGACTTTGTAATTGTCGGAAAGCTCGTTACGAGCGTGACCGTAGATGTAGTAGAGGTCAAGGTAGAAGTAATTGAAATAGAGTTCTGCTTCTATATCGTTGGAAAAGTCATCCTCTTCTGGAAACATGGGAATTTTTGAACTTTCTTCGGGTTCTGTACATGCCGAAAGAAACAGCGAAAAAATACTAGCGCCTAAAAGCAGTTTTTTGAACATAAAAGATCCTCCTTTATATGTTCTTAATATACCAAAATATCTAGGCTATCACCATTCATGATAGCTCCGCCAAAGTCCTTATAGCGTCGCAACACTTGGGGGTCGCTCGCGTATGAACTGGCAGCACTCTTTTTTAAAGCGGCCTTTTTCGATTTGGATCCGTACTCTGCTTCGAGTGCATCAAAGCCGCATTGGAGTGTTGCCGATTCACAAGGATAGTCTGGGAAAATTCCGATTTTATTGTAGGAATTGCCCTTGGGTGTCAAGAATTCCAAGTTGGTAATGAGCGAAAGTCCCCCAGCCATCGTTTTCCAGGTGCTTTGCCCGATTCCCTTGCCATAGGAGCGTTCGCCGGCGATAGGAATGTTGGCGCCTTCTTGAAGGGCAACTGCAAAGATTTCGGCACAGCTTGCGCTGTTCCTGTTTACAAGCATCAAGAATTTCCCGTTTCGACCGCTTCCACTTGAATCCGCCAAAATGGATAATTTGTTGTAAACGGGTTTGCCGTCGGCGCCAAAACTTCTCCAATAGCGGGTAGAAACGATGGAGTCTTCGGGAACGAAAAGTCCTGCCATAGATGTACAATGATTGACGTGTCCACCCGGGTTGTTGCGCAGGTCGATAATCCTTGGTTCTGTTGTGTTTTTCGTAGAGTCCAAGTAGGCTTTCAGTTCACCGAATGTCCCTTCAGTTCGATTTGCGGTGTTTAACTTGAAGCTGGTGATGGTTATAATCTGGACTCCGCTCAGCGTGTCAATGAACACCGTCGGGGCGTAAACATCTTCTTTGGTGAGCTTGTATATTGTGGTGTCGCCGAGCGATTCGACTGTTATGGAAACCTCTTTGTTTTGAGCGAGTATGGAATTGTATGTGTCGAAAGCGTTTGTACCCGTAATTTCAACGCCGTTGACATTTAGAATGTTTCCGTAGCGCTTAATCCCTGCTCGTCCGGCGGGGCTTTCGGGATAAACTCGGTAAATGACGAGTGGATGCGCCATCTGCGTAAACAGTGTGTATTCCATGCCGACATCGCCGGGTACAATGCTTGTGTTGATGTGTGTGATTGTTTCTTCACTTTTTGCTGGAGGAACGTAACGAGTGAACGGGTCTGACAGCTTGTTATAGAGCTCGCTGACAGAATCGCCCTGTTCATCCAGCAGGGGCAGTTCGTCTTCGAACAGGTATGTCCGTTGTAAAAGCCAATAATTATAAGTGTATTCTGTGGGGGTAGATGTACTGTCTACCGGCTCGAAAAAATCACTGCAGGCAGCGAGAAAGACGAGAGGGATTGTCTTTAAGACGCGAAAAACAGGAAAAGAGAATTTTCTCAGTAGATTCATTCTCTGTATTCTCCTTAAACCTCTTTCGTCTTTCGTCTGTAGGACCGGAGGTCCGTTCTCTCGTCTAAAAATTACTGATCGATGCTCAGGCCTTTCTTGTCCAAAAGCACGCGGGGGATTCCGCCTTCGAGCGGGTTTTCCACCACGGAAATCGTTTCGAGGCTGTCGCATTCGGCGAGGCTTTCGGGGAGGGTGGCGAGCTGGTTGGCGTCGAGCACCAGTTCCTTGAGCTTCTTCAGGTTGCCAAATTCAGAGGGAATTGCACCCAGGTTGTTGCCCGACACCATCAGGACTTCCAGGGATTCCAGGTGAGAAAGGTTGGCCGGGATAGAAGTGAGGTCGTTGTTGTCCAGGTAGAGTTTGCGGAGCTTTTTCAGCTTGCCGAGGGTCGCCGGGACTTCGGACAGCATGTTGTCGTGCAGGGAGAGCTTGGTGACGTTTACCCATTTGCCGACTTCGAGAGTCAGATCCAAAAGCTGGTTCTTGGCGATGTTCACCGTCTGGAGCTTCTTGAGGTTACCCACGGAATCCGGAAGTTCCGAAAGGCTGTTGTAACCCAGGTACAGGTGTTCAAGATTTGTAAGTTCGCCGATGGTTTCGGGGAGTTCCATCAGGTCGTTTTCGCTCACGGAAAGTTTTTTCAGTTTCTTGAGCTTGGAAATGTCATCGGGGAGTTCCACGAGCATGTTGCGGTCGAGGATGAGCTCTTCGAGGTCTTCCAATTCGAAAAGTTCCTGAGGAAGGATTCTCAGTTCTTTTTGGGAAAGGTCTAACGAGGTGGCTTTTTCGGCCTTGGCTTTATTAATGATATCTAGCAAATTCATGGGAACATCTCCTATAGTGTAAATCATAGCATTTTTGCCCCGAAAAGATGAATCTTTATCCAAAAAAAGTAAAAAAGTATGATTTTTGCACAAATGTTCACTGCAAATGGGGGTGCTTTTGAAAAAAAATGAAAAAAATGTATGCTTTTTATCCACAAAGCGGCATTTTGAAACTATTTTTAAGGTGCAAAATACGATATTAAGGGTAAGGTGCTGCAATTGCACCCGACTTTTGCTATTGTAAAGATAACAGAACTGAGGAAAAAATGGAACTAACCAAATCGCAGGAACGCCGTCTAGCATTTGTGGCTAGCCTCTTGAGTCTCAATCCGAACGATCCTACTGACAGAATTAAGGCACTCCGGCATCTAAACCTTGATGAAAACGGCTGCTTCCATGGTTTCCAATATTCCCAAGGCTTTATGGAATTCTTCATCTTCCTCGATGAAGATACTCCGCTCGAAAAGGTCGTTTCTCACCTGAATTCCGACCTGAAGCAGCTCCAGATTGCCGTTTTCCGCACCAGCGACCCTCCTAATCCGTTCTTCATGTCGCTCCGCGAAGAAGCTGATCCTTGGGCTGTTAATAAGATTTCTGACGACGAAGAAGAGGAAGATTCCGATTCCCCGGCAAGTCGCCCCTACATGGAAACGCTCGAAATTACGGTGCTCCGTACTCGTGCGACCCGCGACATTACCGACTCCGAACTGGAACGTACCCTCAAGGACATGCGCCGCAAGCTCGGCATCTGGAAGAACGAAGTCAAGGCTAAGCTCGAAATCATTGCTGAACATGACGACTTGACCCGCGACTTCCGCAGCGCCGACGACAAGCTTGAAATCGTGATGGATTCCGATCCGCTCCACCTGACTTCTGATCACGGTGAACTGTTCCTCGGTTTCTGCCCGATTCGTACGATTTTTGACTACCACGTGAACCTGGGTAAGCGTCTCAAGACGAAGCACAACATGGCTATCGTCTCCAGTAACATTCGTACTTACCTCGGTAACCTCACTCACACGAACGCTGCTTTGATCGATGCCTTCCAGACCATGGAACGTAACGACGACCAGAACGTGAACGTGGATGACTTCCCGTTCCTGCACAACGGTATGACCCTTACCGGTGATGACCTGCGCCTCAAGGAACGCGATGGCAAGAAGGTGCTCTATATTGAACGCCCGAAGATTATTAACGGTGCCCAGTCTCTGTTCACCTATGAACAGTACGCCAAGAAGAGCAAAAAGCCGGTGAACCCGCAGGTGCTCGTGAAGGTCGTGGTGCCGTATCCTGGTGCCGACAACTTCCTGAACCAGGTGACTATGGCCAACAACCGCCAGAACCCGGTGTTCAGCTACCATCTGCGTGCTGCTGATGACCTGCAGTTCTTTATTTGGCAGCGTTACCAGGAAGAAGGCTTTACCTACGTTTATAAGGATGGCGTGCGCCTGAAGGCACGTACCCGTAAGCTCGAAGTGCGTATGCGCCCCGAACTGGCCAAGACCCTCTTCATGATGGATGGCAAGCTCAGCGAATGCCGCTCTAGCGACTGCATTTTCGATAAGGAAACCCTGTACCAGCGTTGCTTCGGCGCGTTCGTGCGTGTTTCTCCGGATAAGGAAAAGGATTTTGTCCGCAAGACCATCGCCTTCACCAAGGCCTGGCAGCTCCTTAGCCGTCTGCCGATCAAGATTCGCCGCGTGACCCCGGGTAAGGGCGTGTCTATCGAAGCGAACGATGATAACCCGCTGACCCGTATCACCTGGAACGGCCGCCTCGAAGACAAGTTTATCTTCCGTAGCGCCGTGAAGGACTTGGTGGTGGCCCTTGCCCTTAAGCATTGGCTCATTTACGGCGATCCGATTCAGGACTTCGAATGGCTGGTCGAAAACGAACTCAACTTCAACGATTCTATCCTCAAGTATGCTTCGCGCATTTACACCGAAGACCTGAAGGGAATCTTGATTTCTGAATTCAAGGACAATCCGTCTTACTACGACACCATTACCACGATTGACAAGGATAGCGGTGAATCTGTTGAACGTCGCTTGTGGAAGGGCTTTGCCAATACCGCCACTTATGACAAGATGATGGATCTTTTGTGCAAGAAGAACCGCACTTGGGAAAAGTGCCGCGGTGGTATCGAAGTATTCCTTTAATATTGCAAAACAAAGTGATTTAATTTACAGAAAGTCCCCCATCGGGGACTTTTTTTGATATGCGTAATTTTTTTGTACGCAAGCCAATTCTTTTTGTGTATATTCAAAAAGGATAAATCCGGAGGTATTACAATGAATATGAAATGTAGTCGCGTTTTCAAAAAAGCGTTGCCTTTGGCGTTGCTGTCTGCAACGTTTGCCGTGGTGGCTTGCGATTTTGGTTCCGAATCTAAGGATTCTAGTGAGGAACAGCCCGTTGCACCGGAAAGTACGGTTGAGGAAGGTTCTGATCAGCCTACAAAGACCGAACCAGTTGATGATGATCCTGTTGCAGAACGGGGTTCTTCGTCGAGCGTACAATCGGTAAATGGAAGTTCGTCGAGCGTTCAGTCGAGTACTCCGTCGGCATTCAAGGATGACCATTGCTTTGAAGATTGGGGGCCCTATGGTGTAGCCCGAATAAATACGGGGTATGACGCTGGTTTTAATAATTCCGGCTATTGGTATACCTATAATGATAACGAAGATGGTGGAAAATCAACCATAAAATGGGCTGCTGAGCCAGATGTGTATGGCGGTTTGGAACCGGTTCTCGAGAAATGTGTTACGGGCCTTTGTGGAACGTATAAGTTGGATAAAGGCACCTTGGACTACGATCCGTATGTGGTTGTCGCTTTTGACCTTGCGGGTAAGGATGCTGATGGCCGTGTCATACCGGTCGACGCTTCCGGCTTGGGAGGATTTGAGATTAGTCTTGCTGTCTCGGCGGCTGCTACACTTGAGTTGAGCATGGGTAACGAAGAAGATGCGAAAATCGACTTTGCACTTCCTGCTTATGATCTGGGTACATCTACTGTTGGTAAGTCGGTTCGTATTCCCTGGACCAAATTTGCCCAGCCGAGTTGGGCCAAAAACCAAATATCAACTGAAGAAGTCGTAAAAAAACTTGCATCGGTTAGAATTAGAATTCAAGCCAAGGACGGCAATAATGGCGAATTTAACATTATGAAGATTGTACCTGTAAATCGGAGCACGTTCAAAAATTGCCCCGATTATGTGCCGCCCGTTTCTTCGAGTTCGATTGTTCCGAAATCGAGCAGTAGTGTAGTGCCTCCGTCTAGCAGCAGTGTTGTTCCCAAATCAAGCAACAGTTTGGCGACTTGCGATTTTGAAACTTGGAATGGGGCCGATGGCCTAGCTCGAATAAACACGGGCTGTGATGCCGGTTTTAATAATTCCGGTTATTGGTATACCTATAATGATAGCCTTGATGGTGGAAAATCAATTATAACATGGGCTGCCGAACCAGATGAAGAATATGGTGGACTTGAACCTGTGCTCGAAGCTTGCGGTAACGGTATGTGTGGAACGTACAAGTTGGGAAAAGGCACCTTGGACTATGATCCGTATGTGGCTGTCGGTTTCGACCTTGCGGGTAAGGGTGCCGATGGTCGCGTCATCCCTGTCGACGCTTCTAGCATGAAGGGAATTGCGATTACTTTTTCTGTCACGCATGCAGCTGTACTTGAGTTGAGCCTGGGTGATGAAATGGATAAGAAAATCGGTTATGCACTCCCGGCCTATGACATGGGCAAGTCTGCTACCGGTAAGACGGTAGACATTCCTTGGTCCAAGTTTGCTCAACCGAGCTGGGCTAAGGACGACCAGAGCATTTCCATGGACGAAGCTGTCAAATCTATAGCTTCAATCCGAGTCAAGGTTCAGGCGAAGTCCGGTTCTACGGGTGAATTCAATATTATGCAGGTAGGAGAGCATGGACGCGTGGCTTGTTGCGGCCCCGGATATTGATGTTGAGGCTTCCTACAAACTACTTGCATCTTACTTATTTAAACAAAAAGAAACAAAAGTCGTTGACTAGCTCAACGGCTTTTTCTAATTTTGGCTACGAAAATCTTACAAGTACAGGAGTTCTTTACAAAATGTGGAACGAAAAGTATATCGCCAAGCTGGATAACTACCTGGCCCAGGCCCAGGCAGCTGGTGGCGCTGCCCGTGTCGATAAGCAGCACCAGTCCGGAAAGTGCACTGCCCGCGAACGCATGGAAATGCTGTTCGACGAAGGTACGTTTGTTGAAGTCGGTGCACTCCGCAAGTCGAGCAACCGCGTGCTCAAGGAAAGCAAAGTCGTCTTGGGTGACGGCGTCGTGACCGGTTACGGCAAGGTGAATGGCCGTCTGGTGTTTGCATCTTCCCAGGACTTTACGGTGGGTGGCGGCTCCTTGGGCCAGTGCCACGCCGAAAAGATTTGCCGCGTGATGGACATGGCTGTTGAAGCCGGTGCTCCGTTTGTCGCCATGAACGATAGCGGTGGAGCCCGTATCGACGAAGGTGTGTTCTCGCTCGCTGGCTATAGCGCCATCATGGCCCGCAACGTTTGGGCTTCTGGCGTGATTCCTCAGATTGCCGTGATCATGGGCCCCTGCGCTGGTGGCGCCTGCTATTCTCCGGCTCTTAGCGACTTCATTTTCATGACCCAGAACACGAGCCAAATGTTCCTTACCGGTCCGGCTGTCGTCAAGCAGGTGATGGGCGAAAACATCACTGCTGCCGAACTCGGTGGCGCTCCGGTGCACATGGCAAAGTCTGGTGTGGCTCACTTCATGTACGAAGATGACAAGAAGTGCCTTGAAGGTGTCCGCAAGCTCCTCAGCTACTTGCCGCAGAGCAACCGCAAGGAATCTGCCGAATGCAACTGCAAGATTGCCGAAGCCGCCAAGAACGACGAAGGCTTCTTCAAGAAGCTGTTCTCCAAGTCCGAATCGAACGAAGTTGCCGCTTCCTTTGATAACAGCGCCGCTATCCAGGACATTGTTCCGGATAACTATAAGCAGGCTTACGATGTGAAGGCTGTGATTGCCGCCTTTGCCGATGCCGACAGCTTCTTTGAAGTGCAGAGCGACTGGGGCAAGAACGTTGTAATCGGATTTGCTCGCCTGAATGGTGAAGCCATCGGTATCGTGGCTAACCAGCCGAAGGTGCTCGCCGGTTCCTTGGACGTGGACGGTTCCGACAAGGCAGGCCGCTTTGTTCGCTTCTGCGATGCGTTCAACATTCCGCTGCTGGCCCTTGCTGACGTTCCGGGTTACATGCCAGGTTCCAAGCAGGAATACTCGGGCATTATCCGCCATGGTGCAAAGCTCCTTTATGCCTTTGCCGAAGCAACCGTGCCGAAGGTGACGCTCATTTTGCGTAAGGCTTTCGGTGGTGCTTACATCGCCATGAACAGCAAGGACGTGGGTGCCGACTACGTGTTCGCCCTCCCGATCGCTCAGGTGGCCGTGATGGGTGCCGAAGGTGCTGTGGAAATCATCAACAAGAAGGAAATCGCTGCAGCTCCGGATCCGGTGGCCGCTCGCGCCCAGTGCATCGCCAAGTACGAAGAAGAACTGATGAACCCCTACGTTGCCGCCTCTATGGGCGTGGTCGACGAAGTGATTCACCCGGCCGATGTTCGCAAGCGCCTGATTACCGCTTTCGATGCCTTGAAGACCAAGGAACAAAAGCGTCACTGGAAGAAACACGCTAACATTCCGCTGTAATAGAAAACAAATTGTTTTTATAACGAAAAACTCGTCTTTCCAGACGAGTTTTTTTTGTTGATTGCAGATGTATTACTTTGTTCTTGTTTACTTATTTTATATGTGGTTTTACTTCTTTTTGTTGTTGTATTATAACTTTGATTTTATTTTTCTTACAATTAAAAATATCTTACGAATAAACTAGATGAATGTGTTTTAGATGTTATCTTTTACGTGGTTTGTTTTTAATAAACTAAATGTTTGTTAACAAACTAAAAAATGTTAAACATCTAATTTTTGGAGATAAGATGAGATCAAAAGAAGTTATTGCAGCTGCTGTAATGGCCTGCTGTGTTGCCTCTCAAGCACAATTGCTTGAAAAGTATAGTGACTTGCCAAAGGAAGAATTGCTGTCGCAGGGACAACCTGTTGATCGTATGGATCCGCAAGTTCGCAAGTTTGTGAATGAACACAAGTCTAAGAAGGTGGTCCGCAAACAGGTTGTTAAATCCGACCTTTTGGGCCGTAAGGGAGCCAACAAGAGTGCTAGTGTGAAGGACTCCGTGGTTTATATGGTGAATGATGGTGCGTCTGAAAGAATGCGTGTGCGTGTTGGTCGCTTGCATAAAGACTTTCCGAAGGTAAAGGGCTATCATGCTGAAATTCGCTATGATGAAGCAAAGAAAAAAACGGTTTATTATTTCAATGGAAAAGAAGTGAGTGCTTCTGAATTTGAAGCAAAAGAAGAAAAATGGAAAACGGCTTATGCCAAAAAAGCAGGTAAAATAACGCTGCCTGTTGTAAAAAATCTTACTGCAGAAGAAATTGAAAATGAATTTAATTCTTCTGATGATGTTACTATTTCCCCAGTTCGTGAAAACAAGACCATTGCTTCAAAAACATATTACAATGGAGATTGGTGGTATACTCCAGATGAAATGTGGAATGCAAATGGATTAAAAACTTACGGCCATGATAAAGGATATCAAGGACAAAATGTAGGAATCTATTTTTCTGATGGTGGGTGTGCCGATCCGACGTATTTGGGATCGTCCTACCAAAGACTAAATTGCTATTATGGTGTGCAAAGCCATGCAACAGGAGTAGCCCAGGTTCTTCATTCAACGGCGCCTAGCGCCAAAATATATGGCATGGATTGGGAAGATGCTTCTGGTAATGATGCTTTGACCGTGTCTAATCCCAATGCATATAATCCTAGAATTATGGTGGGCTCTCATTCTTGGGGCTATCATTCCAGTGATCGGGCGTATGATGATAACGATTATACGTTGGATGCCTATGTGTACAACTATCGCGTATCTGAGTTTGTTGCTGCGGGAAATAAGCGTAGTGATGACCTAACGTATAATGTAAATATAAATGCAAGAGGGTTTAATACCATTACGGTTGGTGCGTCTGTTCCTGAAAAAAAGAATTATGGCGCTCGTAATGGATATTTGCTGTTGGACTATTCTTTTTATATAAATCCTGATATGAATGGTCGCGGTGATGGCATTGCTAAACCTGAAGTTGTGAATTTTACAAATTTCCACTTCCCTGGTAAAACGGTAGAACATTTTAACGGAACAAGTGCGGCAACCCCGTTTACGGCTGGCATGGCTGCGGTATTGATGTCTCAGCGTTCAGCTTATAGAAATAACCCTGAATTGGTGAAAGCTCAGTTCATTGCATCTGAAGGTCTTGAAGTCGTGAACGCGGAAGATATTGACTATGATGATTCTCGTTTTACGGCGCACATTCCTTCGTATAGGTTGTTTACAAGTGCTTATAACAGCATTGATTATTGGCCTGGACAAACCCAGTACGAAATTTTTGGAACAAATGCTAATGGAACCAATGTGTATAAAGTTAAAAAGGAAAATGTTCAAAAGGGTAAACGCTATAGGGTTGCAATTGCGTGGATGGTGCCACCTACAGAGTTCCGTGCGACACGTGTAATTCCGCATGACTTTGACTTGGCTGTTTATGGAGCCGGTCTTGGTTCCAATGGCATTCGATCTCAGAGTTTGTTGAATAACTTTGAAGTTGTTGATTTTGTTGCAAAGGCTACTGGTCAGGCTGAGATTAGAATTATCAATTACAGGAATGATTATCCGAACTATCCGCTTTATTTGGCCTATAGCTTTGTGCGTGTTGACTAACTCGTAGCGCAAACTCTTTCTGATGTAGAGATGCTCTCGGCTGTTTTGTCGGGGGCGTCTTTGTTGAGCAGAATGGTCTAAATTAATGTTATGATGGCCATAAAGCCGTACAAATTGTCGAAAAATTGCTAATTTCGCACAAATTGCGGGAAAATCCCATATTATAGGTGGTTTTGCGGTATGCAAATTCAGTATTTTATGGGGCACCTGTATAGAAGAATATTGTGTTTTTTGAAGGTCTAAAACGCTTGTGGCCGGTGGCGACTGTCGCCCTTGCCGTAGGAATCGCCTGGTCCCAGAGCGATTCTGTTTCGGTTGTATCTGCAAGCGATGCTGAATCTGCACCTGATCCGGCAGAGACGGAATGGCAGCCGACTTACCAGTACATATCGCTCCCGCCGTCTGTAACACCTTTGAACGGGCTTTTGCCGTTCGGGGGTATTGGGTCTTCGCCTACGCTCATGAGTACGAGCAAGGGGCAGGTCTTTAGCCACGACATCGATGTTTCGACCCGTGAAATGGATGTGAGCGAAAAACGCGTGAACTCCGTTTCGCGCGATACCACTACATTGTGGACGGCGCATTATCCCGAACTTGCGGACTACGTGTCTGACATGTACAGCATTGGGCAAAAGAGTCTATGGCTGAACGATTTGGTCGGTAAGGCGAACGACGGTTACGAGACTCCCGAGACCGGTTCGGTGTTCGATATTACAATCCCGGTGACAATGCCAGCATGGATGCGTGACTTTGGCTTGGACAAGCCGAAGCTGATGCTCCAGGGGACCATGGACATTCGCTTGAAGGGTTACGGTGAAAAGGACGATGCCGAGGGTAGCACGAACACGAGCCTGTGGCCGAGCCCGACACTGAACTACACGCCGAACTTCATGGTGAAGGGTAAAATCGGTCCTTATATCACGGTTGAAATTAACAACGTTGAAGAAGGCCTTGGAGCCCGCAACCAGGTGCGTGTGGTTTACGAAGAATCTTACAAGGACGAATTCGAAGACTACATTCTGCAACGTGTGGAAGCCGGTACCACGAACCTCGCTTTGACGGGTACGGAACTTACGGGTTATTCCGAGAACCACCAGGGTCTGTTCGGTATCAAGGCTGACTGGAAGTTGGGCGACTGGCGACTCACGACGATTGCCTCGCAAGATGGTGGCGACCAGGAAGAATACAGCCTGAAGGCGAACGAGACTACCTCGGAATTTCAGGTCTTGGATAAGCAGTTTGTTGCTTACCGCTATTACTTCTTGAGTCAAAAAGTCAGGAAGGATTATGTTGATGCAAAGGTTGATAATAACTTAAAATGGAGTTACCGAGCTGAAGGACTTAAGCTCTATAAGCGTGCTGCAACTAGCTCGACTAAGACGACTGGTGTGTTTGACAATGTGAAAGCTTGGTATGTCACAGAAAATGGAAAGACTATCATAAAGGATATTGATCGCCTAGTTGAAATTCCGAAAGAGGAATTCGACTACGATATGAAGACGGGTGTGGTCAAGATTAATGGTGTATCTCGCAATACCTTGATTGCTGCTAGCTGGGATGGTGACGGTACGGGCCGTAAAGGGAATACCATCAAGAATGGTTCCAGTGTCGTGCTTATCCAGTGGGATGCTACGCTTTCGGAACTTACCGATATTGATAAGTTGATGTTGCGTAATGTGTATTCGATTGGCATTTCGGATGCAAGTTCTTCGAATTTTGTGTTGCGTATGAAAAACAAGTCGGGCATTTCTGGGGACTATCTCAAAAAGCTTGGCTTGGTTGATTCAACGACTGGCACGCCTTTAGTAAATGACGCAACAATTTTTAAGAAAGATGCTTCGGGTAACTATACCGGTGAAATGTGGCTCCCGTGTAAATTGCCAGAAGATCCTGTTTATAAAGACAAGAAGAACCCAAGAGATTTGGCCAAGCAGAACTGCTTGGAGCCGTTGCGTAACTTGGATACCACCGCAGCGATGGCTCAATTGTATACGTTGCCGGTCTATAACCTTTCCCGCTACACGAACCGTTTCTATTTCGAATCGGTGGGTAAGCGCCGTAGCTCGACGTTGAGTGTTCGTGATCCGAGCTCTAGCTATTCTGTGAGCGGTAGTTCCTGTATGGATATTTCGCCGGGTACTGAAAAGGTGACGGCGGGTTCTACAACCCTTATTCGCGGTACGGACTACGAAGTCAACTATGAACTTGGCCAGATTGAACTTTTGAGCGAACGCGCTCTTGACCCGAACAAGGAAATTAAGGTCACTTACGAATGCGAACCTCTGTTCGAAATTGACAACAAGCTTTTGCTGGGTGCTCGCGCTGAACTTCCGCTTGACTTGTATGGCTTGGGCGCAGGTTCTGTGTTCGGTATTACCGCTTTGTACAAGAGCCAGAGCACGACGGCAAAGACCCCGACTCTCGGTAACGAACCTTATTCTAGCGTGCTGTGGGGAATGAACCTCCGCTTGCAGGATACCGTGCCTGCTTTGACTGAATTGGTGAATTTTATTCCGGGTATCAACACGACAGCGCAGTCCAGCTGGCGTTTCGAGGCTGAATTTGCGGCTAGCCGCCATAATGCGAACACGAGCGATGAACAGTCTGCGTTGGTCGAAGATTTTGAAGCGACTGCTTCGGGCCTTACGTATCCGCTGACTAGACTTTCTTGGTACCAAGCATCGCCTCCGGGTGGTGTTGAATCGAATGCGTTGACTTATATTAGGAGCTTGGACTACCAGCACCAGGGCGAATTTATTTGGCACAGTAACAATACGGAACTGTACAAGAATATTTATCCGTCGGTGGGTAATTCCGATGTCGATAACCAGCACCTGACCGTTCTCAAGATGACCTTGCGTGCCAATGACAACTTGGCGGGTAATTCTTGGGGTGGTATTATGCGCCCGAACAGTAGCTACTACCAAGACTTGAGCGACATGAAATACATCGAAGTGGTGGCGCGCGGTAATGTGGGCTCCATTTATCTTGATCTCGGTTTGGTGAGTGAAGACCTTTCGATTAACGGTGAGGCCCCGAACGGTCTGTATAATGGTGAAAACGATTTGGGTACGACAACAGCCCTGCACGACAAGGGCTTGGATAACAGGAGCGGTACTGAAGAAGAACGCATAGAATGGATTTGCCAAGGCGAGAACTGTAAGATCAAAAAGCACCACAGCACTTTGAATACGGACGGTTCGACGACTGATATTGCCCGCGATAATTACGACGATGATTTGGAAAATGAAAGTGACCCGTCGATCAATATTAACGGAACCGAAAACAACTCGGGTGAACGTGCTTACGATACCGAAGATATTAACAAGAACGGTTCTTTGGATAAGGATATTAGCTTTGTCCGTTACCGCATTGACCTGTCCGATACGACGGCACAACTTGAAAAGCTGAAGAATGGCTGGCGCAAGTGGCGTATCTATTTGGACCAGTATGATACTATTGTTTCTCAGACGAGTAGCGATTACAAGGCGATTCTTTCGGAAGCGCAGTACAGTAGGCTCTGGTTGGGTAAACTGAACAACGGCGTGGCTGAAGCCAAGGTGCAGATTGTAAACCTGGCTGTGGTCGGTAACGCATGGGAAGAAAAGACTGTTGCTGATCTCTACAAGACTTCTTCGACGGAACATTCTCAGGTTGTCGAAGTGAATGGCGTCGAAATGAATGTGTCTGAAAATGTGGCCACGAGAGACAATACCTACATTAGCGTTTCGACCATTAATAATCGCGAAAATTCAAACAAGTATCATAAATCGCCGAATACTCGTACCGAACGCGATTCTGATTCGAATGCCCCGCTGAAAGAAACCGCTCTCGTTCTTGAATACCATGACATGAGCCCGGGACAAGAAGTGGGTGTCACACGTATTTTTGAAACCGACGTAAAGGATTTCTCTAGCTATCGTTCCTTGAAAATGGAAATCCATTATTTGGATAGTTCCAAGGCGGAAACGGTTCCGATTCGTTTTGCAATTCAGTTCGGTGAAGGTTCGCTTGAAGGTTCCAACGATTATTACGAATGGAGCTTCCGTCCGGTATCGTTTACCCGCAAAGATGGCGAACGCTTGCAAGATAGCCATGAACGTAACTGGCTTGATAACGCCTTTGCGATGGACTTGGCAGACTTTACAGACTTGAAGCGTGGTCGCCGTCCGCCTTACCTGAATGCCGTTGAAAAGGATTTGGGCGGTGAACGTGAAGAAAAGCTGCGCTTGGTGGGTAACCCCTCCATTACCAGCATTGACTGGATGCGCTTTGTGATTATTGCCGATTCTAGTGCTTCGGCCGAAGACCTTAAGGGTGCTTTCTGGCTAGATGACTTGCGCCTTTCGGATATGGATACCGAATGGGGCTATGCGGCACGTACAAGTGGCCAGGTAAATTTTGCTGACTTCATCTCGATTTCGGGTGCCGTTCGTTACCAGGATGGTAATTTTGCAACGCTATCGACTTCGAATGGATCTCCCAAGCCGAAGGCTTCTGCCGCGGCATCTCAGCTCGATGTGGCTGGCGACTTCACCATGAACTTGAACAAGTTCTTGAATGACAGTTCTGGATTCCATATTCCGCTGTCACTCGGCTATCATAGTTCTACCAAGCGCCCCTACATGAAGCCTACGGATGACATGATTCTGAATCGTAGCAGCTTTGTGGACATGACGGGCGACATGTTCGAAAACAAGCTCGAAGTGAATTCTGATAAGGAAGAACAACGCTTACGTGACGATGCAGAATCGAAGGGCTTCCAGTCTTATACTCGAGAAAAGTCCTTTGGCATTAGCTACCGTAAAGACTACCATGCTCGCGAAACCAAGCTTGGTGAAGTCATGTCTCAGATATTCCTTGACCGTCCGGCTTTGAGCTATTCCTATAATGAATCTGAAGGCCGTTCTACAACATCGTCTGACTCGACTTATTCTTACCACACGGTGCTCGAATATAAGTTGGGAACGTTCAGCATGTTCAAGTTCCGACCGCTCGAAGGTTTGTCGAAGTTTGAATGGTTGAAGCCGTTGTCGAAGGCTGAATTTGAACCCTGGCCGCAGACCTTTGACCTTACGATTTTCGATTTGAACTATGTCCGCTATGTGAACCAGAGCCGCGACCCGGATTTCGTGGAACCGCAGGTTGATAAGATTGTCACGTACACGACGGAACTTAGCCATAAGTTGAACATGCGCTGGAACATTTTCTCGTTCCTTACCACAAGCTATTCGTTGAATATCAAGCGTGATATGTATGGTGGTGGCGACCGCGAAGCGTTTGTGAAGAAGAACTTCTTTACCTCGCGTGATGGTGGTCTTTTTGCAAGCGACTATATCTTTGATTATGACCATACGGACCGCCGCGTGTATATATCTGGCGATAGCGTGGTGGCTATTCCGCGTGATACGATTCCGAAGATTGCTGAAAACGGAGACACGCTTGCCATTGACATGCAGAATCCGAATTCTTATGAAATTCGTTATGATACCACGACCTTCTACAAGGTGGATAGCGTGGGTAGCAAGACGTATGGTAAGTCTTTCGGTATCCTGCGTAACGAACGTTCTCGTTCTCAACAGTTCAAGATTGGCTTTAACCCGAGACTGATTCCGTTCTTGCCGTTCAGCACGAACTTTAGTTCTGACTTTAACCAGCAAAAGACTATTCCCGACGATTTCGACTTTATGGATGAAACGTCGATAGAGAAAAATTACTGGACCATTTCGCAAACGAACCGCTTTGAATTTGCTCCGTCTTTGAAGGTGCTTGATTTGGCTCGTGCTTTCGGTAAAGAAAACCCGGTGGCAACAGCGTTCGATAAAATCAAGTGGCGTGAAGTGCGCTTTAATTGGACGGCAACGACCAATACGGTGGGCGAAAACTTTACCTTGGCTCAGTTGTATGAAGATCAGGGCGTGACTCCGCTACAATATTACTTGTATGGCTTGGGTCTTGGTAACGGCTACCGTAACCGCGGATTCTTCAACATTGTCACGGGTGATATGGGACTTGACGATCGCGATGACTATGAACGCTTTGGTCAGTACAGAAACCGCCATGTCGATACGCTTGTATACCAGGGCAATTTCCGCCACTCCGTATCTCGTCAGTTCCAGGTGGGAACGGGCATTACGCTCCCGATTTGGGATATCGGTGTCACTGGCGATTTGCAGTGGAAACAAGACTTTGCGCAGGCTCGCGAATACCCGATGTACATTGATACGACTACGTTGTGGCCGAAGATTGGTGTCGGTGTGACTGTTCCGAACTTTGCTCAGAGAATTTCTTTCTTGAATGGATTCCGCAGCGTGTCGACTTTCCACCGCTTCGATTACTCTTACACGACAACGGTTCACCCGTTCCAGAGTGCCGAAGATTCTTGGGCGCATAGCATCAACTTTAACCCGCTTGTTCGTATTACGTTCTTGCTCCAGAACAGCATGCGCATTGAAAATAGCGTGCGCATGAAGATTGAAAGCACAGACAGACGCCCGAAGGAAGAAGTAATCAGTATTCCGAGTTGGCCGGATTCTACGGGTAGTATTCGCGATACGACGGAATACTTCTGGGAAATTCCATGGATTCATACGTCGCTGTATAACGACTTTATGTTCAATATCGGCGATGACTTCACGATTTCTTACCCGCTCAAGATAGACAAGGCGGTCAAGTTCTTCAAGTGGTTCTTCAAGTTCAAGAATTCTGTTGACTTGAAGCTGACGGCCGGTTACGACTACAAGAAGACTATCCGTAAGGAATATGACCCAGTAGAGGGTTACGACAAATGGAACAAGGAAAGCGGTACTGACGGAGTCTTTAAGCAGTGGAGCTTTGATGATGTCTTGTTCGCGGATAGACCGACAGAAGTCTATAGCCCGAAACTAGAATTGGTTGACAGAACGGTGCCTTCGCGTACGCATGAATGGTTTATTCGCCCGAGCGCAGGCTACCAATTCAACAAGATTGCATCGATGAGCAGTTACATTGAATACCGCCAGATTCACGAAAAACTGGATGACGAAACTCCGCACTTGCGCCAGATTCTGCAATTTGAAATTGCTTTGATGCTGAGGTTTGATTAGTGGCTAGAGTCGCTGTCGGCATGAGCGGGGGAGTGGATTCGTCGGTGGCGGCACTCCTGCTCTTGGAGCAGGGCTACGACGTTTTCGGCGTGACGCTTCGCGTGTTGCCGCCGCTTGCGAATAATGGTGCGAATCCCTATGATTCCGAAAAAGACGAAAGCGTTTTGCGCGCCCGCGCGGTCGCGAAGCGCTTGGGTATAGAGCATTATGTGGCGGTGTGTGACGATGCTTTCACGGACCGAGTGCTGAAACGCTGTCACGAGGACTTTGCGTGGGCGCGTACCCCGAATCCTTGCTGTTATTGCAATCGCTACATCAAGTTCGGCTGGATGCTTGACTTTGTGCTAGAGCACGGCGCAGACTTCCTTTCGACGGGGCATTATGTGAACGTGAAGGAGGTCGGTGGCGTGCGCAGGCTTTTTAAGGGCCGCGATGCCGCAAAAGACCAGAGCTATTTTTTGTTCGGGGTGCCCGATTCCGCCATGGCGCGGGTGATGACTCCGCTGGGTGGCATGGAAAAGCCCGAAGTTCGCGCGATGGCGGCAAAGCATGGCTTTGAAAACGCGAGCGCAAGCGATAGCCAGGATATTTGTTTTGATATTTACGGCGATGATTATACCGCCTTCTTGCAAGAGCAATTTGGCCCGATGACACGCCCAGGAAACTTCGTGACCGCCGACGGTAAGATTTGGAATAGTCACGAAGGTTACCACCGTTACACGGTGGGGCAACGCAAGGGACTTGGCGTTGCGCTGGGCGTTCCCGCATTCGTGCAAAGCGTGAATCCGGAAACAGGCGATATTCTGGTGACCGCCGACAAGTCGGCCGTCTCGGCAAGCGATGTGCGCATCCAGAATTGCGAATGGCATGGCGTAAACCCGGCTACAGGCGTGGCCTATGCCGCGGGCGATACGTTTGAATGCGAGGGCATGGTGCGTTACCGCCAGCGTCCGACCCGTTGCATGGTCAAGATTCTAGAAGACGGCTGCGCACTCGCCAGCTTTGAACAGCCCCAGTTTGCAGTCACTCCTGGCCAGTGCGCCGTGTTTTACGACGGCGATATGGTTGTTGGCGGCGGCTGGATTGTGCGCTAGTTTTTTTGCAGGTGTGGACATTTTCCGTGATGAATGTCAACGCCTTGAAATAAAAAATAATCGTTTAAAGCCTTATTAGTGTATTTTTCAGATAACCACTCCAAAGGAGGGTGGTGTTTGAGGAGTATTATGAAAAAATATGGTTTCAAGGCTTTAAGCGGAGCTTTA
Organism: Fibrobacter sp. UWB10; assembly: GCF_900182935.1. Lineage (NCBI taxonomy): Bacteria > Pseudomonadati > Fibrobacterota > Fibrobacteria > Fibrobacterales > Fibrobacteraceae > Fibrobacter > Fibrobacter sp. UWB10. Next base: position 418,974 of record NZ_FXUE01000001.1, on the reverse strand, counting down.
TTGCTCGGCGGAGCTGTTTCTGCTTTCGCTGCCCCGGGACTCACCGTAAGCGGCACCGATCTCATGTACAACGGCAAGAAGATTTTCTTCTCGGGTACGAACCTCGCTTGGAGCGACTACAACTCCGATGTGGGCGATTCCCCGCTGAACGAAAACGCTTGGCGCAAGGCTGTCGAAGGCACGCGCGCTGCGGGTGGTAACGCCATTCGCTGGTGGCTCTTCAACAACATGAGCCAAAGTCCCGAAATCGATCAGAGCACGCATCTGGTTTCGGGCCTCAAGGCAAACACCATCGTCAACATGAAGAAGGCTTTGGATATTGCCGAAGAATACGGCGTGATGGTTTCGATGTGCCTTTTCAGCCACAACCTGATGGAACCGAATCAGTGGGGCCTATACGACGAAAAGCTGGACATTACCGCAAACACGCAGCTTTTTGAAGACGCGGGCACCAAAGCCTTTATCGACAATGCGCTTGTTCCGGTAGTAAAAGCAATCGGTAACCATAATGCGCTTATGACTTGGGAAGTGTTCAACGAACCCGAAGGCATGACAAGTGTAGGCTGGACCACCAAGAAACTCGACAAGGCTGTGCTGCAGAAGTTCACGAACAAGATTGCTGCGGCAATCCATACCACAAACCCGGAATTGCTCGTGTCCACCGGTAGCGTGAATATTCAGTATCAGAGCTGGTGGAACGATTCCGAACTTATCGCCGCCGGTGGCGAAGCGAACGGTACGCTCGACTTTTTCCAGACGCATTACTATCCGTACTACCAGAACGATGCCGTGTCTCCGTTCGTGAATACGGCGGCCCAGATGGCGACCAAGTATGGCTACGATTCCAAGCCCATGATTATCGGTGAATTTCCGGCAAGCGGCTGGAAGGGCGATACTTATACTACAAGCATGGCGGCCAAGACCCAGATTTCTACCGAAGAATGCTACCGCAAGGCCTTTGACGGCGGTTATGCCGGCGCACTTGCCTGGCAGTATATTGGCGACAAGACCGAATCGAACTTTGGCGGTTACACTTACACCATTGACCCGGCTCTTGATGCCATGAAGGCCCTTGCCGCTACCGAAGAAGCAAGCATCAAGATCAAGGATGTCGCCATCAGCCAGGAAGGCGGTGACGGCAAGATGTCTGTGACTTACGGCGGCGACAATGCCCAGATTGAATACCAGAAGACTTGGGATTTGAGCAAGGCCAATACGTTTACGTTCGAGGTTACCAATAAGAGCGAAAGCGATGCGCAACTGAACTTGATTTTCAAGCTGACGGATGCGTGGAAATGGACCGAAGTGGAAGGCCCCTGCGAAGTAGCCGCGGGCCAGTCCAAGACTTGTTCGTTCGATATTTCCAGCTATACCGACCGTAACAAGACCTTGAGCGTCGTTATCGCAAACTATGCCGCAGGCTATACCGGCACCATCTTCTACGATAATTTCAAGGCTGGAGACCAGGTTCTCTGGGACTTTAACGAAGACAAGTACGACGCATTCAGTCGCGGCTTCGAGAACACCGAAGAGATGATTCCCGAAATCAAAATCGTGTTCGGAGATCCCTCGGGAATTTGCATGCGTCCGCACGTTGCAGGTGCCAAGGCTCTGCGTGTAAGTGGCGACATGCTCACTCTTTCGATGGGTCGCACACAAGGCGTGACGGCGGAACTCTTCGATGTCACGGGCCACAAGGTTGTAACGCTTCACAAGGGTACACTTTCTGCAGGCACGCACCAGTTCAAGGTGAATGCGGCAAAGGGCGTGTACCTTGTTAAAATCAAGGGCCAGGGAATCAACCTGACTCAGAAAGTGATGGTGAAGTAATATTATTTGGAAACTCGAATGTAGTCGACGAGCATTTCGTTCGGGAATTGAGCGTCGTCTACTTCGAATCCGGGCCAGTTACCTGCAACGGCGACATTCAAGATAAAGAAGAACGGCTTGTGGAATTCTTCGGTGTCGCCGGTGTTATTTTCAATTAAAATCTCGTGGTACATGAAGTCATCCACAAACATGCGGATGTACTTTTCGTCCCATGTGAATTTGTAATTGTGGAATTGCGTGACGTCGAGTTCGAACTTTTGGTCGCGATAATTGCCGGTGTTGTTGCCGTAAGTCGCGTATTCGGTGCCGTTTGCCCAATGGTTTGTGCCGTACACAATGTTTTCGCTGTTCACGGTTTCGATGATGTCGATTTCGCCGCAGGCGGGCCAGCTTACGGCGTCGATGTTCTGGCCGAGTAGCCAGAAGGCAGGCCAAATGCCTTTGCCCACAGGGAGTGCGATGCGGGCTTCTACGGTGCCGTAGGTGAAGCTAAACTTGTCCTTGGTGATAATGCGGGCCGAGGTGTACTTGGAGCCTTCGTAGTCTTCTTTGTTTGCGCGAATGTGCAAAATGCCGTCTTGCACGTAGGCGTTTTCTTTGCGGTTGGTGTAGTATTCCCATTCGTTGTTGCCCCAGCCGCTTGCGCCTGTGCCGATTTCAAAAGTCCATTTGTCGGTATCGACGCCGTCGCCGTCGAATTCGTCGTGCCAGAGGTATTGGCTGTCGCTTGAAAGGATCTCGCTGGAGCTACTTGCGATGTTCGCGGTTTCACTTGAACTGCTAGCGGCTTCGCTAGAACTGTTGATGTCTGCGGCGTAAGAATTTGCCGCTTCGCTGGAACTGCTTGAGGCATCGCTCGAGCTAGTTGCGATATCACTTGAACAGCTTGCAACCAGTTCTGCGGAACTAGAGGATTGCGTTCCGACCTTTGAGCCGGAATCTTCTGTTGCAATCGAAGAACTGCTGGAGGGTGTTTCGGGATATGGATCCCATTGATCAGGATATTCTGCGCTAGATGAGGAGTCTGAGGAGCAGGCTGCGACGGCAAAAATGGTGCCTGCGCATAGAATGAAATGTCTAAAGCGTAACAAAAACATGGCTAAATTCCTCAAAAATCGGTATTTTGTGTGATATTGTGATAATTTCGTCACATTTTCACAATATTTTTATAACACATGGCTCCGAAAGGCTCGATTCTAATATATATTTAGTATGTGTAAAGGGATTTTAACATGGTGGTTCCGTATAACAATAACGAGGCGCCCAGCACCAAAGAAACGGTCTTGGTGGTTGATGACGACCGCATGAACTTGAGGTTCGCCGAGCACATGTTGAGCTCGGCGTACAATGTTGTGTTGGCTCAGTCATACAAAGAGGCGCTTGCATACCTTTCGAAAGAACGGCCTGCACTAGCACTTTTGGATGTGCACATGCCCGACATGAATGGGTTTGAACTTCTGTTGGAAATACGGAAGATTAAAACCTGTGATGGCTTGCCGGTGGTGTTCTTGACCGCGGACAGCGACCGTGAGACGGAGGTCCGGGTGTTTAAGGAAGGCGCTCAGGACTATATCCAAAAGCCTTTGGTTCCAGAAGTTGTTCTAGAAAGAATCAAACGCATTCTGTCTCTGCAAAAGTTGCAGGATTCTCTTGAAAGCGAAGTGGTGCGACGCACTGCTGAACTTAAGGAAAGTCAACATAAGCTTCAAATGCTTTCGTTGCAGGTTGTCAAAACGCTTGCGTCGACAATCGATGCCAAAGACCGCTACACGAATGGTCATTCTAGCCGAGTTGCTAAATACAGCAGAGAAATTGCGCTCCGTGCAGGTAAGCCAATCGAGTACCAAGACGAAATCTACATCGTGGCGCTTTTGCATGATATCGGAAAAATTGGAGTTCCGGATAATATTCTGAACAAGAGTTCCAAACTGACCGACGAGGAATACGAGACAATCAAGCAGCACCCGAGTATCGGTGTTGAAATTTTGAAGAACATTTCTGAAATGCCGAATATTGAAATCGGAGCGCATTACCACCATGAGCGCTTTGATGGCAAGGGTTACCCCGAAGGATTGTCGGGTTATAACATTCCTGAAATTGCTCGTATTATTGCCGTGGCCGATGCCTACGATGCCATGACTAGTCGACGCAGTTATCGTTCGGCGCTTCCGCAAAATGTCGTGCGCGAAGAAATCGTGAAAGGTCGCGGTCTACAATTTGATCCTGATTTTGCCGATATAATGCTCCAGATGATTGATGACGATTCCCATTACGAGATGCGGGACGACGGGCACGCCGTATAAAATTAGTCGAGGGGAGCCGACTATGGGTAATGATATTTTTGAAGAGAATGACCGCCGAGTCTTAAAGAAACTCACGCGAGTAATGCGCTGGCTTTGGGCGATGTTTCCTTTGATTTATTTGGGAAATATTGTTCATTTGTTTAAAATCGATTATTTTGAGTTGAACGTTTTAACAGGTATTGCGTTCGTGATTTTGTGGCTTCCCACTTTTACCGAACGCATGAACGCTCCGCTCACGTTGCGCCGGTATTTTTGCGTGCTTGGAATGGCAAGTATTATCGCGATGCTTGCAACCAATGAAAATATTGGCATATACATGACATACACTCTTGCCATGGTGACAAGCCTGTTGTTTTTTAATGCGGCTTTTACGCTCAAGATTTCGATTGTTAGCTACTTATTGATTGTTGTTTCGCTTTATTTTAGAGCGCATGGTGCAAACCATGGTGAGTTTGAAACAGATACGCTTTGGTGGGTGTCGAGGTGTGCGGGATTTTTGATAGAATCTATTGTGATGACGATTCTGTGTATCGTGATTGCGCGCTTAACGCATACCATGCTAGAAAATTTGAATAACGCTCGTGAAAAAGCGCAACGTTCCGATGAATTGAGCAAGGCATGGGCCGAGGCTGAAGCGGCGAGAAAGAATGCGGAGTCTGCGAATATGGCCAAGAGCTTTTTCCTTGCCAATATGAGTCATGAAATTCGAACGCCGATTAATGGCATTTTGGGCATGAACACCATGTTGCTGAAGGAATGCAAAGACGAAACCTTGCGCGATTATGCCCAGAATATTCAGAATGCAGGACACACGCTTCTTTCGCTGGTGAACGATGTTTTGGATATCACGAAAATTGAATCGGGCAAAATGGAACTTCTGGTGGGCGAGTACGATTTGTTTGCTGTATTGAACGATTGCTATTGTGTTGCAAATCCGCGCGCCCAGAGTAAGAATCTGGAATTCGATGTCAACGTGAGCCCGAAAATTCCGTCGATGCTTGAAGGCGACGAAGTTCGCTTGCGCCAGATAGTGAACAATCTGCTTTCGAACGCTATCAAGTACACGCCCAAGGGAACGGTAGATTTGTCGGTTGATTTCAGAAATTTGCCGGACGAAGATGATGTACACAAGATTGAGCTTGTAATTGTGGTGGCGGATACCGGAATCGGCATTCGTTCTGTGGACCGTGATAAATTGTTCCAGAGCTTTGAACGAATTGATTTGGATCGTAATAGAAATATTGAGGGAACGGGCCTTGGACTGAATCTGACCAAGAAATTGGTTGAAATGATGGGTGGCCGTATTTTGGTCAAGAGCGTGTACGGTTCTGGCTCCGTGTTCGAGGTCCATATTCCGCAGGTGGTCAAGGATGATACTCCTATTGGCAACTTTATGGAACGCCATAAGGAATTTATTTCGGTCACTTCGGGTGCGAAAAAGTTTAAGGCGAGTAAGGCCAAACTTTTGGTGGTTGACGATGTGGCTATGAATCTGAAAGTTGTCAGCGGACTCCTTAAGGAAACTGAAATAAATATTGACACTGCGACGAATGGCGAAGACGCTCTTACGCTTGTCGAAGAAAATCGTTACGACTTGATTCTCTTGGACCACATGATGCCCGTGATGGACGGCATCGAAACGCTTCAGTGCATGAGGGAATTGAAGGACTTTGATATCAATAAAACGCCTGTGGTCATGCTTACGGCCAATGCGGTTGTCGGCGCGAAGGATTCCTATATGCAGGCGGGCTTTACTGACTACATTACAAAGCCTATTCGTGAAGAAGTGTTGCTTTCGATAGTAAAGAAATACTTGCCGCAAAATTTGATTGTCGAAAGTGAAAGTTCGGATAGCAAGGCTGCTGAGACCGTTGAAAGCCCACGAACCGTGGGCGGGCTTTCTGAAATTCTAGATGTGGCGACAGGGCTTGGCTATTGTATGAACGACAAAAAGTTCTACCATGAAATGCTTTTGGAATATGTGAAAAATGACCGCCGTTCTGATTTGGAAAAGTCTTTTTCTAGAAGTGATTTCGATCATTATCGCATAGTCATTCATTCGCTCAAGAGCACATCTCTTACGATTGGGGCGGTGAAACTTTCGGAAATGTCCAAGGCTCTCGAAAATGCTTGCAAAGAAGGAAATTTTGACTTTGTTCGCGAACAGCATGAAATATGCATGGCGGACTATAAGAAAATTTTAGATAAGCTTTCTGAGTACCTTGCAGGAGGTGCATGATGAAACTCATCTATGTTATTCCGACTGTAATTATCGCCGTTATTTTAGCCGGTTTGTTCACCGTCAATGTGAAAAAGAAGAATACCGATATCACCCGCGAAAAGACAAAAATCGCGATGATTATGCATGGCACGATTGATGACCATAGTTGGGGACAATCGCATTACGAGGGCATGAAAAAGGCTGCTGAGAAATTGAATCTAGATGTCTTGTTCCGTGAACAGATTCCGACCAATAGAACGTCTGAAGCGGTTATGGAAGGCCTTATTGCTGCGGGTGTAAAGGTGCTCATTCTCAATTCGTTCCAGTTTGGTCCCTATATTCAGAATGTTGCTGTCAGACACCCTGATGTGAAATTTTTCCATGCGTCCGGTATAAAGACGGCTCCGAATGTGGCGACTTTCTTTGGCCGTATGTACCAAATGCGCTACCTTTCGGGCATTGTGGCCGGCATGCAAAGTAAAACCGGGAAAATAGGCTATGTAGCCGCATACGATATTCCTGAAGTAATTCGTGGAATCAATGCGTTTACCTTAGGCGTCAAGAAGGCCAATCCCGATGCGAGCGTGATTGTGCGTTGGACAAAATCCTGGAATAACGACAAGGTCTGCGCCCAAGCGACGCGGGCTCTTTTGGCGAACGATTCGATAGATGTTCTTGCAAAACATGTCGATAGCCAAACTCCCATGCGCATTGCCGATTCTCTTGGGGTGTGGATTGTGGGCTACAATTTGGACAATGCGGATTTATATCCAGATCATTTTTTGACGGCTCCGGTATGGCGCTGGGAAAAATTTTATATCCCGCATATCTTTGATGTGCTCAAAAAGAGATTCGTAAGCAAACGCTATTGGGAAGGAATCAATTCTGGCATTATCGATTTATCGCCGTTCACTAGTCATGTGAATCCAGAGGCTATTGCGTTAGTTGAAAGCGAACGAGAAAAAATCCAGAATGGATCTTTTGATGTTTTTTATGGCCCTATAGAAGACAATACGGGAGTGATTCGTATAAACGAGGGTGAGACCATGTCTGATACGGACATGCTGAATAATTTTAATTGGTTTGTGAAGGGGGTAACCATAGATGAAAAGTAGAATTACGGTCGCTGCAATCATAGCGGTTGTAGCGTTCTTTTCGTTGCTGTATATGACCTTTGAAGAGGCTGGCAACGACAAAAAAATGCAGAAGTCGGTCGCTCAAAAACTCCGCGTAGGTTTTATTCTTTTAAGCGATACGGCTGACAATGGTTGGAATGAAGCTCATTACAAGGGAGCAAAAATTGCATGTGATAGCCTAGGCGCACAAATGGTTGTGGCAATTGATGTGCCCGAAGAAACGGCGCCGCTTGCAAAAGTCGTAAAAGACATGATTGCCGACAGTATCAAAATCATTGTTCTGACGAGCTATAATTATCCTAAGAAAATAGATGGCGTTATCGGGGCGCATCCGGATGTGACATTCTATGGTGGTGATTGGAAATTTAAAGCGCCCAATTATAAGCCTTATTTTGCCCGAACTTATCAAGCCAGGTACCTTGCGGGCATTATAGCGGGAGCCATGACCAAGACGAATCATGTCGGTTATGTGGCTGCCATGAAAAATAGCGAAGTCTATAGGGGAATCGACGCATTTGCCATTGGCGCACAAAGCGTGAATCCGAAAGTTCAGGTGTATTTGCGCTGGACTCATTTCTGGGATAATGAAGAAATTGAAACTGAAGCTGCGAATGCGTTAATCGATAGTTTTAATGTAGACGTGATTTCGTTACATCAGGATCGTTCGCATGTCGTTGAGGTTGCCGAAGCCCGAGGGGTGTATTCTATTGGAAACCACGTTGAAAAAAATTATTACTCTCCTAAAATGTTGAGCTCTATAAATGTTAATTGGAATATTATTTACAAGGGTGTGTTCCAGGATTTCTTCCAGAATAAAAATACGGAAAATATGGATTACTGGTTTGGACTTGATAAAGATGCTGTAGGTCTTGCTTTTTATTCGAACGAAATTCCTGATTCCATTAAGGTCCGGATTCAAAATACCATTCAAAGAATTAAGGATGGTTATCATGTTTTCACGGGTAAGATTGTCGATAACAAGGGACATGTCCGTTGTGAAGAAGGTGAAACAATTAGTGATGACGCCTTGCGTAGTGAAATGGAATGGCTTATCAATGGCGTGGTTGAGCAATGATTAAAAAATTTGGTGTACGTCCTCTAATTGGTCTTTTATTTTTTGTGTTGATTCTCCTTTTGGTTGGGGGATTGTTACGCATTAAGTTTTCGAGCCTGTTTCAAAGCTATGTCGAAAAACAGATTGCTTTCCAGGCGGAAAACTATGCTGAAGCGACCGGTGAAAGGCTTGTGCTACAGTTGAAATCCCTGGTCGGAATTTCGGCGGGGCTTTCAGCCAACATGTATAATATTGATCGAATGCTTTCCACTTTAGAAGATCCGAATGGGGAATTCTATTACGGTGTAATGGCCTTAAATGACAAGATTGTTTATTCGGGCGGCGATCATGATATTCGCTTTGCCGATTTCAAGGGCTTTTCCGAGTCGTTTCACGGAGCCAAATATATCAGCTATTGCAAAGGAAAGGGACTCTTGTTCTCGGTTCCGGTGTATAGCGGGAAAAATATCAAGTATGTGTTGTTCCGCCTTTTCAAGGAAGAATTCATTATCAAGAATTTTGGAGTGGTTTCATATGGCGGCAAGGGTTATGCCGTTTTGCGAGATTCAAAAGATGAAATCATTATTGATTCCGATAATGAGGCGTTGGGGAAGTCGTTGCTCTGGGGCAAAAGAGGCTACCAGGCGGTTCGCGAAAAACTTGCAAGCGGCTTGAATGTATCTATTGCCTCGGCTGCAAATTTAGAGGTTGATGGGGTTGAATATTATTACTTTGTTGCAGACCTCAAGTTGCCGGGCGTTGTCTTGACGGGGGTGGTGCCCGCGGAAGTAGTGGCGTCTGAAAAAGATGATATTTCATTTTTGATTATCTGGGTGTTCGGCCTTTTGATATTCATGTTCTCGATAGCCATGATCTATGTGGTTGTGTCAGAAAAGAAGGCTCGTGAAAATAAGGAACTGCTTCGCGAAAAAGAAAATGCCGAAAGTGCGAGCAAGGCGAAAAGTATATTCCTTGCCAACATGAGTCATGAAATTCGTACGCCGATTAATGGCATTTTGGGTATGGATTCGATGCTCCTTAAGGAATGCAAAGACGAATCGTTGCGTGACTATGCCTTGAATATTCAGAGCGCTGGGCAGACGCTGCTTTCGCTCGTTAATGATATTTTGGATATTTCGAAAATTGAATCAGGCAAAATGGAAATTTTGCCGGTAACATATAGCGTATTCAATGTATTGAATGATTGCTACAATATGGTTGCCATTCGTGCCAAAGATAAAAACTTGGAATTGGTGATGGATATTTCTCCTGAAATTCCGGCAGCTTTGTTTGGCGATGAAGTTCGTATAAGGCAGATTATTAACAATCTGCTTTCGAATGCGGTCAAGTACACGAACGAAGGTACAGTCACGCTCTCTGTTTGGACTGAGAAAGTTGATGTCGACCCGATGCAGGGAAACAATGGCAATCAGGTGGAGCTCTTTATTCATGTGAAGGATACGGGCATCGGTATTCGTGAAAAGGATGTCGGAAAACTTTTCAGGGACTTTGTCCGCCTCGATGAAAAACGAAACCGTAACATTGAAGGTACGGGGCTTGGTTTGAATCTGACCAAGCAGTTGGTTGATATGATGGGCGGCTTTATAAGCGTAGACAGTGTTTATGGCGAAGGGTCTACCTTCAAGGTCCATTTGATGCAACAGGTGAGCGATGAAAAACCTCTAGGCGATTTTTATAAGTTGTACAAGCAGCAGGTGAATGTTATGGATGCTGCTCACGAAAAGTTTATTGCGCCTGATGCAAGAGTTCTTTTGGCTGACGACATGCAAATGAACCTGAAGGTTTTTGCGGGCCTTCTCAAAGATACCAAGATTCAGATTGATACGGCAATCAATGGGGCCGAAGCCTTGAAACTCATTGAAAAGAATCACTACGATGTTGTATTCTTGGATCACATGATGCCTGTGATGGATGGTATCGAAGCGTTCCGCCAGATGAGACAACTTGCAAAGAGTCCGAATACGAATACACCTGTCGTGATGCTTACCGCAAATGCTGTGGTCGACGCCAAAAATCAGTACATGGATGAAGGTTTCTCGGATTATATTGCAAAGCCGATTCGCGAAGAGGTTTTGCTTTCTTGCCTCAAGAAGTTCTTGCCTAAAGAATTGGTTAAGTCTGTTGCAAAGAATTCCGCTGTAGAAAGTGCGAACGCTGAAAACGAAAAGCCGGCGGTGCAGTCTTCAACAAAGTTGTCCGATTTCTTGGACGAGGCAACAGGCCTTGCCTATTGCATGAATGATCAGAAATTTTATAAGGAAATGCTTGGTGAATATGTCAGTGCAGACAAAACAGAAGAATTGATGGAGGCTTTTAGTAAAGAAGATTTTGAATATTACCGTATTACAGTGCATGCTGTAAAAAGTACTTCTCTTACAATTGGAGCGATAAAAGTGTCAGAAGATGCCAAGGCGCTCGAAATGGCTTGCAAAGAAGGCGATTTTGACTTTGTGAAAAAGAATCACGAAGCGTTTATACAGAAATATACGGCGTTGATTCGATTGCTTCGTACAGAATTTTGTTAAATTGCTTTTAAACCAAAGGAAGGTGTATATGAGAACAATTCTTAAATTCGGCTTAATCGCCGCTTGTTCCCTGACTGCAAATGTTTTTGCTCAGGATTTCTGCAATACGACAACCCATAGCGGTGAATCCGTGGAAGTGTCTACGAACAAGGTCGGAACTATCGGCGACGTTGGTTACGAACTTTGGAACGAAGGCGGCAACGGTGGTTCTGCGACGTTCTATTCCGACGGCTCCCTTAACTGCAAGATGACAGGTGCCAAGGACTACCTGTGCCGTACGGGTCTTGCTTTCAATAGCGATAAGACTCACGAAGAAATCGGTCACATGAAGGCGGACTTCAAGCTGGTCAAGAGCGGTCTTTCTGGAATCGACTATTCCTACATCGGCATTTATGGCTGGACCCGTGAACCTCTAGTGGAATGGTACATTGTGGATAACACCGGTAGCCAGTATATGCCTGGCTCGTGGGTTGCTCAGGGTGCTTCTGCAAAGAATCACGGCGATTTTGAAATCGATGGTGCCCAGTATACGGTTTACGAAGGTGACCGCACCTCTTATTCCATCGATGGTGACAATAAATACTTTAAGCAGTATTTCAGCGTGCGTAAGAGTAAGCGTGATTGCGGTACTATCGACATTACCGCTCACTTCAAGAAGTGGGAAGAACTTGGCATGAAGATGGGTAAGATGCACGAAGCCAAGATTCTCGGCGAAGCCGGAAGCAACAGCGGTGCTAATGCCAAGGGCGAATACGACTTCCCCTATGCCAAGGTCTATATCGAAGGCGCTGAACAGTCCAGTTCTTCTGCTGAACCTGAATCCAGTAGCTCGACGGATGCAATCAAGGGTATTCGCTCTATGACGGCCGACAACAGCAAGTCGCTCGTGTTTGACGCTCAAGGCAAGTACCTCGGCTCTTTTGAAACGGCTGACGCAGAATCCCTGAATGCAGCCATCAAGGCCAAGTACAATTCCGGCATTTACATGGTAAAGCAGGGCCGCGCTGTCCGTAGCATCTCGGTGAAGTAATTCACTTTGCCGCAAAGCAAAAATTTAAGCCTCTCCTTTGTGAGAGGCTTTTTAGTTTGATTTAATCTTGCGGAGCTTCAGGCGGGACTCGCGCGATCACGCCCACGGTGGCGCGTATCGCCTTCACAAGGTCGGCGGGTGCAACTTTCAGTTGCAAGCCGCGCTCGCCTGCACTCACGTAAATGTAAGGGAACTGCATCGCAGTTTCGTGAATGAAAATCGGGAAATTCTTCTTGAGACCGAGCGGACTGCAACCGCCACGAATGTAACCGGTCAGCGGCGTCAAATCCTTGAGCGGAACAGTGTCAATCTTTTTGTTGCCGCTCACCTTGGCGGCACCTTTCAAGTCCACTTCGAGGTTCCCCGGCACCACGCATACGAGGTAGCCAATCTTGTCTCCGTGAACGAGAATCGTCTTGAAAACTTGGTTGATATCTTCGCCGAGACTGTCGGCGACATGTTGCGCACCCAGGTCGTTTTCGTCAACCTTGTAGGGGATAAGCTCGTAAGAAATTTTCTGGCGGTCTAAAATTCTCGCCGCATTCGTCTTCTTGATTTCCATAGCCCAAATATAAAAAGCCCGCGATTGCTCGCGGACTTTCGAATGCTTTGTGAGCGTGAGGATTACAGCTTGATGCTGCAGCCCTTGGCGTTCCAGATTTCTTCGGCGTACTGCTTGATGGTACGGTCGGAACTGAACTTGCCCATGCGAGCGACGTTCAGGATTGCCTTTTCTGCCCAAGTCTTCTTGTCCTGGTATTCCTCGGCGACCTTCTTCTGCATGTCAATGTAGCTGCGGAAGTCTGCGCAGAGCAGGTAGTTGTCGTTGGTGAGGAGCTTGTCGGCAATGTGCTTGAAGAGTTCCGGACGATCGGGGCTGAAGAAGCCGGATGCGATCAGGTCGATTACGCGGCGAAGATCGTCGTCGTGTTCGTAGAAGTCGCGCGGACGGTAACCCTTGGCGAGCAAGTCGGTGACTTCTTCCACGGTGAGGCCGAAGATGAAGATGTTGTCGTCGCCGACTTCTTCCTTCATTTCAACGTTAGCGCCGTCGAGCGTACCGATGGTGAGTGCGCCGTTCAAGGCGAACTTCATGTTGCCGGTACCAGAGGCTTCGGTGCCTGCGGTCGAAATCTGTTCGGAGAGGTCTGCAGCCGGAATAATCTTTTCGGCGAAGGACACGCGGTAGTTTTCGAGGAACACCATCTTGAGCTTGCCCTTACAAATCGGGTCAGCATCGATGATTGCGGCCACGGCGTTAGCGAGGCGGATGATCTGCTTTGCCATCCAGTAACCCGGAGCGGCCTTACCACCGATCATGATGGTACGCGGCATGATTTCCTTGCCGTCCTTCAGCTGGATGTACAGGTGAATGGCATGCAGAATGTTCAGGAGCTGGCGCTTGTATTCGTGGATACGCTTGACCTGCACGTCGAAGAACGTGTTCACGTCGACATCGACGCCCTGCGTTGCCTTGAGGTACTTGGCGAGGCGTTCCTTGTTCTGCTTCTTGACAGCCATGAATTCCTTCTGGAACTTGGCGTCCTTCGCAAACTTTTCGAGCTTCTTGAGTTCGTCGAGGTCCTTGACCCAGCCTTCGCCGATCTTGGAAGAAATGAGTTCGGACATAGCCGGGTTAGCCTTGCGGACCCAGCGACGCGGCGTCACGCCGTTCGTCTTGTTGTTGAACTTTTCAGGCCACAGTTCGTAGAAGTCCTTGAAGAGCGTGGTCTTCAAGAGGTCGGAGTGGAGGGCTGCCACACCGTTCACGGCAAACGAACCCACGATGGAGAGGTAAGCCATGCGGACCATCTTGCAGCCGCCTTCTTCGATGAGGCTCATGCGGGCGAGGCGAGCGTTGTCGCCGGGCCACTTGAGGGACACCTGACGCAGGAAGCGTGCGTTGATTTCGTAAATGATCTGGAGGTGACGCGGCAACAGCTTTTCGAAGAGGCTGACCGGCCACTTTTCAAGAGCTTCGGGCATCAAGGTGTGGTTCGTGTAGGCAAACGTGTGTGTCACGATTTCCCATGCTTCGTCCCATTCCAGGTTTTCTTCGTCGAGCAAGATGCGCATCATTTCGGCGATAGAGATTGCCGGGTGCGTGTCGTTCAACTGGATGGCGACCTTTTCAGGGAACACCTTCCATTCACCTTCATGGAGCTTCTTGAAGCGGCGGATGATGTCCTGCAGAGATGCAGAGCAGAGGAAGTACTGCTGTTTGAGGCGCAGTTCCTTACCGTTCATGGAAGCATCGTTGGGGTAGAGCACCTTGGAAATGGTTTCAGAAAGTTCCATGTCCTGCACAGCGGCGATGTAGTCACCGTTGTTGAAGTAGCTGAGGCCGAAGTCGTCGGTAGACTTGGCGCTCCAGAGGCGCAGGTTGTTCACGGTGTTGTTCTTGTAACCCGGAATCGGAGTGTCGTAGGGGAGAGCGAGCACGTAGTCCTTGGTTTCCCAACGATTGCGGAGCTTGCCCTTTTCGTCCATCCAGCTGACCACGTAGCCGTACATGGGCACCTTGACTTCGTTCGACGGACGGGCGATTTCCCACGGGTTGGTGAGGCGCAGCCAGTTATCCGGCTGTTCTTCTTGTTCGCCGTTCACGATCTTCTGGCTGAACATACCGTATTCATAGCGAATACCCATACCGGTAGCCGGGAGTTCGAGCGTTGCCATGGAATCGAGGAAGCAAGCGGCCAAGCGGCCGAGGCCACCGTTACCGAGACCGGCGTCGACTTCCTGTTCGCGGAGTTCTTCGAGAGTCATGCCGAGTTCGTCAAGAGCTTCAGTCACGGCGCTTTCGACGTCGAGGTTCAGAACGGAGTTGCCGAGGGTACGGCCAATCAAAAATTCGAGGGACAGATAGTAGACGCGCTTTACGTCTTTCTGGTAGTAGGTTTCCTGCGTCTTGATCCAGCGGTCCACGAGACGGTCGCGCACGGCGTAAGCGACGGCCAAGAACTTTTCGTGGTCGGTCACGGTCGCACTGTTACGGGCGAGCGTGTGGTGGATGTGGTCGGTAAAGGCCTTACGGAATGATTCCGCGTCGTTGCCGAGCACGGTCACTTCTTCTGCTTTTTTGAATGTTTTTGCCATAAGACGGTCCTATGGGTTAGGGTTAAAATTTTACACCATTAAGTTTAGAAATATTTACGGGTTTTGTGTGGAGCAAATAGTTAAATTAGGGGAATAGATAATAAACTAGAGGAAAAAACGATGAATATGAAAAAGTTTGTTGCTCGCAAGGCTTTTCTCATGATTTGCGCGGCATTTATTACGGTTATTATTGCTGGTTGTGGTGACGATTCTTCTAATTCTACGCCGACATCTACCGATGTTCCCGAACAAGGTACCCCGACTGATCCTTCGACTACGACCGATCCCGCTACTAATCCTACGACGGATCCTTCGACTGATCCGGCAACGAACCCGACTACCGACCCTTCGACCGACCCGTCCACTAATCCGACCGACCCTGTAACGAACCCGGAAACCCCGACGGATACGACTGTAACTTCGACGGATCCTGTTGTCAACCCGGACCCTGCAACAACGGTGTCTTCGTTCAACCGTGACCCGGCTGCTGCTGGCTTGGCTGTTGCTCCGGATAGCACGGGCTTCTACGATGTGGGCGATGTCTACAATGCCGTGCCGGTGACCTCTAAGTTGGTATTTGTGATGCGTCATGCCGAACGCGAAACGAGCGAAGGTCAGGAATCCCTTTTGACTGAAAAGGGTGTGCAGCAGGCTTTGAGTGTCGGTGCCAAGCTTGCCGGTGGCGATGAATCTTTCTATTACTCTTCGACTGATTTTATCCGCACCCGCACGACGGCTGAAAACATTGCCAAGGGTCGCGGTGAAACAGGCGTTGAAGTGGTTACTTGGGAAGGCATCAATGGCGGCTACTTCTTGAAGGTGCCGACAGATACGATGGATGCCTTTGTGAGAAACCGTGGCGGTTCCTGGAAGTTCATTTCTTCTTGGGCTTATGACGATCCGAATCCGTCTCGATTCACCAAGGACAAGATTCCTGAATACTTGTATGAACTGATGCCGCGTGGTGACCAGTTCGTGAACGAAGTCATCTTGGCAAATCTGCCGAACTGGAAGCGCGTGAACGTTCTTATCTCTCATGACCTTCTGATTGAACCGCTGGTTGCCTATGCTTCTAATAGAACGGTTGACCTGAAGTTCTATGAAAGTGGCAAGTGGGCAAACTACCTGTCTGGTATGGCCGTGGTCGTAGATGAAGCAAACCTCGTGACATTGCTCCCGGTTCGTGGAATCGAATTAGGTTATATGTATACCGAAAAGCATCAGGCTACGCTTGATTCTCTTGCCGCTCTGCAGAATCCGTAGATAATACAATGAAAATTGCTGTTTTAGGCTCTACGGGCCTTGTTGGCAAAAATGTCTTGAAATTACTCGTGCGCCTCCCGCAGGTCGTGCGAGTTTTTTGCCCTGTAAGGAAGATCCCTGATTTGAACGATCTTGGAATTCTTGAAGGGACATCGAAATTAGACTTTAAGCAAGTTGATTTTGAACAAGATAACGATGCTTTGCGAATGTTTTTCTATGCGGGCTTTGTCGGTTGTGATGCAGTCGTCTGTTGCTTGGGTACAACAAGGAAACAGGCGGGGAGCAAGGCCGCTCAAGAAAAAATTGACTTGAGGCTTCCGCTCAAGCTTGCTGCCATTGCCAAAAAGGCGGGGGTGAAAAACTTCTTGTGCGTGAGTGCCATGGGTGCCGACAGTCATTCGCCGTACTTCTACAATCGCCTTAAGGGGCAATTGGAAGAAGGCCTTGACATGATGGGCTTTGAAACGCTTACGCTTGTTCGCCCGTCATTGTTGCTTGGCAAACATAAGGACAAGCGCTTTGGCGAAGAATTGTTGCAAAAGACAATCGGGAGACATCCTGAATGGATTCCGGCCTACGTGCGCCCGGTTCATGCCGAAACGGTGGCCGCTCATTTGGTGACTTCAATTTTGAAACCGCCCACAGATCATGTGTGCGCTACCGATGGCGTAAAAGGCAAGCGGATTATTTACAACCGCGTGCTTGCCAAAACAAAAGTAGACGAATTGTTTTAGCGACTACTTGAACTTCCAGAACTTGTACAGGAACTTGGTTGTCTTAATGGGCGTCTTGAGGAAGGCGCTCTTTTTGTATCCACTAAGAGCGAAACCTTGCAGGACCTTGTAAAGTTCGATTTGGTCTGCGCGGTTAATCGCGAGCAGGAACCTGCGGAACTTGTATTCGAAGTCGTGCATCTTGCCGAAGTAACCGTAGCAACGGTTTTCGTACTGCTTCAAGAATTCCTTCGAGAGGTTGTTCGCCTTAAGACCTTGGTCGACGTATTCGGCGCAGAATCTGCCCGCCCTCATTGCGGCAGCAATGCCACCACCCGTGAGCGGGTTGGTGTGGTGGGCGGCATCGCCCACGAGGGCGAAACGGTCAAGCGTATAATTCTTGAGAACGCTCGAAACAGGAATGACTCCGCCGACGGTATGATTGATTTTTGCACCCGGGAAAAGCTTTTCGAGCCAATCCATGGTGACTTCGAGAATGTTCGGACGGTTCTTGTTAGTTATCAAGAAACCTGCGCCGAAGTTTGTGACGTTAGACTTCTGTTTCGGGAAACTCCAGATGTAGCCGTCGTTAATAAAGTCGTGGCCCTGCCAGAAGGTCAAGTAATCGGGCCTGGTCAAGAGACCTTGCACCTGAATGTCGACGCCTGTGCAGGTCTGCATTACTTTTTGTCCGCAGTCCAGACCGACGATACGACCGATACGGCTTTCGACTCCATCGGCGGCGATGACCATCTTTGCATAAATTTCTTGCGTGCTCGTTGTCGTAACCGACCCATTTCCGTCGCCTTTACCGAGGACAACGCGGACCATGCGTTCATCGCCTTCGACATCGCTTACGAATTCGGCGCGGGCGCATGTCTCTACTTGGACGCCATCGTCGGCGGCAAGCTTTGCTAGCCACGGGTCAAAAATTTCACGATTGAGCATGATGCCGGTGGCGGGCTTTGGAACTTCGATGTTCACGCCACCAGGGCCATAAATGTAGAGCCCGTTAATAATGCTTTCAATACAGCTGTCGTCAATCGGACCGTAAGTCTTCAAGTCGGCAAGCGTCGTGCTCGCTTCGCCACAGCGCACGGGATAACCAATCTTTTCGCGCTTTTCGAGCAACAGCACCTTGTGGCCTGCGCGAGCCAAATTGCGGGCTGCAACACAACCGCCGGGGCCGGCACCAATGACTACGACATCGTAACGGGAATCAAGCATCGTTCACCTCCACGATTTTTAATGCGCCTACGGGGCATGTTCTAGTGCAAATGCCGCACTTGATGCATTTTTCGTGATCAATCTGCAAATCAAGCCCGTACATGTCGAGCGCCATTTTAGGGCAAGTCCCTACACAGCCTGCACAGGCAAGGCATATCTTTCTATCGTGAACGAGATTCTTCATTATAGAATGAATATAGCAAATAGAATCTCTACTAGCTAAGTTCTGCCAACTAAATTAGCACTTTGGGTGTTAGTAAATATATCCGTCAACGAGACGCTTTAAGAAATCGTCGCGGACCAACGGCTTGTCGAAAAGGAAGCCCTGGGCGCTGCCGCAGTTGATTCGCTTTAGGTAATCAGCCTGTTCTTGAGTTTCTACACCTTCAGCGATTACGTCCTTGTTTAGTTCGCTGGCCATTTTGACCACGTTTCTCAGGACGATTTCGTCGTGGGAGTTTTCTTTACCGATGTTATTCAACAGCGACTTGTCAATTTTTACAACGCTGATGTTGTAATCCTTGAGCACATTCAGGGTAGAATAGCCGGTGCCAAAGTCATCGATGGCAACTCCGATGCCATTCTTGCGCATGATGTCGATGAATTTCTGCATGGCAATCGTGTCATCAAAGTCGGACACTTCGGTCAGTTCCACTTCGATGTACTTGCCTTCGATTTCGTACTTACGCAGGATTTCGAGAATGCGGTCGGCAAAGTTTTCGTTGCGCAAGTGCAGCTTCGAGAAGTTTGAAGAAATGCACACGGGCGTAATGCCTGCTTTGAGCCATTCGCTGATGTCGTTGCAGGCCGTTTCGAAAACGTAAAAGTCCAATTCGCAAATGGTGCCTTCGCGTTCTAGAACCGGAATGAAGTCCATGGGCGGAATGATGGTCTTGTGGCGGACCCAACGAGCCAAGGCTTCGGCGCCATTGATGCGGTTGTTTTCGAGGCAGACTTTGGGCTGGTAGAACACGACCAGTTCGCGGTTACGCATGGCGTTATGGAATTCAGTCGAGATTTCTCTCTGGTGAATGGACTGAATTTGCATTTCCTTGGTAAAGTATACCACGTCGCGAGTTTTGATGATTCTTGCAGCCTGCATAGCGATGGCGCAATTGTTCAGGGCGTCACCGACAATCACGTTGTCTTCGATATGGTATACGCCAATGCGTGTCTGCAGGCGAATATTCAGAGGCTTTGGTCCCTGGCTTGCAGTCAATTCGCAAACGGTAAACTTGTCGATAAATTCTTGATGGTGGCTTTTCTTGGTCAAAACAAAGAAGTTGTCGCCACCGAGTCGGGCAATCATTTCGGCATTGTCAAGGAACAGAAGAATCTGCTTGACATACATCTTAAGGGCGAGGTCACCCATATTGTTGCCCAAGGCCTTGTTGATGTACCTAAAATTCTTGAGGTTAATAAAGTGGCCGGTATAATCTTTGAGGTTGTCGCCAATAAACTGCTGCGTGAAAGCGAAAATACCTGCCTGGTTGTATGCCCCGGTCATGGGATCCGAAATGGCCGCCTTGCGGGTGTTGCCCATGAGCCGTGCCCGGCCCGAAAGAATAAAGAAGTCCCAACTGAGGAGTTGGACGACCTGTCTTTCGTCGTCGGTAAAGGCGTGTCCTTGGATGGGGTGGGCCTGGAAGGTGAAGGATCCCTGTTCGCCCGTGGTCATGGTTTCGGAAAAGTCGGGGTTGGTAGGCTTTTCCGGCAGATTTTGCTTGTCGTGGAAGGCAGTGAATTCCCCGGAAATCCCGTTAGGGGCAAATTGGCTGACCGGTGCGTAATACAAGCAGTTGATGTAGCCGATATTTGCGATTTTTGCTAGGGGAGCCAGGTTTCTTGCTAAAGTGGCGAATATTTCTTCTGTACTGAAAATAGGGCCCAGGAGTTTGGACCTAAAATCAAGATAAATACTATTGTACAGCGCAATATCCATTACTGCCTCAACATACCAAAACCGCGCCAAAACTACAAAAAAATGGCGGGGGTTTCAAGTATACCTTATGAATATACCCTATTTCGGGGGAAAATGTGCGACCTGTCACAAAAAAATCCTTTTTAAAAAGTTAGATTTAGCTAATAAAGATTATTGCTTTTTTTTTGATACCTAGGGCCAGAATCGCAAAACCCGTGGCCTGAAAATTCTATCTTTTACCCCGCATTTAAAGAGGTAATCTCCTATGAGTAATGAGGCAGAAAAGCCGAATTTCATTACGACTTCTCTTGATTTTCTAGTCAATTGGGGCCGTACCAACTCCCTGTGGCCGTTTCCTTACGGAACCGCTTGCTGTGCAATCGAATTCATGAGTACCGAAGTGGGTCGCTACGACTTGTCTCGTATCGGTTCTGAATACGTGCGTTTTACGCCGCGTCAGTCCGATGTGTTGCTGGTCGCAGGTACTATTTCTTATAAGCAGGCTCCGATTCTGAAGCGCATGTACGAACAGATGGCAGAACCCCGCTGGGTGATCGCCATGGGTGCTTGCGCTAGTTCGGGTGGTTTTTATGACTGTTACTGCACTGTGCCGGGTATCGACCATATTATCCCGGTGGACGTGTATATCGGTGGTTGCCCCAGCCGTCCGGAAGCATTCTTCGAGGCCATGTTTGACCTGCAGAAGAAGATCAAGGACGAATCTTATATGAAGCAGCGCGCCGAACGCGTGAAAGATCAGCTCGAAATGATCAAGGCAAAGACCGAACAGGCGAAGGCGGAAGCCCGCGAGTTTGCCCGTGAAAAGACTGCCGAAATCAAGGAATTTGTGGCTGAAAAAGAACAGGAACTTGTCAAAAAAGCCCAGTTCTGGAAGGAGTAATGATGGAATCCGTGATTGACGTCCTTGAATCCAAATTTGGTGGCAAGCGTGACAATAAGGCCAAATGGGATACCTGCGTGGTAATCCCGAAGGAATACCTGCACAACGCTGTCGAATTCTTGAAGAACGATCCCTCGATGCAGATGGACATGCTCCTCGATCTCGCTGGTATCGATTACCTCACTTACCCCAATTACGAAGGCCCCCGTTTCGCGGTGAGCTACGCCTTTAAGAGCATGAAGAACCCGGGTCGCCGCGTCCGTCTTAAGGTGCTAGTCAGCGAAGCCGACTTGAAGGTGCCGACCGTGACTGACCTGTATGCAAGTGCCAACTGGCTTGAACGCGAAGTTTATGACCAGTACGGTATCGTGTTCTCGGGCCACCCGGACCTGCGCCGCATTTTGAACCATGTTGAATTTGTGGGCCACCCGCTCCGTAAGGATTATCCTGCCCAGAAGCGCCAGTGGCTCTCGACGACCGATTTCTTGGTTCCGGAACTCGAAAAGCGCTTGGAATCCAAGGGCTACAAGATTGTCCAGCGTTCTAAGGAAATCATGCCTGTCGAAGAAGAATACCTTGAAGGGAGTATCAGAGAATGATCGTACTTGACCCGAATGGCGAAAAAGTAAACCTGATGGCCCTGAACGTGGGCCCGACGCATCCGGCGACCCACCACTGCGTGCGCTTGCTGGCTGCCCTCGATGGCGAAACCATCGTGGCCGGTGTCCATGAAATTGGCTTTATGCACCGTGGCTTTGAAAAGATGGTCGAACGCGGCACCTGGCAGCAGGTGATTCCTTACACCGACCGCTTGAACTACTGCTCTGCAATGATGAACAACATTGCATTCTGCCGCGCTGTGGAAAACATGTACGGTATCGAAATCCCGGAACGCACCAAGGTGCTCCGCGTGATTGTGAACGAACTCTCTCGTATCAACGACCACTTTATTTGCGTGGCTGCCGCATTCCAGGATTTGGGCGGTACGACTCCGTTCATGTACGCCTTTAACCCGCGTGAAGAAATCATGCTGATTTGGGAAAAGCTCACGGGCGCACGCCTTACGAACAGCTTTGCCCGTATCGGTGGCCTCTACCGCGACAGCTACGATGGCTTCGAAGAAGACGTCTTGGCTGCTTGCAAGTCGGTGGAAAAGGCCCTCAAGGATCTGCATGCCTGCTTGGACCGTAACCGTATCTTCCTTGACCGTACCGTGGGCGTTGGCAAGATCTCTGCCGAACGCGCTATCAGCTACGGCTGGACAGGGCCGTGTCTGCGTGCGACGGGTGTCGAAAGCGACCTCCGCAAGGATGAACCTTACTACGACTACGAAACCTACGACTGGGAAGTCGTGGTCGGCACGCAGGGCGACGCCAACGACCGTCTGCAGGTGCGTCTTGCTGAAATCGAAGAATCTGTGAAGATTGTGCGCCAGGCCCTGAAGCGCCTCGCTCCGGGCCCGGTCGACATTGTCGACCCACGCATCCGCGTGCCCGCACACAAGCTTGCCTACCAGGACATGGAAGCTCTTATCGGCCGCTTTAAGAGCGTGTACGAAGGCATCCGCGTGCCCGAAGGCGAATACTACTGCGCAAGCGAATGCGCTAACGGCGAACTCGGCTTTACCATCGTTTCTGATGGTTCTGGCCATCCGTACCGTATCAAGGTGCGTTCCCCGTCGTTTGCCCATGTGTCTGCATTTAACGAACTGGTCGAAGGCCTTACCCTTGCCGACTCTATGGCAACACTGCCTGGCCTTAACATGATTGCTGGAGAACTTGACCGATGACACAACATATTCAAGGTGCAGTTCAGTTTGTATCGAATAACCATTTGAAGTTCGACGGTCCGAGCGAAGCCATTCCCGCTCTTCCGGATCCGGGTCAGACTTTTGGCTACGTGAACAAGGCTGTTCCGCAGCCCGCTCCGAAGGAAGTGCTCGCAAAGCTCGACACTCCTGAAATCAAGGAACGTTGCGCCGACTTGCTCAGCCGTTATCCGGTGGGCCAGGGCGCTTTGCTCGAAGTCCTTTGGCTTGTGCAGGGTGTGTTCGGTTGGGTTCCGACCGAAGGTATCCGCTGGGCTGCAAACGTTTGCGGTTGCGCTCCGGCTCATGCTCTCGGCGTTGCCACTTTCTATACCATGTATAATCACGCTCCCAAGGGCAAGTTCCTGTTGCAGTTCTGCCGCAACATCAGCTGCGCTATCAAGGGTGCTCAGCCGCTTATCAAGTATGTCGAAAACAAACTCGGCGTTAAGTCTGGCGAAACGACTCCCGATGGCCTGTTTACCGTGCTCCAGGTGGAATGCCTCGGTAGCTGCGGCAATGGCCCGATGATGCTTGTGAACGATGACTTTGCGACCGACGTGGTCGATGGCGAACTCAAAATGAAGCGTGGCTCGACGCTTACGGAAGTCAGCATTGACCGCATTATTGAATGGTGCAAGGCTCATGCGAACGATGTTCCGAAGCACGATGTGCTTGGCGGAATCGTGAAGGGCCACGGCGGCCACCCCGGTGCTCCGGGCGCAACTGCCAAGCCGCAGGTTGCTGACTATGCTCCGCCTTCTCCGGTTTTGAACGTGAAGGCTGAAGCTGACGAAAATGGTGCTACCCTCACTTGGAAGGGCGCTCCCGAATTCACGAAGATTGTCGTCGAAAAGAAGGACGGCAGCAACTGGGTCGCTGTCGGTGAACCCGGCGTGAAGGACAAGGCTTTTGTGGATGCTGCCGGTAAGGTCGGCGATGTGTACCGCATGATTGCCACTTCGGGCGAACGCACTGCAAAACCTTCCAAGGAAGCGGTTACCACTCAGAAGCCCGCGACCGTAGAGGAGGCTAAGTAATTATGGCTGAAGTAGTAAAAGTTTGTACAGGAAATTTTGGCAAGGGCGCCCAGGACATTGAAGTCTACAAGAAACTGGGCGGCTACGCAAACATTTCGGAACGCTTGTTCAACATGAGCCAGTTCGAAGTGATTGACTACGTGCAACGCTCCGGTCTCCGTGGCCGTGGTGGTGCTGGCTTCCCGACCGGTATGAAGTGGAGCTTTGTTCCGCGCAATTCCGGCAAGCCTGTGTACATCGTAGTGAACGCTGACGAAGGTGAAGGCGGTACGTTTAAGGATCACTTCCTGATGATGGAAGATCCGCACCGTTTGATCGAAGGCTTGATTATTGCTGCTTGGGCTCTCGGTAGCCGCGCTGCTTACATCTACTGCCGTGGCGAATTCCTGCCCTGCATCGAAAGCCTCAATAAGGCTTTGAACCAGGCATACGCCGCCGGTTACCTCGGCGAAAACATTTGCGGAACCAAGTTCAGTTTCGATATCTTTGTTCACCGTGGCGCTGGCGCCTACATTTGCGGTGAAGAAACTGCTCTTATTAACTCGCTCGAAGGCCAGAAGGGTCAGCCCCGCTTGAAGCCGCCTTTCCCGGCGGTGAGCGGTGCATGGAAGTCTCCGACTTGCGTGAACAACGTCGAAACTATTATGGCTCTCCCGTGGATTTTCCAGCATGAACCCGAAGAATACGCCAAGATGGGGACGCCCCGTGCTGGCGGTACCAAGGTGTTCTGCATCTCGGGCGACGTGAAGAATCCGGGCGTGTACGAAGCTCCGCTTGGCACTCCGATGATGACGATGATTAACGATTATGCCGGCGGTGTCGTGGGCGGAAACCTGAAGGCTGTGCTTCCGGGTGGTTCTTCTTGCGCTCCGCTGAACGCAGGCGAATGTGCCGTAGCCACCATGGACTATGAATGCCTCGCCTCGATGAAGACTATGTTCGGTTCGGGCGCCATGATTGTGATTAACGATACGCACAACATGGCTGAACTCCTGAACGTGCTCGGCAACTTCTACAGCCACGAATCTTGCGGCCAGTGCACTCCGTGCCGCGAAGGTACGGGCCTTCTGCATCGCATTCTGAATCAGATTGTCGACGGCAAGGGTCACGATGGCGACGTGGAACTGATGCAGAGCCTTTCTGGCGGATTTGGCGGCGTGACGATTTGCCCGCTGTCTATCTCGCTCGGCGGCCCGGTGTCTAGCTACACTGCAAAGTTCAGAGCCGACTTTGATGAATTAATCGCAAAGAACCCCGACCACGCCAAGCCGCGTGTTCAGGATAACTATCGTCCTGGAATTTTCTGGTAATAATATGAGTAACTTCTACAACATGCCGAAACTCCCGACCGAGAATAGCCCGAAGGTGGAAATCTTCGTGGACGACAAGGCCGTGATGGTTCCTGGCGATACGAACCTGCTCGAAGCCCTCAAGGCTGTCGGGATTGAAACTCCTCACGTCTGTTACCACCCGTATTTGCCGGTGTCCGGTAACTGCCGCCAGTGCTTGGTGGAGCAAGAAGGCCCGCGTGGCCGTATGCTCGTGATTGCCTGCTACACGCCGGTTATGCCGGGTATGAAGATTTACACGCCGGCATCCTCTGCCCGTGTGAAGAATGCCCGCAAGGCAACGCAGGAATTCATGCTGGTGAACCACCCGCTCGATTGCCCGATTTGCGACAAGGCCGGTGAATGCACCTTGCAGGAAAACTTTATGGAAGCGGGCCAGAACGAATCCCGCATGCGCCCCGAATACGGCAAGAACTACCACGGCAATCCGGCACACCAGTTCATTGATGCCAAGGGTCAGCTCCGTGGCGGTAAGCACGTGGACCTCGGTCCCCGTGTTTTGCTCGACGAAGAACGTTGCGTGCAGTGCGACCGTTGCGTGCGCTTTATGCGTACCATTGCCGGTTCCGAACAGCTGCAGCTTGCCGGCCGCGCCGACCATACTTACATTACCACGTTCCCGGGCGAAAAGCTGGATCACGAATATGACTTGTGCGTGACTGACGTTTGCCCCGTGGGCGCTATGACCGCGAAGTACTTCCGTTTCCAGAAGCGTGTTTGGCTCTTGTCTCACACGCCGACGATTTCGATGGACGACTCCCTGGGTGCAAATATTTGGCTTGATCACGCCGACGGTCACATCTACCGCGTGATGCCCCGTTGCAACCCCGAAGTGAACCGCAGCTGGCTTTCTAACACGAGCCGCCTTGCGTTCCAGAACTTCGACAAGAATCGCCTTCCGGCTATGGGCTTCCACGTGATTCAAGAAGCTCTTGCCGAAGCAAAGAAGAGCGGGGGCAAGATCGCCCTTGTCGCTGGTGGCTCTTGCACGAACGAAGATCTCGCAGCACTCCGCATGCTCAAGGAAAGCTTGGGCGACTCCGCCGAACTTTTCGGCGGGACCTTCAAGAAGGTCGGTGCCCCCGACGGTATCGCCATGAGTGGCGACCCGCTTGCAAACCGCGCTGGTTTCAAGCTGCTCGGTATTGCCGACAATAATCTTGAAGACCTCGTGAAGCGTGCTTCCGAATTCAAGGTGCTTGTCACTGTGAATAACGATGTCTTTGGCGAAGGTGGCGCTGCTGCTTCTGCCCTCGAAAAGATTCCGACCCGCATCGCTTTCACTCCGTTCAACGATGCGACTGCAAACAAGGCTACGCTTGCCTTCGGTATCCGCCACTGGAGCGAAATTCAGGGTACCATGGTGAATAGCTTGAACATTCTGCAGAAACTCTCCGCTTGCCCGGTATGCCCCGACGAAAAACTTCGCCCGGCTTATGAAGTGCTTTCTGAACTTGCCGGAAGCAAGTTCGAAACCGCATTCGATGCCTTTAAGAAGGCGGGTGAGTACGCAAGCGTGCTTGCAGGACTTTCTTACGATACCATCAAGAATAC
Organism: Fibrobacter sp. UWB10; assembly: GCF_900182935.1. NCBI lineage: Bacteria > Pseudomonadati > Fibrobacterota > Fibrobacteria > Fibrobacterales > Fibrobacteraceae > Fibrobacter > Fibrobacter sp. UWB10. Next base: position 391,980 of record NZ_FXUE01000001.1, on the reverse strand, counting down.
AGGCAAGTTGCTCGAAGGAGGTAACGCCTAATGGATATCATCGAATCCAAAACCTGGGTGGAATGGGTCATTACCATCGCGAAGTTCGGCTTCTGCTTTGTGCCTGTCCTGTACATCCTGTTGTTGATTCCTATGGAACGCCGTGGTGCGGGCTTTATGCAGGACCGTCAGGGTCCGAACCGCTCTTACATTAAGGTTCCGTTCTTCGGTAAGGTTCGCCTGTTTGGCTATGTGCAGAACATGTGCGACGGTACCAAGCTTTTCTTCAAGGAAATGTTTGCGCCGAAGGGTTCCAAGAAGTTCCTTTACTATGTGGCTCCTGCCATTCCGTTTGCAATCGTGTTCCTTAGCCCTTGCGTGATTCCTTGGTTTGGCCCGATGGTCTTTGAATGGGGCGACAAGGTTGTCCGCATTGCAGGTCCGATTCTTGATTCCGAAGTGGGTATTCTGCTCCTGTTCGGTTTCAGTTCGCTTTCTGCCTACGGTGCCGTGCTTGCCGGTCTTAGCTCCCGTTCCAAGTACAGCTACCTCGGTTCTTTGCGTACGACTGCAATGACGATTAGCTACGAAGTCTGCCAGGGCCTTTCGATGATGGGGCTCTTGGTGCTCGCGGGCTCCTTCAGCCTCACCGATATCGTGAGCTGGCAGGAACACCACGTGTGGGGCATTGTCGCCCAGCCGGTGGCCTTCTTCTGCTTCTTGATTGCAACGATTGCTGAAACGGGCCGCGCTCCGTTCGACGTCGCCGAAGGTGAACCTGAACTCGTTGCCGGTTACCATACTGAATATGGTGCTATGCAGTTCGGTCTGTTCTACATGGGTGAATACTCCCACATTTGCATCAGCAGCCTTTTGGTTGCAACGCTCTTCTTGGGCGGCTACTCGGTTCCGTTTGTGACGACCGAAACCATCCAGGCTCATATGGGTGGCTCTCTTGCCATTCTCTGCTGGGTGCTTGCCTTCTTCGCTCTCGCTTTCCTCCATATGATTTACCGTTACTCCCGCAAGCTTCGTGCTTCTGCTCAGGCCAACAAGATGGAAATCCTGCAGGAATACAAGCTTTACAAGGGTGTCGCTTGGATTGCAACCCTCGTGCTGATTGGCGCCGGTGTCGCTTCCTGGTTGTTCTATAATCCGGAATACTCCATGGTGAACGGTGTTATGGTGAATAGCCTGGGTGCCGCTCTCGGTACCGCTGCAATTCACCTGCTGGTGCTCCTTGCAAAGAGCGTGTTCTTCTGCTGGGTGTGGATTTGGGTCCGCTGGACTCTGCCGCGCTTCCGCTATGACCACGTGATGCACCTTGGTTGGAAGATTATTCTGAACATCGCTATTTTGAACCTCGTTGTGACCGCTGTGGTTGCAAAGTTGATGGGAGGTAACTAATGGCCCGCGTTATTAGACAAAGACCCATGAACTGGGTAGAACGCCTCTACATTTTCGAGGCTATTCGCGGCTTGTGGACAACACTCAAGCACGCTGCCCGCGGTCTGTTCCGCTACGAAGAACTTCCGACGATTTCTTATCCGGAAGGTCAGCCTGAAGTTCGTAGAACCTACCGTGCAAAGCACCGCCTGATGCTCCGTGCTGACGGCACGCCCCGTTGCGTTGCCTGTGGCATGTGCGCTGCGGCTTGCCCTGCCCACTGTATTTTTATCGAAGCTACCGCCAGTGACGATCCGCGTATCGAAAAGAAGGTCAAGCGCTTTGATATCGACCATTTGACTTGCGTGTTCTGCGGCCTTTGTGTTGAAGCCTGCCCGGTCGATGCACTCCGTATGGATACCAAGGAAATCATCTTTGAACACCGCACCCGTGACGAATTCGTGGCAAACCTTCAGACGCTTACAAGCTGGAATCCGAAGGATTACCCCGATGACGCTCAGAGTCAAATGGCTCCGGGTGGTACCAAGAATGCCGAGGCCCGCAAGGTCTGGGGAATGGAGGTTAAAAACTGATGCTAGCCTTGATTTACTTTATCATTCTTGCCGTGATTGCTGTGGGCGCTGCCGCTTGCGTGCTCCTGTCCAAGCATCCGCTTTACGGTGGTCTTTCTCTTGTGCTTACCATGCTCTCGCTCGCTGGCATTTACGGCCTGCTGGGTAGCCCCTTCATTGGTGTGGTTCAGATCATGGTTTATGCAGGTGCCATTATGATGCTCCTCGTGTTCGTGATTTCGGTCTTGAACGCGGCAAAGGACAACAAGACTCCCATGTTCGATGGTGTGTCGTTCTTCGTGATTGTCGGCGTGCTTGCTCTCGCAGGTCTCGTCGGCTTTGCCCTGGTGCTTTCTCCCATGGGCTTCGATGCATCGACGCTTCGCGGCTCTGTCGAAATGACTTCTTCGAACTTGTTCAATACCGCTCAGACGGGCCCGGGTTACTTCGTGCTGTTCGAAGTGCTTGGCCTGTTGCTGCTTTCTTCGATGGGTGCTGCCGTGCTTATGGCTAAGAAGCGCTTGGGTACTGACGATGCTGCCGCCGAAGAAAAGGAGGAAAAGTAATGGAACTCCAGCCGATTTATGTTCAGATTCTCGCCTTGGTGCTCTTTACCCTTGGCCTTGTGACGGCTCTTGCTCGTCGCAACGTGTTCTTCGTGCTCATGGGTGTCGAACTTGCGCTGAATGCGGTGAACCTTTCTTTCGTGGGCTTTGCAAAAACGCTTCCTGCTGATTTGAGTGTGGCTGGCCAGATTGTGCCGCTGTTCTCGATTGCTGTTGCCGCTGCCGAAGCTTGCGTAGGCCTTGCACTCGTAATCCTCATTTTCCGTAACCGCGAAAGTGTCGATTCCGACAACTATTCCAATATGAAGGGGTAAGCAATGACAAATTTACCGCTTTGGTTTGTACCTCTTTTCCCGCTCCTGGGAACGATTCTCTTGGCAACGATTGCGATTGTCTCTTCGGGTAGCAAGAAGGGACCTTCCGAAGGCTTCGTGGGCGCACTCTCGGTGCTTTTCCCGGTGCTTTCGTTCGTGAGTGTTGTCCTGCTCGCTTTCGGCATGCCTGAAGAAGGTGTCCGCCAGACGCTTTGCAACTGGATCGATATCCCGTTGCTCAAGGTCGATATCGGATTCCTGTTCGATGGCCTTTCCCGCGTGATGCTCCTGTTCGTGACAGGCATTGGCTCTCTCATTGCTCTTTACTCGATTGGTTACATGCACGGTGACCGCGGCTTTACCCGCTTCTTCGCCTACATCAACCTCTTCTTGTTCAGCATGATCGTGCTCGTGCTCTCCGACAGCTTGCTCCTGACCTTCCTCGGTTGGGAAGGCGTGGGTCTCTGCTCTTACTTGCTCATTGGTTTCTGGAACCACGACTTGAACAACTGCAAGGCTGCAAACAAGGCCTTCATTGTGAACCGCGTGGGCGATATCGGATTCTTGCTCGGCATGCTTTGCTTGGCTACCTTGGGTGGCTCTGCAATCCTCAATTACGATGCATTGAACAAGTTCATTGAAATGCTGATTGCTGGTGGCCATGTGGAACTCGCTGCTCCGATTCTTATGATTGCGGGCCTCTTGTTCTTCGTGGGCTGCACCGGTAAGTCTGCTCAGATTCCGCTCCTCACCTGGCTCCCGGATGCTATGGCGGGTCCGACTCCTGTGTCTGCCCTTATCCATGCCGCTACCATGGTGACTTCGGGCGTTTACCTGCTTGCTCGCCTTAGCCGCATGTTCTCGGTGATTCCGGAAGTGCTGGTGATTATTCTGATTGTGGGTATGCTCACTGCCTTCTGGGCAGCGGTCGCAGGCCTCTTCCAGAACGACATCAAGAAGGTGCTCGCTTACTCGACTATCTCTCAGCTCGGTTACATGTTCATGGCCGCAGGCGTTTTCGCCTTCGACGCTTCGATTTTTCATGTGTTCACCCACGCCTTCTTCAAGGCCGCTCTCTTCTTGGGTGCCGGTGCCGTGATTCACGCGCTCGCTGGCGAACAGGATATGCGTCGTATGGGTGGCCTCATCAAGAAGACTCCTGTAACGGCTTGCGTTATGATTTTTGCATTCCTCGCCATTATCGGATTCCCGGGCTTTGCAGGTTTCTGGTCCAAGGACTTGATTCTGGAACGCATTTTCACGAATGCTCCGTATGGTGAATTCTTCTACGGCGTTGGCCTCTTGACGGCTGTCATTACGGCTGTTTACATGGGCCGCCTGATTATCATGACCTTCTTCGGCGAATACCGCGGTTCCAAGGAAAGTGAAGCTCACATTCATGAAGCTCCGGCCAGCATGCTTATCCCGATGGTGATTCTCGCCTTCGGTGCCGTCTTTGCCGGTTACCTGTGGGCCGACTCCTTGGGCATCAAGTTCTTCGAACAGACGCTTGCTCCGGTGGTGGGCAATGCCCAGAATTACCTGGTTGGCAATCTTGAACTTGCTCACGTGAACCCGATGGCATTTGCTTGCTTCGGTACGGCTGCCGCAGTTCTCGGTATGATTATTGCTTACGCCGTTTACGGCATGAAGCGCGTGCCGCGTATTAATGAAAAGGAAAGCAGCGTTCCCGAAGGCTTCAAGGCCAACTGGACGTTCTTCTTTGACTACATCCACGAAATTTTCATTGTCATTACGAAGGCATTCGCTTTTGTTGCCGACGTAATTATCGACAAGATTCTGCAAGCGGCCCAGTGGACCATTGGTGCCATTGTCGAAATCTTGGGTGATGGCGTGAGCGCCTTCCAGGTGCGCAAGGTGCGTGTGCAACTTACGCTTAGCTTGCTGGGTGTCGTCGCCTTAGTCGCTGTTGTTCTTTTGACTGGAGGATTGTTCTAATGCTTTTACATCTCCTCGTCTTAGCTCCTTTTGCCGCTGCCATTTTGATGATGGCAACTTCCAAGGAAGATCCTAAGTCTTCTTCTAGACTTGCCTTCTTGTTCGGTATCGCCTTTGTGGCTATGTCGATTGCCTTGATTGCCGCTGGCAACCAGGCGACCGAAGCTATCGAATGGTTCCGTATTCCGGGCGCGAAGGGTTCTGTCTACTATTATCTGTATAGCCATGGTCTTGGCGCTTGGATGGTGTTCCTTTCCACGGGACTTTCCTTGGTTGCTTTGATTACGGGTCGCAATTCCTTCGAAAAGGATTATCGCAACTTTGCAATCGCAATATTTGCCTTGATGGGTGCCATGAATGGTACCTTCCTTGCTGCAGATGCGGTGCTGTTCTTCTTCTTCTTCGAAGCAATGGTTTTCCCTGCCGCAGTGCTTATCGCTGGCTTTGGTGGTGCTGACCGCAAGAAGGCCGCCATGACGTTTGCGATTTACACCTTGGTTGGTTCTGCCCCGATGATGGTTGCCCTTTGGTACCTGATTACGAAGGCAGATAATTCCCTGGTGCTTTCTTTGGCTGTGGCGCTCCAAACTTTGGATCCGTCGGTGCAGAAGACGCTTTTGCTTTGCTTCTTGCTCGCATTCCTTGTGAAGACTCCGATTTTCCCGTTCCACGGCTGGCAGGCAATTACTTATGCTGAAGCTCCGGCTCCGCTTTCGGCTATCCTTACGGGTGCCATGAGTAAGGCTGGCGTGTTCGGATTCATTGCTTGGATTCTTCCGATTTTCCCGCTCTCGATGGAAATGGTCGATTGCATGATGTGGCTTGGCTTGTTCACGGCGATTTATGGCGCTTTGATGGCCCTCCGTGCTAACGACGGCAAGAAACTTTTGGCTTACAGCTCCATGGGTCACTTGGGCCTTGCTGTGGCAGGCGTGTTCAGCTTGTCTGAATCGATGCTCCCGGCTGTGCTCGTACTCTTGGTTGCTCACGGTCTTAGCGCTGGCGCCCAGTTCTACCTGATGGGTATTGCAGAACGCTTTGCCGGATCTCGCGACCTTGATAAGCTGGGTGGCCTTGCTGCAAAGAATCCGGTGTTCAGTTCCCTGTTTGGCTTTGTTGCAGTTCTTTCGCTCGCTGTTCCGGGTACTGCCGGATTCGTTGGCGAATTCACGGTGCTCATGTCCTTGTGGGATATGGGCCCGATTCCGGCACTTGCCGCAGGCCTTTGCCTGATTCTTTCTGCCTCTTACATGCTCCGCTTTGTACAGAAGGTTATCTTCGGTAAGCCTGCCCGTGAATACACCGATGGCAAGCGTATGACCGCTCTCGAAGGTTCTTCGATTGGCATCATGGGTGTGCTCCTGTTGGTGTTCGGTATGCATCCGGCCTTCATTACGAATGCTCTCCAGCTCTTTGACGAAAACGCTGTTCAAGAAATGAACAAGATTTCGCACCAGACTGAAGTGACTAGCGATGCAACCGTTGAAGCTTCTGCCGATACGACGGGTGAATCTGTTGTCGACGAAAACATTGCCGCCGTGGCTCAGCCCATGACCGAAGATGAATTGCGTCAGCTGGATTCCAACCTGAAGGCAAACGGCTTTACAGACGAAGAACGTGCTTCGCTGATTGCCCAGCTCAAGAACATGAGCGAATCTGAAGTTGCCGATGCGGAAAACGCATCTGAATCTAACGAGGCCACAGCAAACGAGGAGGCTTCTAAACATGAGTAATATTGTGAATCTCTTGCCGGTAATTCTGATTGCAGTCGGTGCGCTCGCATCGCTTGCTGCAGAACCGTTCATTAAAGACGAAAACAAGCACAAGATTCTTCCTTGGGTAGCAAGCTTCTTTATCGCTCTTGCTGCAGGGGCTTTTTACCTGACGACAAACGATACGTTCATGGACTTGTATGCCATGGATCCGATTCGCCGCGTGCTTGGCGTTTCGATTCTCCTGTGCACTTTCCTCGGTGTCGCGGGTCTTCAGTGGACTCTCGGTCATGAAAAGTTCAAGGGTGGCGAAGCTTACGGCCTGATGCTGCTTGCTACTTGCGGCGCGCTTTTGATGACCCAATCAATTGACTTCCTTTCCCTTTATTTGGGTATGGAACTTTCGAGCTTCCCGATTTACGCCTTGGTGGGCCTGCGTCGCAAAGACGTGAACGCAAGCGAAGGTGCTTTCAAGTATTTCGTTTCGGGTGCCGTCTTTAGCGTTATCTTCCTTTATGGTGTCGCGCTCATTTACGGTGCTACCGGTTCTACCCATATCTTTGCTTCTGTGATTGCTGGCCGTGGCTTGCTTTACGGCTTGGGCGTTTTGCTCGCTCTCTTTGCCTTGCTCTTCAAGGCTGGTGCTGCTCCGGTGCACTTCTGGGTGGCTGACGTCTATACGGGTGCTTCTGTCGCAGTGACCGGCTTTATGGCCGCTGTTGTCAAGGTCGGTGCCCTTGCTGCTCTCGGTACCCTTTGGCTGGGTTCGCTCGTTACCCGCATCGGTTCCGCTCCGGCTTGGAACTTGGCCGAACAGGTGACGATTCCTAGCGAAAACAAGAGCCTTTTCTACGTGATTATCGTGGTGTCTATCCTTTCGATGGTGTTCGGCGCTTTCGGTGGTCTCGCTCAAAAGTCCATCCGTCGCATTATGGCATACTCTGCCGTGATGAACGCAGGCTTCATTGTGATTGGCCTGTTGCTTCCGAACTATGCGGCAGAAGGTACGGTGCAGATGGGGGCCATGTACTACTTCTTGATTACTTACGCCATTGGTAGCGCAGGTGCCCTCGCTGGTATCGCTTACCTCGCTGGCAAAGACGACAAGAACGAGACTCTCGAAGATATCCAGGGTCGCGGTCGCAAGCGCCCGTATGTGGCTGTTGCTACGACGGTTTGCTTGGCTAGCCTCGCCGGTATGCCGCCTGTGGCAGGCTTCCTTGCCAAGTTCACGCTGTTTACCGACGCTTTGGCCGGTGGACTTGGCGTGGTTGCGGCAATTGCCTTTGCCCTTTCGCTCGTGGCTGCGGTGTTTTACTTGCGCATTGCCTTTGTGCTCTTCATGCCGCTCAAGGCTGAATGCCAGTGCAAGTGCTGCTGCGGCAAGAATACGGCTTTTGCTTACTTGCTTCGCTTTGCGGTGACGCTTGCAGCAATCGCTCTGATTGTTGTCGGCCTCTTCCCGAAGTTTGCACTGATTGTGTAAGGCTTTAGGTTACAGGTATTTGATTTTAGGGGAATGTCGCAAGACATTCCTTTTTTTTAAATTTGCGAAGGAATAAAAAAGGAACAAATTATGGATAAGATTTATCGTTCGGGCATCGGTTTTGATGTTCACAAGTTGGTGGAAGGCCGCAAGTGCATTATTGGCGGGGTAGACATCCCGTACGAAAAGGGACTGCTCGGTCACAGTGATGCTGATGTGCTTTTGCACGCTATTAGCGATGCATTGCTTGGGGCTGCTGGCCTCGGCGATATCGGCACGTACTTCCCGGATACGGACCCGGCTTTCAAGGGAGCCGACAGTCTGGAACTTCTGCGCAAGGTGGGCGAAGAAGTCCGTAAAGCCGGTTACGAGATTATCAACATCGACAGCATCGTGATGTGCGAGCGCCCGAAGGTGAATCCGCACAAGGACGCCATGAAGGCAAACATTGCCCGCGTGCTTGGTCTCGATATCAAGCAGATTGGCATTAAGGGTACGACGACCGAAAAACTCGGTTTCACGGGTCGTGGTGAAGGCATTGCTAGCCAAGCGGTTGCCATGGTTCGTAGCCTGTAAGTGTTTGTAATATCGAAAGAAGAAAATTTTTACAGCGCCTTTACGGCGCTTTTTCTATATTTTACGTAGTCTTTACAACAAACAATTCACCGCCATGAGCCCGAACTAGCTGAAAGGCAGCGACGATGATCCGGTAGTGGCGTTCCGTAGGAATGTCCTATGACACTTATGATTCTTAAAATGATCGGTTGCCTTGCGCTCCTCATGTTCGGCATGAAGACGATGAGTGAAGGCTTGCAGAAACTCACCGGCGGTCACCTCCGCGCAGTCCTTGGCACTATGACCAAGCACCGTATCGGAGGCCTTCTCACGGGTACATTTGTGACGGCCTCGGTGCAGTCTTCTACCGCAACCACCGTCCTTACCGTAAGCTTCGTTAACGCTGGCCTGCTCACATTGAGTCAGGCCATTCCTGTTATCATGGGCGCAAACATCGGTACAACGGCCACGGCCTGGATCATGTCCATATTCGGCTTCCAGTTCAATATGAGCTCGGTGGTGTGGCCCTTCTTCGCCCTCGGCATCATCCTTTCTTACACCAAGAAGAATTCGACCAAGAGTATCGGCGAATTCGTGTTCGGTTTCGCGTTTATGTTCCTCGGTCTTACCACGCTGCGTGAAAATGCGGTGGCCATGGACTTGGCACATAACCAGACGGTCATCAACTTCTTTGCGACGACCGGCGGTTGGGGAATCTTCAGCACGCTCTTGTTCTTGTTGCTGGGTAGCGTCCTTACGATGTGCGTGCAGTCGTCTGCGGCCATCATGGCAATCACGCTCTTGCTCTGCAGTAGCGGAGTTCTTCCGATTTACCAGGGCATTGCGCTCGTGATGGGTGAAAACATTGGAACGACAGTCACTTCGAACCTGGCTGCCCTTTCGGCAAGTACGCAGGCAAGGCGCGCCGCCTTGGCCCACATGCTGTTCAACGTGTTCGGCGTGGTGTGGATTCTGATTGTATTCCGCCCGTTCGTGAACATGGTGTGTAGCATCGTAGGGTTCGATCCGACCTTCGTGCCGCATACCGAAGAAGAAATTGCGCAGGCAGGCGTGCGTGTGACTTATGCGCTTTCGGCCTTCCATACGGCATTCAACCTCTGCAACGTGCTGATCCTCATCTGGTTCATCAAGCCGATGGAAAAAATCATCTGCAAGATTATCCGCGAGAAGGAAGACGGCGAGGATTTCAAGGTCAAGTTTATCAGCGCAGGTCTCATGAGTACCGCAGAACTTTCGCTCTTCGAAGCCCGCAAGGAAATTAACTTGTTTGCAACCCGCACGCAGAAGATGTTCCGCATGGTGCCTGAGCTGCTCGAAATGAAGGACGAAAACGATTTCGTGAAGCTCTTTGCCCGCATCGAGAAGTACGAAGGCATTAGCGACAACATGGAAATCGAAATTGCCAAGTACCTGAACCAGGTCTCTGAAGGTCGCCTGAGTCCCGAAAGTAAGACGAACATCCAGTCGATGCTCCGCGAAATTTCTGAAATTGAAAGTATCGGCGACTCCTGCTACAATATGGCGCGTGCCATTAACCGCAAGTTTAGGAGCACCGACGACTTTACCGAAGAGCAGTACAACCGCATCAAGCACATGATGCAGCTTTGCGACAAGGCGCTCACGAACATGATCGATGTCATTAGCGATGCTGTGACTGCCGACGCAAACCGTACGCTGAATATGGAGAATGAGATCAACGATTACCGCAAGCTCCTCAAGGAGAAAAATATTGCCGATATCGAATCGCAGAAGTACAGCTACCAGATGGGTGTGCACTACATGGATGTGGTGAACGATTGCGAAAAACTCGGCGACTATGTGGTGAACGTGGTCGAGGCTCACACAAACAAGAAATTCTCGACCTAAGAGAATTCGCCTATAAACTTCGTCATACTGCATCACGCGAGCTCTCGCTGTATGTTTTATACAGCTTCGGCTCGCGTTCTTTGTTACTGAGACTCCGCGCTTTTAGCGCGGGAAATGGGCTTTGCCCATTGTTCGTCGAAGGATGTCGTAATCATATCTTGTCGGAAACTTGTTTCCGTTTCAAGATATAGATTAGGACCTTGCTCGTTTCTAGATGAATTTTGATAATAAGGGTTGCAATTCTGCGTTACACATTATTTTTATATTTGCGTCAAAAATAAGAAGGACTATATGAAAAAGTTTATAGCGTTGGTTTTTGCCTTATTCTTTGCTACTGCGGCTGTCGCGGAATCGTTTGTGGCTTCGGAAAAGATTACGCAACAGGTTCTGGCTGGCAGCCTTACCCAGACTGTGGCTGCGGGCGATGAGATTGCGCCGATCAGAATTTTATATGAAAATATAGAAGAAACGAAACACCAATCTGGTAACATTTCTGAACTTGGCTTGGCTGAAAAATGGACGGGGCCGGTTTGTGAAATTTTTGGGAAGATTAGCAGAAATGTCGCTGCCCAAACGGTAGATGCGTATATTTTAGTTCAAGATGATGAAGGCAAGTTCGCGAAGACGGAAATTACATTTGAGGTGGAAGAACAAAAATTTAAGTTTGCTTGGAATGAGGCTGGCGGTGAAATGAACCAAAGTGTCAAGGCGGGCGAAACTATGGTGCCGATCGTTTTCGATTATGAGGCAATTTCTGTATGGGGCGTGAGTGGACTGCCTTCCGGCCTTAAAGGCGATATTGATGAAGATGAGCATGCAATAATCATTGCTGGCACGGTGGGTGAAACTGTTGTGTCTGGTGATTATGATTATAAGGTAACTGTTAAAGACAAAAATTCGAAAGAACATTCGTTGTCAGGGACAATCTCTGTGGAAGGTCTCCCGAATGTTGCATCGATAAGTATTGTTGAAAATGAAAAGCAGAAGGTTACTGCAGGTGATTCGATAAAGCCGATTGTGTTCAAGTTCGCAAATGTGAATGTCACTGAGAACATGGACAATTTTAAATTTGAACAAACTTTGCCCGGCTCGCTTAGAATAAGTGTCGAGAACGATGTTTTGACTATAAATGGAATTGTCGCGGAAAATGCGAAGGATGGTACTTATTCAATAAAAGTTATCGCAAAGGGCGAAAAAAACAATGATACGGCTTTTGCAAGTGTTGAAGTGGCTCATAAGCCTGTAGTTGTTTCATCGTCTAGCGTTGTGGCATCTTCAAGCTCCGAGGCGTCTTCTAGCTCTGCTGTGTCTAGCAGCTCCGCTGAGTCGTCTTCGAGCGAAGTAACTACGAAGATTGTGGCTGAGGCAATGAATGATGTGAAGTTTGGCTATGTGAATAATATGCTGACTGTCGCGATGCCTGCATCTTCAATGGTGCGCGTGCAAGTGTTCGACTTGACTGGCCATTTGGTTGAATCTTTTGTAGAACCTGTTATGGGCACCAAAAGCTTTAGCCTCGCTCATTTGAACAGGGGCAATTTCCTTGTGCGCGTCGAAAGCGATAGCCAAATGCGTATGGCTAGAATTGCTGTGAAGTAAGGCGAAGGCCTATATAACTTCGCGAAATTGTGTTTTTGCAAAAAAAGACTCCGCTGATTTGCGGAGTTTTTTATATAGAATCTTTTTGGATTTACTTAGCCTCTAAAAAATCTAGGGCCTCGCCGGCGAGTTCCACGCAGCGGTTGCAGGGGATGATCTTGTTCGGGCGTATTTCACTGCATTTGGTGAAATTCTGCGCACCACGTTTGAAAAAGTCCTCAATGGCTTCGGCATGGTCCGGCTGCATCATTTTGGCTGCATAGAGTGCACCGCAGGAACCGTTCGGGGCCTTTCCGCCACCGAAATTACGGAACATCTCGGCAGAGGCAACTGCATCGACTTCGGACTTGCCTGTTGCACGTGCGTAACCGTACGCTACAGCCATCGCGCAATTTCCGCGATGCTCCGCATGGAACTGTTTCGAAATTTCTGCAATAGACATAAGATGTTCCCTTGATAAAGACTTTTAAATGCAATATACAAAACTTAAAATCAAAGCGTGCAATCAGTAGGTTGCAAAATCAGAAATTACGCAGGTATAAAAAAAGCGAGCCATGTAGCTCGCGTAATTTGTAAATGTTGGAATTAGGTTAGAATCCCAAGGACATTTCGCCGCCAACAGTACCCTTAAGCGGAGACCAAACCGGCTTGATCTGAAGAACGGCGGCTTGAGGCTTGTACATGTTGTAACGGTTAAGCATTTCTTTGTATCGTTCGGCTTTGCGCAGCTTAGAACCGCCGACGATTCTCACGATAAGACCCGTCGAGAATACGGTTACACCACCAAGAGTAAGCAGGTAACCTGCAACAAATGTCCCAGCGTCGTCATCGCAAGTTTCTTCATAGGAATAGCCGTTGTAATGTTCTTCGCATTCCAACCCATCTGCGCCAGCAACCATAAGGGCGATACCGACTGCAGTGCCGATTGCGCCACCAATCATCAAACCGCTACCGGTGCTGCGTTTGGATTCACCACTCTTAGTGAAACGATCGATTTTATCCTGGTAGTAGAACGTGCTGTCGAAAGCGTAATAAGCTGCAGGTCTAGCCTGTGTACCGTAAGAAGCGGCACTTTGCTGCTGAACCGGCTTTTCGAACGGAGAGCTGTTCCACGAAGATCCGTCTGTGTTCTGCTGAGGCTGCTGAACTGCAACGGGTGCCGGAGCAGGAGCGGGCTGCTCTTCCTTCGGCTTGACGATGCCGATGGTTTGACCCTGCTCGTTCACGAAAAAGGTTGTGTCCATCTCCTGGGCATGAGCCAAGAGAGCCCCAAAAACGACAAGAAAGTAAATAATATGTTTCATAATACTAAAGATAACTTATTTTGTGCAAATGAAGAATCCCTAGAGTGAAAAAAGTTTTGCTAAATGTATGACATCCCTTTTAAATCACACTTTTTTGCACGAAAACCCGAAATATACTCCATTTAAATACTTTTGGCACGCTTATAAAACGCCTAAAAAACGAAAAACTCCAAAAAATTCACTTAATATAATAGGACATGAAAAAAAGACCCTGCAAAAACTTGCAGGGTTCTAAAATCTAAAATTTAGATTTTAATTACTTATCAGTGAGCACTGCGACGCCCGGGAGGACTTTACCTTCGAGCAGTTCGAGAGATGCGCCACCACCCGTAGAGGTGTGGGTCACCTTCTTGTCAGCGCCGTACTTCTTGGCAGCCGTAGCGGTATCGCCACCACCGATAACGGTGATTGCGCCAGCAGCGGTAGCTTCGACGATAGCGTCGGCCATAGCCTTGGTAGCCTTTTCGAAGGCTTCGAATTCGAACACGCCTGCAGGACCGTTCCAAACGATGGTCTTAGCGGACTTGATAGCGTTCACGAAGAGCTTGGTGGATTCAGCGCCCACATCGAGGCCCATCCAGCCAGCCGGAATGCCTTCGGCGTCAGAAACAGCCTTGGTAGCAGCGTCGGCAGCGAACTTGTCAGCAGCGATGTAGTCGACCGGGAGGATGATTTCCTTGCCAGCAGCCTTAGCCTTGGCCATCAGATCCGGAACGAGCTTGGCGCCTTCTTCGTCAAACAGAGAAGAACCGATTTCGATGTTGTTGAGAACCTTCTTGAAGGTGAAAGCCATGCCACCGCCGATGATGATCTTGTCAGCCTTGTCGAGGAGGTTGTTGATGAGCTGGATCTTGTCAGCGACCTTTGCACCGCCGAGGATGGCGAGGAACGGACGCGGAGGATTGTTGAGCACCTGGTCGAATGCCTTGAGTTCCTTGTTCATGAGGAAGCCGGCAGCACGCTGCGGAAGTTCAACACCAGTCATGGAAGAGTGATCGCGGTGAGCGGTACCGAAAGCGTCGTTCACGTAAACGTCAGCGAGCTTGGTGAGGCTTGCGCGGAATGCCTTCACGGCTTCCTTGTCGGCCTTTTCCTTAGTTTCGGTGCCATCGGCGTTCTTGATCTTGCGCTTGCCTTCTTCTTCGATGTGGAAGCGGAGGTTTTCGAGGAGGATGATTTCACCCGGCTTGATAGCGGCGCAGGCAGCTTCAACTTCCGGACCCACGCAGTCAGCGAGGAACTTCACCGGCTTCTTGATGAGTTCTTCGAGCTTCTTTGCAACCGGAGCGAGCGTGTACTTCATGTTCTTTTCGCCATTCGGACGGCCGAGGTGGGAAGCGAGCACGACGGCTGCACCCTTGTCGAGAGCGTACTGGATGGTCGGGAGAGCGGCTTCGATACGCTTGGTGTTGGTGATTTCGCCAGTCACCTTGTCCTGCGGAACGTTGAAGTCAACACGGATGAACACGCGCTTGCCGGCGAGTTCGAGATCTTCGATAGAAAGCTTTGCCATTGTAGCAATCCTCTTTTTAGGGTTAAAATTTTACGCGGGAAAATATAGCAATTTTAATAGGCAATTGGTGATTGACTGTATTACGGCTGTAATCAATGGAACCGAACAATCCTTATGTAAACATTGGTAAACAAAGAACTTGTGGTGAACACTATGTGCACGGCCGTATATTACAAAAGAATTATTTTTGATACCATTATTCGCATTTTTTTATATATTTCCAACAAAAATTAGATTTTTTGGAGTTCAAATGAAACGTTCACTTTTGATGGCACTTTGCCTCTCTGTCGTATCCGCCTTCGCCGGAATATACGATATCGATGAATTTACTGCCAAGGATGCTGGCACACCTGACGATTACATTGTTGCTGAATTTGGCGGCGAACTCAAGGTTGCTCCGGCTGATGAAGTTGCAACTCTTCAGAAAGGTCGTATTGTCGTACGTCAAAAGTTCGAAGACCCGTTTGGCGAATCTGAAACCTCTTACCAGCTCTACCAGGGTGCCAAGGGTGACCTTTCTTCGATGACTGCTTTGACTGCCGAAGGCGTTGATTACTCCAAACTCGTTAAGGCTAAGCTTTATACTCGCCGCGGCCAGGGTGCTGACAAGGATGTCGAAAAGGTTTACTTTGACGGTCAGGCTGTTTATGCCCCCGGTCTTTCGAGTGCAGTCGCCTATATCGATGGCAAGCCTGTTGACTTGAAGGGAACCGCTCCTGTTGCTGAAGAAGAGGAAGAAGAATCTGTTGCTGCCGCTCCGGCAGTTCCGAGCAGCAAGGGTGACGAATGTGACGAATACGATCCGGATTGCGATGACGATGATGAAGATTACTCTTCTTACAAGACTTCCGCTCCGGTTGCTGATGACGATCGTGATTATGCTGCAAGTGATGCTGCAAGTGATGTCGGTGACCGTTTCGGTATTGCTGACGAAGTCCGTTTCTGGACGGCTGTCGGTCTTTCCGCTCTCGCTGTTACTTCTGCTGTGATTGGTATTGTGCAGCACAGCAAGGCTAACGAAGCTAAGGATGCTTACGACGACCTCCATTCCATCAATTCCAATATCCTCGCTACTTGCGGAGGCAATGCCCAGTGCGAAGAATTGATGTCTTCGCAGTTCGCTAAAGACAATTGGACTTTGCGTGACATGCAGAGACGTATGGACGAAAACAAGGAAACGCAGGATTCTTACACGACTGCTCGTAACATTTGGTTCGGTGTTTCTGCGGCCTCCATTGCTGGCGCTGTCGTTCTCTTCGTATGGTAATTGAAACCGGAAAAATCACAATACGTGATTTGGAATTCAACTGCATTATTGGAACGCTCCCTTATGAGCGCGAAAATGTGCAGCCGGTTGTATTGAATATTTCGGTGTGGCTTGATTTTACTCTTGCTGCCCGAAATGAAGATCTTGCCCATTCCATTGATTATGTGCAACTTGCTGACGACGTGCAGGACTTTGTCTGCAGGTCGTCTTTCCAGTTAGAAGAAACCTTGGTGCTTGAAACAGCCAAGTATATCTTGAACCACTACCCGAAGACGGTTGCTGCAGAAGTCTCTGTCCGCAAGCCCTTGGCTATTCCGCAAAGTGCTGGCGCAGAATCCAGTATCAAGGTGATTCGGTAGACTAGCTACGGAAGGCGCGGTAGCGCAGGGCCTCGGAAAGGTCTATAATTTCAACAGAATCGGAATTTCGAAGGTCGGCGATAGTTCGCCCGACCTTTAATAGTCTATAGAAGCCGCGGGCACTAAGTCCCATTCTGTCGGCGGCGTTGATGGCGAACTGTTCGGTTTCCGCCGAAAGATTGCAACTCTTTTTGGCTAGGTCCGAAGACATCTCGGCGTTCGTCTTGAAGGGTGTACCCTTGAATCGCTTGCGTTGAATTTCTCGGGCGGCGCAGATTCGCTTGCGAATCTCGGCCGAAGACTCGGCGGTGCCCTTGCGGCCGAATTGCGAGGCTTCGACGGGCGGGACGCTCACTTGGATATCGATGCGGTCAAGGAGCGGGCCGGATATTTTTTCTTGGTAGCGCTTGCGTGCTTCGGGCAGGCAAGAGCAGGCACGTTTCGGGTCCATGGCATACCCGCAAGGGCAAGGATTCATGGCCGCTCCCATCATGAATCTCGCGGGCCAAGTGACAGTCCCGCTGGCGCGGCTAATCGAGATTTCGCCCTCTTCCATGGGTTCGCGCAAAGCTTCCAGAACGCTGCGGTTGAATTCCGGCAGTTCGTCGAGAAACAGGACTCCATTGTGGGCGAGGCTCGCCTCACCCGGCTTTAGCCGGGTGCCCCCCCCCACCAGCGACACCATGGATGCGCTGTGGTGGGGGGTACGGAACGGGCGGACCATGACCGGCTTGAATTCTTCGGAGTCTCCCGCAGTTCTTGCACACGAATGGATTCGGGTCGTTTCGAGAATTTCAAGCTCGGTCATTTCGGGCAGAATGCCCGGTATGCATTTTGCGCATAAGGTCTTGCCCGCTCCGGGCGAGCCTACCATAAGGAAATTGTGGGCTCCAGCGGCGGCGACTTCGAGCGCGCGTTTCACGCTTTCCATGCCGACCACATTCTTGAAATCGGGAATGTCTCGGTCGGCGGGTTTAGAATACATTTGGTTCTTAAAGCCGGCGGCATGTTTTGCGTGGTGTTCTGCTCCGGCTTCCATCTTTTCGACACATTCCCTGAGTGTGTCGGCGCAAACGTAGCGGATTCCTTCGACAAGCGACGCTTCTTGTTCGTTTGCTCTCGGGATCACAAGGATGTCTTTTGATTTTTCAGACAAACTCATTGCAATGGAAAGAACGCCCCGGACAGGCTTTAGTTGACCATCGAGCGAAAGTTCTCCGACAAAAACGAGATGCTCCAAGTCGGGAACGTCGATTTCTCCGGTCGCACATAAAAGCCCAAAAGCAAGGGGTAAGTCCAGGGCGCTCCCTTCTTTCCGCAAATCCGCGGGTGACAGGTTTACTGTAGTACGGAATCCTGTCACCACTTTATCTACGGAACGAATGGCTGAAACCACTCGCTCCCTAGATTCTCTTACGGCATTGTCAGGCAAACCAACCAAGGTGAATCCGGGCAACCCCTGTGAAGCGTCTACTTCGACGCTTACAGGGACGGCCTTGATTCCGAGCAAACAATAAGAGCGGATTCGACGGAACATGCTAACCCCTACACGATGGAGGCTTGGTATTTTTCAAGAATGCAATTTTCGATGTGTTCTCGAAGCTGTCGCGTTACCGGGTTGCAAATCGAACGGTAGGTTTCGCCCTTGAAAAACGGGTCGATGGGGTAGCCCACGAACAAGCCGTTTTCGCCATCCATGACGCGCAGCCCGCGAATCATGAACTGATCGTTCAATACAATCGATGCGATTCCCTTGGTGTGTCCCATTGAGGGACCTTCTTGAAAAGGATAGACTTGAACGTTGGTGACAGCGAGGCAATCGAATGCGGAACTAGCCTCAGTTTCTTTTTCAGGCATTTTGTTTTTGGTAACCATAGAGGTCTCCTATTTGTTAGTGTTTATGCTTTGTGAGCGAACCTCTAAATGCAAATAGCATGCCAATAATCAAAATTGGCGAATTTCGCGCAGAAACGCTGTTTTCTGAAAGGGGCACAACGTTGGCAAAGTGATTAATCACTGATTAATCAGTGATTAATCACTTTACTACCTTTTAATCATGCTCTTGAAACCGAATATGAATTGGGCGGCAAACCAGGGAAAGACTCTTCCGTCGGTGCTTGCCGAAGTCGATGTTTCGCCGGATTATTTTACGGTGAATTTTGTTGTCGAAGAACCTTCAGACTGCTTTCGTGCTGAAGTCATGGAAGACAACGGCTCTAGCTGGGAAGATTCCTGCGTCGAAATTTTCTTGCAGAATCCGGCGAACCCTGCTGAGTACTTCAACTTCGAAACGACTTGCCGCGGCTACTTGTTGGCAGCCCGTGGGCCCGATCGCAATTCGCGCACCAAGCTGACGCAATCCGAAATCGATTCAGTTATTCGCACCAAGCAACTTGCCAGTGTCGCTGGCAATCTTGTATGTTGGGGAATGACGGTCCAAATTCCGCCTTCACTCTTTGGTATGCGGACCTTTGAAGGGGTGACTCTTCGGGGGAACCTTTACAAGTGTGCCGATAAGGCAAAGACGCCCCATTACTTGAGCGCCTTTGAAATCGAAACAGAAAAGCCGGATTTTCACCGGCCTGAATATTTTCGCGAATTTTAATTCGGTTACTTCATCTTGATTTTCATTTCGAAGACTTGGCGACCGGTGTCGTCTTCAATCTTCATGTAGGTCGCACCCATTTTGTCGGCGCGGAAAATCTTGACTTCTTGGCCTTCGCGGGTTTCGCCCATGAAATGCAATTCAAGCATTGCAGGAATGCAAAGTTCCAAGTCGGTAGCGCTGAATACGTTCAAGGCGAGTTTCACGTATTCGATGTTGTTCATGTGGTGCGACATGTCGATATGCTGCGGCAACACCTTCTGGCGGTACACTTCTTGGTATTCTTCGGATTCCACGGGGAACCTCGAAAATTTGTTGTCCATAAAGTGTTCCGGAGCGCCTTCTGCCGGAAAGTCGACAGCTTCTAGCTTCATGGGACGGTGACGTTCCAAGTCGAGGCAGCAGGCTTCTTGCACGGCAAGAATAATCGGTTCACCTTCAACGGTTGTAATGGAGGTGTTAACGTGTGTGCGAATCGGGGCGTTGTCCGTGGGGAAAGAAGTCGTGATGACTTTGTCGCGCCAGAACGGACGCTTGAAAAACTTGAATTTTGCTTTATAGATTGCCCAGTAACCGCCCTTTTCGTTTACGCAAAAATTGTCCATCTTGAGCGCGCCGAAATTTTCGGTGAGGTTGTCCTGAACCATGAGCACAGTCTGCGCGATGCCCATCTTGCCTGAAACATCGATGTAGGCCGAGGTGATGGTGCGTTGTTTCTGGAAAACCAGTGGATTCTTAGCAAGCGAATAAATATCGATCATGCCTTCAATATATAAAGAAAAAAGGAAGTTGCGGGGACAACTTCCAATATTTTATACGTGCAGAGCTTTGTGCTTATTAAGTTGTGATGTATGAGAATGTCATTTCACATCACACATTACACATTTTTTTTAGATCTTCTTCAGCACCAATAAGTGGCCAGGAGCCTTGTTCGGGTCGAGGCGAACAAAGTTTCTGTTGCCACGCCATACAAAGCTTTCATCGGTAATCAAGTCCTTCAAGAAGTAGAAGGCGTCCTGATTCAGGCCGAGCTTTGCCATGTCGAGTTCCACTATGCCTTCTTGGGCGTTATCCATGTCCATGTTGCATACGCACAAAATAACGTCTTCGCCGGACTTCTTGGAATACACCATCAGCTGGTCGTTGGCGCAGTAGTGGAAGTCGAGGTTGTCGTATTCCTGCAGGGCGATGTGTTCCTGACGGGCGGTGTTCACGCGGCGCACGAAGTCTTGAATGCCGGGGCCAGTCCAGTTGTGAACCTTGTACTGATACTTTTCGCTGTCGGCAAGTTCTTCCTTGATGGGGCTTGGAATGTTTTCGCAGAGTTCGTAGCCGTTGTACATGCCGGTAAGGCTAGAAAGCGTGCCGGCCAGGAAGTAACGCTGCTTGAAGGCGTTCGGGCCCTTGTAGGCGAGGTACTTCGGGAAAATATCCGGAGTCGTCGGGAAGAAGATGCCACGCATGTATTCCTTGGCGTCGGACTGCGTGAGTTCCTTGAGGTACTGTTCGAATTCCCACTTGGCAGAGCGCCAGGCGAAATAAGTGTAGCTCATATCGAAGCCCGACTTGGCCAGGCGATGCATCATCTTCGGACGAGTGAAGGCTTCGGCGAGGAACACCAGTTCCGGGCGCTTTTCCTTGACGTCGGCGATGAGCCATTCCCAGAACGGGAAAGGTTTGGTGTGCGGGTTATCGATACGGAAAATTTCCACACCCTTGTCGGCCCAGAACAAGATAATGTTTTCGATTTCTTTCCACAGGGCCTTGTAGTTCTTGTTGTAGTAGTCGAAGGGGTAAATGTCTTCGTACTTCTTGGGCGGGTTTTCTGCAAACTTGATGCTGCCATCCGGTTCGTGGTAGAACCATTCCGGGTGCGACTTCACATACGGGTGGTCGGGGCTGCAGTTGAGTGCAATATCGAGCGCAAGGCGGAGACCCTTCTTGCGGGCAGCCTTTGCAAAGTGTTCAAAGTCCTTCATGGTGCCAAGTTCGGGGTCCACATCGTAGTGACCACCGTTCTTGTTACCTACAGCGTACGGACAGCCCGGTTCGAGCGGCTTGCCCTTCTTGTCAACCTTGGCGTGCAGGGCGTTGTTTGCACCCTTACGGTTCGTGACACCAATCGGGTGGATCGGCACCAGATAAACGGTATCGAAGCCGAGGTTTGCGATGTAGTCAAGCTGGTTTTCGCAATCCTTCCAGGTGGCGCTCTTCTTGGGGTCGGTGCCTTGGCTCTTCGGCCACATTTCGTACCAAGTACCAATGCGGGCGTAAGAGGGATCCACGCGGAGTTTCATCACGGGGCTTTCGGTCGGTTCGTCCTTGGGCTCGATTGTCCAAGCGCAAATCTTGTATTCATAGTAGCCGATATTGTTGACCGTGAAGGATCCTTCCCACTGGTCGTTATCGACAAAGTGCATGGGAGCCTTTTCCCATTTCTTCTTGGAATCGTGGCGGTAGAAAATCGCCGCGTCATACTTTTCGTGGCTGTGGCGGAAAATGTCTGCGGTGAGCGTGACGGTGTCGCCCGGTTCGCGCTTGAGCATAAAACGCCCGCCTTCGATTTGGGGGCGAATGTTTTCGATGACGAGATTGTCTTTGCGAGTAGGAATAGTAGCCATAGTAACGAAAATTTAGCAAAAAAGGCCCGCCGTGGCGAGCCCTTAAAATGCGTTTTGGTTTTAGTTGATTCTTAAGACCTTGACTTCCTTAATCCAGAAGGTTCGTTCGGAGCCGCCGAGGTTCAGTTCGAAGCGGGCGAACGGGTCGTTGACTTCCGGAGTGAAGGTGATACCCACCGATTGTCCTGTGGTATGCACTTCGACATGTTCCTGGAAACCGATGGTTTCGTAGGTGTTGTACGTACCGATTCGGGCGGTAATTTGGCCTTCGACATCGGACCAGATGGTGAATACGCATTGGTACTGGACGCCTGCAATCAGGGCCACGTTTTCTTGAATCAACTGCACGCTGTAAGAGTGTTTGCCGCCTTCGGTGACATTCACCTTCATAATGCGGTCCTTGGATCCTTTTTCAAGAATGACGCTTGTGTCGGCGTTGCCCCCGAATTGGTTCATCAGAATCCAGTCGGTTGTGAAGGGCGATTGGAAGTTACCATTGATAATCGTATTTTCGCCCTTCTTGGCGGCAATCCCTTTCCAGATGTCGATAACGTATTCGGAGTGTGCATCGCCTGCGACCGTGGTGTAGTCATAGCGCAGCGGCTGGAAGCTTGTAACGAAACGTTCGTTCATGGCGTTCCACAAATCCGAATTGTACTTGGAATCAATGTGGATTACGCTATCTTCGCCAACTTCTGCTCCAGAGAAATCGATCCCGTTAGTAAAGAGCTTGACACGGAAAATTACAGACAAGTTAGCCTTTCCGCCTGTGGTGTCAATTTGCGAGTAGTGGTAGCGCAGCATGAGCGTCTGGAAGTTCGAAAGGCTGTAAACGAAGGGATGATATTTTTTATTGATGAGAATACGACCGAATATGGCCATGGTTTCGTCGGGACTGAATCCGATGCCCATTTCCTTGAGGTAGCCTTCTTCTTGCAAGTCGATGTTTTTGAAACGGTCTTCAACAGAAGATCCCTTGGTGAACGAAATTTCAAGAGTCTCGTCCGGAGTTTCTTCGTAGGGCCAAAGCTGCAGGCCGAGTACCGGGTCGACCGAGATGCTGGTGTAGTAACTCGAGAACGAACGCACTTGTGTGAGAACGAGTGAGAATGTATCGAGAAGAACGGGTTCTTCGGCGTCGCTACCGGAAGAAGCTTCTTTGGCGAGAGCCTTCACGTTGACTTCGGAATAATCGACAGAAAATTCTGCAACAAGCGGCAGTGCCGGTTGTTTTTTGACAGCGGTATCCTTAGGTGTGGTATCCTTGACCGATGTGTCCTTTACGGAGGTGTCCTTTGCTGTCGTGTCTTTTCCGGTTGTATCGCTGTCCGCAAGGCTCGGGTTGCCAATTTCGATACCAGTAATAGACTTGTCGTTGGAACAAGCAACCAAAGACAAAAACGCGGTGGCGTATACGGCAATCGTGGCTATGGACAAAAAGAATTTCATCACACTCCTCGGGTCAAGGGGAAGAGCTGAATGTTGATTTGCACAACATCTTCTGCTTCTCCGGCTTTTGCAGAGAAATCTAGTAGTTCTTTTCGCATTAGTTGTAAATGTTTTTTCAAATTGGGAAAATCTGAGCGCTTAATTCCAAAAGTGAGCGCAGAAACGTCCCTTTCTGGGCCCGGAAGCTCCGTCAGCATGTTGGCCGAGAGCTTGAGCATCTGTAAATGGTACATTTTGACCATCAGGTCTTGCACTTCGTCGTCGGTCGTAATCAGGGGGTCGCGCTGGCGGTAACCATTGGCGGTTTTGACTAGGAGCCCCAGTTCCAAGAGCAATTGGAGCGATTCGGTCACCTGGGCCGGTGTTACGAGTCCACGAAGCTTTTTAGAAATCTGGTCGGGAATGGGGCGGAAATCCTTGAGCCCTACCATCTCAAGAATTACAGAATGGTGCCATTCCTGGAAAATACGGAACTGAGCCTTGTCCATCTTGTGCAGTTTGGAACGAGGACTTGCCTTGATGAGCTGGGCGTAGTAGATTTGCTTGTCGGCGTCGGTTTGGGCCTGGTTAAAGAATACGAGGCTTTCGAAGTAAGCGGCGCGCTGGTTTTCGAGACCCAGGCCATGAATAAGCTTGGTGACCGTATTTTTGGTAATATTGCGCTTGCCGTCGATTGCGAGCTTTAAATGGGCATGGCTAGAAAGCCCTGCCTTCTCGGCAAAGAACCGCAAACTGAACGCGGTCGAGGTTTTCTTTTTATACTCGTAATAGTCACGGAGAAATACCCTATAGTTTGTGTACTGCAGGATATCCGGTTCTACGAGTTTCTGCTTTTCTCCATTATCCATACCTTAAAAAATAGAAGTCTTTGTCTTCAAAAGCCATATCTATTTTAAGTTTCCCGTTTACCCGAGTAACCATTGTAACTATTAATAAACGTCTCGGGCGAGTAGCGAAAAGCGCCTGTGATCTATAAATTTGCCGTTTATGAGCTCGTAATCGCGATTTATGCCTTCTTCCATAAACCCGCAGCGGGTGGCGACGGCGGCACTTTTGCCATTGTGTACAGATACTAAAAGTTCCAGACGGTTAAGCTTTAGGTGCTCAAATGCAAACTTGATGATGAGCTTTACCGATTCGGTCATCAGGCCTTGGCCGGTAAACGGTTTTGTAAGCCAGTAACTAAGCGTTGCCGAATGGTTTCGGATGTTTACTTCCATCATGATCGCGCCTGCAAAAACGCCCTCTTCGCTGTCGGGGGTGTTCTTGAATATGAGCCAACAGCCGCCTTGCCCGAAACGTTCGTTTAAAACCCACGAGCGGATTCTTTTCTTGAGATCGAAGATGTCGGTTTCTTGGATCCAGGGAAGGTGTTCGTTCAAGAAGTCGCGCGAACCTTCGATTGCCTTGAAGATGTTTTCTGCCGAGGCTTCGCCAGGAGCATTTTCGCGAATGCCCCTTAGAGTAACAAGGTTGCCCTTGAGGGTTGCGGTCTCGAATGCTTCGGTGAAAAAATCGTCAAAATTCTCCATAAGGGGGAAGATAGTAAATTGGATAAAAAGGAAAAAACCGTCGAATTGCTTCGACGGTTTTTCAGTGCGGATGAAAGGACTTGAACCTTCATGCCCTTGCAGGCACTAGAACCTGAATCTAGCGTGTCTACCAGTTCCACCACATCCGCGTGGGGTAAGCCAAATTTTGAAAAATTTGCCCTATTTGTCAAGGGTTATTTAGAAAAAATCTCTAAAATCCAGTCTTTGTGCTTGTTTTGCCAGTAGGTCCAGTCGTGCTCGCCTTGCGGGTCAAATTTGAGGTCGCACTGGGTGCCCACGTTCTGGCAGAACTCCTGAATCCAGGGGACTGTCTTTTCGGAGGGGTACAAGCGGTCGGAGCCACCCTGGATGAATCGCCAACGTCCGTTTTTGAGTGGAGCTTGTGCGGCGACTTGTGCTGCCGGTCCAAGCGATTCTCCGTATGAACTCATGAGAATGCGGTTCTTGATTTTGCGTTTGCCCCACATGGAATAGGCGATGACTCCGAGTGAACCGTCTGAAATTCCGACGAGCGAAACTTCGGGAATTTCTTTCTTTTGCTTTCTAGCGAGACTGTCGAGGGCGTCGTCTACAGCCTGGATGGTAGAGGGTTCTACCCAGTGGTTCTGTTTGCAAGCCGAAGCACTCACCACGGTATAGTTGGGGAGCATGTTGGCAAGTCCGCCGCCTGCGGCAAGCCCTTTTGTACAATTGTTGCTAGTCATGCCGCCATGAAACCAAACTATAGTTCCGGTGGCGGGTTGGTTCTTTTTTGAAATGTAGCGCCAAACTCCGATTGGCATATCGCTTGTCTGGCTTGTTACTGGGAACATGACGGAACCCTGTAGAGGCCGTTTCATGTGTATAGTAAGGGTGTCCGATGGTGGGTTTGCAAAGCAGAATGCCGCCGTCAGCAGAAATAAGATAAGTCGCTTTGTCATGTCCTGACCGCTAGTGGCTATCGTCTCTTTTTCACAATCCAGAGAATGAACAGGGCGAGCGAAGCGAGTGCCAGTCCAAGCACGAGAGTGCAACCGATGAATCCGTAGTAGACTTGGTATTCCATCACGAGTGTGTCGAAGTCTATTTCGCCGTCGGTCGAAGACATGCTGTGCACGATGAACGTATTGTCGTTGACTCTCGATGCCGAAATTTCAAGCGGAATATCGCCTGCATTGCGGCTTGCAAAGCTGTACCATTCGGACATGGTATCCAGCATGTCGGTTGAGGCGTACAGAATAAAGTTTGCCTTGTCGTCGCCGTTAATCTGGAAAATCGTCTTGTCAAAAAAGGGAATGTTGCTTCCGCCAAAAATGCTTGGAATGGCGGCATGCGAAACGGTACCGTAGAACAAGTGTTCTTCGTGCATTAGGCCCTTGAGGGCGGGCATCAGGTAAGACAAGAGCCACCCTGCTAAAAACATTAGCAGCAAAGAGAAGTTCAAAAGAGCCGGTTTTCTAGTGGTAAAGAATCGCATGTGTTCCTTATTGCTTGGATCTAAAAATAAAGAAGAAGGTAGAAAGCATCAGTACGAGAGTCAAGAAGTAGAACGCCATCGGAATTTTTGACTTAAGCGACATTTCTTCGGCGTTCTGGCTTTGGAAAAAATGAATCAGGTCTTCGCTGTACATGATAGCAAGTTCGCTGTTAAAGCGGCTCCAGGCGAGCGTCTGTTCTTCGTTGTCTTGGAGCAGGGCGAAAATGGCGTTCTTGGTGGTATCAGGGATTGCGCTTAGAATGCTATCGCCAAGGCCTGACAGCCCGACCATGTAGCCTGCGCGTGCCGAATCAAGAACTCCTTGGAGCGGAATTTGAATGTTTGCGGGGAGGCTTGCCGCTTGCTGGTTGATAGCTTGCAGTCTTTCGAGCCACACATGGCGGCTTGCCGCGTAGCGGCGCATGCTTGAAACTTTGGCGAGAACTTCGCGCTCGAAATGCTCGACGGTTGAACGCGGGGGAGCCTTGACTCCGACATGACTGATTTCATCCATTTCGCGCGAGAATGCGACTGCGATTTCGCGAAGCGTCATGGTCTGAGCTTGTACAAATACGGTGTCGATGCCGAACCCGATTCGCACGCGTTCCATACCGCGCATGGCATACGATTCCTGCAACTGGTAGTCGGAAAGCGTCTTGATGTAACGCGAATACATGATGATTTGTGGTTTTTGCGAGAAATAGAATAGAATGGTAAGTCCTATTGCAACTGCTAAAACCACCCACGCCCAAGGGGAGCGGATTCTTGCGTTAAAGGTATCGGCAATCGATTTATTCTTTAACTCTAGCACAATTAGAAATTACCTTTTTTCTACTTTACCTGGTATGCGTACGATTCGTTTTATACCCTTTTTCGGCCTTGTTGCCCCTGTTTTGATGCTCGTTTCGGGCTGTACGGTGGAACGTGCCGAAGAAAAAGTGCTCGCAGAACATGCAAACGGGGCAAAAAAGACCTCGATTTGGGTTTACACCGATGGCGAAATCTTAAAAAGGAACGAATGGTACACCGACGGAATTAAGGAATTGGAAATCCCTTACAAAGACGGCGTGCCGCATGGCGACTTCAAGCGTTGGACGGGTTTTGGCGATGTGGCCTTGCTCGGGCATTACAAGAAAGGTCTTAAAGACGGCAAGTGGACGGCTCTTTTTAGCGACAAGAAAGTCGAAGCTTACCTCTATTACGAAAATGATCACCCCGTGGGAGATTGGGAAGGCTGGCACTACAACCGCGAACGATCTTTCGAAGAACATTATAACGACGATGGTCTGGCAGTTGGAATCTGGAAAAAATGGTTTGACAATGGCGCCTTGCAACAAGAAGGCAATTGCCACGCCAAGTGGGATTCTAAACGCGAGATTGTTTCTGCCGCAAGTGATTCTACCTACCTGAAACGTTTTTCGAAGGATTGTCATTTGCTCGAAGAATTCACCTGCAAGAATGGAGAATTGGACGGACCGTTTGCGTTGTATTATGAAAGCTATGGCGAAACGGTAGATGCCGCAAATTGCGGAACCGGACGTGTGCGAGTGCAGGGTGTACTTGGCAAGGGAACGACCGGCAAAGACAGCGCCCTTATCGGGACGGTGACCTACTTTAGGGCCGACGGGTCTCGTATGAAACAGGAACACTGGAATGCCGAGGGCAAGCGCGATTCTGTTTGGCGCTGGTTCGATGAACGCGGTGAGCTAGTGCGTGAAGTGGACTTGAGTCAGAATGGTGTGATTTATGGCGCCTGTGAAGGTGATATGGCCAAGTTTTGCGCCGAGACTTCGTATGTGGGCGGTGTCAATGGAATTCTTGATAGCAGCAATCTTGCCCAAAGTGTGAATTTTGTACAAAGTATTGGTAAGTATCCGGCGACCGTACGTTACTTTAAACCGGGCCGTTTATTGCTTTACGAAGAATTCTGGAAGGATGGTCAAATTGCAGAAAGCCGTAGCTTTTTCCCGGACAGCATGGGCGGAAAACTTGCAAGCGAAACCTTTTGGAAAGATGGCAAGCGCAATGGAATTATGCGCAACTGGTATCGGAGCGGAGTGCTTCGCGATAGCCTCACCTTTGTGAACGGTGAACGCGTGGGCGAACAGTTCAGCTACGATAGTACCGGTAAACTTACCATACATAAAACAGAGGCCGGTAAGAACCGGCCTGTGATTATGCATTTACTGGGTGAGTAAAAACTACTTGTACATGTAGACCTTGCCGTTCGGGAACTTGAATTCCTTCATACCAGATGTATTCACCTGGCTTACGGACTTGACGTCGCCACCATAGAAGATGGTACTGCCTTTGTATTCCGGCTTGAAGGCCGCCTTGTCGGAGCCGTACCAGTTGTCGCTGGTGAAGCTTACAGATGCGCAGTTCGGGGTGTCTGTCGAGTAGTCGCCGAAGGCGAGCAGCACACCGCCGGTAATTTCGAATCCGGTATCGGTGTCAATGAGACCGCCAGCCATGTTGGAGGGACAACCATTGCCGCCTTGTTGGCCGCCCATGCCCGGGAATCCTCCCATGCCGCCTCCCCAGCCCATGCCACCTTGGTTCTCGTAGCTCTGGCCGGTAATCTCAAGAATCAACACGCCGCCGCTCATCTTTGCAGAGCCGTTGGCATCGAGTACGTCGATCATGTTGCCCTTCGAGGCGATGTAATGGTAACCGCCGCTAATTACCGCATGTCCGCTGGATTCGCTGAACATGGAATATCCGCCTGAATTTTCCTTGGCGCCACCGGCTGCATTCCAGCCGTCGTTGGTGGCAAATGTCGCGGTAACGCCGCCCTCGGCAATAATCTTGTAGGCTTCAAGGCCTTCGTAAGCGGTCTTCACGTTAACCGTAGAACCCTTCAGGTACAGAATGGAGTCAGCGTGAATGCCGTCGTCCTTGGTCGAAATAGTCACGTTGCCCGCATTCATGAACACTTGGTAGTGAGTATGGATAGCGTCATCATCCGAAGTCACGTCGATGGTGCCGCCGTCCACATAGACATACTTTTCGGCCGAAAATCCCTTGCCGGTAGAAGTAATCTTGACGGTCGAGGTTTCGGTGGAATCGCTGACGCGGATAAAGTTTTCTGCCTGGATGCCGTCATCGCCGGCCTTGATGGTGATATTGCCACCCGAGATTTCGACAATGCCCTTGCCTTCAACGATTTTCTTGCATTCGCCATTGACTTCTTCGCATTCGTCGCTTTCGAGACCGTCGCCTTTTTTGGCGGTAACGTTCAGGACGCCGCCTGAAATCTGGAGGCTGCCCTTGCCCTTGATGGCGTTTTCTTCGGCTTCGACGGTGATGTTGCCGTTCTTGATTTTAAGGTCGTTGCTGCACTGGATGCCGTTTCTGAACTTGCCCTTGACGGTCAAGGTGCCTGCGCCCTTGATGTTCAAGTCGTCTCTAGAGTAGATGGCTGCTTTAGCGGTGTCTTGTGCGCCGTTGATCTTGGTGAACAAATGATTGCCATTGCCATCTTCGACTACGTTGGTGGTGCCCTTGACCAAGTGAATCACCGTCTTGTCGGCGTTCTTCACGAGAATCGGGGCGTTAGAACTTTTCAAAGTGGCGTTGTAGAGGTAGATTCCGGTGTTGCCTTCTTTTTCGGCGGCCGGAGTATTTACGACTACCTGGAAGTCGGAGGATTCGCCGGTCACATAGTAAGCACCCGGGCAAGTGATGGTGGCGCTCTTGTCTGCAATTTCAACGCAACCGTTGTTGTTGTCGACGGTAGCCGAGGTGCCTGCAAGCTTCAAGAGAATCTGCGTGCCGTCCAAAGTTCTGGAGTCTTCGTTGTCGTTTTCGTCATCGCCGGGTTCATTGCCCGGATTGGGATTGACTGGAGTAACGCTGCTGGAACTGTAAAGTTCTCCGCCGGGAACGCTTGTGCCTGGCGTTCCGTTGCTAGAGCTAGAAAGGTCGCTACCCGGAATCTGAGTCCCAGGATTTTCATTGCCCGGATTTTCAGTTCCGGGGATTTGGCTACCGGGATTTTCGTTACCTGGAATCTGGTTTTCGTAACCCGGAACTTCGTTGCCGGGAATCTGGTTGCCAGGGATTTCGGTACCGGGAATTTCTGTTCCAGAAAATTCGTTGCCAGCGGGGTTTTGGGCGGAGATTGGATCTTCACCGGTGGGTACTGCGTTAGAACCATTGTCGTCTGAACAGGCCATAATGCTTAAGGCGACAGACGCCGCAATTACTGGCAATTTCACGAATTTCATTGAACACACTCCTTTTTTATGCAATATACATTTCAGTCGAAATGTATGCAGTATTGTAATGATAATAAGCGTTGCTGACAAAAACAACATAAGTAAACATCTTTTTGTGTAAGAGGCGTGTAAAATTGGGAAGCACTAACGTGATTCTTGTTTTGATAAATTACATTTGGCAGAGACAGTTCCTTTGAAAATAATTGGAGGCTTTATGAAAAAGATTCTGGTCGCGTTTTGTATGACAATGTTCCTTGCCGCGTGTGGCGATTCGTCGTCGTCTTCGGCAGAGAATGCTAATCCGTCGAATGTGCCTGGTGACACAAAGGGCAATGGCAGTGAAGACGCTGTCTGCGGATTCTCTAAAGCAGACAATGTTTGGAAGTATTCCTATTCTTCATGGAATTATATAGATGTCTATACGTGGGTTGATGAAACTACGGTAGAGTTTAAGGAATATATGGGCAGCTACCACATGGATGATAACGATACGACCTATACGGGTGTGAACCGCGACGAGTTCTACGAACAGGTTTTGAGTGATTGCCAGAGGTTTAACGAACTCGCAGCAGAATAAAGATGCGCCGTAAAGACAGAGAAGTTTTAGGCGACGAGAACATCGCGAAGATTATTGAACAGTGCACGACCTGCCATGTCGCGATGATGGACGATGCTGATACTTGCATGCCCTACGTGATTCCGCTTTCGTTCGGGTACAGCTTGAAAGACGGTGTTCTGGAGCTGTATTTCCACTGCGCGCATGTAGGCAAGAAGCTCGACTGCATTCGCAAGAATCCGAACGTGGCGTTCAGCATGTGCGTCGAGAACCGCATCGAGATTCACGAGGACGTTTATTGCAAGAGCGGTTGCTTTTATGCAAGTGTTGTCGGGCAGGGCAAGGCCGAAATCGTCGAGGACGTTTCCGAGAAATGCCGCGGGCTCTCGCTCTTGATGGAACGTCAAGCCGCCGGCGCCCCGCATCCTGCTGCCCCGCACAAGTTCGAATTCACGTCCGAGCAAGCCGCCGCCGTGACCGTATTCAAGATAACGAGCACGAATTTCACTGGGAAAGCGAAATCGGAATAAGAGAGGAAATCTGTATGGCAAATGAACTTGAATTCGGATTACAGACTCGCGAAGAACTCGACGAAGCCGGCTTGATTATGGCCAGGGCGTACGAAGATTATGACTACGTTACGCTCTATTTCCCTGATATGGAAAAAAGCCGAAAGGGACTGCAGATTTTTATGCAATGCGTCCTAAAAACGTGCTATGGAAAGGCTGATTTGTTGGCGGCGCATCGGGACGGCAAGCTGGTTGCTCGCGCAACCCTAGAGGCTCCCGGCTTCAAGAAGCCTTCCGCGTTTCAATACATTATACACGGCTTTTGGCGTGTGTACCTTAACACGAAATGGAGCGACATCAACGGATTTATAGCTATGGACGAGAACGCCAGCAAGCCCTGCCACGATTTTCAGAAATCGGGGCCGGACATCTGGTATCTCAGCATGCTCGAAGTGGACCCGTCTGCGCAGGGGCAGGGTGTCGGCTCACAGTTTCTGGCTTATATGGAAGAGTACGTGCGGGAGCGCGGCGGCAAGCAGTTGGCCCTATTTACCAACTCACGGGAAAATCTCGACTTTTACAGCAAACGCGGCTACGAGGTTTTTCACGAATGTGAAATTGAGCACGACGGCAAAAAAATCGGCAGTTGGAGCATGAAAAAATTTCTAAATTAACGGCCACTATGAGTGAAGCTATTAACAATGTGAAGCAGGCGTTTGACGCAGAACTTGCGCAAACCGACCTTACGAACCAAGAAGCCGTCAACAACCTCCGCGTGAAGTACCTGGGCAAGAAGGGGGCCGTCACCGACCTCATGAAGCAGATGGGCACGCTCAGCGCCGAGGAACGTCCGGCTTACGGCAAGCTCGTGAACGAACTTAAGGTCGCCGTCTCCGAGGCTATCGACAAGGCTATCGAGACCGCGAACCAGGCTGCCCTCCAGAAGAAGCTGGAAAGCGGCTTTGTAGATACCACGCTCCCGGGTGCAGGCATCCCGGCGGGCAGCACGCATCCGCTTTACGACGTGCGCGAAGAAATTATCGACTTCTTCAGCCAGATGGGTTTCGAAGTGGACTTCGGTCGCGACATCGAAACGGACTGGTACAACTTCGAAGCCTTGAATACGCCGCCCGACCACCCAAGCCGCGACATGCAGGACACGTTCTACGTGGACGACAAGGTGATGCTGCGTACGCACACCTCCGGCACGCAGATCCACTACATGGAGACGCACAAGCCGCCGTTCCGCATGATTGCTCCGGGCCACGTGTTCCGCGTCGATAACGATGCGACCCACGCCCCGATGTTCCAGCAGTGCGAAGGCCTCGTGGTGGACGAAAACATCAGCTTTGCAGACCTCAAGGGCGTACTCCAGGTGTTCATGAACAAGCTGTTCGGCGAAGGCGTCAAGACGCGTTTCCGCCCGAGCTTCTTCCCCTTCACGGAGCCCAGCGCCGAAATGGACGTGAGCTGCGTGTTCTGCGGTGGCAAGGGATGCCGTCGCTGCAAGGGAACCGGCTGGATGGAAATCGGCGGTTGCGGTTCTGTGGACCCGAACGTGTTCAAGAACTGCGGCATCGATTCCGAGAAGTACACGGGCTTTGCATTCGGCTTCGGTCTCGACCGTATCGCCATGCTCCGCCACGCGATTCCGGAAATCGGCTTGCTGACGAGCAACGACCAGAGATTCCTGAGCCAGTTCTAGGTTAGACGAAAGGACGCCGCTTCGCGGCTACAGACGAGAGACGATCAAAACCTTAGATTGCGAACGAGCGGTCCTAAAAGGGCCGCTTTTCTGTATATAGACTATTCTAAGTTGGAATAATGTTGCGTTTTTTTTCTCTTGACATTGTAAATAAAAACTATACATTTGAAACAAAGTGTTTCCCCAAAAGAAGGAGAAAATCATGAGCTTTGCAAAAAGTTATAAATTCACGATGATCGCACTTGCTTTGTGTGCGGTCGGTTTCATCGCCTGTTCGGATTCGGACAGTTCTAGTGACGCAAACGGTGAAGACAACGTGCTCTCTATCAAATTGGGTGAGACGCCTGTCAACGGTGGCGTGCTGTTGCTTGGCAAGGGGGAGAGCTTCTATGAACTAAATCTGGAATCCAACGGTGAGTGGCGTATCGAAAATAATTCCACTTTTATCGATTCGGTCTTGCCGGAATCGGGTTTGGGTAATGCGGATGTGAAAATCCATGTGAAAAAGAATGATTCAGAGGGGCAGCGTAAGGGGGAATTACGTGTCGTTTTTCCCAAGGACACTAGTCTGAATACAGTCATTGATTTGAGACAGATGTATAGCGGAGATTATGAAGATAATGACGCTTCTTTTGATTCTCTTGAAATGGGTGCGATTTTCGCTTGTAGTTTTATGGGACTGTTTAGCAAGGAGGCTGCGTTACAGTGCCTGACGGATGCGTTTGAGAAGAGTGAAAATTATAGGGTTGATCCCCGTGATGGTAAAATGTATAAATTGGAAAAAATCGGCTCGCAACTTTGGATGGCAGAGAATCTTCTGTATGAAACACCGAATAGCTATTGCTATGACGACAATGCGGATAATTGTAAAAAATATGGTCGACTTTACGAATGGGATGCGGCTATGGAGGCGTGCCCCAAAGGGTGGCACTTGCCGAGTAAGTACGAATGGAATGAATTATTTTATGGAATTGTAAACAATAAGGGCAAGGCTCTCAAATCTACTTCAGACTGGCTGCGCGATGGAAACGGAAGTGATGACTACGGCCTTAACGTTTTGCCTGCAGGTTACAAGGATAGCGAGTATCGTTCCTTAGGTGATATAGCACGGTTCTGGACTTCGACAGATGATCACGGCTATACTGCGTTCTTGGTACGTATAGAAGCGCTTAAAGACGATGCCTATCTGAACGAAGAGGTAAAGTACAACGCAAACAGTGTTCGTTGTCTAAAGGATTAGTTTTTCAGAACAACAAAACGCGAGAAGGAACCATTTCCCCTTTTCGGGGTGCGCGTCGAGATACTTGAAAATCTTGAAGGTTGCAAAAATGAAAAGTTAAGTTTTTGTGTGGTAAAATGAATGTAATCCAACTTGGACTATAGCGAGGAACTTTTTTTTCTTGATTTTGGTTAGAAAAGAAATATTTTAGAAAATATAGGTGTTAATTATAACAAAGAAGGAGTCCATCATGAATTACAAAAAGACGCTCAAATATTCCTGTGTAGCGGTTGCGATGTGCACCTCTGCCATTGTTTTTTCCGCCTGTTCGGATTCGGGGAGCTCCTCGAGTGCTGGCGACGGTTTAATTTCTTCGGTAAAAATCGATGGGGAGGATGTCGGGGACACCTTGGTACTCGATATGATGGATAGCGTTTACGAAATCGCTTTTGAAGCCGCCGGTAGCTGGAAACTTTTGGATAAAACGATGTTTATTCAAAAATTGGGCAAAACCTCGGGAGAAGGTAATGCCACTGTCGATTTCCGTGTGGCAGTGAACGACTTGGACGAGCCTCTTTCTGGTGAGTTAATCATTGAAAACCTCGATGATACGACTCAGAACAAGACGATTACCGTGGTGCAGAAGTATTTCGGCGACTACCCAGACAATGCGAGCACCTTGAAAAAATCGAACAAGATTTATGCTGTAGGCTATGGCTACGACGCTCTTACCGGTGGTTATGCCGATTATGGTTCTCTCAAGGCCGAAATCTTTGATACCAAGACCTTGATTGATGACGAAATAATTACGGAAAGTCCCACTTCGGTTAAAGTCAATGTCCATAAATGGTCCGATGAAAGTTATTATGAATATGAACTATGGCTTGACAAATGGGCTGTCGGCGCTATAGATGTGGACATGGACCAGACAACTGGCTTTGATGTCGGCTGGTTCTATGGGGAACTTGAGTCTAGCTTTGGTTACTTGGAATATGGTGGTGAAGCCTGGGAGCTTGCGGCGACTTATGTTAATGTTGCTATAAAGACCGTCGATATAGAAGAAAGCGAATTGGACGAAGTCGTCGCAGACGGCATGAAAAAGTCGGCCTATAATGCCATTAATGGTCTCGATGCAAAATTCCCGAGCGATAACGCTGGTTTCAAGAAGTTGATAGAACGTTACGGAACGCATGTCGTGCTGGGCTCTACGCTGGGAGGCCGTATCCGTCAGACTATGATGTCGACACGTGCCTATGAGTTTGCGCTTGCTGATTATGCGAAAGCGGCTTACCAGAATGTATTCGGTATCGTAGATGAAGTGCTTGTCGATGATGCTGAGGCTGTTGATGCTGAAGTGTATGAAAGTTATGAGGAATACTATAAGGAGCTGAACGTCAACGTGACTGTTTCTGGTGGCGATGCTGACAAGGCAATGAAAATTTCGGATTCCGAGATGTTGAACGCGAAGGACGTGAACGACTGGAAAGCGTCTCTCACTAAAGATGAGAATGCAACGCTTGTCGATTTCTCCGGAAATCGCTTGATGCCGCTCTATGAGTTAATTGACGAAAGTCTTGGCGAGGATGCTGTGGCTCGTAAGGCTAAACTCAAGGCTTATATGGAGAGTTCTGATATCTTGACTGATTTCGGAGTGAAATTCCCTACCAAGACCGAAAAATAGCCTGTTAGAATCTTAGCTGATTGGAAAGTTCCCCCACATGGGGGGAACTTTTTTTATCATTGAAATAATGATGCTAAGAATTTTTTTTGGATTCTTTTTGTTGCTTTCGCTGTATGCTTGCTCCAACAGCGAATCTGTTTTTGATGCTGTGCAAAATCGCTCGGGTGTTGCAAACATTACGCTTGTGGCAAGCATCAATGGCATTGGCGACAACAGCTATAATGACCAGATTTTGGCGGGACTTTTTAGATTCTACGAAGATAGAGGGATTCCGTTCCGCTTGCTGCAGCCGGATTCTATGGGCGAGGCGGATTCCCTTGTAAAGGCGTGGCTTAAGGAAAATGTCGACACCGATTCATCGATGTTGATTTTGGCTTCTTCCGAATATGTGGGGCTGGCGCAAAAACTTGATGTTCGCTTTACGGGGGTAGGCAACAAGGTTCTGTTGTTTGAGGCCGATACGGCGGGACTTCCGCAAGGTGTCTATACCTTCTCGATAGACCGTTACGGAGCGAGTTTCTTGTCTGGGGCGATTCTGGGAATAAATCCATGTATGATTTTGGCGGCGGCACCCGGCTTTGCGAGCCTGGAAACATCGATTGAAGGCTTTAGGAAGGGCTACGATGCGCATAAGACGATTGCGGATACTCTGGGAGTGGATTATCTTACTTATACTGAAAATGATGAAACGGCTTTTAACAACGTTGAATTTGCCTACGTGGCCACTTTTTCAATAACGAATTATATTCTAGATGGGGATAGGCCTTCGGCTATTTTTCCTTTGTTGGGGGGCGCTATCAAGGGGGTACGTCGGGCATTGATCGATTTTCCGAATACGGGACACTTTATGATTGGGATGGATGTTGACCAGAGCGGCGTGTTGCCGAAGGTGCCGTTTACTCTAGTCATTGACATTAAGGGGATTGTTGTTCGCTACTTGGAAGAATGGGCTTTGGGTAAGGATTGGCCTCGGTTCCGCTCTTTGGGCTTGGGGGATGGTGCCGCATCGATTGTGTTTAATAAGAATTTTGGCGATACGAAAGAGTTCGAAGACCGCTATGAAAAGTATTATGACGAGGCGGTTCGCGAGGAGGCACGCCATGCCAAGAAATAGTCTACTTTCCTTGTTGTTTATCGCGATTCTTTGTCTTTGCGCGTGCTCCGACAATACATCTTCTGCAAATTCCGATGCTAAGACGCACAAACTTAAGGTCGCCGTCATGGCGAAATCTTCTGAAATGGCCCGTTGGAAACGGAGTGCTGAATGGGCTTTGGAAAATATGGAAAAAGCTCAGGATGGGCTAGACCAAAAGGTAAAACTGCAACTGGAATTCAAGAACCAGGATGACGCCGATATCGGCGAGTATATGGAAATGGTGGCGGGAGATTCGGACTATGTGGCGATTGTAGGCCCCACGCGATCGGACAAGGCGTACCGCATGGCGGAACTTTTGAAAAAAAGTACGAAACCGATTCTTTCGCCCAAGGCGTCGAATGTGGAATACCAGCGTTTTTTTGCCAACATGCCGAACTTGTGGAACTTGGTCGAAAACGACTTTATGCTGATAGAATCCGCTTTCTCGCATTTGGCTAGTTCCTTTGCGTCTATTTTTATGAATGAACTGGAACTTACACTTTTGGCTCCGTCGAGCGAGCTGAATGGCGGACTCGTAAGTTCTTATGTCGACTGGCTAGGCTTTATGGCCGAAGAATTCGGACTTAAAATTGACAGAATCTTTTTGTACAATGACGAAGCCGAACTGCGGATGCTTACGCAGACTTATTTGGAACGTAAGAAACCGTATAGCGTTTTGTTGTTTGAACCCTATGATGACAAAATGGCCTTAGCCTTTGATGATGAATTGTATCAACAGGATGTCGCTTCTCAAGGTGGCATCCGAGTGGTGTGTTCCAGTAATTTCGTTTCGGATTCTATCGTAAAAAATCTTCATTACGATTTTTACCGTGGCTTTGATTTGTATGCAAGACCCGAGTCCGGGTTTGCGCAAGCTTACCATGAACATTTTGGCGAAGACATTCTCAATGGCGAAGCGCATTTCGTAGATGCTCTGTATATTTTGGCGTATGCCGCGACTTATTCCGTTTCGTCGGGCTTGGAATTGAATGAATCGATTAGAGCTGTGCTCGGAGGAAGGGACGGCACCGGCGGCGATTGGATGATTGCCGGAATGCATGAAAATTTCATGTCGTTGCAGAATGGACGCTTGCCTGATCTGACGGGGGTATCGAGCTCTTGGACTTTCCAGGATAGGGACAACAGTGTGAGCGGTTCAGTGTATCGCGGGTGGAATATTGCTGACCATAAATATGTCACGAATGATTTTACCAGCAACGACGACTCAAAACATTCGATAAATCCAGAAGAAAATTGGCTGGATTTTTTCAAGGCCGATGTGGATACGAGCTTTTTCGAATATGCAGACTCGAATATTTCTTACAATGACGTTTCGAAACATTGGGCGCTTTTGGTTGCAGCCTCATCGGGCTGGGCAAATTACCGGTTTCAGGCGGACATCTTTGCCATTTACCAGAAACTCAAGAAGATGGGGTACGACGATGACCACATTATCGTGATTGCAGAAGATGACATTGCAAATCATAGTCGCAACCTGTATCCGGGAGAGTTGTTTATTCGTTTGGATGGAGACAATGTCTATGAAAAGGGTGTGGTTGATTACAAATTAAGTTCCGTAACGGCGTCTGACCTAGGAAATATATTAAGGGGTAATTCAAGTAATAAGTTATCAAAGGTTCTCCGAGCAAAGTCGACCGACAATGTTTTTGTCTTTTGGAGTGGTCATGGAATACCGGGGTATTTGGAATATGGTAAAGACAAGGTTAGTTATGAGCAGATTGTTGCGCTGATCAAACAAATTCCGCACCGCAAGGTGTTGGTTGCCGTGGAGGCCTGCTATAGTGGTGGACTTGGTGAAACGGCGGAAAAGGCGAATATTCCTGGTATCGTTTTTCTAACAGCGGCGTCGCCTTATGAAACGAGTAAGGCGGATGAACGAAATGAAGAAATGGGCGTATACTTGACGAACAGTTTTACCCGAGGTTTTACGATGCTGCTTGATGAAACACCCGACGCAACGCTGAGGGACATGTATGTCGAAATCGCAAGTAAGATTTCAGGTTCGCATGTGCAGTTGTACAATATGAACCATTATGGAAATATCTACAAAGAAAAGCTGGATGAATTCTTTGTAGTAAAGTGATTACCGGTACTTTTCTTCGGGGTGTGCGGCGTAGTAAGCGTTCTTGTCGGCGTACATGCGTTCGTCGGCAATATGCATGGATCTACGGACATCGGTGCCGCCGAGGCACGATCCGATAGAGAAGTGAATGTTGTTTGCCTTGGCGACTTCGTGAATCTGTTCGATTCGCTTTTGCAGTTCGGCTTCGGTAATTTTCGGAAACATCGCCATAAATTCGTCGCCGCCAGCGCGGAACACTTCGCCGTCGTGGAGAACTTCTTGCAAAATCTTTGCTGCCGTGCGGAGCATCTTGTCGCCTGAATTGTGGCCCTGATCGTCGTTCACGCGCTTGAGCCCGTTCAGGTCTATAAAGAGCACGGCGTCTGGGGTGCGTTCTTTACCGCTTACAATCAAGTCTACGCGATTGTTCATCATGTTTCTGTTCTTGATACCCGTGAGCGAGTCAATGGAACTCATGATTTCAAGCTTCTTCAGAAGCAAGTGGTTTGCAATTTCGGAGGCGAGGAAGTAGGTCGTCAGTTCAAGCGTCTTTTTAATCTTGATGGTGTTTTCGGCGTTGAAGTTGATGGCCCACATGTAACCGAGCACCTTGTTGTCGAATCGCAGCGGGAACAGCACGATTGTCTTGACCATGGCGCCTTCGAGCGAATCTGCCCACACGGGGTTTTGTTGATGCAGGTGATCCATGTCGTGGCGGTCTTTGATGATAATGCAGGTGCTTCCGCCTAGTGTTGCGGCCCATGTTTCCGTAATTTCGTAGAAGCCTTCTAGATAGGTCGACATGGGAAGCAGGCTTGTGCCTTTGCTGAGGGCGTCTCCTAGAATATCGCAGGTGCGTGTATCTGGATTGGTCAGCAAAATGCAGCAGTGTTCAGAATCGCAAAGGCTACGGATATCTTCGATGACTTCTTGGAAGGTCTTCTTGATGTCGTTCGAGCTACGGAGCTTGACGCATGCCTTTAACACCTCAGAGGCCACATCGCCGGAAAGGTCGACCATGGCAGCAGAATCCACCTTGGGCGATACATCGTAAACGTAAATGCAGTAGCCGGTGTTCGGCTTATCCGATTCAATCGGAATCAGGAACATGTTCAGCCAGAGCCCCATGGTGTAAAGTTCCACGTAGGCATGGAGAGGCTTTTTGGTTCGTGTGCAGCGGAAACAGTAATCTTCGAAATTGCGGTTTTGAGGAAAACAAGCCTCGTAAGGCGACCCAGGAATAAAGGGACGACCTTGCGTCATTTCCATTTCGTCACAGTGAGCCTTGTTACCCGCGAGAATACGGATGTTCCCATACGTTTCGTCTTCGTAAAAGTCAACGGAGACAATGCAGGCTTTTGCTTCGTATTTCGATAACAGTGAATCGAAGTCCATAAATTTTCCCTTCTTGTAGTAAAAAGATATACCATTTTGGTTGGGATATTCGGTTTGCGATAAAAAAAACACCCCCTACAGGGTGCTTTTATAGTCCAAGTTGGAATAATTTACTTGATTCGGAGGCGTGCGTATTCGTACAGACCGAGCGAAAGGGCCACCGAGGCGTTGTAGGAATGCGCTTCGGGCATCATGGGAATGCGGAGTACAGCGTCGCACTGCTTGCGAATGAAGGGCGGAAGGCCCACGTCTTCGCCACCGACGGCAATGACCGCCTGGTCGCTGAATTCGAAGCCGGCGAGGTTGGTTTCGGTGTCGGCGTCGAGACCAAGAATCTGGTAGCCTGCGAGTTTGAGTTCGCCGACGGCGGCTTCCAGGTTGTTCGGGCGGCAAATCTTCATCTTGTCGAGTGCGCCTGCGGCAGAGCGGGCGACAGCCGGCGTAATGCCGCACATGCCCTTGGCCGGGAGCATCAAGAGGTCTACGCCCAATGCGAGCGCACTACGGATGCAAGCGCCCAGGTTACGCGGGTCTTCGATGTTGGTGCCTACGGCAATCAGCTTGCGTTCGCCGTTTTCCTTGGCCTTAAAATATTCTTCACGAATGTCTTCCCAAACGAGAAGTTCCTTTTCGTTCAAGAGTGCGACCACGCCGTGGTGTTGCGTGGTGTAGGTGTTCAGAACCTTGGAATCGACCTGCTGTACGTGCACGTGGGCGCGCTTGGCGAGCTTCTGCAGTTCGTAGAGTTTGGGGTTGCCCGACTGGTGCATAAAGAGCACGCGGTGTACTTGCATGGGGCTGCGTTCCAGAAGGTCGGTCACTTCGCGGATGCCGCCGATAGCGGTTTGCGGAGCGCCATCGGGGTCACCGAAACTCACGCGGCGGTCGCCATCGGTTTTACGGCGGGTAAAGCCGTCGCGGTCCTTGTTGAATCGCGGACGTTCGCTGTTAAAACCTTCGCGCGGCTTGTTGAAATCGCGGCGGCGGAAATCCTCGAATCCTTCGCGGTGTTCGCGGAAACCGTCACGAG
This sequence comes from Fibrobacter sp. UWB10, assembly GCF_900182935.1. NCBI lineage: Bacteria > Pseudomonadati > Fibrobacterota > Fibrobacteria > Fibrobacterales > Fibrobacteraceae > Fibrobacter > Fibrobacter sp. UWB10. Next base: position 350,305 of record NZ_FXUE01000001.1, on the reverse strand, counting down.
ATTCGCGGTCCTTGAAGTCGTGGCGAATGATGCCGAATTCTGTTTCTTTGTTCTTGTCGAAAGCCATTTTTTTTCCTTTTAAAAATTTTCCTTGGATTGCTTCGCACGGCGTGCTCGCAATGACGTTTTGTCTTAGGGTTTTTCCCTACAAATGATAATCTGGTTCATCTTGATGTCGGTCAGTTTTTGCACGAGCGGCTCTACGCTAATCTGCTTGGGGGTCGCAATGCCTGCCTTGTGGGCGTTCGGGTGCTTTGCCAAAAAGCGGTCGTAGTAACCCTTGCCGTGGCCGCAGCGTTCGCCGGTCAGGTTGAACTTGGTGCCGGGAACCAGGAACACGGTGAAGTCGCCCTCGTAGGCCGGGATGTCGCCGCGCGGTTCCATGATGCCGAACTTGCCTTTGACCAGGTCTTTCTTGAGGCTTTGCACGTGGCAGAATTCCATGGTCGTGGGGCCCGTGCAGCGGGGGAGCAGCAAGCGGTCTTCGTCGGCGAGCTGCTCGATAATCGGCATAATATTCGGTTCGCCCGTGAGCGGGTAGAACGCCGCCACCTTGCGCGATTCCTTGTAACCCTTGATGGCGTGGATTTCTTCCCACGGGTTTCCGATAAGTTCTTCGCCGTCGCGCTTTTTGCGCAACATCTCGAAAAGCGGCCTGGAGCCGAAAATCAAAAGGAGTAAGGCAGAAACGAGAAGTACAGATTCCATAGTATGCCTGCGGGGGTTTTGTCCAGTAGCGGGCGGTTGAGGTGAGTTATAAAAAAATTTAGTCGGGGTCGCCTACACGCTTTGCGTTGGGCAAGTTCTGTTGCAAAATTTCAGTCCACAGGACGCGCTGCCAGTTCATGAGGTGAGCTTCTTCGTAGCGGGCCTCCCAGGGCATGTCTCCCGGAGCGGCAAGCCAAATGAGCTGCGCCTTGTTGGCGAGGAGCGACGGGTCCAGTTCCAGTTCTTCGGCCTTTAAGTCGCGCCAGGTCTTGAGCACCGAGAGCAGGTCAGAGTTCGGCACCACCGGCGGGGGCGGGGCCTTGGGCAAGCGCTCGGGCCAGTCCGATTGCGGCACGGCCACGGCAGTCTGCAGCATGTTCACAAACGAATCCAGGCGCTCGTCGCGGAAATTGCGGGGGAGCTTCGGCAACTTTTCCAAGTCCACGGTCGGGAAATTCGCCTCGCTGCGGCGTGCGATGGCGAGCATGAGTTCCACCGGCATCACCTTGTAGGGAGGGCGGTCCAGTTCCTGGGCCTGGTTTTCGCGCCATTCCCAGAGGAACTTGAGCACGTTCAGGGCGCACGGCGAAAGCGGAGCGGAGCCCGTGACGCGCCAGGGGTCTTTTCTCGGCGGGGCAGGGTGCTTGGCGTGTTCGATCAAGGCATCGCACTGTTCGGTAAGCCAACTCATGCGGCCTGCTTCTTGCAACTTTTCTACGAGAATCGCGCAGAGTTCGTGCAGGTAGAACGTGTCGTGAATGGCGTATTCGCACATTTCGAGCGGCAGCGGTCGCGTGGTCCAGTCGGCACGCTGGTTTTCTTTCTTGAGTTCGTCACCGAAGTATTCGCGCACCAAGTCCGCAAGGCCCAGGTGATCTTCGCCCAGAATCTTTGCCGCGAGCATGGTATCGAAAATTTGCTTCGGCGAAAAGCCGTAGGTCTGCCACAGCAGTCGCAAGTCGTAGTCGGCGCCGTGGAAAATGAGCGTCTGCATGGCGCGGGCCTTGAACAAAGGGGCAAGGTCAAGCCCACACAGCGGGTCCACAATGTAGTGGTGTTCGCCGATGGTAATCTGGATCAGGCAAAGACGGGTGGTATAATGGTACATGGAATCCGCCTCGGTATCGACGGCGGCCATTTCGTACAGCTCCAAATCTGCTAGCAAATTCGCCAGCGATTCTTCGCTATCTACCAGTATGTATTTCTCGTCTTGCATCGGTAGGGTGAAATGTAATAAAATTTTTAAGAGAGGGGAGGGGGCTTTACACCGATTGTGTAGTCAGGCTTACGCAATGCCGACCTCTTCGGGCGATAAGTTCATAGCCTAAAGAGGAAAGTAGGGCGTTCAATGTTTTTAGCGTGATGTTTACGGGCTGCATGGCTCGCAGGTTTTGAATCACTGAGGTTGAAATGCCTGATGCCTTAGATAGGGCTCGCACGCTAATATCTTGCTTGGACATGGCATCCAGCAATAGTTCCGACAGAAGAAAGTTCGCATATTCTTTTTCAAAAGCCTTTTTCTGTTTTGGACTTGTCATGACTCTTTCAAAAGTCGATTTAGTCTTTTTCATAATATACATCCTTTAAAACACGTTTATTGTAGCTTTGCATATTGAGTAGTGCTTGTCGTTTCTCTTCTTCCGGCAATTTCTGCGTTTTTTTGCGAAAAGCGTTTGTTATGATTATTTTCTTGCCTATATAGAAGAATGACAAAAAACGATCTGGTTGCGGCTTGAATGCGTATATTTTATCGCCTTCGTTTCTGAACTTTGTTATATCTGAAATCCTTCCGAAATCGCCAATTCGCTTAAAAAGCATCAGCACCTTTCGCTGTTGTGCATCACTTAATCCGTTAAAATATTCTAAAGCCTGGCTTTCTCCTTGTTCGTTATAGAACCATTCTATTGTAAAGCATGGGCCTTCATAGGCAACATATTCCTTCATTCCAAATGTATCTCCTTTTTGATACAGTGTCAAGGGGATGGGTTGTTTATTTTCTTTAATTGCAAGAATTGTGCCAAATGTAAAATTGGCGATTTTGGTGTAAAATCGCGACTGGAAAAAAAAGAAAGTGATTAAATGCTGATTAATCAGTGATTAATCAGCTTTGATTTGAAGGGGATGCTTGCCAGATGCAATTTGATGCTGAGGAAAAGGGATTGATTCGTCGCTAGTCTCCGGTCTACGACCGGCTAGCTCCTCACCCTGACGGGCCTCCCGCCCTTTAGGGCGTGAGTTCCTAAATAATTCGCACGCGCTTCGTGCATGAGCCAAATTATGTGATTCGTCGTATGGGAAAAGGGACTGCGGCTGCGTCAGTCTCCGCTGCGCGGCTGACTTGCCGCCCTACGGGCTCAACACTCACTTCGTTCGCGTTAAGCTCCAAATTCTTTTCACGGGCTTTGCCCAAAAAAGAATTTGGTCGCACCCTCTTCGAGGGTGCCGGGTCCCTTCCCGTGTTATAAAACGAAAAAAGACACCATGTAGGTGTCTTTTTCTTTTTAGAGCGGGAAAAGGGACTCGGACCCTCGACCCCGACCTTGGCAAGGTCGTGCTCTACCAACTGAGCTATTCCCGCGGGGTTGCCCAATTATAGAATAATTGGGCGGAGGTGTCAAGGGGAAGGTGCCGCAAAAAATGAATTTTTTTGCGGAAAGCGGCTTTTGGGGTCGTTACCCCTTGCGGTAACCGTTAGGGTTGTTCTTCTGCCAGTTCCAAGCGTCGCGGCACATTTCCTCGATGCCGAACTGGGCCTTCCAGCCGAGTTCCTTGTAGGCCTTTTCGGGGTTGCAGTAGCAGGTGGCGATGTCGCCTGCGCGGCGGGGCTTGATGCTGTAGGGCACCTTGATGCCGTTCACCTTTTCGAAGGCGTGCACCACGTCGAGCACGGAGTAGCCGTGGCCTGTTCCCAGGTTGTAAATGGCGAGTCCGCACTTGTTTTCGATGGCCTTGAGGGCGCTCACGTGGCCCGAGGCGAGGTCGCAAACGTGAATGTAGTCGCGTACGCCGGTTCCATCGGGGGTGTCGTAGTCGTTGCCGAACACGCCGAGTTCCTTGCGGATACCTACGGCGGTCTGCGTGATGTAAGGCATTAGGTTGTTCGGAATGCCGTTCGGGTCTTCGCCGATGCGGCCACTCGGGTGGGCGCCAATCGGGTTAAAGTAGCGCAGCAGCACCACGTTCCATTCGGGGGCTGCCTTCTGCACGTCGATCAGCACCTGTTCCAGCATCGACTTTGTCTGACCGTAAGGGTTGGTGATGGCGCCCTTCGGACATTTTTCGGTAATGGGAATTTCGGCGGGATTGCCGTACACGGTTGCCGAAGACGAGAAGATGAAGTTCTTGCAGCCGTTGTTACGCATAGCGTTCAGGAGCACGAACGTGGCGTTCATGTTATTTTCGTAGTATTCCAGCGGCTTGGCGACGGATTCGCCTACGGCCTTGAGTCCGGCAAAATGGATGCAGGCGTCAAAGTGGTTTTCTTTGAAAATCTTGTCCATGGCGGCGGCATCGCGGGCGTCGGCCTTAATGAAGGGGACGGGCTGCCCGATAATTTCGGCGACTCTGCGGAGTGATTCGTCGCAAGAGTTCACGAGGTTGTCGACGGCGACAACAGAATGACCTGCCTTATACAATTCAATAATCGTGTGGCTACCGATATAACCTGCGCCACCAATAACTGCAATTTTCATTACAAATCCTCAATTTTTAGGCTAAAAATACAAAAATGGGGGAGTTTGGGTGAATTTTTCGAGAAAAAGGGTGCGAATTTCGGGTTTTGACCTTGACGAAGTGTCGCTAAAAATGTATATATGAAAATATGAATAACTGTTCATATATCAAAAATGCGAAAAACGAAGTCTCAATGGATGTTCTTTTCGAACTGTCGGAGTTCTTCAAGTTCTTTGGCGATACCACGCGTATCCGCATTATCCATTTAATGCTTTCGGGCGAAATTTCGGTGAACGATATTGCCGAAAAGTTGAACCTGGAACAGTCCGTGGTAAGTCACCAGTTGCGCATTCTGCGTACGGCGAACTTGGTCAAGCCGCGTCGCGATGGTCGCAAGATGTTCTATTCGCTCGACGATGAACATATTGGATTGATTTTCAATACGGGTCTCACACATATTCTGCACAAGAAGGGTAAGTAAATGCCTGCTGTTTTAGAAATTCTGGAAAAGTTTGTTTGGCAATTCATTACGCTGTTTTCGGAGATGGCGCCGTTCCTTTTGCTCGGCTTTTTGCTTGCGGGCATTTTGCATGTGTGGGTGCCGAATCACTTGTATGTGCCAAAGATTGCGAAGCCGAACTTTAAGTCGGTATTGTGGGCGGCCTTGTTCGGGGTTCCGCTTCCGATTTGTAGCTGCGGCGTGATTCCGACTTCGATTGCGCTCCGGAAAGAGGGGGCGAGCAAGGGCGCGAGCGTGAGTTTCTTGATTTCGACGCCTGCGACGGGTGTGGATTCTATTTTGGCGACGTATTCGCTGTTGGGCGGACCGTTTGCAATTTTGCGCCCGGTGGCCGCTTTTGTGACGGCAATGCTTGGCGGCGTGTTTACTAATCTGGTCACAAAGAACGAGCCTGAAACGGGTGTTGCCGTACTTGAAAATTCTCACGAGCATGAGCATCACGAACACTGCGATTGCGAAGGCGATCATTGTTCTTGCGACCATGATGATTACGATGAACACGAGAAAAAGTCTTTTGCGCAGAAGGTGAAAGAAACTTTTGAATATGGCTTTGTGAACATGATTGGCGATGTGAGCAAGTGGCTGATTATCGGACTTTTGCTGGGCGCCCTGATTGCGGCTTTTGTGCCGGATGATTTCTTCTTGTTCTTACATGAATATCCGCTGCTTTGCATGTTGGTGGTGCTGGTGCTTGCCATGCCCATGTACACTTGTGCGACGGGTTCTATTCCGCTGGCTTTGGCTCTTGTTGAAAAAGGTGTTACGCCGGGTGCTGCTTTGGTGCTGTTGATGGCAGGCCCTGCAACGAGTATCGCGAGCATGTTGGTGGTGGGCAAGGCTTTTGGCAAGCGTACTCTCGCGGCATACCTTGTTTCGATTGCATTAGGTGCGATGTTCTTTGGCTTTATTGTCGACACGTTCCTGATGGATACGTTCCTTGCCTCGATGCTCCCGCATGGTTCTGCAGAATGTCATGGTCACGGAGCGCTCGGCGTGTTTGATTACGTTTGCGCGATTGTGTTTGCTGCGTTGATTATTTATGCGAAGTTTGCGCATAAGGGCTGTGGACATTGTGGTTGCGGTTGCGGCGATCATGATTGCTGCTGCGAAGGTGAAGATCATTGCGAATGCGATGAACATCATCACCATGAACATCATCATGAACACGGTGAAGGCGAATGCCTTTGCCATGAACATACTCATGAGCATCACCATCATGACGAGCATGTTGTGGAAACTTATCGCGTAAACGGCATGAACTGCAGTCATTGCAAGGCTTGCGTCGAGAAGGCCGTAATGGCTCTAGACGGCGTGATTTCAGCTGAAGCCGATGTCGCGAAAAAGGAACTCCGTGTGGAGTGGCATGACGAAGACGATATAAACGAAACCGCCCTCAAGAAGGCGGTTGATGAAGCCGGATTTGAATTCGGCGGGGAAGTGTAGAATTATTTGGCGCGGCTTGCGAAAATCTCGAAGTCTTCGGGAGTCGTAAGCTTGTCGTTCAGGTTGTTGCCCTTGACGATATAGACGCTTTCGCCGAAGTATTCGAGAATGCTGGCTTCGTCGGTGGGCGTGAAGTTTAAAGGCTCTGCGGCAATGCGCCCGTAGAGCTTTTTCAGTAATGCGACCGAGGCTGCTTGCGGAGTCTGTGCCATCCATACGGTATTGCGGTCGATAGTCTGCTGCACGCTGCCGTCTTTTGCAATCTTGATGGTGTCGACAGCGGGCTTTGCCACAAGACAGCTGCCCTTGGTGACAAGCGTTTCGCACACGTCGCGGATGATTTCTTTACTGATGAATGGGCGTGCTACATCGTGCACTAGCACGAATTCGGCATCGCTCGTAAGCGCATTCACACCGTTTTCGACAGACTGCCAACGTTCTGCACCGCCCACGACAATTTTCATTTTGGCGCGGATTTCGTCGCTTGCGTTGTCGCTGAAAATTTCTTTTTCGAAATGATCTTTCCAGTCGGCTGGCACGGCCATCACGACTTCGGCGATTTCATCCATCGAAAGGAATGTTTCGAGGCTGTAACGGTAAACGGGCTTGCCGCCTAAAACCATAAGCTGCTTGGGAATGTTTCCGCCCATGCGCTTGCCGAGTCCCCCGGCGGGGAGCACTGCCGCGAAACGTCCTTTCATTTTAGTCACCTACTTTTCCGTTGTGGAGCTTGTCCAAGAAAATCTTGGTTTCGCGGGCGACAATGCCAGAAAGCAGAACCAGGGCGACCAAGTTCGGGAAAGCCATCAGACCGTTAAAGATGTCGGCGCTGGTCCACACGGCGCTCACCGTGAGGTACGGGCCAATAAAGACTGCGGCCACATACAGCCAGCGGAAGGTGAGAATGGGACCTTTCTTGCCGCGACCCACAAGGTATTCTAAGCAGCGTTCAGAATAGTAAGCCCAGCCAAGAATCGTCGTGAAGGCAAAGAACACCAAAGCCGTTGTCAGAATGAAGGGGGCTACGCTTGCGCCTGCGGGCAGGTTTTCGAGACCGCGGGTAAAGGCTTCCATGGTGATGTTTACGCCCTGGAGGCCGAGTTCCGGAGTCCATGCGCCCGTTACCACAATGGCAAGGCCCGTCATGGAGCAAATAATGATGGTGTCGATGAAGGTTCCGGTCATGCAAACGAGACCCTGGCGAACAGGTTCCTTAGTCTTTGCGGCAGCGGCGGCAATCGGAGCAGAACCGAGGCCAGCTTCGTTACTGAAAATGCCGCGGGCAATACCCTTCTGCATGGCAATGAAAATCGTACCAACCACACCGCCGGTTACAGCGCTCGGGTTGAAGGCGGCGCGGATAATCAGTTCAACGGCTCCCGAAATCTTGGAGAAGTTGAAACCGAGAATCAGCAAGCAGAACAGAATGTAGAAGATAGCCATGATCGGCACAATGTAGAGCGAAACCTTGGCAATGCGCTTGAGACCGCCGATAATCACCAGGGCAGTAAAGCCTGCGCAGAAAAGGCCTGCAATTGCGGTAGACACGGAAACGGAGTTGCCGCCGATGTTGACGAATTCGCCAGAGGGAAACACGGTTGCGACTGCCGACGTGATGCCGTTGACCTGCGTAATGGTTCCGATACCAAGAAGACCGGCGAGCACGCCAAAGACGGCGAACAGAACGGCGAGCCACTTAAAGTTGAGTCCGAAACGTTCCTTGATACCGCTTTCGATGTAGTAGAACGGACCGCCCAACACTTTGCCGTCGGTGTCGACCTTGCGGTACTTGACTGCCAAAAGACCTTCAGCGTATTTGGTGGCCATGCCAAAGAAGGCTGCGACTTCCATCCAGAAGAGTGCGCCCGGGCCACCGGTACCGATAGCGGTGGCAACACCTACAATGTTACCCGTGCCGACGGTTGCGGCAAGAGCGGTGCAGAGGGCGGCAAAGCTTGAAACTTCGCCTTCGCCGTGCTTTTCGTTGTGGAGCATGTAACGCAGAGCGTTGCCGAGGTTTGTCACCTGAAGCACGCCGAGGCGGCTTGTGAGCAGGATTCCGACAAACAAGATGACCGCAATGAGCGGGATTCCCCACACGTAGCCGTCAATAGTATCTAAGATGGAATTTAAGGTTTCCATATTTTTCCCATGAAAAGGGTGGCTGTTTTAATTAACGGCACCAAAGATAGAAAAGTAGGGAACGGCTTCGTCCTAAATTGCTATTTTTTGACACGGAATAAACAAAAAGAGGATTCTATGTGCGAAAATTGCAATTCTAACCGTCCTGTCCGCGTCCGTTTTGCCCCGAGCCCGACGGGCTACCTGCATGTGGGCGGTGCTCGTACCGCTATCTACAACTACTTTTTTGCCAAACACATGGGCGGTACGTTTTATCTGCGTATTGAAGATACTGACCGCAAGCGCTATAACGAAACTGCCTTGCACGACTTGATGCGCGACCTTAAGTGGCTTGGCCTGCAGTGGGACGAAGGTCCGGGCTGCGAAGGTGACTGCGGTCCGTATTTCCAGAGCGAACGCTTGGACATTTACCACCGCGAAATCAAGAAGCTCTTGGATGCTGGCTATGCTTACTACTGCTTCTGCTCCGAAGAACGCCTGCAGGAAGTCCGCGCCGAACAGGAAAAGTCTCATGTGCCGGTGACCGGTTACGACCGTCATTGCCGTAACATTAGCCGCGAAGAAGCCGAAGCCCGCATTGCCGCCGGCGAAAAGGCTGTGATTCGCTTTAAGGTGCCTGAAACGGGTGTCACCGAATTCGACGACATGATTCGCGGTCACATCAGTTACCAGAACGAACTTCTGGATGACCTCGTGCTCATCAAGCGCGACGGTTACCCGACTTACCACTTTGCAAGCGTTGTCGATGACCACCTGATGGGTACGACTCACGTGCTCCGTGGCGACGAATGGATTAGCTCTACGCCGAAGCATGAACTCTTGTATAAGGCCTTTGGCTGGCAGCCGCCTGTATGGTGCCACCTGCCGGTGATTCTCGACAAGAACGGCGGTAAGCTTTCTAAGCGCAAGGGTGCTGCCTCTGTGGGTGACTTCCGCGACCTCGGCTACCTGCCTGAAACGCTCGTGAACTACCTCGCCCTGCTCGGTTGGAACCCGGGCGATGACCGCGAAGTCATGACCATTAAGGAAATGGTCGACAGCTTTACGCTGGAACGCATTAACCCGAAGTCTGCCAGCTTCGACGAAAAGAAGTTGCAATGGATGAACGGCCAGCACATTCACCTGTGCGACGACGGCATGCTCAAGGGTATCATGAAGGAAGGCCTTGCCGCGAAGGGTATCGACCTCTCCAAGGAACCGGAAACTCGCCTCGATGAAATCGTGAAGCAGCTCAAGCCGCGTGCTCATTTTGTGCAGGACCTCGCCGACATGGCTGTGTACTTCTTTGTTGCTCCGACGACCTACGATGAAAAGGGTGCTAAAAAGCACTTTGGCGAAGGCTCCAAGGAAGTGGCGACGCTCGTGCGCGACATGCTCGCTTCCATCGAAGACTTCAAGACTCCGGTTATCGAAAAGGGTTTCTACGACCTCGCCGAACGTTGCGGCCACAAGGTCGGTGAACTCGTCGGTGCTCCGCGCCTTGCTGTGTCTGGCGTTACCGCAGGCCCGGGCCTCTGGGAAATGTTCGAACTTATCGGTAAGGAAGAAGTGCTCCGCCGCATGGATGTGGCACTCCCGCTCATGAAGTAATGCGTTCGCAATTCCCTCATCGTCTTTATACTCAAAGGCTTTTTTGCCGTCGCTGCCAGAAGGTAGTGGAACACGGCATATTTGCCCGCGAGGCGTATTCGACCTTTGGGGGAATGGAACCGCATATTCCGCTTTTGTGTTGCTGCGATGCATGCAACACCATGTTTGTCGCGTTCTCGAACGAATTCATTTTTTGCAGTCGAGAATTTGTAAATCAGGATTACACCAAAATTTTCGGCTACAATCGCATTAAGGCGGGAAACTGGATTTACTTTAAAGGATCGCCCAAACCGGGCCTTGTCAAAAGTATTTTCCAGTCGCCTGATAAGATGATTATCATTGTCAATTACGATGGTGGTCCTGATCAAAAAATTGAAAAGCCGAGAACGGCTATTGTGAACGAAGAATCTCCCGAAGGGTATCGTCTGTTGCCAATCCAAAGTGCGCAGACGCTTTTGGGCGATTTTATTTACCATGCGATTCGAGACCAGTTTGGCGTGGCTGTTGGCTTGGTGAACGATGGCGAAAAAGATAAACTTGCTGTGATGTTAAAAGACAATACGCTTGTCTTTATTACGCTTCCGCCTTTGGCGCAGAACTTGCCGAATGACAAGTTGTGTGCGATTGTGCAGAATAAATTGGCACAAGTGTTCCCGGAACATTGTACAAGGGTGTCTGTCGAAGCGGGGCAGGGTATTGTTTATCTGAATGGCCTGGTGAAAAATCTGTCGATTCAGCGCGCGATTGTAAAATGCGTGAATGCGATTCCCAAAGTGCGCGGTTGCGTTGATTTTACGCGTGTGGAAACGTCTTCGCTCACGACGGATGCCGTAATTGAAAAAACGGTGTACGAACAGATTGAATCCTCTGCGACGCGCTTGTTCGATTACAAGGTGAATGTGTCAGAAGGCAAGGTCCAAATTGAAGCGTACTGCTATGAAAATGAACGCCCGAAAGATTTGGAAAATCGCTTGGCCGAAATCCCTGGCGTGCGCGACTTGATTTGCCTGGTGACAGAAGTCTATGATCCGATAAATGTAGAAGTTTGTCAAAAGGTAGAATCGGAAATCGCGGCGAGTGCCTTTTTACAAGGCACGAACATTAGAGTATCTTGCAATAATCGGAAATTTTTGTTGGAAGGTCGTGTGCAATCGTTGCTGCAAAAAGAACTTGCTTTGGCAACGCTCCTTAAAAATGTCAAGACGACGTCCATCGAAAACCGTTTAAGAATTGTATAGGAGGAGCCTATGGCTACCGGTTACGAAAAGATTAATGCAATTAAGAATAAACTGAAGGTTAAGCAGACGGTAAATGGCTTGGCAAAGTTGATGGGTTGCGGTCCGCGCACCATTTTTCGCCATTTGGAAGTGATTAGTGAAGAAAATTGTGGCCTCCGAAAGTTCAAGGAAAATGGGGAAACCTTCTATATTATCCAGACCGACAAAGAAGCGAATTTCAATCAGGAAGTCGTAAAGCAGCTTGAAAAAATCAAGAAGAATTTGCCTGCAAATGCCGCTCCTGAAATCAAGACGGTCAAACTTTTGGATAAAGTCATCAAGACCATGCAGACCACGAATCCCGAAGACTTTAAGCCCGAGGCGATTTCAACGGATCCGGACTATGTGCTTGATTACGGCCCGTTCAGCGATGACAAACTGCAAGATACCATGGTGAATCGCGTGCTTAGGGCCATTCACGAAGGCTTTGCAATCAAAATTCAGTATAGCCACGCCACAGATCATTCCGGAGTTTCTGAAGAAGTCAAGGAAGTGAATCCGGTCAAGGTGATTATGCGCGTGGATACGTTGTACTTGATTGCTGGTGAAGAAGACGAAAAGGGAAATCAGACTTTCAAGAATTACCTTTTTGAACAAATCAAGAGCGTGCAAGAAACGAACCATGCTATGCCTAAGTTTATTTTTGATGCGGCAATGCATTATAAGTATGCCTTTGGCAAGTATACGGGCTCGGGCAAGCCAGAAGACATTACGCTTGAAATCCGTAATAAGTGGTTGCAGACGCAGTTCGAACGTTCGCATTTCAATCCTGAAATTTCGAAACGCTACGATAAGAACAAGAATATGATTGTGGACATGAAACTCCGCATTACGCCAGATTTCAAGACCTGGCTGATGGGTGTTGCGGGCGATGTTCGCATTTTAAAACCGGCTTCGCTTAAAGAAGAAGTAAAACAGTTGTTGAAAAAGGCTCTCGCTGAGATGGATGCCTAAAATGGAATCGCATAATCTTTCTGACTATAATTTTGAATTCCCGAAGGAACTGATTGCCAGCCGCACGGCGGGCAAAGGGAAAACTCGTATTCTGCATTGCCCCAAAGATGGCGGTGAACGCCATATTATGAAGGCTCCTGAAATTGTCGATCTTTTTAAGCCGGGTGATTGCCTGGTGGTGAATAACACGAAGGTGATTCCGGCCCGACTTTACGGCCATACATTGCATGGTGGCGAAGTCGAAACGCTCTTGGTGCAGGCGTTGATTCCTGCTGAAGATGGCTCTGCCCGCTACGAGGCGCAAGTTCGCCCGGGTAAGGCTTTCAAGATTGGGCGCGAACTCGATATTGCTGGCGTCAAGACGGTTGTCGAAGACATCAAGGAAGACGGCGCTCGCGTGCTGCGCTTTGCGGTAACGCCTGTGGAACTGGAAGCCGTGATGAACCGCGAAGGCCATGTGCCGCTGCCGCCTTACATTGATCGCCCCGATGACGAGGATGACAAGAAGGCTTACCAGACGATTTTTGCGAAGTATTCCGGTGCCGTGGCCGCTCCGACGGCAAGCCTGCACTTTAGCGAAGAAATGCTCGATGCCTTGAAGGCGAAGGGCGTTTATGTTGCCGAAGTCACGCTGCATGTGGGCCCGGGAACCTTCCAGAATATCTCGGTGGAAGACTTTACCCAGCACAAGATGCATGGCGAACATTACGAGCTCACCAAGGAAAACGCCGACATCATTAACAAGGCCAAACGCGAAGGCGGTCGAGTGGTGACCGTAGGTACCACGAGTACACGCGTTGTTGAAACGATTGCTGACGCCAACGGTATCGTGAAGGCGCAGAAGGGCGTGACCCATGCGTTCTTCTATCCGGGTTACCGCTACAAGATTGTGGATGGCTTGCTGACCAATTTCCACTGGCCGAAAAGCTCTCTGATTTTGCTGGTGTCCGCTTTCTATGGCCGCGAAAACACCCTCGAAGCCTACAAGATGGCGGTCGAAAACAAGATGAAGCTTTTCAGCTATGGCGACGGAATGTTGATTCTTTAGAGTCCGCTTTTTAAGGCGGCTTCTGGAATCCAGAACCAGTCGGGTCGGAATTCCAGCTCGTAACAAGCTTCGTAGATGGCCTTGCCCAGTACATAGGGCGAGGCCTCTTCTTTTAACTGCTGTACAGAAATGCCAGATTCACGGCTGTAGCCTTGTAAAAAGGCTTCGGCCGTGACTTGCTCGAATTCTTTGTCGCCGCGGACGGCGCTGGCATAGGCGAAGCTGCGGAGCATGCCGGCTATGTCGGCGGCGGGGGAGCGAAGCCTGCGCCTGTATTCCAGAGTGCGGGTGGGTTCGCCTTCAAAGTCCAGCACGATAAACTTGCCGTCTTTATAAAGCAACTGCCCTAAGTGATAATCTCCGTGAATGCGCTGCGGTTTGAGTGCGCTTGTATCATGCTTGTCATCCCGGACTCGTTCCGGGATCTCTTTTTTTCGTTGGAAAAGGAATTGCTTTTCCTGAATAATCGGCACGAGGTCATCTTTCCCGTTCACTTTCAATAGCCCGATGAGCTTGTCAAAGGGAACTTCTTCGGCCTGTGCGGGCGTGCCTTCTAGATCTTTGAGTGCCTTGTGCATTTGGGCGGTCGTGCGCCCGAGTTCGAATGCTGCGTCGGCAAAAAAATTCTGGCTGCCGGATTGCGTTTTCTCATTTGGTGTGCGGACCATTAAATCCCAAGCATTCTGGGCGTCGGGAATGTGTTCTTCGAGAATCCCGAGGGTACGTGTTTCGCCATCTTTTGTGAAGCTAAAATCGCCGTAGAAATCCGGGGCGATTTTTGGGAGCCCTTGCGCCGCTTTTTGGCTCAGGTGCTTCATGATTTCGGCTTCGGGGTGTTCGCCGACTTGCAAACGGCGGTACAGTTTGAAAAAGAATTCACCCTTGGAGTAGAACGCGGAATTGCTTTGCTCGGCATTCAGGGGCTGTGCATGCAGCAATTTTTCTTTTGGAAATTTTGGGCCGAAGTATTCGGCGAGTACCGCACCTATTTTGGATTCGTCTTCGATGACGCAGTAATAATCGCATTCATCGTTTTTGTCGCTTTCAAAGCGGACTTGGAGAATCGAAACTTTTGTGCCGCCGAGGGGTATGCTGTCGAGTTCTTCGATAGAATGGATAGGGCGGCCTTTGCCCATGAACCAACGTTTTACTGAAATGTCCTCAATCATTGCACATCTCACATCACGCATTTCACATTAGCCTCTGGCCTTAAGCGGAGGAAAATACCCTTGTGCCCTGAGGGTGGCGAGAATCTTGAGCTGGATTTCGAGAGGTTCTTTGAGAATGCCTTCGAGTACGAAATCGGGAATGCGCTTTTCGGGCTTGAATTCCCTAGGAATGTCTTTATAGTCAGAAAGTTGCCAGTTGACAAGGAGCTTGGGTAAAAATTGGTCCCACGGAAAAATGTCACCGGGCTTGAGGTAAAAACGAGCGGGCTTTTTGCCGTCTTTGGCTTCCATTAAAAGGGAACCGTCGCGAAAGCAACTAAAAAGCACAGCCTGCCTTTCCTCGTTCGAGGTGGCAGGCTGCGCTTGAATAACCAACACCATTTTCAAAGTACGAAACCTTAGGCCGCAAGTTCTCTTTGAATCTGCGAATACTGATAGCTCGAAATCGCTGTGATCTTGAGAATCAGTTCACGCGTGATTCCGGCCTTGATTAGCGCCTTCGCATACTGGAGTCTGTTTGTGTTCGACATAATTTACCTCACACGTTTAGACGTTTTAGTTTCTTACGATAAAGATACAATATATTTCTGACATTTCAATGTCAAAAATAATGCCTTTTTTTTCGGCTTTTTGGGTATGTTGAAGCTAACTTGTTGATAGTCCGTGAATTAAATCAAATCTTTACAATTAGGGAAAATGTGATGAAAATTACTCTAAATTGTTTTGTATAGATTTGTTTACTTTATATTATAAAATGTCCCTTAAAACAGGGAATTTTTTACGGTATTCTTCTTGCGGAGCCGATTCGATGCGTGCATGCACGATGCCTTCGCTTTTGTCGTCTGTCTCTGCCATGATTTCGCCTTTGGGGCTTACAATCATTGAGTTTCCGCCGTAGACAGCGGTATTCACGGCGGCGATGTACACTTGGTCTTCGATGGCGCGGGCCTGCAACAGAGTTCTCCAGTGTGCGATTCGTTCTACGGGCCATGCGGCCTGAACCGTGATGAGCCTAGCACCAGCCTTGGTGGCGTCGCGGTAGAGTTCCGGGAATCGCAAGTCAAAACAGATGGTTGCAGCAACGTTCCAATTTTGAATTTTGAATAAATTAACTTTTTCGCCTGCGCTGAATTTGGGCTGTTCCATGAAGAAGGGACGGCGCTTGTCGTAGGAGGCGAATTCTTTTGCGTTGCCGGGGGCGTAGACGCTGCTGTGATTCAATAACTTGCTGTTCGAAAGTGCGATGCCAGCACCCATGATATAGCAACCGGTTTGGTTCGCAAGCTCGTATAAAAGCTGGGCGGTTTCGCCGGAGTCGCTGGCCGAAAAATCTTCGGCGGCCGATTCGGGGTGCAGGGGCAGGTAGCCCGTGGCAAACATTTCGGGTAAAATGACTAAACCTGGCACGGGATCGTTAGGCTCTTTATGGATTTTTGCGGTCAATTCGCGCACTTTGGCGAAGTTTTTAGCCTTGTCGTTCGGGGCGACTTCCATTTGTACCAAGTAAATATCAAGCATACGGTAAATATAGAACTTAGTTGATTGAATTTAGGACGGCGTTTTTTCTAATTTAAGAAGTATGAGAATTCGTTCCCTGTTTGTTTTCGTGCTGCTTTTTGCAGTAGCCGTGTTTGCCGCGACCCCGACTTTGATTGTGGGTGTGGTTCTGGAATCTGAAACCGATTTGCCTGTCAAGAATGCGACGATTACCTATATCTCGGGTAAGAAGCTCGGTGAAACGGATGCGGACGGTCGTTTTGAATTGACTGCCGATTCCAAGAACGCGGTGCTTATCTTTAAGAAAGATGGCTTCGATAGCGTGCAGGTGGAACTGCAGGACTTTGCCGACTTGTTTGACATGGTGGTGACCATGCAGACGACCGCCGATGTGCGCAACTTGGGTACAAGCACCGTGATTGGTGGCGGTGGCGACAAGGTGCAGTGGAGTTTTGAACGCAAGGTGAATCTCGACAAGCTCGAAGACGCCGCCGGTATGCGTTTTGATGTGACGGAACACTTGAGCCAGATGCCGGGTATTTCGGGCCAGAAGGATTTTAGTAGCGCTCTTTATTATGAAGGTTCTCGCGCAGGCGACGTGGCTTACCACTTGGGAAGACTCCGCATTCCGAACATGCGCCACTTGGATGTGGGCTTCCCAGGCAACCTTTCGGTGATTAACCCGCATATCTTGAGTGCCATTGAAATTCATGACCACTATGGCGAAGGCCCGATTGGCCAGGGCCTTGCAACATCTGTGCAGTACATCCCTGAACAGACCAAGGGCGAATGGGGCTTGCGTGGAACGGCTGGCATTGCCCTGCAAGAAGTGGTGTTTGATTCCCCGTGGCTTTTCTGGGATAGCTTCAGGTTCTCTTTCCGCAGACTTGACGATGAAATGCTCAAGAACATGGGCGAAAAGTTCTTTAGCGAATTCCGCAAGGATCGTAGCGCAGAATGCTCGGGCAGCGACTGCAACGTGAAAACGTCTGACCCGTACGACCTGACCGCCTTTGACGTGTACGCCCAGTTTAATGGCTCTGACACCAACGGCAATACTTGGGCTTTGCGCACCTTGTATAGCTCTGACGAATATAGCGTGCACCAGGATACCGCGACCTCTTATAACGAAGTGAACTCGATTGACATTATCGAAGGTAAGCAACAGTATTTGGTGGTGGGTGCCGAATACAATTCCCGTTTCGGAACTTCGATGCATGCCGGTTTGGTTCGTGAAGTGCTGGGCGATACGCTCCGCGATACCAAGGGTTTCCGCAATACGGCTGATTCCAAGGAAGCCGCAACCTATATCGATGGCTATGAACAGACGCACATGACTTTGACCGCTGGCGTCGACAAGAACTTCAAGGGCTCTATCTTGGGTTCCAAGTTGAGCTGGGCCCTGCTTTATGAACACCATTTTGTAGAACGTAGCTATCAGGATTATGGTGGCTCGTTGACAGATGACTTTAATGCTGGCGTTTGGTCGGGTGCTGGCCGCATGAACTGGCAGAGCGACTTTTCGCAAAAGATCCTTTCTGTGGGTGCGGTGACCGACTTGCATGAACGTGAAGCTGCGCCTACAGCCTCGTTCGACTTTGACCAGAATCTTTCCCGCGTTGATTCTGCCTATTGGCGTTTGATTGCAAATGCCGCCTACCGTAGCGACTGGAAACCTTGCTACGATGATGGCGAACTGACCGGTCGCTTGGAATCGGGCGTGTCCGGCAAGATTGGCTTGGGTTACAATTCCAAGTACTTCGTGGCGCAGGGTTCTGGCTTTGGCCGTTACTACCCGGATCCGCTGCTCCCGATGCCTAAGGCCTTTGCGCAGTACGACGATGTGACCCCGATTGACTTTGCCTGGGTGGCAGGTGCTTCTGCTACGATGGAACTCAAGACTTCTCACCATTTCTCGATGGCGACGAACGTGAGCTCCGTGTATGGCGAATACGAACTTGAAGGCGGCAAGTCGCTCCCGTGGGAAGCTAATTCCCGTTTGGATATTCTTTCGCACTTCCGCTATTATCCGCGTAAAGACTCGATTCTTTCTTTCATTCTCACGCACCATGCGGCATTGCACCGTCCGCTGTACTACTACGAGATTATGCCTTCCGATTCCAAGAATCGCTCTAACGGAACTCGCCGCCTGAAAGACTTCCATGACTTTACGGATATGTTCCGTACCGATGCTCGCGTGAACTTGGACTTGTTTGGCAAGAACAACAGCTTCTTCAGGACTGCAAGATTCTACGTAGAAGTGGACAACATCTTTGCAAACTTGGATGTGAGTGCCCTCAAGTTCTTGGGTAGTGAAAATGCCCGCGAACGTTCTTGGGTGACCCGCGACAATAACGATGACATTGCCGATGGCTACGACTTGGTGCCGTTCATTGCCAAGGGCATGGGCCTGTACGTGCAATTCGGCGTCGAAGTGCAATTGGGAATCTAGTTGCTAGAAGATGAATGATGTGTAATGTGAAATGTGTGATGGGAAATAATACATCTCACATTCCTCATTTCTCATTGATATTTTGGTTGGGCTCATGTTTCGGATACTTCTGACAGTATTTTTTCTGGGTGCCATGGCTTTTGCTCATGAGACTGATTCTCTGTTTGTTCCGCCGAAGCCCGAAAAGCCTTTGCGTTATTGCAGTTCCGTCAAGAAGTGGATTGCTTTTGCGACGGCAGATTCCAACATGGTCGAAATCACCCATTTGAAGGGCGTGCGCATGGACTTGCGCTACGCCACCTTTGAAAACGTGACGGGGCATGATTTGTACTGTGGCGTGCAGCGCGCCTTTGTGCATAAGGATGCGGCAGCCAAGCTCCGCAAGGCCGTGAAGATTATGGAGCGTGAAATGCCAGGTTCTGTGCTCGTGATTTTTGATGCCTCGCGGCCGTTGTATGCGCAAGAGGCTTTGCGAAAGACCGTTCGCGGAACGCCTTATTCAGCCTACGTGTCTTCGCCGGCCACAGGCGGGCTCCATAACTTTGGCCTGGCGCTAGATTTGGGAATTATCGGTGCCGATGGCAACTTGCTTGACATGGGCACGGACTTTGATTCTTTTGAACGCTGCGCGGGCGAAGTCGGCGAAGCGGAAGCTTTAAAGAGCGGGCGCTTGACGCAGGAGCAAGTGGACAACCGTAACAAACTTCGCAAGATTATGCGCGGGGCGGGCTGGGTCCCGCTCGGCAGTGAATGGTGGCATTTTAATGCCTATCCGAGCAAGTACGTGCGCGAAAACTATCCGAAGTTCCCTTTTTAGCGCTGATTTTAGTTTGTTGTAAATGAATTTTTAGGGGGTGTACAGGCTAGATGAGGTGCGATGGTGGAAAAGGCCTGTACGAGCCCTAAATTTTTTGAAAAATCGCAATTTCGGTACGGGCTAAAGAGTTTGTTAGGGGGAATTTGGTCTGTACAATACAGAAATTATTCGATTTCCACCTTAATCTCTATGTTTTGCACCCAGGGCTTGGGT
The DNA here is from genome assembly GCF_900182935.1 of Fibrobacter sp. UWB10. NCBI lineage: Bacteria > Pseudomonadati > Fibrobacterota > Fibrobacteria > Fibrobacterales > Fibrobacteraceae > Fibrobacter > Fibrobacter sp. UWB10. The sequence goes on along the minus strand of NZ_FXUE01000001.1, from coordinate 330,803 downwards.
GCATTTATGATGGGGTACAGAACTTTGCGGACGGGGGCGAGGTCTTGTGTCTTGATGTAGAGCTTTGCCCAATGTACGTTTTGTACGACGGGCACGAAGGCGTCCACAGGGCCGAGCACCATGAGATTCTTGTTTGCACGGAGAAGGGCTTCGAGCCGTTCGACGGTATGGCGCAACAAATCTTCGTCGCGGCTTCCGCAGCTGATTTCGACGAGCTTGCAGAAGGGCGGGTAGAAGGCGGCGCGCCGGTCTTCCATTTCTTTATTCGCGAATCCGTTGTAGTCGTGATTCACAGCGAACTGCATAATGGGTTCGCTGGGCTTGAGCGTCTGAATGAGTACTTGGCCTTCGCCGCCGGCACGACCCGCGCGCCCTGCGGTCTGGCTGAGCAGTTGGAATAGCCTTTCGGTAGAGCGGAAATCGGGAATGCCAAGCCCGCTATCGGCGCCAACGACCCCGACGAGTTGCACACCCGGAAAGTCGTGGCCCTTGGCGACCATCTGCGTTCCGATTAGGATATTGTATTCGCGGTTGCGGAACGCGTCGAGAATCTTTTCGCTGGCGCCCACGTTCTGGGTGGTGTCGCGGTCCATGCGAATCACTTTCGCATTCGGAATCCATTCCTTGATTTCGTCTTCGAGCATCTCGATCGCGCCGCCCACGAACTCGTAAGTTTCGGCGCCGCAGGCGCTACACGGTGTGTTCACCGGGTAAAGGGCGGCGCAGTAGTGACACATGAGCGAGCGGTATTGTTTGTGGTATACGAGCGGAATGTGGCAATGCTTGCAGTAAAGCGTTTCGCCGCATTCGGTACACACGCGCATCTTTGAAAAACCGCGGCGGTTCATGAGGATAATCGCTTGGTCGCCCTTCTCGATGCAATCGGTCAACGCCTCGCGCAGGGTGGGTGATAGGAGAATTCCCTTTTGCTGGCGCATCTTGCCCATGTCTACGATTTGCACCTTCGGAAGCGGCGCCTGTGTGGCGCGTTCCTTGAGTGTGACAATCTTTAAGTTTTTCGCTTGCGCGTTATAGAATGTCTCGAGGCAAGGCGTTGCACTCCCGAGAACCACGAGGGCGCCGTACTTGTACGCCAAATGGAAAGCCATTTCGCGAGTGTGATAGCGCGGTGCCGGATCCTGCTGTTTGAAAGAGGTGTCGTGCTCTTCGTCGAGAATCACGAGGTCAAAATCGAACGGCGCAAGAATGGCGCTGCGGGTGCCGAGAACCACTTGCGCGTCGCCCTTCAAAATCGAGACGTAACCTTCGCGCTTCTTGGGCGCCGAAAGTGCCGAATGCAAAACCACAATCGGGACTTGCAGAAAATCTTCGAAGCGCTTGCGCGTTTGCGGCGTGAGCCCGATTTCGGGCACGAGTATTAAAACTTTTTTGTTCTGCTTGAGCGCCTCAAGGGCGAGCTCTTGGTAAACGCGTGTCTTGCCCGAGCCTGTGACGCCGTGAAGCAATACGCCGCGGAAACCGGTCTTGTTCAGTTCTTCGCAGAGTGTGTTGAATGCGTTAGTTTGTTCTAACGTCAGTGCCTGAGCGTTCGGGGGCGTTGCGGGGTGGCTCCCCGCAGAGGGGGTAGCGGGAGACCCTTGGGGCTCATGCGAGGGGGAGGCTTCCCCCTTTGTAAAGGCCAATGCATCCAGGTACTTTTCGAAGTCGCTCGGCCAGAAGACGAACAGCGCCTTCATTGGTGTGCTAATGTAATACCGCGCCGTCCATTCGAGCATTTCCATATAACGTTCGCTAAAACGGTAGCCGGACTGGTGCGGGTAAGCGGGGCGCACGTCAAACTTGGGGCGGTCCTGGTGGACTTTGGAAACTACGGCGAGGGCCGGCTTTTTACGGGTGGCAAACTGAACCCATACAACGTCTCCGCGCGTAAGACGATAGCCTGCGGGCACTCCGTAGGTGTATACATCGGGAGCCATGGGAATGTACACTTCGCAAAAATCCGTTAACAATTCGGACTTGATTTTCTGGTGTACCTCTTCCGGGGCGCTAAGTTTTGGGATTCGTTTTGTCACGGGCTAAAAGATAGTTAATACCGCAAAAAGCGCCTATTTTTCAATCTTTTTTGTTTCAAAAAACTTTTTTTGTTAGATTATAGTATGCAATTCCCCTTTGGGAGCTGCTTACTATTGGAGATCTCTATGAGCTTATTTGACGCCTTTAAACCGAAGTGGCAAAATTCCAACCCCGACAAGCGACTGGAAGCTATCGCTGAATTGGGTGCGGACAACCAGGATGTTCTGGAACGTATTGCCGAGTCCGATACCGATGCTTCTGTAAGGATTGCTGCCGTAAAGAAGTTGACAATCATTTCTACTCTGAAAAAGATTTCGGAAAATGATTCCGACGAAGAAGTGAAGCGTACCGCTAAGACTCGTTATTTGGAAGAAGTGGTCAAAAAGCTTAAAACCGAGGCCCAACCGAGTGCCGAGGATCTAGCTTATCTGCAAGATATCAAGGATACGCATTTTGCCGAAGATCTGCTCAAGGGTGTGAACACTGCAGGTCTCGTTCGTGCAGAACTCGTAAAGATTTGTACCAAACAGTCCATTTTGGCCCTTGCCGCTAATCGCGACTTGGACGAAGATATTGCAATGACGGCTGCACGCAAGGTGACCTCCGACTCCTTGCTCCAGGATATTGCAAAGAACTCCAGACAGCCCGAAGTTCGTAAGGCTGCAAACGAAAGAATCCGCGCAAGAAAAGATGCAGAAGACAACGGTAAAAAGGCGGCCGAACTCTTGGCAAGCAAGCGCGAAGCTCTTGTACAGCAAGCTCATTTCTTTGCAGCACAGAAGGATCCTCTGGCTGTCAAGTCTCAGTTTGAATCTTTGATGGATGAAGCCGCAAAGCTTGGCATGGGCGACAAGCAGGCGACTATTGACGAAGTTTATGCAAGCTTCAAGAAGTTCTGCGACGAAGCGGATGCTGCTCGCATTGCTGCTGAAAAGGCCGAAGCTGAAAAGCAGGCGAAGATTGCATCTCTCACTGCAGCTCTCGATGAACTTGAAACCTTGATTTCTGAAAACAAGGTGGCTGACAACGCCGAACGCGTGGACGCTATTCTTGCTGAATGTGCCGCAGGCAAGTCTCTGATGAAAGCCGCTTGGGTCAAGCGTTATAATAATGCTTCTTTCAAGGCTCAGGATTTGCGCAAGGTTAAAGAAGTTGTGGTCGATGTTCCTGAAGGAACTGACGAATCGGTTCGACCGGAACTGCTGGAACGCCTTAAGGCCTTGGCAGATACCGATGTGAACGACATGACCAAGAAACATTTGCATGCCATTGTGCGTGAATGGGAAAAGCTTCCGCTTTTGGAAGGCGAAGACCCGATGTTGCAGAGCTACAATGCATTGCGTAACACGCTTTCGGGCAAGATTACCGCTTACGATGATGACGCCCAGAAGCGTTTCGAAGAAAATTCGACAAAGCTCAAGGCCATTATCGATAAGGTAAAGGCTCTCGACGAAAACGAAGACTTCCGCGACTTGAACAAGAAGGTTCGCGACTTCTACCAGCAGTGGAAAGAAATCGTGGGCGAAAACAAGTTCAAGTATCACGACTTGTGGCAGGAATACAAGGCTGCAACCGCTCGTTTCCAGGAAATGCAGCAGTGGGAAAACTGGCACAACGAAAAGGACCGCGACGACTTGCTCCTTGAAATGGATGCGCTGACCAAGGAAGCGGGCAGCCAGGCCGTTCTTGCTAAGCTCAAGGATATTACGAACCGCTGGAAAGAAATCGGACCTATCTCTGCTGCCAAGCTGCAGGAATATCGCGACCACTTCCAGGCGAACTACGAAAAGATTAAGGAAAACTGCGCCGGCTTTATCGAAGAGATGAATGCGGAACGCCAGAAGAACTTGGCCGACAAGGAAGCCCTTTGCGCCAAGATTGAAGAACTTGTCAAGAACACGGAAATGTTCTGGAAGGACAAGTACAAGGCTATGCAGGAAATCCAGGAACAGTGGAAGGCTATCGGTATGGTGCCCAAGGAAAATGTGGCTGCCCTTACCGAACGCTTTAAGGCTGCAACGACTGCTTACTATGCACAGCATAAGGAAAACTTGAAGGCCGAAGACGAAAACCGCGAAGCCAACTATGAAAAGAAGGTGGCTCTCTGCATGGAAGCCGAAGCTCTCAAGGAATCCAGCGACTGGAATGCTACTTCGAACAAATTAAAACAGCTCCAGGAATCTTGGAAGGCCGTGGGTCCCGTGCCCAAGAGCAAGTCCGACGAAATTTGGACTCGTTTCCGCACGGCATGCGACAGCTTCTTCGAAAAGAAGCGTGCTCATTTTGAAGAAATGGATGCTTCGAAGCAGAAGAATCTGGATGCCAAGAACGCTCTGTGCGAAAAGCTCGAAGCTATGGAAGCCGCTGCCCAGGGTACGCTTGACGAACTCAAGGCAATGGAAGCTGAATGGAAGGCTATCGGCATGGTTCCGAAGGAAGCCATCGAAACCATCAGCAATCGCTACAACACGGTTTACAACAAGATTCTTGAACGCCTCGCTCACGCTGATTCGACCTTGGCTCAGGGCCTCGACGTGATTAAGGAAAAGAAGAACGCGATGATCGATAAGGTTCGCCAGTTTGCCGAAAGCGCTGGCTCTAACCAGCTTGCAGACGCCGTTCGCGAACTCCAGAAGGAATGGCGCGAACTTGGATTCTGCGGCTTGGAAGATATGGACCTGTACAAGAAGTTCCGCGAAGCTTGCGATGACTTCTTTACTCGCCGTCGCGACCAGCTCGACATTCAGGAACAGGCTCGCCAGAACAACTTGCAGAAGAAGCTGTTGCTCTGCGAACAGGCCGAAGACTTGCTGACTGACTTGAGCGAACAGACTGTCGGTGCCTCGATGAACAAGGTGAAGCACCTGCGTCGTTTGTGGAAGGAAGTGGGCGCCGTGCCTCGCGAACATTCCGAAAAGACCTGGCAGCGCTTCAATACCGCTTGCGACAAGGTGTTTGCCTTTGGCCGCAAGGACAAGGAAGAAGCTCCGGCTGTAGCAGCTGCTCCGGCAGAAGCTTAGGCCTTCGATGTCTTCCCGGCCGTAGAGCCGGGATCTCCTTTTATCAATTTTTGATCGCGAGCATGTCTCGCGATTTTTTTATTTTTGGTCTATCATGCAATTTCCTCCTTGGACAAGTATTGACGATGCCGCGCGCCTGCTCCACGATGGACAGGTGGTCGCGATTCCGACCGAGACTGTTTACGGCCTTGCGGGTAATGCTTATTTGCCGTCGGCCCTGGCGCAGATTTTTGCGATTAAGGAACGCCCGACTTTTGACCCGCTGATTGTTCACATTTGCGAGATTTCGCAGTTGGCTGACATTGCCGAAAATATTCCCGAGGCGGCGTATGCGTTGGCGAAGGCTTATTGGCCGGGCCCGATGACCATGATTCTGCCCAAGAAAGAATGCATTCCGGATTTGTGTACGAGCGGACTCCCGTCTGTAGCGGTGAGATTCCCGTCGCATCCGGTGGCGCAAGAAATTATCTGGAAGGCGGGCGTGCCGCTCGCTGCTCCTAGTGCGAATTTGTTCAAACACGTGAGCCCGACGACGGCAGAACATGTGGCGGCACAGCTGGCCGACCGTGGCCTTGCTGGAATCGTGGATGGCGGCCCCTGCAACGTGGGCGTAGAAAGTACGATTGTCTCTTTAGTGGGCGAGCCGACGGTGCTTCGACCGGGTGCGATTACGCCCGAGATGATTGCAAAAGTCATCGGTGATGTGAAAATTAAGGAATCGACTTCTAAGCCTGGGCAAGCGATGGCCGCGCCGGGGCAGTGCGATACGCACTACCGCCCGCAGGTTCCGCTGCTCTATGGCGAAATACCTGCCGGCTTTACGTTGCCGGAACACTGCGTGCGGATTGCCTTCGGCAATACCCCCGGCGTGATTCCTGCAACGCTGAATCTGTCGGAATCGGGCAATATGCTAGAGGCGACAGCCAAGCTGTACGCCTACATGCATGACTTGGATGACCCCAAGTACGACTTGATTCTGGTAGACCCGATTCCGAATGTCGGAGTCGGTATGGCCTTAAATGACCGCTTAAAACGCGCAAGTATAAAAATTTTGCGTTAGCAAAATCAAATCCGTGTGGCGATCAAAAAGTACTTGATAATCCTGATTTAAATCGGGATTATTTTTTCTTTAAAATTTCGCGGAGTTCGTTGGCGGCGCGCTGCAAGTCGTCGTTGATGATGACGTATTCGTACTTGCCCTGCGTCTTGGCGAATTCCATTTCTTTCTTGGCGTTCTTCAGGCGGAGCTGAATCACTTCTTCGGAATCGGTGCCACGACCGCGCAGGCGCTTTTCAAGTTCTTCTTCGCTGGGCGGTAAAATCAGAATGCCGGTAGCGTCGGGGTAAACTTTGTCGAAGTTTACCTTGCCAAAAACGTCGAGGTCAAAAATCACGCGGTTCCCTTCGGCAAGCGTCTTTTCGACAAAACTCTTGGGAGTGCCGTAGTAATTCCCGTGGACTTCGTTCCATTCGATCAGGCCATCTTCCTTGATGAGCTTTTCGAATTCTTCCTTAGTCTTGAAGAAATAATGAACGCCGTCAACTTCGCCTTCGCGCGGCTTGCGCGTGGTGGCCGAAATGGAATACTTGATATCCGGGAAATCTTTGATGACCAAATCCTTGAGGGTGGTCTTGCCTGCGCCGCTAGCGGCGCTCATAACGAATAATTTATTGCGCATAAAAACCTTTTAACTTCTTGCAATCAATTTCAATGTGAAATGTGTAATGTGTAATGTTTCGTCATGCATTTCTCATTTCACATTCCTCATCACTAATCACTGTTTACTTCTTGTCTTCAATATAAAGCGGACGCTGTTTGACTTCGTCGTAAATACGGCCGATGTATTCACCCATAATGCCAATAGACATCAGCTGGATGCCGCCGAAGAATACGATGGCTGTCATGAGCGATGCCCAGCCGGGAACGGTTGTTGCGGGGCTGAGGAATTTTTCGAGAATCGACCAAATCAACACGCCGAGACCGACGACAGTCGCGAACAATCCAGCGTAGAAACTAATCTTGAGCGGTGCGGAACTGAATCCGGTAATGCCGTCGAGGGCGAGGCGCACCATCTTCTTGAGCGGGTACTTGGAAGTGCCTGCGGTACGTTCAGCGCGGTCGTACTTGACGCCAATCTTCTTGAAGCCGACCCAGCATACGAGCCCGCGCAAGAAACGGCTACGTTCGGGCAGGTTCGTGAGCTGATTCACCACGCAACGGTCCATCAGGCGGAAGTCGCCGGTGTCAGGCGGGATGTCGATGCTGGTGAGCTTGCCAATCAGGCGGTAGAAGCAGAAGGCGGTAAAGCGCTTGAAAATGGTTTCGCCTTTGCGCTTGTTACGCTGGGCGTAAACGACCTGATAACCTTCGCGCCACTTTTCGAGCATTTCGTGAATCAGGCTCGGCGGGTCTTGCAAGTCGCCGTCAATAATTACCACGGCATCGCCTGTAGAATGATCGAGGCCTGCGCTGAATGCGGCCTGGTGGCCGAAATTGCGGCTGAAGTTGATAATCTTGTTGTTCGGGTTGCCCGGCAAAAGCGATTCTACGATTTCGCGGGTACGGTCCTTGGAACCATCGTTTACGAAGATGAGCTCGTGTTCAATATTCTTGAGTTCTTCTTCGAGAACGCGGTAGGTTTCTGCAACGATTTCTTCTTCGTTAAAGACTGGAATAATGACAGATAACAGCATGATTTACCTAAGGGATAAGCGCGGGGTTGATGATATCGACGTGGTCGCAGTCCATGTCTTCGAAAGAGTTTGTCCTGATGATGAGCGTCTGAACGTTTTCGACGTTCACTTCGGCGGTCTTTAAATTGCCGAGTGCGAATCGACCGCTGTCGTGAATCACGTTGCCGTCGGCGATGATTTGCAATTGCACGCCGTCGCTGCAGAGCGATTCTTCGTCGAGGCCGTAGCCCATCTTGAACGTCTTGAACTTGCCTTCGATATTAAATACGGTTTCGGAAGAGGCGTGCGTGCCAAAGCCTTCGCTGTAGAGCTTGCCGCCGACCTTGAATGTGTTGCCGTCGAGCGAGGCGTTCTTGCGGAGCTTGCCCCAAGCCTGCTTGTGACTTACGAAGGGCATTTCCGTCAGTTGCACAGCTCCGTTTGCCTTGTTGAAATAGAACCTGGGAACGTCTGCCATGATTTTCCCGTTTTCGCGGTTCTGTACCACGAATTCCATTTGGTTGTAGCCGGGCAGCAATTTGTCTTCGCTGATTCGTCCGCCAATGCTTCCGGGAATGTACGTGGCGTGGGCAATCGTGTCGCCGTTTGCAATCACGATATAGTCCCAGTCTCTTGTGATGCCCGATTGTTCATTCAGGCTGATGCCGTAGCGAAGGGCTGGCTTTGCTTCAAGAGTGTCGCCTTGGGCGGCTTCAACAAATTCCAAGTCGCGTACGGCAATAATGTTTTGCGGGTTGAATTCTTTGCGACCGTTGAACTTGGCGATTTGTACCCAGTAGTTGTTGGTAATCAAGATGTTCTTGACGCCTTCCAGGTCCATATCGCGTTCGAATACGTCGCAGGTGGTGGCAATACGGTGTTCCACCGCCTTCTTGTGGTAGGTCTGGCTGTCCCAGCAGTCGAGCCCGCGAATGTAGTAGACTTCGCCTTGATACTTGTCGATGAGTTTCTTGAGGTCAAGAGCGCTCATTTGGCGTGCGCGGTCGTAATGAATAGACGATACACCGTAACCGATAAAATGCCAGGGGCGACCGTAAATGAACATGCGTTCTTTTTTCGGTTGCTCTGCAAGCCAACCCAAAATCTCGTGTTCTTCGATGGTCAGGTGGTTGCGGTTGTACATGATGTTCTTGTTGAAGTCTTCCTTGTAGTGGAAGGTCCAACCGGTAAAGATAAGGCCTGCGACAAGCGTAACCAGAGCTGCGGTCATTGCATTCTGCTTGTCGTTTTTACCGCTCATTGAACCAATCAGCAGTTGAATCAGGTGTGCGACCGGCAGGGCGCCGACAAATGCCATCGACGGCAGCATGACCAGGCTGTAACGCTGGTTAATCTGAATGCTGAAATCGCCCGAGACGTTTTCGAGAATCACATAAGTCTGAATGTGGTACAAGAGCAAGAAAGCGAGAATTTCGAGGTAGAAGTATTCCTTTTTCTTGGCGCCCCAGATGGCGCGTGCTACCAGGTAAATGGCGCCAATGGCGAACAGGTAGTTGAAATAGGTGAGGAATGGATTTTCAAGTTCGCCGTTTTGGGTCAGCGGCTTGGTCATTTCGGTCCAGTTGCGGGCGAGGTCTTCAAAGAAATGCCCGTGGGCTTCGAATTCGCCACCCTGGAATCCAAAACCCTGGAAGTAACTGATGGTGAGCAGTGCCGGAACCGAGAATAGCGAAAGGGTAACAAAGAATGTCGGAGCCTTGGGGCCCTTGCTGTCCAAAAGCTTGGGGAGGGCGAAAATAATGAAGGCAAGCAGGCAGAAGACTGTTTCTTGGCGGGTCTGCGCAAAGAAGGCAAGAACGAGTGCCAACAATGCCCAATGCTTAAGGGTGTTGCGGTCGTAAGCCCACTTGAAAATCAACAGCGAAAGGGCTGAAAGAAAAATGTAGAGCGGTTCCACCGACATGGCGCGGAACTGGAAAAGCACCGTGGGCTGGAGCGCTGTCAAAAGGGCGGCAAAGAAGGCGAGCAAGGGCATTCTTGTCCAGGCGACAATCGCAAGGAACATCAGGAGCACCGCGAGCGGGAGCATCAGGAGCTCCATGTGGAAAATCCAGTGCAGGTCGTTACCCAAGAGCGGCATGCCGAGCAAGTAAAGGAAGGCGAGGCCCTTGGTCTTGAAGCTGTTCGACTTGCCGACGCAAGTCAGCTTGCCGTCTTCGAAGAATCCCTGGTTGCAGGTGCCCGATTCCTGGTTGTAATACATGTTCTGGGCGACCGACATGAACACGCTTTCGTCGCTTTGAACGCGGTGGCGGGCTTCAATCTGGGTACCGGCGAAAATCGTAATCGCGGCGGTAAAGGCAAGCATCAAAATCGAAATCTTCTTTTCGGGCAGAATACCCTTGAGCCATTCGCGAAAATCCTTGTGCAAAAGGGCGAAAATGACGATGCCTGCAATTAATTGTATTACAAAAAGCGGGAGCGGCAGGTAAAGATCCAAATTCTTGATGGTATCTTTATGTCCGATATTGGGGCCCAGGTAAATCAGGAACGGTATCGCGATAGAGACAACAAGACCGATAATGGTTCCCGGGTGGGCGAGATTCTTTAAAAGTCCATTGATGAAAGCTTTCATTTTATAAATATAAATAATGAAGGCGCCCGTGGGCGCCTAGTTCGTTCTGAATTTATTCAGATTTCATTTTCGTGTGAGCGTTACTTCTTCTTTTTGCTCTTTTTGGAGGACTTCTTCGAAGACTTCTTGGAAGACTTTTTAGATGCCTTCTTGCTGGACTTCTTCGAAGCCTTCTTTGCAGCGGGCTTGGGTTCCGGTTCCGGAGCGGGTTCTGCGGCCGGTTCGGGTTCCGGTTCTGCAGCAGGTTCTGCTTCGGGTTCTGCGGCGGCTTCTTCTGCAGCCGGCTCTTCAGCACTAGCTTCGGCCGGGGCTTCTTCTGCTACAGGAGCGCTTGTAGAGTCTTCGGTAGAAGATTCGCTCGATTCCGGATTATAGGGGGTGTACGGCGAGTAAGAATCAGATTCGCTAGACGAAGATTCCGGCTCGGTGGTGTCGTAGGCTCCGCCGGAATAGTCAAATCCGGTAGATTCCGGTTCGCTAGATTCTTCCACAGGTTCCGAAATATGGCTTTCTTCCTTAATTTCTTGAACCTTGTCTTCCTTATAAGTTCTTTCATGAGTCAGTTCGAAACCGACAGAGAGCTGCAGGCCGACTCGAGCCGAGGAAACGCGGAATTCGGTATCCATGCTCTTGAACGACTTGAGCATCGAAGAATAGCTATAGTTGACTTCGAGGCCGATGTTGTAGGGCAACATGACGCCCACACCGCCGTTTGCGAAGAAGTTAAGCGGGAGTTCCCACCAGTTTCCGTTACCGGTAAGCGGGGCGAGGGAACCGAGTCTTACGACGGCATAGGGAACGGCGATCCAATCCTTACCATAAGCGCCAAACGAGATGTTTCCCCAAATAGGGAGGGCGGCCGGGACAACGATGGTGCCGCCGTCTTTTTGGGCGCTCTTGTATCCAAGGCCAAAACCGTAACGAATCGGTGCAAATTCAGCGCCAAATAGCAATTCTGCGCCACCAATGAATACGGGGTCGGTGTCCCATTTCTTTTCTTCTTTGACATCGCCGACTTCTTTCTTGATTGTTACCTTGGCCGGAAAATCAAATTGAGCCAAGGGGCGAAGTTCCATGGAGTAGGCATATTGAATGCCGAGAGACAGCAATGCTATTTTGAGTACATTTTTGGTAGATAAGAACATCTTGTTTATTCCCTCATCAAATAAGTGGTACTCAAATTAGAATTTTTTTGTAGCAAAGAAATACGATAAACCGAATTTTAATATATTTGTACTATTCATCTGTTAGGTAGAGGACGAAATGACACGAATTTCAAGTGTTCTTGTTGTTTTTTTTACAATCCTGGCCCATGCAGCCGTTGAGCATGGATCTGTTATTCCGATTACGGAAACGCCGGAAGTATACAGTGCCGACGACAACTATTACGACGCACAGTATGCGACATATGTCCGTCATAGCTATACGCCGGCAAAGAGTGGCTTCTGCACGGTATCCACTTCGTACGAAAGTTCCTCTTTTACTAGGTACCTGTATTATTACGGTACCGACGCAACCTTTCAGAGCGCTATTGATTATGACTATAGCTCTGGAACTGTGAGCTATACGTTTAATTGTGAGAAAGACAAAACGTATTATCTCATGGTTCGTGCAAGCAGCACTTCTTATAGCTCTTACAAATACAATATCAAGGCGAGTGTGCAAGAAGTCGCTTTGTCAGAAACGGTTTATCCTCTTTCGAGTACATTTGTTCCCTATACTTACCAATCCAATAGTAGCTTGATTGGAGAAAATACTTTTGCCATCAAGATGTCGTATGAACCCACCGCGACAGGCTTGTACACCTTGATTTCGAATGCAAAATATTCTCGTTATGCCTATTATTACGGTACCGATGCGACTTTTGCTACGAGAAAGTCTTCTTATAGCCATTCTTCGCAGGGCCGTACTACGCTTTCGTTGACCGCCGGCGAAAAGTATTATTTTGCGATGTATCAGAGCTCTCAGAGCTACTTTGACGATACCGTTTCTGTCCGCATGGCTCCCACGTTAAAGGTGAACTCCGATACGCTTGGCCCGGGCTATGTTTATGTGGGTACCGGTTCTCGGAATTATGATTCTACCTATGTGATAAACGATACGGTTCCTCTGCATGCCTTTTCAAGAAATAATTCCCGTTTTGAAAAGTGGGAAAAGGTCTCGGGAACATGTTCCATCGTAAATCCGACTGCGGCCCAAACGGGTGTTGTCATCAGCAGCAATTGTAAGGTTCGTGCGGTATTTAAGGCCGGCGAAGTGTATCCGATTACAAAAACGGCGAAAAAATACAACTTGTATGATCATTTCTATTCGGGAACGCCTTCTAATGGTGTAAGGTTTTCTTTTGTAGCTCCCAAAGCGGGTGGTTTTGTCATCAAGTATACCAAGGATAGTACCGAATGGAGTTACTTGAAACGTTATCAGACTGGCGCATTCTCGAGTTATGACTTTAGTAAAAGCGTCTCGACTTCTCTTATAGACACCGTTTTGCTCAATGCCGGTGATTCCATCTTCTATCTTGTGACTAACGACTATACTAGGGATTCTACGATGTCGTTCAGCATGAGCTACGACACCATTCCTTCAATATGGCTTACAATTCAAAGCGAATCTTCGCGCTGCTCGACAAAGGTGGGCTCGATGCCTGTCCTTAAAGGGCAGGTGGCTTTTGTCGAGGCGTTTGCCAGAAAGGGGTATCGCCCCAATGGTTGGTCTTTTGTGAGCGGTTCGCATAAGTTTAGCGATTCGACGGCATATAGTATTAAAGACACGATTTTGGAAGACACGAAGATTAAGTTGCGCTGTAAGGCGGCAAATTTGATTGAAATTACCGATAAGCGTAAGACCTATGTAACCCAGAATGACTTTTACGAAGTTTCGCCGAGTGGCGGTTTAAGGTTCCATTACGAGGCTCCTACGTCGGGAATCTTTGTTTTGAAGTTTGAACCGCAGGGCTTTAGAGGTACATACAGATATTATGGAGCGGATTCTACATTCAGTTCGGCAAAGAGAACGTATAGCAATACAAGTAACGAGGTCTCTTTTAATGTTGTAGCGGCAGCCGCAAACGAGGAAGTTTTTGAAAGTACGATTCCCTATGCGACTGAATATTGGGATGATCCTGTTTCTGTCGTGGCCCTTCGTGGGGGAACCGTCAAAATTGATAGTCAGTCAAGAGTGGATACGCTTGCTGTTGGCGATCAGTTGGCTTTATCGACGTCTTTGGATTCGGGGGCGCATTTTGTCAAGTGGACTGTTGTGTCTGGCAAGGGTGCATTTGTAGATAGCTCTGAACTTAATACCTCGTTTATTCTTAAGGGAACGGGGTCCGTGGTTATCAAGCCGGTTACTTCGACATTGCCGCTTTATCAGCTGACTTCTTCTTTCAGAGGGTATACGTTTAAAGACAATGGCTCGAATACTAGAAGAAATATTTATGGTGTTCGCACGGTTTTGAATACCAGAGATTCTGGAATGTATGCGATAGTCATGAATACGAATAATGCGGCGATAATATACAATTATAATGCCGATTCAACATTCTATAGTTATAATTCGACATCATGCTCTGTAGGTGGATCCTGCAGAATTTTGGTGACGCTTGATGCAAATCAGAGGCGGTATTTCCAATTTGTTTCGAATACGGCATCTTATAGGGGTGATAGCGTTTGGGTTAAGGCTGTAAAAACAGCCAACTTGTACACAGATACTTCGGGTACGGGATATGCGTATATGGGTGCATCAGGTTCCCGTATGTATGATTCGACTCATATTGCAGGCGATACCGTTCCTATAAGGGCTTATACGACCGATGTGGACCATCGCTTTAGCAAATGGAGCGTGGCATCGGGCTCTTGTAAGATTATCGATTCGACGAAGGCTGCAACTTCTATCATACCTGAAGGCAATTGTACGGTTAAGGCTCATTTTGTAGTGGGCACCGTGTATCCGATTACAGATGTTTCAACTAAGTATACGCTGGTTGAGAATTATTATTCTAGAAGCCCGTCTTATGGCGTGAGGTTTAAATTCGTTGCCCCGACCACAGGCCAATACGCGATTTCTATACGTAGCCTTGACTTGTTGATGACGGTGGAATATGATACTACGTGTACATTTAATACTTATAAATTGAGAACGACTTCAACTAAGGGTAAGCTAGACCAGTTAGGGCTTACGGCGGGTCAATCTGTGTGCTATACCGTTAAGAATTACAATAGTCGCGATACGCTGCAGCCGTTGCCGTTCTGGATTAGTTACTCGCAAACAAAGGCTAGCCTGACGTTGGTGGCTGCGGATTCTAACGGAAGCGTTTCTCCGACGGGTTATTCGCCTGCTTGGATAGGGACCGCTTACCCCATTACCGCTATTGCGAAAAATGAATTCCGCTTTGACAAGTGGATTGTGGAATCGGGTACGGCAAGCATTGATGACCCGTATGCCAACATGACGATGGCGATTCCGGCCGATACCGCGACACTTAAGGCTACCTTCAGACGTGGTAGTGTATATGAACTGACTGCGACAAAGAAAAACTACAATATCCAGTTGCATCATTATGCCGATAACGATACGTCTACGGTTCGCTTCCGCTGGACACCTTCGGATACGAATCACTACTTGTTGAAAGTCGATTCTATTATTGGCATGTGCATTTCTTATGGAATAGATTCACTCTTTGGTTCTTCTGTAAAGACTTATGGTCTCACGGGTTCCAATTATGTACTCCTTCAAGGAATGCCTGGCAAGACCTATTATTATGCTATAAAGGATACGACCAAGAAGTCGTCTCGCACTAAAGATTTTACGGTGCAGATGATTTCCCCGTATGTCATGTATGTTGAATCGACTCGTGGACGAACTTCTCCGTCGGGTTATGTTTATGTGGCGCCGGGTACCGATACGACCTTGTATGCGACTCCTTATGGTGGGTATGTCTTTGATTCTTGGGTAAAGGTCGAAGGTAAGGTGAAAATCGGAGATCTGTCCAAGAATCAGACTAGGGCCGAACCGCAATCGAGTTATTGTCATGTGAGGGCGAATTATATATTTGACATGACTGCGGAACCGGGACTTACGATTACAGATCTTGACTTGAGTAACCATCCGGCCATCTGCGCCCATGTGTCTGTGGTAGATGAAAATAGCAGAAAACCGATTGCCGGTCTTGAAGCGTCGGACTTTGTGCTGTTCCAGGATAAGAAATCCTTGCCGGTGCAAGTGACGACGGTTCAAAATGTGAGCAGCATATCTGTGGCACTTGTTGTCGATGAAAGTGGCTCCATGTCAAGTTCTGATATTGCGGACGTTAAGACTGCGGTTCGTGCATTCATTGACGCTATGGGACCTTCTGACCGAACAACGCTTATTGGTTTTGAAACGTCTGCCAGAATCATTCAGCCGATGACTTCCGAAAAGAGTCTTCTGTATGCAGCCGCCGAAAAGATTCATTCGGGTGGCGGAACCGCCATTACCAATGGTGCTCATGCGGCTTTGGAACAGTTGGTAAACGAATCAGGTTCGACGACTGTCATTATATTCTCTGATGGTTCTGGACAAGGATCCTTTACGACTGATTCTATCGTTAAAAAGGCCATTGGGCAGAATACGACGATTTATTCTGTGGGTATCGGTTCGGGAGCAACCAAAGAACCTTTGAAGGGAATGGCTGAAGGTACGGGCGGTACTTTTGCGGTGGCACCGTCGGCGACGGAACTTTCAAATATTTATGCCGCCATTCAGAGCGCGGTGCAAGCCCGTTATGTTCTTTGCTACCAGAGCCCCGATGCCGTTTGGAACGGTGACACTCATACGGTGGTTGTCAAGACAAAGTTCTTAAACAAGGATGCCGCCGATACGGCCTATTGGGATGAAAGTGCTCAGCCGCCTATTGTCGATTTGACTCCGGCTACATGGAAAATGGTGGGCGTGAATCAGCCGCAATACCAGAGCTTTACTATTGGAGTTTACGTTAAATCCGATAAGGGTCTTAGAGACGTTAAACTCTATATGCGAAATGTGAGCTTGAGAAATGATTCGTATACCACATATACGATGACTCAAGAAAATGATTCCTTGTGGAATTTTGTACTTCCGGATAGTATGGTGAAATACCCCGGTATTGATTTCTACGTGACGGCTACGGATACCGCTGGTCTTACTGGAAAAACTCCTGCGGTTATGAGTCCTGCTAAGGAACCTCATACTATTCCGATTAAGAACGATGTGCCTTTCGTTAAATTGGATTCTATAGCTTGTATCGATACTACGGGCGGTAAGGGCTCTATCCGCTTTAAGATTACCGACGACAACGGTATCAATAGCGCGATACTCTATTACAAGGATTCCGTGGCGGTCCTCTTTGATGAACGCAGAATGTCTGAATCTCAGGGTTACTGGACTGCCTACGTTCCGGCGAAGGCCTTTGAAAACGGTATTATTGAATACTATGTCCGCGCGATAGATGAACTTGGTGCCACGGGGCGTTGGCTCAAGACGCAAAATTCTTACATGCCGGTCTGTAACAGACGAATTCTTGTGCGCGATGTCGAAGATTCCATTGCTATCAAAAACGGCAATGTTTCTGGCGATCCGATTTCGCGCGAAACGAGTAAGATACGCTTGTCGCTTGTGACGGAAGACTTTACGGAAGGCAAGGATACAGTGACGGCTTCGCTTTCTTGCCTTGTGTCGGGTGATATCGAAAACAATATCAAGCTTGTCGAAAAACGTTCCGGTTACTACGAAACGGCCAAGGCTGTTTCGAAGAACGAATATTCTGCAAAGCGAGACGACGGTTCGATTTCTTGCAGTGGCAGTGATACGCTTGTTGCCGAGTATAAGGACCCGCTTTATGGAACGTATGCCCGCGATACGGTCATTGTGGGCGATACCGTCGAATTTAGCTACAGGTTCTTGAATGCGTCTGGCAAAAAGGATCTTGATTCTCTCGAATCGGGTGATTCTGTCCAATTCAAACTTCGCTTGACATCTGTTAGCAAGTCTATCCATAAAAAGGATACTTTGAATGTTCTCTTGTTTACTAATAAGTATGACTCGCTGTGGGTGAAGGCTGTGGAAACGGGCGACTACACCTCGACCTTCGAATATAGCGGCACGTTCTACTTTGCGTATGACAAGGACGATTTGGAAAGCTCGAAACTTGATGCCTTGTTCAATATGAACGCTTCTTACAACCGCGTGGTGATTAAGGCCGGAATCAAGAAGGACAAACTCGGCTGGAAACGAGATTCCTTGGTGGTATACTCGAACTATATTCCGGCTGATACCGCCGAAATTTACGATGCCGACAAGGACGGCGAGGCTGATTCCATTCGAATTCACTATGTGTCAAAGCAAAAGGAAGGAGTTGCTGCTATTGATACCCTGTATTGGAACAAGGCTGGTGGCACGTGGCAAAGCGTGTCCAAGAAACGCTTCAAACTGCAGAGCGGTCGCTCTTGGGTCGAAGCCCGTCTTGAAGATTCGTTCGATTATGGCGCCACCGCAGCCGATGCGGAAGAGGCCCCGTATCTTAAGATGACAAGGCCTAAGGGTGGCTTCTCGCAAAAAATGGAAATCAAGGACCGTATTGGCGCTGTGCCTGTGAAGGCGGTCAAGCGTCCTGGAACCATTTCTATTGATGAATTCATGGAATGCACGAATGAAGTTCCTCCGGATACTCTGGAAATCACATTGTCGGAACCGGTCGAAAATACCGGCGACGAAAATGCTTGGAAAAAATTGTTCACCTATTCGGAAGATTGTAAGGATACCTTGGACTATTCGCTGAACATTTCGAAACTGCTCGAAAAGGATTCGGCTGGCCTTGTCTGGACATTTGTGCTGGCAGACCACAATCTCATGACCTACAATTGCATTCGTACCAATCCCAAGGCGACCTATGTCGACAAGTATGACAACCCGATGGGCCGTGGTGGGATAACTATTGACGGTAGCAATGGTAACGTATACCTTTACGAGGTTGCTCCTGCGCCTGCGGTGAGCGGTATCAAGAACAAGGAAAAGTGGATTGCTCCTGGCGACGAAGACTGGAGCCGTGTTCCGGATACGCTATCGGTGATCAGGGTTGCAAGTATTATGCCTTACAAGGCCATCGTGACTATTTTCGATAGCTACTCGAACGTGGTGACGACGTTCAAGCGTAAATTCGGTGATGATGGCGAAATGAGCCAAAAAATACGCGGAAATGGCCGAAATCACGCAAAAACGGGCTTTTTACACTGGAATAACCGATCTGACGATGGCCGTCATGTGGGGACGGGCGTCTATATCTGGCGTATCGACTTCAAGTTCAAAGATGGCCATACTGAGTATCGATTGGTCAAAACCGGCGTAAAAAGAAAGAAATAAGATTGTTTTAGTGTGAAAAGCGTCCCATAACCTTGAGAGAAAATTGTAAAAAAACTAAATTTGGGGCGCTTAATTCTAAAGAGAGGTTAAAAAAGTGCAAGACGCGTTGGTTACAAAAGCGGCTGACAACATTCGAATCCTTTCCGCTGCCATGGTGCAGAAGGCAAAGTCCGGTCACCCGGGTGGAGCCATGGGCGCAGCAGACGCCATTACGCTCCTGTATTCGGAATTTCTCCGTTTTGACCCCGAAAACCCCTACTGGGAAGCCCGCGACCGCTTCTTTATGGACCCGGGCCACATGTCCGCGCTCCTGTACGGCGAACTTGCCATGCTCGGCAACCTCTCGATGGAAGATCTCAAGAATTTCCGCCAGCTCGGCTCCCGCACTCCGGGTCACCCCGAAGTCGAAGTCGCCCTCGGCATCGAAAACTCCTCGGGCCCGCTCGGTATCGGTCATGCCGTAGCCCTCGGTAACGCTATTGCCGAACGCTTCATGGTCGAACGCTTTGGCGACATTCTGCAGCACAAGGTCGTATGCCTCGTGTCTGACGGCGGTCTCGAAGAAGAAATCGCTTACGGCGTGGGCCGTATTGCTGGTCACCTCAAGCTTTCTAACCTCATTTTCTTCTACGACGCCAACCAGGTGCAGCTCTCCTGCAAGGTTGAAGACGTGATGAGCCACGACTTGGCTGGTCAGTACGAAGCATGGGGCTTCCGCGTGATTGACGTGGCCGACGGTCACAACATTGCTGAACTCCGCAAGGCTTTCAAGGCCGCTTGGGCCGAAACTGAAAAGCCGACCATCATCATCGGTCACACCACCATGGCCAAGGGCGCCATCGCCGAAGACGGCAAGTCCTTTGAAGGTGCTGTTTCTACCCACGGTCAGCCGCTGAACGCTGCTGGTGCTTCTACCGATGCAACCGTGAAGAACCTCGGCGGCGATCCGGCCGATGCATTCAAGATTTTTGACGACGTGAAGGCTGGCTTCGAAGCTCGCAAGGAAGAACTCCGCAAGCAGGTTGCCGAATGGAAGAAAGCCAAGGCTGCTTGGGACGCCAAGAACCCGGAAAAGGCTGCCACCCTCAAGGAATGGCTCTCGGGCAAGGCTCCGAAGATCGACCTTTCTGGCCTCGAACTCAAGGAAGGTGTCGCTACCCGCGTGACTTCCGGTACCGTGCTCGGCTACCTCGCTGAAAACGTGAAGAACTGCATCTGCAGCTCTGCTGACCTTTCTAACTCCGACAACACCCAGGCCTTCCTCAACAAGACCGGCATCTTCCGCGCAGGCGACTTCAAGGGTGCCTTCGTTCAGGTGGGCGTTGCCGAACTGACTATGGGCGCCATCTGCTGCGGTATCGCACTGCACGGCGGCCTCTATCCGATTTGTGCTACATTCTTCGTGTTCAGCGACTTCATGAAGCCGGCTATCCGTATGGCAGCCCTCATGAAGCTCCCGGTCA
The DNA here is from genome assembly GCF_900182935.1 of Fibrobacter sp. UWB10. Lineage (NCBI taxonomy): Bacteria > Pseudomonadati > Fibrobacterota > Fibrobacteria > Fibrobacterales > Fibrobacteraceae > Fibrobacter > Fibrobacter sp. UWB10. The sequence goes on along the minus strand of NZ_FXUE01000001.1, from coordinate 310,644 downwards.
AGTTCATGTACACGCATGACAGCTTCCGCGTGGGCGAAGACGGCCCGACGCACCAGCCGATCGAACACGAAACCCAGATCCGTTTGCTCGAAGGTCTCAAGCGCGAAGACGGCAAGTCCGAAATGCTGGTGCTCCGCCCGGCCGACGCCTTCGAAACCGTGACCGCCTGGGAAATGGCTTTTGAAAACAACGATCGCCCGACAGCGATCATCCTTACCCGCCAGAATGTGAAGACGCTCCCCGGTGACAAGCGCTACGAAGCTTCCAAGGCTTGCCGCAAGGGTGCCTACATCGTGAGCGACAATTGCGGTTCCGCACGCCCGGACCTAACCTTCGTGTCTAACGGTTCCGACGTGCTCCTGACTCACGACGCTGCTGAAATCCTCCGTGGCGAAGGCCTCAAGGTCCGCGTGGTTTCCATGATCAGCCCGGCCCTCTTCATGGCTCAGGACAAGGCTTACCGCGATTCCATCATCGTTCCTTGGACTCCGGTGTTCGCAAAGTCCAGCGGCCTTCCGCTTCTGTTCGCCCAGGTTGTGGGTGGCTTCGGCAAGGTCTCCGGTCTTGAACGCTTTGGCGCCTCTGCTCCGGCTGCCGTGCTCGAAAAGGAATTCGGTTACACTCCGGAAGCCGTCGTGGCCGCCGCGAAGGAATACCTCGCTGAATTCAAGGCAAACGTCGCTGAATTCAAGAAGTTCAACTAAGGTTTAAGATGATTTGCCCATTCTGCAAGAAAGATAACGACAAGGTGGTGGACAGCCGTGTGAGCGGTTCGTCTATCCGTCGCCGTCGTGAATGCTGCGAATGCGGCAAACGCTTTACCACTCGTGAATACATCGAAGTCCAGCCGCTGACCGTGATCAAGCGCAGCGGCGAACATGAACCGTTCCAGCGCGAAAAGCTCCTGCGCGGTATCATGAATTCCTGCAAAAAACGCCCCGTTTCGGTCGCTGACATTGAACAGCTCGCGACCAACGTGGAAAACGCCCTGACCGTGACTGAAAACTTCGAAGTCAGCTACGAACAGATTGGCAACCTGGTGATGCAGGAACTCAAGAAACTCGATGCCGTCGCCTACGTGCGCTTTGCCTCGATTTACCGCGAATTCAAGGAAGTCGGCGAATTCGTGGACCAAATCAAGAGCATGGACAAGTAGCGCGCTTTTTGCTAGAATTGATTTTACGTTAGTAAAATCGAATCCGTGTGGTAATTAAAAAGATTTGTTCTGCATGAACCAGGATTTCCCGAAACTTTTAGATGCGGCTTTCAACAAGCGTTCTCCGTTGTTTGAAACGACGGAGGCTTTCCGCATTGTGAACGGGGGGCCAGATGGATTCCCTGGCATGACGCTCGACAAGTTCGGCGATCGTTACCAGATTCAGTTTTTCGGTGATGAACTGCTCCGCGAAAAGCGTGCCATTGCCGATGCGATTGCGCAGAAGTTTTCTCCCGTTTGCCTCGTTGTAAAGGAACGCCTTTCCCGTTCCGGCAAGTCGCTGGAAAATCCGCCGATGGAAGTGCTGGTGGGCCGTCCCGAAGATTCTACGGGTGTTGTCCGCGAAGGTTCTGCAAAGTTCCACATCGATTTGCTTGATACGGTGAATCCGGGCCTATTCCTGGACATGCGTGCGATTCGCTTGGAGATGGGGTCTCGGGCAGCAGGGCGCCGTATGCTGAACTTGTTCAGTTATACATGCGCTTTCTCGGTGCATGGCCGCCTGGGTGGCGCCGAGATTTCGACGAATGCCGACATTAGCGCAAAGATTTTGGACAAGGGGCGCGAAAATTATGCCCTCAATGGTCTCGAACCCAAGCAGGGCGAATTCTTCAGAGGCAACGCCGTTGAATATGTTCACTGGGCGCAAAAGAAAGGCCTCAAGTTCGATGCCATCGTGCTCGATCCGCCCAGCTTTGCCCGCTTCAAGGGCAAGAACTTTAACGTACGCGAACACTTGATGCCGCTCGTGGCCGACTGTGCCACGCTCCTGAATAAGGGCGGCCTCTTTATGGTGAGTTCCAACTACAGCGAATTTAATTTGTCCGCCTTCTCGCGGAATGCGCTCGCATCGGTTGCGTCCGTCCACCCGAAAGCGAAAACTCTTTGGAGCAAGTCGCAGGACATTGATTTCGTCGGCTCCGGCCACACCAAAGATAGCTGCCTCGTGGCAACGCTGATTGAAGTGTAAAGACTCTCTTTTTTATTTTCTGTATTTCGAAAATTTTACATTCTGAAAAGGTGTAAAACGGTCAAAAAAAGCGTGTATATATAAGATAGGGAATTCCTATCTCTTTGTGGAAAGTCCCATGAAGAAACGCTAAAAAGGCTTAAATGACTAGAGAAGAATTTGCTGAATTTCAGCGGAAACTTAAAACTGCCGACGAAAGAGGATTGGATCTCGACGCAATTATCAAGGAATACGAACACAGGAATGTCTATTTCTATAACGACGGATGCATCAAGAAGATTCTTGCAAACGAGAAAAATCTGATGCTCACGACGGATCTTATTAATGCAGCCCTTAATCTTGTTGGTTCGGACCGTATAGCGAATCCTAAGCTTGTAAATCCCTATATTCCTGGCGAATTGGGTTACCGCAGTGTTGAACCCGATTTGCTACTGACTAACGACCGTGGAGAAAATATTCCACGTGATCGCATCTCCATTGATGTTCAGCATGAAAATAATGATTTCTTGTTTAATGACCGTTTGGTTCTTTATGTGGCTCGTCTTACGAGCGGTATGGAAAAAGCAGGAACGTTTACGCGCTTAGAAAATTTGCATGTGGTCAGTTTTCAGTTTTTTGACGCATTCAAGGAATCTCCGAATTATCGTCATAAGGTGCAGTTGCGCAATCAAGAACAGCGTGTGTATTTCGAACGGCAGACGGTGACGCTCATTGAGGTGAATAAGTTTCTCAAGCAGAAGGAAAAGTTCGAAGGAGACAATAGTCGCATTGCTCAGTGGCTCCGTGCCATTGATACACTCAATCGTGAAGCCGATTTTAGTGAGTTTGCCGCTGACCCAATATTCAAGGTCTTGCAAAACGAAGTAAAATTGTGTAATTTTAGTGCAAGATATATGCGTTGCGAATTGATGAAAGATTTTGACGAAGCGCGGCTGAAATATAATGTAGCTCGCGAAATCGCGAAGAAAATGCGCGATAAGGGTGTCGATGTTTCCATTATAAAGGAAACTACTAATCTTTCCGAAAAAGAAATTCGCGAACTCTAGTTGCTTTTAAAAAACAAATTACTGGCGGTCGAAAGACCGCTTTTTTTTGTGTATGGGGTGAAATAATCTACGATTATTGGATATGATATTCCAGTTTGGAATATCATATCCTCCCCAAAATGGACGAAAATCACAAAAACACTTGACTTTGTTTTTTGGGGTGGTTACATTTATGACGTGGATTATTTCACGAACATTAAGGAGAAAATCAAATGAAAAAAATTTTAAAATTCGCAATGTCTTTGGGGGTTGCAACCATTATAAGTGGTTGTAATTCGGAGATTGATATGGTAAAAAATGGAACTTTGCAAGGGTATGAGCAAACGACCGTTGGCAAGGCTATTGAAAGTGTCTTTGGCGAAGTAGAATGGACTTATTTCGAGACGGAAAAAGGGGTGAAAGTTGTTGAGGCAAAAGGATGGCCGGGAAAAAGTTTTGTGACTCTAGAAGACCGAAAACAACAATGCGAAAATCCGCAAAAAGTTGTAATTCAGTTCATGTTGCATACGAATTCGGAGTCTTTTGAAGTCGGTTATTGTGGGTTTGGACAAAAGGGACTTTATTGTAATTATCTCTTGAATTATATCTATGATAATAACTCGTCTTATGATCCCAATTTTTGCCCTATTTTTAAGAAGATGATTGATCCAAGAGATCAAAAAGAGTATAGGACTGTTGTTATCGAAAGTCAGGAATGGATGGCTCAAAACCTAAATTACGAAATGGATGATAGCTATTGTTATGATGATGAATTGGAAAAATGTAATAAGTTTGGACGCTTGTATAATTGGGATGCTGCAAGAAATGCATGCCCAGAAGGGTGGAACTTGCCAACGAAAAATGATTTTTATGTGTTGTTTGATGCTGTTGGCGGAAGATTGTCTGCAGGAAGAATGCTGAAATCAAATGCTGTAGATGCATTTGGGTTCAGCGCTTTGTTGGCTGGTTCTAGGGGAGCTATTGGTGGTTATGGGGGTGTAGGAAAAACAACTAGGTTTTGGGGACTCTCAGATGATGGTAGTGGTCCTTTTGGCGTTTGGATGGACGGTAGTAGTGATGCTGCATACGAAGTAAGTGATAGTAGATTTTATGGATTTAGTGTTCGTTGTGTAAAACACATTTCTGATGAAGATTTCGATTAGTAAAAAAAACAATCAAATGTATATTGCCAGCCTCATCTCGGGCTGGTTTTTTAATTTTCTCACTTTTTTTTGGGGGAAAGTACAGTTTTTTTGTCAAAAAGAATTAAGCTTTAAGCGTTCATTAGCCGACGGATTTCGGCTTTGACTTTATCAAGATCGCTGCTCGTAAGAATCGGAATCAATTCGTTGATTTCTTCGATGGGCTTGTCCCACCACTTGAATTTGAGCAGGAGTTCTGTCAGTTCTTCATCAAAACGATAGCGGATTACTTCGGCGGGATTGCCGACGACAATCGTATAAGGCTCTACGTCGCTGCCGACGACGCTGTTCGCGCCGATGATGGCGCCGTCACCGATATGCACGCCCGGCAAGATGGTGGCGTTTTGACCAATCCACACATCGTTTCCGATGACGGTGTCGCCCTTGAATGGCATGTCGCTTTTAGCGGGCGGATTCATTTTCCAGCCTTCCAGCGTATAGAACGGGAATGTCGAAACCGCATTCATCTGGTGGTTGGCGCCGTTCATGACGAATTCTACGCCGGCGGCAATCTGGCAGAACTTTCCGATAATCAGTTTGTCGCCGATAAAGTCATAGTGGTGCGTCACATGGCTTTCGAACTCCGAATCTGCGATATAGGTGAAGTCCCCGACAATAATATTCGGGTTTTTGATGGTAGGCTTGACGTAGATTTCCTTGTCGTAGCCCGCGATCGGATGCTCCGTGTTCGGATTCGGTGTGGTCATGGAACCTCTACTTGGCGGCGATGGTGAACATGCCGCTGCGCGGGATGTGAACCTTCCAGGTGAGCCATTTCATCTGCTTGTCGTTTACCATGGCGTACGGGTCTACGAGAGCGACACTCTTGACGCCAGCGAAGTCCATGGCTGTGCCGGCGTTTTCGTCGAAGTTCTTGCCCTTGCCGAATACCTGATAGAATAGCGGCTGCCCGAAGGTCACCATGATTTTGGGCTGGATAAAGCTGAGTTCCTTGGTAAGCATCTTGCGGAGTGCGGCTTCGAGAAGCGGCGCGAGCGGGCGCTCGGTGGACTTGAAAAAGTACGTGATGCCGATGTCTTTTTGCTCGATGCTTAAGCTTGCGAACAGGCGCGAAAGCATTTCGCCAACGGGTGTTCCGAAGAATACGTCGGTGCTTGTGGCCGAGATGTTGGCTGCTTCGGCCATTTTAATGGCGGGGAGCAGGAAAAGCAATTTCGGTTTGGCGGGACCAACATAGCGGGCGAGTGCGGCTTCCTTGGCGTACATGGCTTCGCTCTTGATGGATTCGTAGAATGCATCAAGAGAATCGACTGATTCGAAGGCGTGGGCGGCGCGCTTGACTGTGCGTGCTGTCGGCATGTTGGCTGCCGGAATGGTGGTTGCCTTGGAATCGACGGCGCCGAAGAGCGAAGGCGCAAATCCGGTAGTGTCTGGAATCGGGGCCTGTGCAGATCCTGCTGTGGGAGCCGAGCTGTTCGGGAATTGAGGCGGCAGGTTGCGCGGCACCGGGCGTGCCGCGGAGGCTGCGGCCGGAGTTGGCGGAACATGACTCGGTGCAATAGGGCGAGTCGCGGTGGGCGCGGGCGCACCAGGAACAGCTGGCTTGCGTGTGAGAGTCCATGGCTCGTCTAGCAAGAGTTCCGCTTCGCCCAGGTCGATTTGTCCTGAAAGGTAGTTGCGCAGTTCGCTAAAGTCAAATTCGTCAGCCATTCAGGCGCTCCAGGCAAAAGTTCAAAATCGTCTCGGCCAAATCGACCTTCTCGCCCATGGCGAGCTGTGGAACGGGCTTGCCCTTTTCCACCAAGGCGAACCGCACGCAGTCGCGGCCAAAGCCAGAGTCGGCGGCTACAGGGGCGTTCAAAAGCAATGCGTCGGCGCCGCTCTTTGCAAGCTTTTCGGCGGCGTGTTCTTCGAAGTGATCGGTTTCAAGTGCGAATCCGACAATCACTTGGTCGTCGCGTTTTTGGGCGACGCTGTCTCGCAAAATATTCGGGTTCGGTTCCAGCTCCAGAATCAGCTGACTGCGGCTATCCTTAATCTTTTCGGTGGCGGCCACTTTCGGGCGATAGTCGGCAACGGCGGCGCAGTGAACGAGCGCGCTTGCACTCTTCATTCGTTCAAGGACTGCGTCGTGCATGTCGCGGGCGCTTGTCACTCGAGTCACTTTCACTCCGCCCGGGAACTTCGCTTCCATCGGGCCTGCGACAACTTCGACTTCAAAACCGTTGGCGTAGAATACCGAGGCGAGTGCCACAGCGGTCTTGCCGCTACTGCGATTGCTGATATAGCGTACCGGGTCGATTGCTTCTTCGGTACGGCCTGCAGTCAAGAGAACCTTCTTGCCGTAGCCAGGAAGGCTTGCATCTTGTGTCGGCGGGACATCTTGTGCAACAGGACATGCTGGCGCGGGGGTTTTAGGGGCCGTGCCCCTAGGAGATGGGGTAGCGGAAGACGCGCATGCGGATGCAGCGAGGGGCAGACTTGCCCCTTCTAAATACTTCACAATTTCAGCCGGTTCCATCAGGCGACCTTGTCCGATTTCACCACAGGCGAGTTCCCCTGCAGGCGATTCAAGCACGGTCGTGTCTTCAAAGCCGCGCAAAATCTCGAGGTTGCGTTTTACGGCGGAGGAGTTGTACATTGCCACATTCATCGCGGGCGCAATTACGCGCGGACACGTGCAGCTCATAAAGCAAAGGCTCACCGGATCGTCGGCGATACCGCAGGCGAATTTCCCGATGACGTTCGCGGTCGCGGGCACCACCAAATAGAGGTCTGCCCAGCGCGGAAAATCAATATGCTGGAAGGGACGCGCCTCGACGGCTCCGTTCTTCAGGTACACAGGACATTTACTCAGGCTTGCAAAAGTCAGCGGCGCTACGAATTCTGTGGCCGCATCGGTCATGCATACGCGTACTTCGGCGCCCTTCTTCTGCAACAGGCGCAACAGCTCGCAGCTCTTGTATACGGCAATGCCGCCCGAGACTCCGAGCAAGATTTTCTTTCCAGCGAGGTTCATAGGATGCAAGATAGAAAATTAGTCACCGCAAGCATCGCCCCATACAGCCTTGTCGCAAGCGGAGTCCCCATTATTTGTGTTTGCTTGGGAATTTGTCTTTTTCCCTTTGCCGGGTTCAACGAATTCAATCACCGTTCCAAATGCCTTGGCCTTATCGCAGAAAGTACCTTCTGACTGAGATACGGTAATGTTGGCGATTGTTTGAGAGCCTTTCAAATCAGCCACTTTAAATAATTCTTCAATGGCTTGGTTTCGAGCAATCCCACTATTAAAACAACGGGATGCCTTGGCTTCAACATTTCTTACAACAACAAAATTTGCTTCTGATAGAACTACGTTTGTTTGAAACTCGTTGTATGTGTGAAACGATTCCTTCTGGGTCGTGCATGCAGACAGGATTGCCAAAACAAGCAATAAAAGTAATTTTTTCATATTACCTCTCAATATAAATTCCAGTACCACTCTAGTTCATAATAGGTGGCGTAGCTGTCTTCCTGATAAACCTTATCTCTTGATTCCAACAAGCCGACTCGTTGACGAATATAGCAATAACCCGACGACATTTTGTCATTTGAAAGCGGATCGTAGTCATAAACAATCGGACATACTGAAATGGTGTAAGTGTTGTAAGGCATGGTCAAAACCACGCTGGAATCCCCGCTCCACGTAGAAATATTTGTCTTGTCCGACTTGCTGTTGAAAATCTTCGATGTCTTTATAGTCGTTAGGGTGTCACCTGTGGAGTCGATTGCAATTACATTAAAATAGATGATGGGGTCACCGTCTATTTTGCTTGATGTTCCTTCATAGGATTTCAGCTGGAGGTAGTAGGTAAGAGTCAGTTCCATCTGCTTTTCTTCAGAAAGATAGGCGGACTTGGCTGAAGATGAGGAGGAATAAGAGGATGAAGAAAAATAAGAAGATGACGAATAATGCGAAGAATAACTTGAAGAAGAGTAATACCACCAAACACTACTAGATGAACTTTCTATTCGGAGCGAACTGGAAGAAGATTCAATTGTAGACACTTCGCCGTTAGCATCAACGGTTTCAATATACTTGCTTACGGATTGGGGTGATTCTATATCACCACAACCATATAGGCACAATCCAAACAACAATCCAAACAGCAGCTTCATGTTCTAGAATCCATAGGCTACGTAAGGGGTTATGGCAAACATTCTGTTGCCACTCAACTTATCCAAAAAATCCATCCAAGCCTGCTCAATTCTTACGGCAAATTCCAGTTTCGATTTTCCCTTAATGTTGTAATCAAATCCTAAAGCAATGTTAGAGATTGCCCCTAAATGAAAAGATGCTTCTATTTCGTGGCCCAAACTTTTAATCGCATTGCTTGCGTCAACATTATCCCAGCTATCAGCAGTAAAGGTGCCTATATAAGCAAAGACGGGGCCAAGCCCACCTTGAATAAACAGGTTCCATTTTCTTAGGGGATGTTTTTTTATCAAATCAAATTTTAAGTTGCCCGCAAAACCAAGGAACCAATCCGTATTGTTAAAACCAAAGTCGGCAGAATACACTCTAGACAATCTTGTGTTTATCGGAGTTTCGTATGCATAACCCAAATTGAGTTGGTTGCTGCGTTCCTGTTCTTCGGTGGTATAAATTTTTTCGGTGTTGTAAATGTCATATCTTCTATTATAATTGCTGTTGTAACTTCGTGAAGCTGTCAAATAGTGCTCTGTGTATTCACGTAAAAAGAAAAGATTCGCAAATGAAAAACCAACCATAATGTAATGCTTAGATTTTTTCACTAGATTGGCTTCATCTCTTTCAATGGTGTCCACAACTGTAATGGTTTCAACCTTGATAATAGTATCGATTTTCGCAATCGTATCAACCTTTACGATAGTGTCTACTCTGGTGATGGTATCCCTCTTTGTTACGGTGTCCACCTTTACCAAAGGCTCCATACTAGGAACTTCACTCTCTTCATCAACATCAGATGCTGTTGGAATGTCTTTTAACACTGCTCCAATAATTTGTCTGAGACCGTCGTTCAACATGGATACATTGCTTACGTTGACACTCTCCTTTTTATAAAAGGAGTTTACGCCTCTTACTTCGGCCCCTACCATCAGGAATCCTTTGGGGTTCAGCACAGTAACTCGCAAAGCATAGTCGGCATTCTCTACCGATCTGTTTCCAGTTTCTTGGACTGCATTCAATACCTGGGTCGTTATTGTTGCATACAATTTCTCATTGGGCAAGTTCGGAGCGTTCAATGGTAAAACTTTAACGTCTGCGCCAAAAGAAACGGTAGAGAAAACAAAAAACAGGGCTATCAGACTACGCTGTAACAAACATCTCATAAAAAACAAGATAGAAAGATTGATGAAAAAAGAAATCCCACGGTTACCCGCGGGATTCCTTAAAGCTTTGTGCTTTTGAAGAAGCTAATTAAGCTTCGGCTTCAGCGTCAGCCTTCTTCTTGGAGCTCTTCTTCTTCGGGGCGGTAGCTTCACCGATGGTGGTGCCAGATTCGCCCGGCTTGTGAGAGTCCATCCAAGCCTTGAGCTCAGCGGATTCACGGTTCTTGAAGTAGTCAACCACAGAGAGGAAGATCTTACGATTGTTCTGATCGATTTCGGTCACGACAGCCGGAACTTCGTCGCCAACCTTGAATGCATCGGCCGGAACCTTGATGTATTCAGCGGTGAGCTTGGAAACCGGGATGAAGCCTTCGATACCGTCAGCGAGTTCAACCACGACGCCGCGGTCGAGCATGCGAACGATCTTGCCCTTCACTTCGCTGTTCACCGGGTAGGTGGAATCAATGGTATCCCACGGATCTTCGGTGAGGTGCTTCATGGAGAGGGAAATACGACGCTTTTCCTTATCGACAGCGAGCACGACGCATTCAACCTTGTCGCCCTTCTTGACCATTTCGTTCGGGTGAGTAATCTTCTTGGTCCAGGACATGTCGGAAACGTGGATGAGGCCATCAACACCTTCCTTGATTTCGACGAATGCGCCGAAGGAAGCGATGTTGCGGATTTCACCAACCACGCGGGCACCCGGCGGAAGTTCGGTTTCGATAGAATCCCACGGATCAGATTCGAGCTGCTTCATGCCGAGAGAGATGCGTTCTGCATCTTCTTCAACCTTGAGCACGACAGCTTCAACTTCCTGACCAACGGTGAGGATCTTGGACGGGTGCTTGACATGCTGAGTCCAGGACATTTCGGAAACGTGGATGAGGCCTTCGACGCCGCTATCCAGTTCAACGAATGCACCGTAATCGGTAATGGAAACAACCTTACCCTTAACGATAGCGCCTTCCGGATAACGTTCGGCGATATCCTTCCACGGATGCGGCTTAAGCTGCTTCATGCCGAGAGAGATACGTTCCTTCTTGTCGTTGAAGTCGAGAACCATAACTTCGACTTCCTGGCCGAGCTGGAGCAATTCGGTCGGGTGGTTGATGCGCTTGTAGCTCATGTCGGTGATGTGGAGGAGGCCGTCTACGCCGCCGAGGTCAATGAATGCACCGAAGTCGGTGATGTTCTTGACGATACCCTTGCGGACCTGACCCTTCTCGAGAGTTTCGAGAACGTCGCCACGCTGCTTGTTGCGTTCTTCTTCGAGAACAACACGGCGAGAAACGACGATGTTGCGGCGAGCCTTGTTGACCTTGATAACCTTGAGGTCGAAATCCTGACCGATGAGGGCGTTGATGTCCGGGATCTGACGGAGGTCGATCTGGGAACCCGGGAGGAAGGCGTCGATGCCGAACAGGTCGACAACCACACCGCCCTTGATACGCTTCGTGAGCGTACCGCGCACGACTTCGTTGTTTTCGAATGCAGCGTGGATGCGATCCCACACGCGCACGAAGTCGGCCTTCTGCTTCGACAAGATGAGACGACCGTCTTCATCTTCGAGCTTTTCGACAAACACTTCGATTTCGGAACCGATTTCGAGGGAGTCCGTGTCCTTGAATTCAGCACGGTCAATGACACCTTCGGACTTGTAGTTCACGTCGATCAAGACTTCCTGGTCGTTCACCTGGCTAATCTTACCAGTGACGAGCTTGCCCTGTTCGAGGCAATCCATGCCGGCGTAAACGTCAGCGTTCTGCTTACGGAAGTCGGGGCTGCATTCGCCCTGAGCGGCGAGGATTTCAGCGAGATCTTCAGCGGTACCGAATTTGAGATTTTGAGACATATTGTTTAATTGGGTTGCGGAACAAAGGATTCAGGCTACGCCACTACACCTACGTAGTCGAGAATCTTTTGAACCTGTTGTTGGATTGAGATGTGTGTAGTGTCAATTTCAATAGCGTCGTCCGCTTTCTTTAACGGGGCGGTAGCGCGCGAAGAATCCAGACGGTCGCGTTCGACCAGGTTGTTGAGGACTTCTTCGAGCGTTACCTTTTCGCCCTTTTCAAGGAGTTCCTTGTAGCGGCGTTCGGCACGGACTTTAACGTCTGTGACCATGAAAAACTTGTACTTGGCATCGGGGAAGACGACCGTACCGATGTCGCGGCCATCCAGAATGCAACTCTGCTTCTTGCCGATTTCGCGCTGCTGCTTGGTCATGGCGGCGCGGACCGACGGGAGTGCGCAGTAAATGCTCACGTTGCTCGACACCTTCATGCCGCGGATTTCACTTTCGCGGCAGACACCGTTGATGAGGATGTGATTTTCGGAATCGAACCCGAGGGTCAGGTTTTCGAGCAATTTGTCCATCGCGGGGCCTTCTTCGGCTGCGAGGCCTGCGTCGAGGGCGGCAAGTGTCACGGCGCGATACATGGCACCCGTGTCCAAATAGGTAATACCTAAAGTCTTTGCAACGATTTTTGCAGTGGTACTCTTGCCGGTACCCGAACCGCCATCAAGGGCGATGACAAAATTTTCAGAATTGCTCATGAGTGGGGCAAAAGATAGAAAAATCTAGTACAGGTCGTAATAGTAATAAGTCACGATACTGTGATTATTGTCCCAATATGCCAAGGTATAGCCGTCTTGATAGACGGTCAGTTCATCATCATCTTGATAAAAGTTGTAATATCTACCATATTCCGGGTCGTAGCCTTCGGTGTATTCCGATGCAAGATAATAATAGTAGTCGCCATCGAGGCTTAAAGTGGCCAATCCGTCGCTGTCGATTCGCAGGCTGACGGTCATCGAAGGACTAATGGAATGAATCGGACCGCAGTTGTATGCCTCAAATGCGTTAAAATCGCAATCCTGTGTGTAGTAATAGTGAAAACGCTTGTTGAACCTAGCTCCGTCTGCAGCTGGGTCTGGTCCAAGGTCGCAGGCTGCTAGGCAAAATAATACTGCAAAAAACGACGCCTTGAATAGCGCCGTTTTCGAAAAACTTTTGAATACGTTAATCATTACGGATTTTCGTAGTCGCCGCCGTAGAGCTGTTCTTCAGCTTCCTGCGTGCTTTCGTCTTCGTAAGCTTCCGGAGCCTGCAAGTCGCGGGTGCTGCCGTACTTACGCTTTTCTTCGTCGGTCAGCTTGTTGGAATAGACGATTTCTTCTTGTTCCTGGTGAGCTTCTTCCTCTTCTTCTTGAAGAATCTTCTGACCCTGTTCAATGCGGCGTTTCACGCGTTCGTCTTCCATCTGCTTGAGGTTGGTGCCAACCTTGGCCTGATCTTCGGACATCACGTAGCGACCATTAGCTTCGTCCATGGCGTCCTTGATGCCAACCAAGCGACCGCGGCCATCAACCTGGAGGCCAGCTCTGCGGAGTGTCGAAAGCGGAAGTCTGCGGGCGGCAGTCTTGTATTCATCCTTGAATTCGTAACCGTCAGAGGTAGCGATAACATCGGCTTCGCTCGGTGTTACGTATTCAAGAGCTTCCTGCCAGCGAGAACCCTGCACGCAAGACGTGAATCCGACCAATGCGTTGTCCAGGGCTTCCGGGTCATCAGACCTAGAACCTGCACAGCCGGTCAGAACCAATGCTGCCAAAGAAAGATATGCCAAAATTTTTTTCATAAGGCCAAACCTCCGAAAAAACGAAAATTCTATATAAATATAAACATTTTTTGATAAAGTCAACAAAAAAGAAGTTTTTTTTTCAATTTGCAAGCCATTTTCTTGCTATCATTTAGTCCGATGAACGAAAAATCAGACATTTACCGCATTAAAAAAGACGATAGAGAAATTATTCTAATTGGTACCGCCCATATTTCGCAGGCCTCCAAGGACCTGGTTCGGGCGACTATTGAAGCGGAATCACCGGATACAGTTTGTGTTGAATTGGACGAAGGACGCTTGAATTCTATCAAGGACCCGGACCGCTGGAAAAAGACTGATTTAAAACAAGTTATCAAGAAAAAACAACTGGCGACGCTAATTGCAAACTTGGTGCTCGGGTCTTATCAAAAGCGCATGGGCGCCCAAACTGGCGTAAAGCCGGGCTCAGAACTCAAGGAAGCGGTCGATGTCGCCGCCGAAAAGAATTCCGAACTGGTGCTTGCCGACCGCGATATCAAGATTACCCTTAAGCGCACTTGGGCATGCACGCCCTGGTACCGCAAGCTGAGCCTCTTGGGCGGACTCATTGCAAGCATTTTCGACAAGACCGAAGTCAGCGAAGAAGACTTGGCCAAGATAAAGCAACAAGATGCCTTGAGCGCCATGATGCAGGATTTCGGAAAGTCGTTCCCCGAAGTCAAACAGGTGCTTATCGACGAACGCGACCAGTTCCTCGCAAGCAAAATCAAGAATGCTCCGGGCAAAAAGATTGTGGCGGTCGTGGGTGCAGGCCACATGAACGGCATTGCTCACATTATCGAAGAAGACCGTGAACTCCCGAGCGAAGAATCCATTAGCGTGATTCCGAAGAGCGCTCCGATTTGGAAAATTATCGGCTGGGCAATTCCGGTTGCCATTATTGCAAGCATTATCGCTGTCGGTGTTCATACCGGTGCCGAAAAGGCCGGCGAACTTAGCTTGCAGTGGGCGATGCTTACTGGCGGTGGAGCCATGCTTGGCACGATCGTTGCTGGTGGTCATCCGCTTACGGTTTTGGTGGCGCTAATCGCAGCTCCGTTTACAGGTCTTACTCCGCTGATTGGTGTCGGGTTCTTTACCGCACTTACGCAGGTATACATGCGCCCGCCGCGAGTGTCTGAAATGGAAACTTTGACCGACGACATTTGGCAGGTTAAGCGCTGGTGGAAAAACCGCGTGACGCGCGTGATTCTCTGCTTCTTGTGCCCGGGTATTCCTGCGATTATCGGAAAGATTCTCGCGATTTTCAAGATTTACCAGGCGTTTTAATCTAGCGCTTTAAGGTAATCGACCCAGTCGAAATCGGGTGTGATTTGCACCGCTTGAATGCAGCAATTTTTTGCGGCATTTACGTTATCGATGTTATCGTCGAGGAAGATTGTGTCCGATGTCTCTGAGCCGCGACCTGCATCGATGGTTTTAATAACTTGTTCGAAAATTTCGGCGTGCGGTTTTTCTAGGTGCATTTCTTGACTCAAGAAAACCTTGTCGAAAAAATCTTCGCATCGGTTCCCGTTTGCGTTGAACCAATGGTCTAGGCAATATTGCCAGTGCAGGTCGTTGGTGTTACTGAGCAGGTAGACGTTTGCACGTTGCTTGAGAGCCTTGATGGCGTCCAGCTTTCGTTTGGGGATGCCAAGGCAAATGCTGTTCCAGGCGTGAGCAACTTGTTCGGGGGTTGTGCCCGGATTGCACCTGGTGGCAAGGCGCCTGCAGAATTCATCGGTCGTAAAATGTCCGAGTTGGTAACGGTGCATCAAGTCGGCGGCTTCGCCTACATCAAAGCGAAGTTCGCTTTCGGGGAGTCCGAGTGCAGCAAAGCCGTCAAGGGCTTTCTGCATGTTGATGTCGAGAATGACTCCGCCTAAATCAAAGATGAAGTTCTTGTATGCCATAGCTTACCGTGCGCCGCAAAAATATAAAAATGGCTTCTAGAATTTTGCTAGAAGCCATTCTCTATAAACAAAGTTGAGGTGTTACTTTGTGAATCTTATTCTGCGAAGAGGGCGGTAGAAAGGTAACGGTCGCCGGTATCCGGGAGGAGCGCGACAATCGTCTTGCCCTTGTTTTCCGGGCGCTTCGCGAGTTCCTTGGCGGCCCAGAGAGCGGCGCCAGAAGAAATGCCCACGAGCACGCCTTCGGTCTTGCCGATTTCGCGGCCGGCTTCGAATGCGGCTTCGTTTTCGACAGCAATCACTTCGTCATAAACTTTGGTGTTCAGGGTTTCAGGAACAAAGCCTGCGCCAATGCCCTGGATCTTGTGGGCGCCTGCAGTCCCCTTGGAGAGCACCGGAGAGCTTGCCGGTTCGACAGCGACAACCTTCACGTTCGGGTTCTTGGACTTGAGGTATTCGCCTACGCCAGTCACCGTACCACCAGTACCGACACCGGCTACAAAGATATCGACCTTACCATCGGTGTCTTCCCAGATTTCGGGACCGGTGGTTGCCTTGTGGGCGGCCGGGTTAGCCGGGTTCACAAACTGGCCCGGAATAAAGCTGTTCGGAATTTCCTTGGCGAGTTCGTCGGCCTTTTCGATTGCGCCCTTCATACCCTTGGCGCCTTCGGTCAGCACGAGTTCTGCACCGTAAGCCTTCATAATCTGGCGACGTTCCACGCTCATGGTTTCGGGCATCACGATGATGATGCGGTAGCCACGTGCTGCAGCGACAGATGCAAGACCGATACCGGTGTTACCCGAAGTCGGTTCAATAATCACGGCACCCTTCTTGAGCTTGCCGCTCTTTTCGGCTTCGTCAATCATCGCCTTTGCAATACGGTCCTTCACGGAACCGGCGGGGTTAAAGTATTCGAGCTTTCCGAGAATCTTGGCTCCAAGGCCTTCTTCAATATGGGTGAGTTCGAGAAGCGGGGTGTGACCGATGAGCTGGTCGGCAGAGGTGTAGATCTTTGACATGTAGAAATCCTTTTTTTTGCGTCGCGGACGCTGTTTGAATTTAACACTGAAAAGTTAGAAATAAAATAGTATAATATTCCTATCAAAACAATAGGGAAACAAAGGCTTGCGTGAAATTATTTTGTTACAATCTTCTTACTAATAGTTTTAAACTATGACTGGCGGTCGGAAATGTGGCTAGAATGCGCTATAATCCGCAATTCCAGTTTTTCCCGCCTGGAATTTTGCCTCTGGCCTTGGGGCTATTGCGCAAAAATTGGTCTAGCTTGACTCCGTCCAGGTAATCTCTGATCATGGAATGGAGCTCTTTCCACACCGGGAGCGTAATGCAGATGTCGGCGCGATCGCAGGTGTTTTCCTTTTCGTCAAGGCAGGCGACGGGAGAAACGGATGTTTCTACAACCGAAAGGATTTGCCACACGCTACATTGTGCGGGTTCGCAGTTGAGCCTGTAACCGCCGGCTTTGCCGCGGGCGCCCGTAAGCAGTTTCCCGCGAACGAGCGAACCTAAAATGCCTTCAAGGTATTTTTCAGAAATTTGCTGCCTTTCGGCAAGTTCCTGTAACTTCACGTATTCGTCCTTGCTGTGCTGAGCAAGGTCAATCATGACGCGGAGCGCATAGCGGCCTTTGGTAGAAATTCTCATAATGATACCTTATTTTCCTAAATAATAGGAATTAATTGTGGGCCTTAGAAAAAATGCACCGGGATTTGCGTCTTTTTCTTGCTTGCAGGCTCGATTACTGCTGCCGAGAACTTTGCCGCTGCAAACAGGCGGTTCGTGATGTCGACAACTTCATCTTCGGGCATAGACTGGATTAGCTTTTCGGATTGTTCCATGGTATGGAATTCGCCCAAGTGCAGCACCTGTTCGGCCATGCGGACAACGCGCTTTTCGGGGCTGTCGGCACCCAAGTACATGGCGCCCAGAATATTGGTCTTGGTGCGTTCGTATTCACCCTTGTTGAATCCGCGCTTCAAGAAACTTCTGATTTCGTTGAGAGAAAGTTCGAGAGCCGTGTTCAACTGGTGCGGCTCTGTGGCAAGAGATACGCCCCAGTCGGTGCAGTCGAGGTAAACGTCTGCGGTTGAATACACGGAGTAGGCGAGGCCTTTGTCTTCGCGAATTTTTTGGAATAGGCGGCTAGCCATGCCCGCACCCATCGCGACGTTAAAGAGCGAAAGGGCGCAGCGGGCGCGTTCATCCATCAGGCTGCGGTCAAAGCTTAAACCCCAGAAAAGGTTTGACTGTGCAATGTCTTGCTTTTGTACGACTTTGACGCTATTGCTTGCCTTGTAAATGTCGGTGGGCGTGGTGCCGTTCACTTTCTTTTCGGCAAATTTTTCGGCACAGAGGGCGACTAGTTCTTCGTGATTCACCTTGCCTGAGGCACAAATCAAGAGCGGAATCTCGTTGATGACTTGCTCTTTGTATTTGAGCATTTGCTTGTGGGTGAGCGCCTTGACTTGCTTGATGTTCCCGGTAATGGAATGGGCGATGCCGCATCCCTTGAAGTGAATGGCGTTAAAGACGTCGCCCACGATTTCTTCGGGAATGTCGTCGTAGCTGTGGATTTCTTCGATAATCACACGGCGTTCTTTTTCCATTTCCTTCTTGTCCATGCGTGGGTGCATGAGCATGTCTGCAATCACGTCGATGGCGAGCGGCAAGTGGCTGCGTTCAATTTGCGCGTAGAATCCCGTTTCTTGGCGGGTGGTGTAGGCTTCCAGGTTTCCGCCTTTGTCTTCGATAGCGCGGGCAATTTCAAGGGCGCTGCGTTTTTCGGTTCCCTTGAATACCAGGTGTTCGTAAAAATGACTCAGGCCAAATTCATCTTTCGATTCGTGACGCGATCCGCGCGGCACCCAGACGCCAACCGCAACCGAATAAGCATGCGGCATGTAGTCTGTTAAAATAGTGATTCCGTTATCGAGGGTAGTTTTCTTTACAATCTGTTTCATAGCTAGTTGTTATTTAAGTGTCATCCTGAGCGAAGTCGAAGGATCTATGTCTTATTTCCTCTTGCGTTCGCATACTCCCTATGTTTTGCCTTCACTTCTTCGCTCACATTCATGCAACCTTGCAATTTATAATAAAAGTCTTCAAGCTGTTGCATAGTGTAAATGGTCTTGCGGCTTGTGATGCGCTTGAGTAGGGCGTCTTGCAGTTCGCTGCAGTGAACGATACTCCAGAATTCGTTATCCTTGGGCACTTTTCGTAAGGTGCAGCGGTCGCTGAATACCACGAACGAGATAAAGTGTGCCTGCTCATGGCGGATTTTGAGGAAATGTTCCAGTGCTAAAATATGTCCGATATTTTGGCGAATCGGGTTATGGAACGTATGCTCGGTACTTGCGTTCAAATGCTGGTTCCAACGTTCGCTTTCAAGGTCGCCTGCAATTTCGCCCGAAAGGTTTTTGCTTTCAAGAACGTAAATGCCCGATTGGTGCAAAAGCAATGCGTCGATTTCGGTGTAGCCTGCTCGGGCCGGAATGTAAAGGTTTCGCATTAGCACATAACGGCGCTTGTCGGTGTCGCAGACGCGTGCGGTCAATGCCATCATGGCCGCTTCGCCAAAAATACCTCGCGGGTCGTTTGCAATACGCTCGTCGTTGAATTTTGGGTCCGGCTTAAAGAAGTTTTCGCTGCGGGTAGGCGCATGCGTGATGCCGTAACCGCCCAATTCAAAAGGCTTGTCCAGCCCGCGAATTCCATCGCTCAGACCCTTGCGGCGTTCCTGCTCAAAGTCGCGGAAAGTCTTTCGGCGACCATCGCCATGGTACATTTTCGGATTCTTCTTCGGCGTTTTGCCCTTAATCTTAAAAAAGACAAGGGCGAGCAACAGAACAATGCCGATAAGAGTCGAAAAAGTCATGCCGCAAGTATAGTAATTTTAAATGGGAAAATTTTTTTTATTTTATTTATTGTGTTGCAGGGTATCAAATCAATTATTCTTTTTTCTGTGCTTGGCTTGACCATTGGGGTTGCCCCTCTTTGGGCTGAGGATGTTTGCGAATTTGACTTTTTCCTTTTGGACCATTTTGTTCAGCCTGAGTTGTCTAAGGTCCCTGCGGTGTTGGACTACTTGGTAGAAAATGCTCCTAAAGTTAAGAATGAATTGTGCAAAGACAAGTCTAAACAAAAGGGGCTGACTTACAAGGCTGGGAAACTTTATTCTACCAACCGTGAAGGCTCTGGTGCTGTTCCTGAGGTGAGCACAAGATATTTTGGTTTTGAAGGCCGTGAAGTCGATGGCCGTAAACTGACTGTAGAAGACAATGCCGCCTATAACCTAGTTTTGGATTACATTATTGCAAAGTACGACGGATTCTATGCATTAGCGAAAAAGACTTCTTTACAGACAAGTTCTAGACTAACAACGGGCGGCTTCCTTGAATATATGCTTAGGTATCGGGTTTCTCCAGGTACTGTTGCTGATGTGGCAAGAGAAGTTGCTTTAGCACCCTCTACAATTGCTGCCGATGCGGCTGCATCATGGGCAATGCTCTGGATTCAGAAAGAAAGTCCCTATGAGCGTGACAGCTATTACGAATTTGATTACAGCTGGTTGTTAGTTGCCCGTGACAACTTTCTAGCTCGGTATCCCAATAGCCGTTACCGTAACGCATTGAATGCTTTGATTAACGAAAATATCGTTTCGGAGTTGTACAACGCCGATAAAAAGAGTGGGGTGCTTTCCCTTGGTGTAGGGCTTTCGGTGGGGAAGACTGTAAAAAGCTCATCTCTCGACCCCATCGATGAAACTTTTACTTTCTCTCTTCCTAATGGACGCGTTCAAGTCTATCGTTTTGTCTTTCAAATTCAAGCGGATATCCTTGTGGCGAATGGTATTTCTGCTGCGGGATTGGATGCCATGATTGGGCCGACATTTGAGTTCAATGACGAATATGCTGTTGATGTTCTTGCGGGCTTGGGCTTTGAAGAAATTTATGTAGGCGAAGATTCCATCATGAGCCTAGCTTTCATGGGTGGCGTTCAGGCCTTGCGAAGACTGCCCCTTGGCGATATGGCGTATATCGTCCCCAAGTTGCAATGGCTAGTAAAGACATTCAAATTTGACGATCCGATAAAGAACCGCAAACGTCGTGCCTTTATGAATCAGTTCAGTATCGGAATTTCGTTTGAAGGCCGCCAGCCTCTTTCGAGGCTGAACGTGTTCAAGTGATTTAGAGAATTACACTCTTCCGAAACGGCGAGTTTTGCGGAAGGGCTTGTCGCCAAAGCTTCGCTCGTCGTGGTCTTTGTGGAATCGGTCTTCCTTTTTGCCGAACTTCTTGTCACCGAACTTTTTGCCGTGGCGGTCGCCGAATTCCTTGTGGCCTTCTCCGCGGTGGAAACTGCGGCGGTCTTCGCGGCTCGCGCGCGGGCGGGTTCCGGGTGCGGGGCCGGTAGGCGGCTCATCAGTCATCAGACGGAATCTGGATTCGTTTCCGCGAATGGTCATGTCGGCCAAAATGTCGAGGACTTCTTGCGGCATGGTTTCGGGGAGTTCTACGGTGCTGAACTTGTCGAACAGCTTGATGCGCCCGATGTTGGAACTGCTGATGTTGCCTTCGCCGGCAATGGCGCCTACGATGTCTCGCGGCGTCACGTGGTCGCGGCGGCCCACGCCCAAGTAGTAGCGTAGGTAGCCTTCTTCGACGCCGTTCGCGCCTTCGTTGCGTTCTTTGCGGAGTCGGCTCTTTTCTTCGCGGTCAAGGCCAAAGTTATCGTTACGTTCGCGGCGTTCACGCGGAGCGTCCAGCGGCTTGAGTTCCGGGAACAGCGGCTGTTTTTTCTGCCAAATCTTGATAACGGCGGCAGCGATGTCTGCGGCGGTCAGCGGTTCAGAACCTTCTGTAGCGCTTTCGGCGACCATGCTTTCCACAAGTTCCTTGAACTTGTCGAGTTCGCCAGTGGTAATAACGCTTTTGATTTTATCCTTGAAGGCGGCGACGCGCTTTGCGCTGATGATTTCGGCGGTCGGCAATTCCATCGTTTCGATGGGCTGGCGGGTTGCCTTTTCGATAATCTTGAGCATCTTCTTTTCACGCGGGGTGATAAAGAGGATTGCGTTGCCGCTGCGGCCTGCACGACCCGTACGGCCGATGCGGTGCACGTAAGATTCGGTGTCGTAAGGAATGTCGTAGTTCACCACATGCGTAATGCGGTCCACGTCGATTCCGCGGGCGGCCACGTCGGTGGCGACAACGATATCGAGCTTGCCCATCTTGAGTCGGTTGATGGTGCGTTCGCGCATGGACTGGGCAAGGTCACCGTTGAGCGGGGCCACATTGAATCCGCGGCTTTCAAGCTTTTCGGCGACTTCGGTGGTGTTCTGCTTGGTGCGCACGAAAATCAGTACGCCGTCAAAGTCTTCGCCTTCGAGCACGCGGGCGAGGGCTTCGATCTTGTGCTCGTTCTTTACGAGCAAATAACGCTGGCGGATGTTTTCGACAGTCGTCGTCTTGCCTTCGATGCAGGCTTCTTCGTATTCGCCCAAGTGCTGTTCGATAATCTTCTTGACTTCTTTAGGCATGGTTGCGCTAAAGAGGGCGCGCTGGGCGCTTGCCGGGATTTCCTTGAGGATTGTTTCCACATCTTCCATGAATCCCATGTCGAGCATTTCATCGGCTTCGTCGAGAACGATGGCCTTTACGCCCGAAAGCACGATGGAGCCGCGCTTAATATGGTCAATCAGGCGGCCCGGAGTGGCAACCACGATGTTTGCCTGGCGCTTGAGGGCGCGGAGCTGTACGGCGATGTCCTGTCCGCCGTAAACCGGAACCACATGCACCTTCGGCATCTTGGCGGCATACTGCTGAATGGCTTCGGCCACCTGAATGGCGAGTTCGCGGGTCGGTGTGAGCACGAGCATCGAGGTCTCGTGACCGTTAAAGTCGAGTCTCGAAAGCAGCGGGAGCGAGAATGCGGCGGTCTTTCCAGTACCGGTTTGAGCCGTACCGAGTAAGTTTCCTCCCTGCAAAAGGGCCGGAATGGCCTTTGCCTGAATGGGGGAGGGCGTCTCGTAGTTCAGTGCCTTGATGGCTTCAAGAACTTCGTCTGCAAGTCCGAGGTCTTCGAAAGTTACGAGGGCTTCGTCGCCCGGTTCTTCGTCAGAATCGTCGGAGGAATCTTCAGCAATCTCTTCTGCCGCTTCTTCTTGGGCCGGAGTTTCTTCAGCGACTACCGGTTCTGCGCAACTCTTTTTAGATTCGGCGTAATCTTCGGCGCTTTCGTCTTCCTCGGGCTGTTCGACTTCGCCTTCTTCAAATTCGACCTTTGTGCCGACTTCGATGGCGGATTTTCTGCCCTTCTTGAGCACGTCGCCTTCTTCGTCGACGACCACACCGTTCGGGTTCAGTTCCAGGAACGCTGCTTCGTCAGCTTCGTCTTCGTCGGCACCGCCTGCAATAGCGTTCAAAAACGCGTCTGCTTCGCGAGCAATCTTGGATTTGGGGTCAATAGCTTCTTCAGGAATACGTTCTTCAGTATTCTTCGTCATAATGCACCTTCAGGGACCCGTAAACTTCATCTACGGCCCATGCCGCACTATCGATTGGTTCAGTCTTGAACCTTGAAAAGCCCCGAAGCGCACTCGCGCTTATAAACCTGAAGTTTTTTGGATCCGTTTTGTTGGATTTGCGGCCAAATGTAGAAATAAGATGGCCCTTTTTAAAGGGCGTGAAATTTTTTAGTAAAAATGTATTGTTGCGGGAGGGAACCCAGCTCGGAGTTGCGAAGGCCGCACGGTTCCCTCCCTGCACCCTCCCTTTCCTTGGCCGACGCTTTTTCTCTCAAAACAAGAGCGGGTTTGGACTACAAGCTCATTTTATTTCGCTAGGCATCCCCCTCTCAATACGAGAGAGGGATGGAACAAAGCTTTCACTTCGTTTCAAGCTTTGCCCTTCGGGTTACGACCTTTGGCCGTAATCCTTAACTGCGCTGAGTTCGCTTCGCTTCGCTTTCGCGCAGTTAATCGAACCCTCTCCGAGGGTTCTCATCCCAACTTGCGTTAAAACAAAAAGGAACCCCATATAGGGGTTCCCTTTTGTTTCAAGGAGAGAGAGGGATTCGAACCCTCGGTCCTGTGACAGACTCCGGATTTCGAGACCGGCCCATTCGACCACTCTGGCATCTCTCCGAGGTTCGCATAATGTAGTAAAATATTTTTCGGCTGTCTACGAACTCAATGCCCTTCTTTTGTGAAAACAAAAAGAGCCAATCTTTCGATCAGCTCTTTTTATACCCTTTGTCGCGGTTGAAAAAAGGAACCTTTCTTTCGAAAGGTTCCTTTTATACCTTTGAATGGGTTGAAAAAAAGGACTCATCTAATGATGAATCCTTTTTATACCCCCAAGCGGTTTCGAACCGCTGTTGCGGGAATGAAAATCCCGAGTCCTGGGCCACTAGACGATAGGGGCGATTTGTGCGACCAAATATAGGTAAGTATTTTTATTTGTCAAGGGTGTTTTTTTATTTGAAAATAAAAAACTCAGCTTCGCTGAGAGTGCTCTTTTTATACCTTGGAAGGGTTGAAAAAAGGAACCTTTCTTTCGAAAGGTTCCTTTTATACCCCCAAGCGGTTTCGAACCGCTGTTGCGGGAATGAAAATCCCGAGTCCTGGGCCACTAGACGATAGGGGCGTTTAGTAGGGCCAAATATAGGTAACTATTTAATTTTAGTCAAGGGTGCTACTCGAAAAAAGTTAATTTTTCTGCGTGAATCTGCGAAAATGGCTGAAAAAATCCTTGAAAGGCGGCGTAATCCGCTTTTTGCCGATGGCGCTTTTGGCAAGTGCTGCCGATGCGGCGGTGCTCTGGGGTATTCGCTCCTTTATCGATATCGTCGGGGGCAAGGCAGATATTCCGCTTGCAGCCTGGGTCGGGGGAATGGTGGTGCTCGCCATGCTTCGTCTTGTATTCCTGTACGGCAAGTCCAAGGTTTCAGAAGGTTGGCTTTATAAGGTGTCGGCTCGGGTGCAGGCATGGTTCCTGCACAGGCTCCGCGATTTGGCTCCAAAGAACTTCCACACGCCCAAGGGCGAACGCATGGTCGAATCAGCTTATGAGGCCACGGTCGTGTTGCAGAATAACGGGGGCGTTTTCTTTCAGGCTGTGCAGGCGGTGCTTCAGCTGCTGGTTTTCTTGCCAGTGCTTTTCTACATCTCTTGGCCGCTTGCCGCATTCCTTTTTGTGGTGATTGTGCCGCTGGTGGCAGTCCTTCAGCGTAAACTGCATAAGCTTGGCCCAGCCGAAGAATCCCTGTTGCGGGCACGTTCCGATTTCCGCGGGAATCTGTCGCTGGCCCGTAGGCTTTTTAGGCAGTGGAGCGGTCGCGACGAACGCAAGGATATTTCAGACGGTCTCTTAAAGGATGTTCGCGGGCTCCGCGATAACGGGCTGAATGCCGCCATCAAAAAGTCAGGCCTTTCGCTTTTGACTGAAACGGTTTCGGTGCTCGCGATGGTTTTGGTGTTGGCCTTCTGTGCGCTCCTCATGAACCGCGGCTATATGGATGCGTCTGGCCTGGTGCTGTTTACCTCGGCGGTACTTCTTTGCTACAAGCCGGTCAAGGAATGCGCCCGCGTCATGCCGCAGTTCCGCTCGGCGGTTTCAGCAATCAATGTCCTCGAAGAATTTGAACGGCTTGAGTTGTCCGGAAAATCTGCTGGCAAGGATTTTGCCGCGGCACCTAATGCAACGCCCGAAGCTGCCTCCGGCGCGGTTTCGATTCGCGGCGGTAAATTCACTTACGAAGGCTCCGAAGCTCCTGTATTTACGGACCTCGCACTCAATTGGTCCCGCGAAAAGCCTGTTCTTGTCCGTGGCAAAAACGGGGTGGGAAAGTCTACATTGCTCCGCCTGCTTTCGGGGCTTGAACGCTGGAATTCTGCCAAAGCGAATACCCCTCGAGATGTATTCTTTGTCGCCCAAGACCTGGAGCTTCCGCCCAGATGGATGCTTTCCCGCCTTCTCGAAAAACGCTTCGTTTCCGAAAAGTCTTCGATTCTCAAATCCTTTATGCAGGCTTCGGGAGCCGCCTCCCTCCTTCAAAAATCGGGCCTTTCGGGCGGTGAACGTGCCCGAGTGGCGCTCCTTTGGGCGCTAGCCTCGGACTGTCGTACCGTGCTTTTAGATGAACCTTTTGCTTCTGTGGCGTTGGTGGACCGCGAACCCCTACTTAAAGCGTACCTAAAAACGGCTGAATCGCTTGGCAAATGGACAATTATTGTGAGTCATGATGTGCTATCTCCCGAAGTTGAATGTATATTTAATGTTGCAAAGCTTTAGCGGAGGCGATTATGGAAGATCAGGTTAAACAGCAAGAAAATGCAACGGTAAGTGCTGAAAATCAAGGGCAGACAGCAAAACCCGAAGTTCAAGTGAAATTGCCGGCTGAAGATCTGCGCCCGTCGCGTCCATTTGTGTACCGTTATCGAGGGATAATTCTTGGTATTGTGGCGCTTGTTGCCTTGGCTTTTCCGCCGGCAGACCTTACCATTGTGCCGTTTCTGATTTTTATCAATATTTTGCTTATTTCCGTGTACCTACGCGTTAAGGCTCGCCGAGCCATTGGCGACCACACTCGCGGTAGTGCACAAGACGCTCCGGTTCTTGTGACCTGGGGTGCATACGGACGTCTGCGCCATCCGCTTTACGTGTCCAACATTGCCATCGCTATTGCGATTGTCGTTTTGCACTTGGGAATCAACTGGATAACTATACCATTTATTGTATTCGCACTGGCTTTTGGTATATACCTTGCCAAGCTGGATGATCGTTATCTAGAAAAACGTTTTGGTGACGAATGGAAGTTGTGGGCCATGCATACGCCCGCGTTCATTCCTCGCGAAATTCACGTGCCGGGTCCGCTTCGTAGCGGTAAAGAGGCTATTATAGCCGACAAGTATACGTGGATTTGGCTTGCGCTGGTGATTGGGATTATGCTGTTTAGAAAGATTGACTTTATCCTATGGGCTTAAACATAAAGAACTTAGGACGCCTTGCTGTAGGGACTGCCGTTAGGACGGTGGCGAAGACTGCTAGCAAATGGCCGCATCTTGAACGAGAATATCACATTGAAGAACGTCTGTTAGGGCCGTGGCCCAGCGATGGCCCCTATCTTTGGCTTCACGGAGCAAGCCTTGGCGAATGCCGCATGCTGCAAGGACTTGCTGTTGCCCTCAAAGAAGATTTGCCTGATTGCCCGAAGATTTTGATTACTTCGCAAAAGGTTGAGGTAGTCTCGTTTCTGAAGGATTCCTGTGCGGGGGTTGCGGAGGTGTCCATTGCGCCGGCCGATATTTTGTCGGCGTTGCATTCGTTTGTGAGCTCGGTGCAGCCGATTGGTTTGATTCTAGCCGAAAACGAACTTTGGCCTGGTTACCTTTCGACGGTGGCAAAACTTTCGACCCGCAGAAACATTGCACTTGTGTCTGGGCGTTACCGCAAGTCGTTCCCGTTCGTTGATTTTTCAGGCATGGGTTATGCCTGCATGCAGACGGCTGCAGACCTCGGTCGCTTTACTTACGCAAGCAAGGGCTTTGTGCCATGCACCATGGGTGGAGACTGGAAACTTCTGAACTGGGCTCGCGATGGTGGCCTTGTCTGTGTCCCCGAAAAAACTACGATCGACGTGGTGTTTCTGTCGTTCCATCAGGAAGAAGCCGATGCGTTTATTTCTATGGCGAAAGATTCTGTGGACAAAGGTGAATCGGTTGTGCTCATGCCGCGCAGGCTTTCTGAACTGGTTTACTTCCGCAGGCGATTGTACGAGGCAGGACTGCCTGTGGTAGATTATCCTTCTGTTCAAAGTGGAATGGTTTCTTTGGTGACGCGCTTTGGACTATCGCGTGAAATCCTTTTGAAAAGCAAAAGTGCGGTAGTGGGCGGTTCGTTCAATCGCCGGCTCGGAATCCATGATTTCTGGGAACCGCTTCAAATGGGCGTTGCTACCTGTGTCGGACCTTATGCCAAAGGGCATGACGATGTCGTGACCAAACTGGTTGCGGCGCATGTGGTGGGACAAATCCATTCTCCTTCGGACTATTTACGCCGTCGGCATCCGTCGCCAGATGTGGTGCGGACTTATTTGATGTGCGAAAGAATGAAGGTCTTGAATTCTTATAAGCTGTTGTTGAATTTTATAAAGGGAATCTTATGAAAAAAGTGATTCTTGCGACTCCCCGTGGTTTCTGTGCTGGTGTTGATCGCGCCATTCATGTGGTGGAAAAGGCAATTGGAAAATTCGGGACCCCTATTTATGTGCGTCACGAAATTGTGCACAACAAGTTCGTAGTCGATACGCTTAGGTCCAAGGGCGTGGTTTTTGTTGATGAACTGGACGAGGTGCCGTCGGGCTCTGTGGTGATTTTCTCTGCCCATGGGGTTGCCGAAGAAATTTACGCCGATGCAGAAAAACGTGGACTGCAGGTGCTGGACGCCAGTTGCCCGCTGGTGCTCAAGGTTCATTTTAGCGCCAAGCGTCATTATGCCGCTGGCCGCCACATCATTTTGATTGGTCATGCAGGCCATGCCGAAGTGGAAGGCACTTTGGGACAGCTCCCGCC
The DNA here is from genome assembly GCF_900182935.1 of Fibrobacter sp. UWB10. Classification (NCBI taxonomy): domain Bacteria; kingdom Pseudomonadati; phylum Fibrobacterota; class Fibrobacteria; order Fibrobacterales; family Fibrobacteraceae; genus Fibrobacter; species Fibrobacter sp. UWB10. The sequence continues at coordinate 282,763 of NZ_FXUE01000001.1, read as the reverse complement.
GGGGGCAATCACGCTTATCAGGAACGAAGCCGATGCGCAAACGGTAGAAGTCCCTGCCGACAAGGAACTCGCCTATATTACGCAGACCACTCTTTCGGTGGCGGAAACCCGCAAGATTATCGAAGCGCTCAAGCAGCGTTTCCCGAATATTATCGGGCCCGATGCGGGCGACCTTTGCTATGCAACGGGCAATCGTCAGGCGGCAGTCCTCGATCTCTGCTCCAAGGTGGATATGCTCCTGGTCGTGGGAGCCAAGAATTCTTCTAATTCTAGTCGACTTATGGAACTCGGGCTTGAACAGGGCATTCCGAGCCATTTGATTGCCTCGGTCGAAGATTTGGAACCGGAATGGTTCGAAAATATCGAATCGGTGGGTATTTCGAGTGGTGCAAGTGCTCCCGAAGTGCTCGTTCAGGGGGTCGTAGACTGGATTAAAGAAAAATTTGCCCCCGTAGAAATCGAAAATTTCGTAAAATTGGTCGAATCTACCAAATTTAACCTGCCAAAGGCATTGCAAGATTGATAATTTAACCTTGACGGAACGGCGATTTTTTTCTAAAATTGCGTCCGTTATAAAACAACGGAGTTTATTATGAGCCGCATTTGTGAAGTTACCGGCAAGGCCGGCCTCGTGGGCAACATGGTTTCCCACTCTAACCGCAAGAAGTTGATGAAGCAGTTGCCGAACCTTCAGAAGAAGCGTTTCTACATTCCTGAAGAAGACCGCTGGGTGACCCTCCGCGTTAGCGCTGCTGGTCTCCGCACGATCAACAAGCTTGGTATCCAGGCTGTTGCTCAGGAACTCGGCATCTAATCTAGATCTCTAAGGTTTGCCAAGATTCGCCGCCTAACGGGGTAATCCCTCGCTAGGTGGTTCTTTGTGTTTATGTGAAAATGCAATATTGAACCTGTTCTCCGAAAATGCGGGAGAATTTTTCTTTTTAGGCTAAAAACAAATAATAATAGCTGAAAACTAAGGGCTTTTAATGCGCTTAAATGCCCTTATTTTGCTATTTTAGCGTTATATGCGCAAGTTTGCCTATTCAATTATCGCCTGTGTGGCCAGTATTTTTGTTGCCCAGTCTTTTGCTCAACCCCGCGACCTTTTTGCGGAATTCGAGGCTGAAGCCGAGGCTGCCCAGTCCAGTGCGGCTGTGGCTCCGAGTAGTGCTTCGGTTCCTTCTAGTTCCAGTGTGGCGGCAAAACCCGCCCCTGCAGCGAAACCCGCTCCTGCATCAAGCAGCAGTGTGAAGGTTTCCTCTAGTTCGGTCGCTCCGGTTTCTAGCTCTGTCGAAGTATCTTCTAGCAGCGAGGCTCCTGCTCCGGTTGATTCCGCCGCGGTTGTGGCCGAAGTTCCGGCCGATGCTGATTCTGCTTTCGTGGACACTCTCGCTGGCGATTCTGTCAGGGAAATGACTCCTGAAGAAGCCTACGCCGCCGAAATGAAAAGGCATAACGAAGAAAACCGCATTCGCGATTCTCTTGCCATGGCAGCCGTCTCTTCTTCTTCGACTGATGCTCCGTCTTCTAGCAGCATGAGCCGCCGTGAACTGCTGGGCCCTGTCAAGGTCTCCAAGGTGAACGGTATCGACGAAATGAAGGGCCGCTACAAGAGCCCGCGCAAGGCTTTGTTCATGTCGTTGGTTATTCCGGGTTCCGGACAAATGTACGTGGGTGGCTCCAACTTTACCTATGTCCGCGGTGGTGTTTACCTTGCACTTGAAGCCGCTTTGTGGGGTAGCTGGTATTACTTCTCGGTGAACAAGTACAATAAGCAGGTGGACAAGTATAAGAAGTACGCTAAGGAACATTACTCTATCGGTCGCTATGAACAGCGCATGCGTAGCTTGTACAATGCCGATGCCGTGAACTACGAATCGGAATTCCGTCGCCGTTATTTAGGCTCTCGAGAAACATTCTGCGAAGGCATTTTTGGTGTAGCGACAACGGATCGTTGCTATGACCGCGACAAACTCTACTCTGGTGATGTGGAGTACGTCAATACGTTTGTTAAGTCGCCGAAGAGCCTTGGTGACGAAATGGAAAAGGTTGACTTTGACAATGCTTCCGAAGTTTATCAGTTGATTTCTGACGATGCCTATGTGCTTGGTTGGGAAGACATTGGTGACGAAGATGTGGCCGTGGCAACATCGCTTGCTCTCGATGATCCGAACCATGCAACTGAATCGTTGGTGAAGTCCGAATCGGATTACCAGAAAAAGTACCGTAGCATGCGTAACAAGGCAAATGACTATGCCGACATGCAGGCTTGGTTCTTTGGCGGCTTGATTTTGAACCATATCATTTCGGCTGTCGATGCAGCATTCACTGCGAATTCGCACAACAAGGCCTTGTACGAAGAAGATCTTTCTTGGTACGACCACTTGCATTTCGATAGCGGAGTTTCGTTTGCAAACGGCTTTGGTTTTAACGTGCAGGCAAGCTGGGGCTTTTAATGAAACTGCTTTTGGTCTTGTTGCTCGCCGCCGCATCTGCGTTTTCGCAGGTGGTGATTTCGGTTGACCAAAATGTGAGCAAGAATTCTGATAAAAGCTGGCTCTTGGCAATGGGGTCTTCGGCCTTGTTGCCTGGTATGGGCGAACGCTATCTCGGTGAACAACAGTTTGTGCGCCCGTTTGTTTGGACTGACATAGCCCTTTGGTTTACGGCAATCGGTTCTTATGTAATTGGTGAACGCTATATTTCGTCTGCTCATAATTACGCCGTACGTCATGCTGGGCTTAATTCCGACAGCAAGAGCGTGTCCATGCTCAATTCGGTGGGCGATTACCGTAGCCGCAGTGGCGTCGCTGGTCAGAATTCTTCGCCAGACATGGATGAAGACTACAACCAGGCGATGATTCGCGCTGGCAAAGAAATCGATGAAGATTTGTCTTCTGATATTCAGTGGGATTGGGGCTCTAGCGACAATCCTGAAACAACCGAACATATCGATGAATTTAAGAGCCGTATGCGTCATTACCGCGTAAGCCGAATTGTGTTTCAGGTGTCTGTCGGCGCGCTTCTTTTGAACCGCGTGGTTTCGATGCTCAATACCATTAGAGTTTACAGGGCGACTTCTTCCAAGAGCTTTACGGACCGCATGGAATTCGTTCCGGAATTCTATGAGGATGGAAGCGGCATCTTAATGAACGTGAAATTCTAAGATAGTAGGCAGTAGACAGTGATTAGTAGACAGAGTTGCAGAAAAAATTCTTTGTTTCTTTTCACTTCTATGCATCGAATTGCAGAGTTTAATCATCTAACAAATAAGAATTAATTACTGACCACCGTCTACTTTAAACTGATTTATGAAAAAATTTGCATTGTTGCCTGTTGCGTTGCTATTGATGGCTTGCGGTGGTGATTCTACTCCTGGTGCAGGTGCTCCTGGTAAAGGCCCTGCTGGTAAGGGTGGCCCAGGCGGCAGACCTGCTCGCGAAATCGCAGTCGAAGGCTATATTGCCGAGGCCCACGAATCGGGCAAAACTTTTACTGCCATGGCAACGCTTGAACCGCAGAACAATGTACAGCTGACGGCGGCAGCTTCGGGCAGACTCACGAATCTTTATGCAAAAGACGGCGCCCAAGTTCAAAAGGGTACGCTCCTCGCTAAAATTGATGATTCCGAACTCCGTGCGCAACTCAAGCAGGCGGAATCGAACCAACAGCTCGCTCAGCAAAAGTTTGACCGCGTCAAGACGCTTTTCGAAAAAGACGGTGCTACTAAGGCTGACATGGAAGCTGCTGATGCTTCGCTCAAATCTGCCGAAGCTTCTGTAGAACTTATCAAGGCGCAAATTGCAAAGACCGAAGTTCGCGCCCCGTTTGCAGGCAAGCTCGGCTTTGTGAATGTGTCTGTGGGCGCCTGGCTTACGACGGGTACATCGATTGTTTCTTTGAGCGAAGTCAAGAAACTAAAAGCCAAGTTTGCTCTCCCGCAGCGCTATGCCTCGACACTTAAAGTGGGCGATGCCGTAGATGTAAAGGACGAAGAACGCAATGTGGCTAAGTCCGGCAAGGTGAAGGCTTTGGAGGCTGCACTTTCTGAAAGCAGCCGCACGCGCCAGGTGCTTGTCGAAGTCGAAAACGCCGGCAATGAACTTTTGGCTGGCTCTTACGCCAAGGTGAATGTTTCCATGCAGACGGGAATGGCAAAAAGCATCCCGATTCCGGCAGAAGCATTCACGCTCGATAAAGATGGCGCCTACGTGTTTGTGGCGACTGGCGGCAAGGCTAAAATCAAGCATGTTGAAACGGGGCTTCGCACACCGATTGCTGTTGATGTCACCGGTGGCCTCGATGAAGGCGATACGGTGATTACCTCTGGCTTGATTAGCCTTCGCGAAGGTGCTTCTGTCCGTATCCGCGAAATCCGTCATAATACCGATTACGAAGTGGAGTAGGTAAACGATGAGTGTCGCGAACCTTTCCGTACGTCGCCCGGTCCTTATGACCGTGATGGCGCTAGTGATTATTTTGCTCGGCGCCTTTGGAGCCTCTAACTTGGGCGTGCGTGAATACCCGAACGTAGACTACCCGCTCATTCAGGTGCGTACTTCGTACCCGGGCGCAAACGCAGCCGTGGTCGAAGCCGAAGTCACCGAAATCTTGGAAGCCTCCATCAACAGTGCGTCTGGTATTAAAGCGCTGACTTCTACAAGCCGCGATGGATTCTCCTTCATTAACATTGAATTTGAAACCGGCATGGACTTGGAAGCGGCTGCCAACGAAATTCGCGACCGCGTGAGCCGCGTGCGCCGTCGCTTGCCAGATGATGTCGATGAACCGACGGTCTATAAATCTGACAGCGATAATGACCCGATTTTGATGGTGAGCCTTGTGAGCGATAAGCTCGATCCGATGGAAGTTTCGGAACTGGCCAACAACTTTGTCAAGGAACGCTTGCAGACCATCAACGGCGTCTCTGAAATTGCTATTTGGGGCGAAAAGCGCCCAACGGTTCGCTTGTGGATTGATCCGGTGCGCTTGCAGGCTTTAGGCGTTTCTGGTGCAGAAATGTCGGCTGCTCTCAAGAAGGGAAACTTGGAACTGCCTTCTGGCTCTATCGAAGGTAGCGAAACCACGCTTTCGATTCGTACGCTCGGTCGAATTCTTGACCCGAAGGCTTTTGAAAACATCGCCATCAAGACGGCTGCCGATGGCACCGTGATTCGCATTTCCGATGTGGCTGACATTCACTACGAACCGAAGGATACGCGTACAGGCTTTAGACGCAACGGCAAGAATTCCATTACGCTTGCGTTGATGGCGCAACCCGGTTCGAATCATGTGGAAATCGCTGACGAATTCTACAAGCGCGTTGAAGATATCCGTCGCGAAATTCCTGAAGGTGTCGATGTTCTTTATGGCCGAGATACTTCTATCAATATTCGTGCTTCTATTAAAGAAGTGGTGGAGACGATTTTCATTGCTTTCCTGTTGGTGATTGCGATTATCTTTGCATTCCTCCGCGAAGGTCGCACGACGCTGATTCCGATGGTGGTGGTGCCGGTGTCAGTGATTGGTAGCTTCTTTGTGCTTTACTTGTGTGGTTTCTCAATCAACGTGCTGACTTTGCTTGCGATGGTGCTGGCCATTGGCCTTGTGGTTGACGATGCCATTGTGATTGTGGAAAACATTTATCACAAGATTGAACGCGGTATGACGCCTAAGCAGGCGGCGGTTGCGGGCACGAATGAAATCTTCTTTGCCGTGATTGCAACCTCTGTGGTGTTGATGGCTGTGTTTGTGCCGGTGCTTGCGCTGGGCGGTACGACGGGTCTTTTGTTCCGTGAATTTGTGGCGGTGATGATTGGTACTGTGTTTCTTTCGACGCTTTGCGCCTTGACTCTTTCGCCGATGCTTTGTTCTAAATTCCTGAAAAAGCAAAAGCAGGGCTGGTTCTTCCGAGTTACGGAACCGTTTTTCGATGGAATGAACCGAATCTATTCGGTGCTTCTCGGCGGATTCCTTAGAATGCGTTTGCTCTTGTTCCCGATTGTGGCGGGGCTTTTGATTGCGGCTTATTTCTGCTTCGATAATATGAGTAGCGAAATGGCTCCGACCGAAGACTCGAATGCCGTCATGGTGAACTTGAATATGCCCGAAGGCGTGACGCTTACGCGAACCAAGCGCATGGCCGATGCTTTTGCCGAAGAAGTGATTGGACTTTTAGACAGCAACGAATATACTGAATTCCAGGCGGGTGCATGGAATGCTGGCAATTCGAGAATGCGCTTGACGTTGAATGATGATAAAAAGGCGCGTCGCCCGCAGAGCGTGATTGCTCGCGAAATCCAGCTGCTGGGTAACGAGTATCCTGACTTGCGCGTGATGGTGTTTGAACCGCAAAGTATCAGTACACAGCGCGGTGGCCTTCCGGTGCAGTTTGTGTTGCAGGCTCCGAATATCGAAATCTTGCGTACGCTTGTTCCCAAGTTTGAAGAAGAAGCGAGCCATAGTCCTGTGTTTAGCGTGGTGAATACGAACCTTCGTTTTACCAAGCCGGAACTCCATATTGAAATTTTGCGCGACAAGGCGAACGAAGAAGGCGTGTCGGTGAACGATATTGCGCAGGCGGTACAGCTTGCCATTAGCGACCAGAGCTACGGCGAATTCTATAAGGATGGCCGCCAGTATGATATTATTGGTGCGGTCGGTTACCAGTACCGTAGCATGCCCGAAAACATCTCGATGCTTTCGGTGAAGAATGCGAAGGGTGAATTGGTAAGCCTCGATAACTTTATCACCTTCACAGAGCAATCGGCATCGCCGTCGCTCCCGAGATTCAACCGCTTTAGCGCCGCGACTATTCAGGCGGGACTTGTGCCCGGCAAGACAATTGGCGACGGCGTTGAAGAAATGCGCCGCATTGCAAAGCACTTGCTGAAGGATTACCCGAATGTGAGTACAGCTTTGAGCGGTTCTTCGAAGGAATTCGAAGAAAGTTCCAGCGGCCTCTACATTGTGTTCCTCTTGGCGCTTGCGCTGGTGTTCTTGGTGCTTGCGGGCCAGTTCGAAAGTTTCCGCGCTCCGTTCGTTATCTTCTTTACGGTGCCGCTTGCCTTGGCAGGAGCGCTCGCTTGCTTGTTCATTACGGGCCAGACGCTCAATATCTTTAGCGAGATTGCTCTAATTCTTTTGATCGCACTTGTGACAAAGAATGGTATTCTGATTGTGGAATTTGCAAACCAGATTGCGGCGAGCACCGGCTGTAACAAGCTCGAAGCGGCTCGGATGGCGGCGGAACGCCGCTTCCGCCCAATCCTCATGACGAGCCTTTCAACGGTATTGGGCGCCGTGCCCTTGATTCTCACGGGCACTCCGAGCCGTATCGCGATGGGTATCGCCATCGCAGGCGGTCTTACGTTTGCGACCTTCATGACGCTCTTTATTGTGCCGGCGGCCTACAGCTTCTTTGCTGGCAAGGTTGAAACGTCGAGTACGACTGACGCCTCGAAGATGGCGTAGGTTATTCAACGAGCTGGAAAACGCGTTCGCCTTTACGGCTCATGCCGTAGCGCGTTCGGAGCAATTCTTCTTTGTACAAGGAATCTTTTTTAAGACGTCCGATTTCGATATTGCAAGAATCGATAGCATGCTGCAGAGAATCAATCTGTGCTTGATACATCTCGATGTCTTGCATAATTCGTTGCTGTTGCTTTAAGCTGTTTTTTCCGAACATCAACTGCGAAATGACAATCGCGAATGTTGCGACTATCGTAAACAGGATTATCCAGAAAAAACGCTTTTTCACGTCAGGTTGCTCCGTTAAAGTAGAACTGGAAGTTGTCCGGCGTGTGGACTAGCCCCGAAAGTTCTAGCTCCGTTAATATAGCTAAAATATTGCTAGGCTTAAAGTTACATTCGTTTTGCAACTCCTGAAAAGTCTTCTTGAATCCGTTGAATTGCTTAAAAAGGGTTAATGCATCGCTTGAAAGATTGCAACCGATGGCCTCGATTTGCTTTAAGGAAATTGCTTCGGGCTCGTTTCTTTCGTTTTGTATTTTGGGGAGCCCGGCGACGGTACGCAAGCTTTCGGGCAAAAAGATGGGCATGGCTTTCCCTTGATCCAGGTAAAGATTTGGCCCTCCGGCAGCTTCGCTGTCGAAGTCTCCGGGAATGGCGAGCAAGAGCTTGTTTTCTTGCAGGCAGTAGTCGGCAGTAATGAGAGCTCCGCCTTTAGCTTTACTTTGTACTAAGACTGTGGCGCGGCTGAGTCCGCTGATAATGCGATTGCGTGCGGGAAAATTCCCCTTGAACGCGGGGAAGTCTTCTTCGTATTCAGTCATAATGCCGCCGCCGGCATCGATGATTCGCTTTGCTAAAGTTGCACGGTCTCCGTGAATGCGGGTGTTAATGCCTTGAGCAACGACGGCAATGGTTGGTATCCCGTATTCAATGGCCGCTTCGTGGCAGTAGCTGTCGATACCTTGTGCAAGCCCTGATACGACAACGGCGCGTGTGCCTTGCAGTGATTTGACGAGCCGCCTGCATAGTTCGCGGGCGGAACTGCTTGGGCGGCGTGTGCCCACCATGGCAATCCCGATGGCGTCGCTTGAAGGTAATGTTCCGCGGTAGTACAAGCGTGGTGGCGCAAGTCTAGATTCCTTGAGCGAAAGCGGGTATTGGCTTGGTTCGAGTGTTTCGTACTTTCTATCTTTGTCTGTCATGAAATATTCCTTTGATGACTTGGTGAAAATTATGGCGACCCTGCGTTCCCCCGAGGGTTGCCCTTGGGATAAGCAACAGACGCATCAGTCGCTGCTCCCGTATTTAGTCGAAGAATCCCATGAATACATCGATGCCGCCCAGGCAAACGACAAGGCTCACATGGCCGAAGAATTAGGCGATGTCTTGTTCCAGGTGGTGTTCCATTCGCAAGTCGCGAAAGAAAACGGCGATTTTTCAATCGACGACGTAGTGCAGGGAATCTGCGAAAAAATGATCCGGCGCCACCCGCACGTATTTGGCGATGCCAAGGTTGATGATTCGAACGGCGTAGTCCGCCAGTGGGAACGCATCAAGGCGCAAGAAAAAAACAATCTAAAAATGCAAGGCAAGTCCGCTATGGACAAAGTAAGCAAAAGCTTGCCGACGCTTGCCCGTGCTCAAGAGCTTCAGCGCCGTGCCGCCAAAGTGAGCTTTGACTGGACCGAGGCTGAACCTGTCTTTAACAAGGCTGTGGAAGAATTTAGCGAATTCCGCGCCGAAATGCAAGCGGCATCTCCTGAAAATCGCAACGTAGAACGCATGGAAGATGAATTCGGCGACATCATGTTCAGCTTGGTGAATGTGGCGCGCCACTGCGGCTTTAATGCGGCCTTGGCACTAGAACGCGCGAATTCCAAGTTCGAACGCCGCTTCCGCGTGGTAGAACAGATGGCTCGTGACCAAGGCAAGGAAATGAAAGACGTTGGCCTCGAAGGCTTGCAAGAAATGTGGAAACAAGCGAAGGCTGCATCCAAGTCGTTCTAAATTGGAGCATTCCATGTTGGAATATGAAAATTGAAAAAATATTTTCGCATTCCATATCCCGATGGTATATTAAATAATGTGCTTCCAGTCCATTCTGGTTTAGCGAAGGGATGCTGGAGCAAATCACGGGGTAGAATAGACCGGAAGCACGCTTGTTTTCTTCTAATTCCACTTTCCCGCAGGGTAGTCCCCCTGCGGGATTTTTTCGTTGCTATAAACAAAAAAAAGAACCCAGTGCAATGCACTGAGTTCTTTAAACTTCTAAGAAGTTTGGCTTTAGCTTTTTTGTGAGCCACAAGCGACTTGTATAAACGAGTCGTGGTGGCGAGAGCAAGGCGATATCACATTTTTATGAATGCGATAGAGCCGTGCGGTCTGTTAGGCGCGAGCCTTGGCCTTGTCGCCGTACTTCTTGATGAGTTCTTCCTGGATGTTCTTCGGAACCGGGAGGTACTTGCAGAATTCCATGGTGAATTCTGCCTTACCCTGGGTCATAGAACGCAGGTCAGTGGCGTAGCCGAACATTTCGGACAGCGGGACTTCGGCGGTGATGGTGGTCATGCCGAGTTCTTCGTTCGTACCGGTGATGGTACCACGACGCTGAGAAACGTTACCAACAACAGAACCCTGGAATTCGGTCGGAGTCTGGATTTCGACCTTCATGATCGGTTCGAGGATCTGAGCGCCAGCCTTTTCGAAAGCTTCGCGGAAGGCCATACGGGCTGCAACCTGGAACGCCATATCAGAAGAGTCAACCGGGTGGTATGCACCATCCTGGACTTCCATTTCGATACCCACAACCGGGAAGCCGATCAAGGAACCTGCTTCCATGCAGCTCTGGAAACCCTTGTCGCAAGACGGGATGTATTCCTTCGGAATACGGCCACCCACGACGGAGTTCACGAAGTTGTAAACCTTTTCCTGGTCGCCTTCGACAGCCATCGGACGCATTTCGCCGACAACCTTAGCGTACTGACCAGAACCACCAGTCTGCTTCTTGTGGGTGTAGTCGAACTTGGCCGGACGGGTAATGGTTTCGCGGTAAGCCACCTGCGGAGCACCGGTCGTCACGTCGCACTTGTATTCGCGGCGCATACGTTCGATGTAAACGTCGAGGTGAAGTTCGCCCATACCCTTGATGATGGTCTGGCCGGATTCCTTGTCGACTTCCACCTGGAACGTCGGGTCTTCCTTGGTGAAGCGGTTCAGAGCCTTGGACATGTTGTCCAGGTCGTCACGGTTCTTGGCTTCGATCACGAGTTCGATCACCGGATTCGGCACGTGCATAGAAGTCATGTTGTAGTGGTTCTTGCCATCGGTAAAGGTCGTACCGGAGGCGCAGTCGATACCGAACAGAGCAACAATGTCGCCTGCACCGGCTTCGGTGATATCCACCATTTCGTCAGCGTGCATACGAACCAAGCGGCCCACAGACACCTTCTTGCCGGTGGCCATGTTGGTGATCATGTCGCCCTTCTTGAGGGTACCCTGGTAAATACGGATGTAGGTCAACTGGCCATAGCGGTCGTTCACGAGCTTGAACGCGTAGCAAACGAGCGGAGCGTTGTCTTCGGACTTCAGGACAACTTCAGCTTCGTTGTTGTCGAGGTCGAGAGCCTTGTTTTCAACTTCGGTCGGGTTCGGGAGGTAGTCGATAACGCCGTCGAGGAGCTTCTGGACACCAACGTTCTTGTGAGCGGAACCCATGAACACCGGGGTCACTTCGAGGCTGATGGTAGCCTTACGGATGGTGGCCTTGATGAGGTTCTTGTCGATTTCGTCGACGCCATACTGGCCTTCCATAGCCTTTTCCATGATTTCGTCGCTGTAGTCTGCGCAGCAGTCAATCAGCTTTTCACGGTATTCGTTAGCCTGGTCAACGAGTTCGGCCGGGATTTCCTTTTCGATCATGTCGTCGCCGTTAGCGCCTTCGAAGTAGTAGGCCTTCATTTCGACGAGGTCGACCACGCCCTTCAGTTGGTCTTCGAGACCGATAGGAATCTGCATGACGCAGGGCTTGTGGTTGAGCTTTTCCTTGAGCATGACAGCCACGCGGAGCGGGTTTGCACCGGAGCGGTCGCACTTGTTCACGAACACGACGCGCGGCACATGGTAGCGCTTCATCTGGCGGTCAACGGTAATAGACTGGGACTGAACACCTTCCACGCCGGTGAGCACGAGGATAGCACCGTCGAGCACGCGGAGAGAACGTTCCACTTCGATCGTGAAGTCCACGTGCCCCGGGGTATCGATGATGTTGATGGAGTCGGCTTCGCCAGACTTGGTGTGGGTCCAGTTTGCAAACGTAGCAGCGGACTGAATCGTGATGCCGCGTTCGCGTTCAAGTTCCATGGAGTCCATCGTGGCACCGACGCCGTCTTTACCACGAACTTCGTGGATAGCGTGGATACGCTTTGTGAAGTAGAGGATACGTTCGGTAAGGGTGGTCTTACCGGAGTCGATGTGGGCAGAAATACCAATATTTCTGTGCTTTTCAATGTTTTTCATATTTTATTCCACAAATGGAGTTGATGTTTGTTTGAGTTGCGCCCAAAGATAGAAAAAAAAAGCCCTGTTTCAAGGGCTTGTTTTTCTGAGGACTGCCCAAATGGCGGTAAAAACGGCAAAAGAGGTCAAAATCCAAAGGAGATAGCTTTTAAAAGTCATCCATGGACCGAAACTCATAAAGAACCTCTGAGCGGCATCGGAGGTGAAATTTAGGTCCGTAAGCGATTGCGCCAACCCTTCGACATTGATAGGAATATAGAAGTGGCTCAGTATGAGCTGTAAAATGACAAGAATAGCCGCTTTGCGGGGGGCTAGGTCAAGGGAATCGAGAACGCTTCCCAACGGAATCAGGATGATCGGCAAGAAGGTGACGATGTGTCGGGCTTCACTATCGATGGCAAGAAACAAAAATCCGAGAAAGGCGAGTGCATGCCCCGGTGATATCGATACGAAATCCTTCGAAAAACGGCGAAATTGGAGCAAAATGAGCGGAAGAAGGATTCCTAGGTAGGCGACATGCCCAGCGATGGTGATGGCGGGGTACTTGAGCGGGCGAATGAGGGTTTGAAAAAGGAAGACCCTCCCGTTAAAGAAAACCTCTTCGTTGGTATGGAATCCAAGGAAAACCTTGATGGCGATAATCGGTAGGATCAGTAAAACGGCTGTTTTAAGTGAAAATATGAAATAGAACTGTGCCGGGCTATAGAAAAAGGGGAAGGAGCCTTTTTTGCATAAAACCCAAAGCAGGCCAATAGCGGTTACAAGAGATAGTATTAATAAGCCAGCGCTTAAATCGACTTGTAGGAATTGGACAAGGGCGTCTTGCTTGTGCAATACTATTAATAATGTAATGATACCTGTTGCGGCGACGGCGTATGCAGCCGGGGTGATTCGATAGAGAATTTTGCCCAAGCGGTTTTCTTCTGGAATGGGTTGCAGGTTTTGCCTGAACAGAATGAGCAACAGGTTTATGGTGGTGATGGTTGGCCAGGTAAAAAGTCCAAGAAGGGATACGGCGAAGGAAAGCGCAAACTTGTCGCGTAACAATAGGTAGTAAGAGACTAAGGCTATTGTGATGGCGAAAGCGTCTGTTTGGAACAGTTCGTAGCCGCAGTTTTTAAGGACGTAGTAGTTAAAGAAGAAAATCGAGAAGAGAATGGCTGTGGTCGATTTTTTCCAATTTCGCAGAATGGCAAGCTTAAAGAAGAAGACAACTTGAAGAATCAGATTGAATATGTGCAGCACGCCCATTCCCCATAACATGTGCGAATTGTCGAGGGGGATGTTTAATGCGCCATAGACTAGATTCATGGCGCAGAAAGGGAAAATTCTTTGTATTCGGAAACCGTCGTAACCGATAGAAAAAAAGTCGTTCGAAAAATTTCGAAAGACTTCTCTGTAGAAAGTCCCGTCGAATCCAGCCCCATCGTTGTAAGGAATCTTTTCTCCGAACAGGGAAAGGAAAAACAGCGCGAAAAGAAGTGGGACTAGGATTGAAAAAACGGATTTCATTAATCTGCTATTTCGGCGTCTTCGACTTCTTCGGGATTGTCGGCCAAAGCCTTAAAGTAGGAAGCTGCGGTCTTGCCGACTTCGGTGGTGTCATAGAAGGAATAGGCTCCGTTTCCAAGCGCTCCGATGGCCGGAATGGCACGGAGAGCGGCCCTGCCTAAGAATTTGGTAGAGACCTTGAGGCCGATTTTCTTCAGGATAGATTCTAGAACCGCAAAAGAGACCTTCTGGACCACAATGCGGCTGCCGGTGCGCACAGCGATGTCGCGCAAAAGTTGGGCGGCGCTATGGCGGAACAGACACCAGACCATGGCTTCGCGACTCAGTTGGGCAAATTTACCGTAGGTGGCGGCAATATCGGACACCAGTTGGGCTTGAATGCGCCAGATGGCGGCAATGTCAGGAATCGAGGTCAATACACCCGTAACTCCGGCCGGAACCGAAAGTGTAGCGCTCACCAAAGAGGCTTTGACTGCGGCCTGGCGAATCAGTTTCTTGATTTTATCGTCAGAGTTTTCGCTCGGGGAATGCAGGGATTCCGGAATGTCGGTAATCAGGTCAAACAGCAGGGAAGCTAGTTTTTCCTTGAATTTTTCCATCTTTTCGTCGGTGCAGTCGCTCATAAAAGTCTCCTTACGAGACTAATATACATTATTAAATGTGTAATGTGAAATGATAAATGTGCGATGAAGGGGGGGGGGCGAGGATTCTAGAATATAATCTTCGCGATGCCGCCGGCGAGCCCGGGGATGTTGTAGCGGAGAGTCTTGCCATCGAGCCAGTACGAAAGCGCCTGGTCGATCCATTCGCGCTCGCAGGTGATTTTACGTACTACGATGTCGGTACCTGTATCGGAATCGTCGAAAAAGTAGTAGCCGCGAAACTTAATCGGGAAAATTTCACCGTGCAAGAGCACACTTACGTCGGCAGTGCCGTTGTCGGAGTCAATAGACACGGACTGGACATCGCCAAAGCGCTTGACCAGTTCGTGGTTCTTGACAAAGGCTTCGACAGCCTTATTGCGTAAGTTTCCGAGTAACGACATGTCTTAGCGGGGGAGCGTCAGGATTTCGATGCCGTTCTTGGTGCGGGCCACAGTGTGTTCCCACTGGGCAGAAAGCGAACCATCGCGGGTTACCGCCGTCCAACCGTCGGAGAGCGTCTTGGTGCCCGGACGACCCACGTTGATCATGGGTTCGATGGTGAACACGTTGCCGACTTCAATGAACTGCTTGAGCACATTGTTGCGGAAGTGGTACAGGGTCGGTTCTTCGTGGAAACCGCGACCGATTCCGTGACCGCAATAATCTTCGACTACGCTGAAACCATGTTCGTCGGCAATGTCTTGGATGGCGTTACCGATGTCGTAGTAGCGAGCACCTTGTTCGCCGGCGGCTCGGATGCCTTCTTCCATGCAGAATTTGGCGGTGTCCACGAGTTCCTGGGCGAGGTTGCTCACGCGGCCCACGCAGAACATGGCCGAGGTATCACCATGATAGCCCGAAAGAATCGTGGTGATATCGATGTTCACGATATCGCCGTCTTTCAGGATGGTGTTTGCACTCGGAATGCCGTGGCACACGACTTCGTTAATGCTGATGCAAGCGTAGCGCGGATAACCGTGGTAACCCATGCAGGCCGAAATACCCTTGTTCTTGCGGGTATAGTCGCCGATGAATTCATCGATTTCCAGAGTGGATACGCCCGGTTTGCACATTTCGCCTGCGCGAATGAGAGTTTCTGCGGCGAGGGCGCCTGCGTCGCGGATCAGTTCGATTTCTTTTGCGGATTTGATTTTGATTTTAGCCATTGTTCTTCCCTTTCAAACCTATTTTTTCCATGCGTAGCGGTCAACGAGGTAGGCGAGAAGCATCTGGTCTTCTTCGGTGCCGTTTGCGAGTTCCTTCACCAGCGGGATTACGCGGCTGATGCGTTCGCGGGCTTTCTGTCCGCCAAAGTGGTTCTTTTCTTGTTCGAGCTTGGCGCGCACGCGTTCGCTCACCTTCTTTGAAATTTCTTCGTTTGTCGGAACTTCCATCTTGATGAAGTTGATGCCGAAGTCGGCGGCGGTCTGCTTCATGTCGATTTCTTCGACCGGCGTAATCAGCGAAATGCAAAGTCCGCTGCGGCCCGCACGGGCGGTACGTCCGCTACGGTGCACATACACTTCGTGGTCATCGGGGTGGTCGTACACAATCACGTGTGTCACGTGGTCCACGTCAATACCGCGGGCTGCCACGTCCGTACAAATGAGAATGCGGAGTTTCTTGTCGCGGAAAGCGTTCAAGGTCTTTTCGCGCATGTTCTGGGCGACATCGCCACTCAGAGCGCCTACGTTGAAGCCGTAGCCCGAAAGCACCTGTTCCAGGTAGCTCACGTCGCTCTTTTTGTTGCAGAAAATCATGCAGCTTTCAGGATTGTAGTATTCCAGCACCTTGATGGTCATGGAATCCTTGTCCATTACGTCGCAGGGATACCAGCGGTGTTCCAGGTTGTTTGCGATCACCTTGTCGTAGCTGAGCGACAGAAATTCGGCGCTCGGACGCTGGAATTCGCGGGCGAGGCTCTTCACGGTCTGCGGAATGGTGGCGCTGAACATGGTGCAGGCAATCTGCTTGGGCAGGTACTTGCGAATCTTTTGCATGTCGGGATAGAAACCCATCGAAAGCATTTCGTCGGCTTCGTCCAGAATCAAGTCGCGGATGTCCAAGAAGTCCACATTGCCGCGCTGCACATGGTCCATCAGGCGACCCGGAGTTGCCACAATGATATGCACGCCGTTCTTGAGGGCCTTCAGCTGCGGTTCATAACTCACACCGCCGAAAATGGCGACGGAGCGAATGCCCGTGCCGGCAGAAAGTTTTTCGATTTCGTCTTGAACCTGCAAGCAGAGTTCACGTGTCGGCACGAGAATCAAAGCCTGCGGGAAAATATGGTCGCGAACAATCACCTGCAAAAGCGGGAGAACGTAGGCGCCGGTCTTTCCCGAACCGGTCTTGGACTGCACCAGCATATCGCGGGCGGCGAGCATGTAAGGAATCGTCTTGCGTTGTACCGGCATCAGGTCGGTCCAGCCGTGCTGAGCGAGAACAGCCTTCTGTTCTTCGGGCAACATGTCAAAAGTATAGTCGGGGAGCTTGTGTTCGGGCTCGATAATCTTAACGGGAGTCAGAAACGGATTTACTTTTTCTTCTTTCTTTTCTTCTTTTACTTCTTCACTCATAGTGAGCGCAAATGTAGAAAAATCCTACTTAAACGGTGTCCAGTGGTATTCCAACCCAACGCTGATAAACCAGTCAACAGTGCTTGCGCCAATGGTTGTGGGTTCAGCTGCTGCGTCGGGCGAGGGTTCTACATAGACATCTTTACCGCGGCTCGAAATGCCTGTACGCACGCTTAGGCCATAGTGCTGCAAGAATACGCATTGCGTGCCAAATCCGAAGAGGGCGCCCTTGTAGGGGTCTTCGGTCTTGAATCGGGTCTCGTATTCCCTAGAGGGCTTTTTCTTGGAATCTTTGAGTTCTATGTCTTCGGCGTAGAAACTGTATTGGAATCCGAGGAAGGCGAACAGGTGCAAGTCTAGCCATTTGAATGGTTCGTAGGTCCTTGCAAACATCACGTTCAGGCCGATTTCGTGCTGAGAGAAATTCCAGTGGTCCAGTTCTTCGTAAACTTCGTCGCGGTCGTCTATTTTTACGGCGTGGTCCGAATAGCGGTAGAATATTTCGCCACCGATAAAGCCAAACCAGATTCCGCCCGCATACAGAGTAAAGAGCGGGGTGGAATCGTCCATAAAGTTCCAGAGGCTAACGGAGTCTCGTGTTGCGCGGTAATTTGAAACGCGGTTTCTGATTTTGCGCTTGTACCAGCTGTACGGAGTGAGCGGAATTTGGGCCTGGGCGTATCCAGCAGAAATACCTGCCCAAGATCTGAATGTCGGCGTTTCCTTGTAAAGCTCGTCGGGTTCCGTTTCCTTTTTCAGACGTTCTTCTTTTGTTAAACGGCGCTTGGTGTGGCGACCAAAAAAGGCGCTGGCAATATCATCACCCAAGGCTATCTTGTCGGATGTCTTTGCAACGGTTCCTGCACTTCTCGGTTCAAGCGTTGTTTCGTCGAAAATAGCGATTTGCAGGTCTTTGCCTTTATCGGCAATAAACAAAACGATTTTGTCTTCGAGTGCTTGGATTTTGGCCATCATGGAGGGGTGGCGGGCTTTCAAAAGATGCGCGTCCAGACCGGGTTCAATGTTGTTGGAAAGCCAAGATGCGTAACGCATGGCGACGGTGTCGCGTTCCCATTCACCGAAAAGTCTGCACTTGGGGTCGCCAATGCCAGAATTGTTGCGGCGTAGCGATAGGCAGAATTCCTTGGGGTCAATGGCGGGCTCCTTGTCGGGAGTCCAAATCAAGATGTCGGCGTTTTGCCACAGCGTCCAGTGGGAATCAAAGAAGATGTCCTTGGCGTAGGCGTTCCCTGCCAAAAAGGCTTGCGCAAAAATCACGACTGCAAATGCAATTAGGGAAAGTCGTCTCATTTGCCGGCCCCCTTGTACATGTTCTTGCGAATCTGTTGGACGGTTTGTCGCATCAGTTGTTCAAGGTCGTTCAAAGTGAGCTTGATAACTGGGTGCTGGATTTCGTCGACGGCGCTAAACAACGAGCGTTGTTTTACATTGTCCCACAGTGTATACGATACAATGGCGCTGATATTTTTGACTTCGCGCTTGTCTTCCAATTCGTTGTGAATCAAGGCGTAGTCAAAGAAGTTTTCTCGCTTCAAGTCGGTGCCGATAATGACTTCGTGAATCAAGAGAATCTGCGGAGGAACGCTGCCGTCAGGTGCTTTAACTGTCACACCTTGCTCGGGGAGTTTCCCCTTCATGAAAATGCGGTCGTCGAGTTTCTGGCTTTCTTCGGGGAAACTTGCCAGCACAGAATCGGGCAGAACGTTCAGCTTGCTGTAACCGCCGCGGAATTCGTGTTCCATGGCTTTGGAGCAAAACTCAGTCGCCTTAATTTGCGTGCTGTCGCCAAAGTCCAGGCGGTTTGCAAACCACTTGGTTCGGGTAATAACAAACGACTTCTGGAGCCCCGTTACCGTAAGTTCGCCATAGGGCGCTTGCTTGTAGGCGGGGTGGCTGCTGGACCAATGGTAAGAATCGGCGCAACCCGTGAAGAGTAGCGCCGCCATTACAAACAATGTTCCAAAGAGGCGTGCCATTAATCCTTGCTGATTACGGTGCGCCCCACTTTTCGCGGTAAGCGTACACCTTGTCGAGGATTCCTTCGGGAGCGTTGATCTTCTTGCGATTTTCTTCGCTTTCGAGGAAGGCGATAATGTCGTTGATGTTCACGATGGAGTGAGCTTCGATGCCGTATTCGTCTTGCACGGTCTGGAGCGCGGACTTGCCGTTATCGAGCTTTTCCTTGCGGTCCACCGAAATCAAGAGACCGATAACGTTTGCATTCTCAATCTTCGAAAGAGCCTGCATCGTTTCGTTCACGCTGGTGCCTGCGGTAATCACGTCTTCGATAATCACGACGTTCGTCTTTTCGGCGTACTTGTAACCGACGAGCATGCCGCCTTCACCGTGGTCCTTCGCTTCTTTGCGGTTGTAGGTAAAGGTGAGGTCTTGGCTGTACACGTCAGAAAGCTTCATGGCCGTGGCTGCGCACAGCGGAATGCCCTTGTAGGCCGGTCCATAAAGGTTTTGGGCCTTGCCGTCGAAATGCTTCATGAATGCGGCGGCGTAGAATTCGGCAAGCTTGGAAAGCGTGCGGCCGGTACGGAACTCTCCGGTGTTAATGAAGTACGGCGTATTGCGGCCGCTCTTGGTCACGAAATCACCGAACTTGAGTGCGCCGGCTTCTACGAGAAAATGAACAAATTGGTCTTTATTATTCATGATGGAACCTTAGTAGCTAGTTATGCGCTTGCACCGCAGAGAAGGCTGAAGATTCGGGCGAACACGTTCGTTTCTTCGGTCAGAATTTCGATGACAACCAAGAGGATTGTAATCAGTACGCACAGACCGATGTAGAAATAGAACGACTTCTTGAAGCCCTTGATCTTCATCTTGAAAATGGCCCAAGCAATCACACTAAAGATAGCGCTGAAAGTCCATGCGGCAACGGCACCGAGCGAAATACCCGGAATCAGGCTGATGGCAAACGTGAGGGCGATACCCGGCATAAAGTAGAAGCAAATGCACAGGACGCTCAACAGGGCGAATCCGACATAGTGAGAGAAACCGCGTTCGCGCTGGACAATCACCTGCGGCTGGGTCGGCGATGCGTAGGATTCTTCTACGGGAGCTTCCTGCGGAATGCTCTCGGCGCTAGATTCCGGTGCGGTTTCGTTTTCAACAACCGGAGCAACTTCGGCGGGAGCCTCGGTTGTGACTTCGTTTTGATTCAGTTCTTCGGACATATTGTCTCCTGTAAAATTCTAGAGAATAAAGGTGCGGCCGGCGTAAACGAATACGCGGTGTTCGAGCCAAAGCTTGAGGGCGGCAGACAGCGTGCGCTTTTCGATATCCTTGCCCAGTTCCACGAGTTCGTCGATGCTGGCGGTTTCAGGCACGCGCTGGATATCCTGACAAATAATCGGGCCTTGGTCCAGGTCTTCGGTGGCAAAGTGAGCGGTTGCACCGATAATCTTCACACCCTTGTGCCAGGCCTGGTGGTAGGGCTTTGCTCCCTTGAATGCCGGCAAGAATCCGTGGTGGATGTTGATAATGCGGTACTTGAATTCTTCGGTAAAGGCTTCGCTCAAGATCTGCATGTAACGAGCGAGTACCACAGTATCGGTCTTGGTTTCGGCAATAATTTCGCGGAAACGATTTTCGGGAATGCTCTTGTCCGGGTTCGACGGCACATAGTAGAACGGCACGCCGAAGGTTCCGCCTACAGGGCCCAGGTCGGGGTGGTTACCCACAATGCAACTGAACTCGCAGGGGAGGTCTCCATCGCGGTGTTTGAGCAAAAGGTCATAAAGGCAGTGGTCCGTCTTCGAAACGAAGATGGCTACGCGTTCAATTTTGGTGGTGTCGAACAACTTCCAGTTCAGGTGGAGGTGACCTTCCAAGGTTTCCAGATGTTTGCGGACTTCTTCGATATTTTCGGATTCCGCTTCAAAAACGGCACGTAAAAAGAAAGTTTCGATATCTTTTGCCGTATGTTGCTGTAAATCAACAATGTTGGCGCCCGCCTTGGCGAGTACCTGGGTAGTTCCGGCAATAAGTCCCTTTTGGTCAGGGCAATGAATCTGCAAAATGTAACGTGTAATAGCCATAGCCCAAAATTATAAAAACGCAGGCATTAAGTCTTTGCTTCCCTTCCGAAAATCTAAAATATTCTAACTTTAAACCGGAAACTTTATACGAGAAGGAAAAATGAGTCGTAAATTCTCTTTCAAGTCTATGTTTGCTGTCGTATTCGGTATGGCGGTTGTTCAGGCATTTGCTGTTCCTCAGAAGTCTTGGGACGCTATCTACAATGCCGAAGGCGAAGGTGATTATTCTGCCGCCAAGATCGAAGGCAAAATCCGTTTCGGTAAGTACACTCACTATAAAGAAGTCCAGCCGGTTTCTTTCAAGGTGAATGATAGTTTGTTCGCTTTCTCGGTGGCCGGTAACATGACTGTTGCTTCCGACAAGATCGAAAAGGAACATTTCTACGAAAAGTGTAACGAAACCATGGAAGCATGGATTTCGTTCTTTAATACTCCGCGCGATTTCGGTGGTGAAAACCTGATTATCAACATTGCTGGCGTGGACCTCGCTTGTGGCGATGAACTTTTTGCTGTGGGCGATTTGCGCATCAAGTTCACGAACCCCAAGGCTCAGGAAGCTTGGGCAAACACTTTGGAAGGCCGCGAAAAGTACAAGCGTGAAAAGGTGGTAGAATACCGCCGCGCCGAACAGGAACACCGCTCTTCTCTCCGCGACGTGTCTGGCATGGTTAAGGACCCGCGTGATGGCCAAGTGTACCGCACCATCAAGGTTGAAGGCCGTGAATGGTTCGCTCAGAACGTGAACTACAATGTGGAAGGTCACTCCTGGTGCTACGAAGACAAGGAAAACTACTGCGCTCGTGGTGGCCGTCTGTATGACTTGGAAGGCGCCCGCAAGGCATGCCCCGAAGGCTGGCACTTGCCGCGTGACCGCGAATGGATGGACTTGCTCGTTGGCCTGACTCACTGCTACGATGGCGTGGACAAGTGCGAAAAGTTTGCTAACAAGATGAAGGCTACCACTGGCTGGCAGGGCGGTGGCGGTACCGACGAATACGGCTTCTCTATCTTCTCTTCGGGCTACCGCAAGATGGTGGGTAAGTCTATCGTCCGTTACGAAGATATGGGTGAATACGCTGGTTTCTGGTCTGCACAGAACGGTCGTAACGAAACCATTTGGATTTGGGCCATGGGCCGTATGAGTGACCAGATGGTCCGCCAGCTCGTGCCGAGCAAGACCAACGCCTACTCCGTCCGTTGCATCAACGGTAACTAATCTTTAGTTGACATTCAACAAAGAAAGGCTCCCGAACGGGAGCCCTTTCTGTATTTATAGCGAGAAGCTCGCGCCGAAGGCGCGGCGTATTTTACATCTGGCGAATCGGGAAGAGTCCGAGCAGGTCGAGCACGTTTTCGAGCACGATCTGTGTTGCCTGAACCAAGAACAGGCGGGACTTTTCTTCGGCAGAACCGAGCACGCGGTCTTCGTGGATGAACTTGTGTGCGGCTTCTGCGATTTCCAAAGCATACTGGGCGAGAACGCTCGGTTCATCACCGGCGACGGCGTCCAGAATCTTCTTGCCCTTCTTCGACAGGATGTTGATGAGGCTGTAGGCAGCATCGTCGCCGAGCTGGGCCATGTCCACATCGGCAATGTTCACCGTGTAACCGGCCTTGCGCATAATGCTGCAAAGACGCACGTGGGCGTTCTGCACATACGGACCGGTATCGCCTTCGAAGCTCATCACTGCATCCCAATCGAAACGCACATCCTTCAAGCGGCTGTTCTTGAGGTCGTTGAAGGTGAGGGCGGAAATACCGATCTGGCGAGCGATAAGTTCCTTGTTTTCGAGCTCCGGATTCTTCGCGTCGATGAATTCGAGAATCTTCTTCTGGGCAGCTTCAATCACGTCGCGAAGCAGGCTTGCGGTACCCGTACGGGTCTTGCCCTTTTCCCACTTGCCGTCGACCAGCTGCAGGATCACGCCGAACGGAATGTGGTACATGTCCTTGTACCATTCGCGGCCCATCTTCTTGAGCACATGGAACACCTGCTTGAAATGGAGAGCCTGTCCGAGGTCCACCACATAAAGGCACTTGTCGAAGTTGTATTCCTTCTTGCGGTAGCAAGCGGCGGCCAAGTCGCGGGTAGCGTACAAAGTAGAACCATCGCTCTTGCGAATCAGGCAAGGGTTCAGGTCGAATTCGTCGAGCATCACCACGTCCAAATCCTGGCTCTTGACCATCAAGTTCTTTTCGCGGAGTTCGTCGAGAATGGCCGGAATCTTGTCTTCGAAGAAGGATTCGCCGGTGTAGTGGTCAAAGCCCACGCCCATCATGTCGTAGATGCGCATGAGTTCCTTGAGCGTGGCGGCGCGGAAGGCGGTCCAAAGCTTGCGGTAGAATTCATCACCCTGTTCGAGCTTGGTGAATGCGGCGCGTGCTTCATCTTCGAGGCCGGGTTCTTCTTTGCTGGCCTTGGAGAAGGCGGCGTAAAGAATGTTCAATTCCTTCACGGTCAGGCTATCGAGCGTAGCGTCGTCTGTCGGGCGCTTTTCGCGCAGGTACATCACGATGAGCTTGCCGAAAGCGGTTCCCCAGTCACCCAGGTGGTTAATGCGTTCCACCTTGTAACCGGCGGCCTTGTAAATGCGGGAAAGCGAGTTTCCAATCATTGTTGAACGCAGGTGATGGAAGGCGAGTTCCTTACCGATGTTCGGGGAGCTAAAGTCAATGCAGACCACTTTGCCGTTCGATGCGGCATGGCCGTATTCCAAGCCCTTGGCGGCGATTTCTTCGAGCGTCGACTTAGCTAAGAAGCTACGGTCGATAAAGAAGTTCAGGTAACCGTTCACGGCTTCGACCTTCGAAAGACCTGCCGGAAGCTTCACCTGGGCGGCCAAGTCTTCGGCGATCATTTTCGGGGCCTTGCGCATCACCTTGGCGAGCGAAAAACACGGAATGGTAAAGTTGCCGTGCGTGGTGTCAGGCGGCACAGAGATAAGCTTGAGGGCGGCTTCCTTTTCGAAGGAACCGGTAGCGGCGAGCGCTTCTGCGATTTCTTGCTCAAACGAGTTCATCTTCACTGCTCTTCTTCTTAGAGGTCTTCTTCACAAAGTCATTTTCGTCGAGATTTTCGATCTTGCCGTCGGCATACAGACGGTCCAGCGAAATTTCGTTACGCTTTTCTTCTTCGAACAGGTGTACCATCAGGTCGAGGCCTGCGTCGAACACAGCCCAGCGCACGCCTTCCTTGTATTCCACGCCCACGGACGGGAGCTTGTTTGCCTTGAATTCCTTACGCAGTTCGTTCAGAATAGCCTGCATCTGTGCTTCGCTTTCGCAGGTGGCGACAAGGAAAAAGTCGGTCACGTCCTTGATGCCGCGAAGGTCAATCAACTGGACGTTCTGGGCGCGCAGTTCAAAAAGAATGCTGGCTCCGATATTTACGGACTCTGGCAGGTCTGTGATTTTTGTTGTCATTATTCTTCTCCCTGTTCGGGTTCAATGATTTGATTAAAGTCTTTTCCTATGTAGACGGCGGCGTCGACAACAGCGCGGCTACTATGAACGATAAGCACGTTGTCGGTCTTGAGCGCTTGAGCTAAAGCTTTGGCCCCTTCCCATTCGGGGTTTCTAAGCACGAGAACAGTCTCGTCGTAATTCTGCAAGCGGTCGTTCCTGGAACTTACGATATCGAAACCGTTGTCGCGCAGGTAAGAACGCATCTTGGCTGCAGCGCCTTGCATTCCGCAACTGTTTAATACCTCGACATCGCCCTTGTAGGTTCGTTTGACCTTTACAACTTGGGCTTTTTTCGGCTTTTCTTCGCAACCTAAAAATGCCGTTGCAATAAACAACAGCGTAACCACCGTTAAGATGGCTGAAATAATGCGGTATGCTTTAGAAATGCTTTGGTACATTCGTCAGCACAAATTTAGTAAAATCCCCAATGGCGGTAAGGTCCGTATGCCTTGAAAGCGTCGTTTTCGTTTATGAACATGACCCTGACACTCATGTTGTCGTTGGGTTTATATTCCAAAGAAATATCAGGAATCACAATGCCTACGCGCCCTTGGCGTACATCTTCTTTTGCAACGGGCGAACCAAAACGGAAGTTGGAATAAAGCGGCATCCAAAGTCCGACATTTGCATATAAATGTAGTTCCGGCGTAAATTCGTAGGCGAGGTGTGCCATGTAGCTTTGCTGGGCGTAAGTTCCAAAAGAACCGCCCATAAAACTGATTGTATACGAGTAGGCGACTTTTAGCGCGGGGTCAAAGGTTTCGTGCCTAACTAAACGTTCGGGGTTAAAATGCTCGCGATTCCAGGGAATTCCGTCATCTGGGACCACATACACGGTGTCGACAATTGTGTCTTTCGGGGCTTCTTTGACGGCAGCGGTTTTTTTCGCGGTGTTTGCAACAGCGGAATCGGCCTTCGCAGGACTTTCCGCAAAGGCTGTCATTGCCATAAACAGCATCAAAAACAGCATTAACCGCATGCTTAGAATATAGAAAAAGGGACTGAAAGGATTTCCCTTTCAGCCCCATAAGTGGAATTCTGCCTGTTATTTGTTGTTTTCCTGCGTGTTATCGGGCTTGGTAACGCCAGCAAGCTTTGCTCCAAACATGGATCCAAGAACTGTGCGCAAGTCGATACCGAGAGAATCCGTGAGGCCGTTGGTGACCTGCGTGAGAGTCTTGGTAATGTCGCCTGTGAGCTTTGCCGTGTTGCCTTCGCCGTACATGGTGATGTTTCCAATCTTTTCCATGGGCTTAGCAATAGCGGCTGCGATTTGCGGCATCTGTTCGAAATATCTTTCGATAGTCTTCAGCTGCATTTCTTGGCGAGCGGCATCACCATAGAGCTTCATGGCTTCTGCCTTCTTGTTCAGCGCTTCAGCCTCGGCAAGGCCTTGTGCCTTGATAGCTTCTGCTTCGGCGAGACCCTTTGCCTTCGTGGCTTCTGCCTCGGCCATGGCTTTCGCCTTGGTGGCTTCGGCTTCGGCGAAGGCTTTTTCCTTTTCTGCATCGGCTATCTGCTTAATAGCCTTGGCACGCTGTTCTTCCTTGTAACGGTCGGCTTCTGCGTCTTTCTGTTGCTGGAAAAGTTCCGCTTCAGAACGCTGGATCTGGGCCTGGCGTTCGGCTTCGGCTTTCTTTTCGATTTGAGCCTTCAGTTCCTTTTCGGTCACCATCACCATGCGTTCGCGAATTTCAATTTCCTTTTCCTGCTTGGCGACTTCTGCTTCGGCCTGGGCCACGTTGATTGCCTTTTGCTGGGTCTGCTTCTGGATTTCGTAAGCGGCGTCGGCAATAGCCTTTTCTGTATCCGAAATCTTCTGCAGATTGGCCTTTTTCACGGCGAGGTCGTTCTGCTTTTGGGCGATTTCCAGTTCGGCGGCCACGGCAGCGTCGTTGGCGTCTTTCTTGGCCTGGGACTGAGCAACGCTGATATCTCTTTCGGCATTGGCCTTAGAAATGGCGGCTGCCTTGCGAATGGCAGAGGTCTTGTCCACACCCAGATTTTCAATCACGCCGTTGGCATCTTCAAAATTCTGGATATTGAAAGTCTGAACCACAATACCCAATTTTTCCAAGTCGGGAATAGCGTTTTCGAGCACGAGTTCAGAAACTTGCTTGCGGTCTCCCACAAGGTCTACCAGCTGCATGCGACCTACGATTTCGCGCATGTTACCTTCCAAGATATCTACAATCATGGCGCGGATATCTTCGGGCTTCTTGTTCAAGAAGTTCTGAGCCGAAGACTTGAGACGGTCGGGATTATCCGAAATCTTGGCAGTCACGACAGCGTCGACAGAAACGTTGATGTAATCCTTTGTCGGAACCGGGCTTCCTGTCTTTACGTCAATTTGAATCAACTGCAAAGAAAGGTGGTCGGCGCGTTCAAAGAAGGGAATTCGAAGGCCCGCACGTCCGATAATGACTTTCGGAAGCTTCCGAAGGCCTGAAACGATAATGGCTTCGTCTGGTGCGGCCTTGATATACGACATCACAAAGATGATGGCGAGGAAAAATACCACGGCAAAAATAATTGTTAAAAGAATGCTTGTTTGCATAAATTAATTCTCCTTTTGTTTGTTCTAAATATATAACAAAAGATCTGCCACGGAATGACAGACCTCAAATTTTTCGATAGAATGAAAAAAAATTGTGACCGAGTGTTTAAACGATTTCGTTCTTGGCGTTCACGTGGATAACGGTGGGTTTCCACGACTTGGCTTCGGCTTCGCTCATGGTTGCATAAGCAACGATAATCACAAGGTCGCCCGGCTGAACAAGTCTTGCGGCTGCGCCGTTCAAGCAAATCACGCCAGAACCGGCAGGGCCTTCAATCACATAAGTATCAAGGCGGTTGCCGTTATTAACGTCCAAAACGCCGACTTTTTCGAAAGGAAGAATATTTGCGGCATCCATCAAATCGCGAGCAATAGTAATCGAACCCTCATAATTGAGGTTTGCGTCGGTTACAGTAGCGCGATGGATTTTGCTTTTGAGTAATTCTAGCTGCATGATGCGCTTAGAATTTTACGTTGAAGAATCCGGCAACGCCCTTATCCGGGGTCGGGAGGATTCCGTAGCTGAAACGGTTTGCGTCCGGGTTGCTGTCCCACTGAGTGCTAAAGAATGCGTCTGCGAAGGACCAAATGTGTGCACCCGCAACGAAAATCAGACCATACCACCAAGCGGAATTGCCGTCGATTGCAAGGTAAACCGTTGCGCCGACGCTGACACCCCAAAGGGCATCCATCCAAATGGCTTTCATCGATTCATCTTTGTGCCACTGATACAGCGACGGAATCAGCAAGGAAAGGTATGCATAGCCCTGGTCGCCAGAGCGGTTACGGTAAGAACGGTCGATATCGGCGTCTTCAAGGCCGCCAGAACGCTGGCTGATCCATTCCTGTTCGGAAACACCGAGTTTTTCCCAAGGTTTCTGGAGATATTCGGAGGGGCGAATGCCCATTTCTACGAGGTTCGTGAGTTTGTCTCTCGAGATGCCTTCTTGCTTGGCTTGCTGGAATTCCCACTGAGTGAGACCCATTTCTTCGTAGTTGAAGCCCTGCCATTCATCGGCAGTAGCCTTTGCTTCGCCAACATTTGCGCTAGGAGCTTCTTCGTTGCTGTTGTCGGCAAAAACGTCGTCCGTTTCCTCAGTAGCCCCGTAAGAATAGGAATCTTCGGAAGATTCATCGTCAAACTGTGCGAACGCAATGGAGCCGCACAAAAGCACCGTTGTGAGAATCTTGCACCAATTCGCCATCAGTTTCTTCCTTCAAAAGTAATGCCGGGGGAGGGAATCGAACCCTCACACTCTCGCGAGTACCGGATTTTGAGTCCGGCGCGTCTACCAATTTCACCACCCCGGCTCGGGGTTTGCTCAAATATAGAACAATTTTAGCATTTTTTGCAGGGGAAACCGCGAAAAAAGCTCTTTTTTGTGCAAATTTACCTTTTCAAAAGGGGTTGATATTCAATTTTTAGGGGGGCAAGCTTGCTTGCCGCGAAATCGACCGCCTTATCCTTGGTTTCAAACTTGCCTGTTTGGACTAAATAGAGGGTTCTTTCGCCGCGTGGCTGCTCAATAATCGTGCAGGTGATTTTTTGCTTTTTCAGGCTCGAAACCAACAAATCAGCATTAGATTTTGTTCCAAATGCGCCTAACTGCAGGGTCCAGTATTCCTGAGCGGGGGCTTGGGCGGCAGGAGCGGGGGCCGGCGCGGGTGCTGGGGCTGTAGCCTGGACAGCGGGTTTAGGTTGTTCAACCACCGGAGCCGGTTGGGCGGGTTTCGGTGCCGGTTCAGGGGTAACGGGCTGTGCAACCGGAGCTGCTTTGGCCTGCGATGCAGTGCGAATAGCCTTGATTGAATCCGGGTTGTTCAGCAAGTTGCAGCGGTCATCCAAGTCTTCCGACTTTACTTTTGCCTTTACGGCCTTGCAAACCTTCTGCAGTACAATGGCTTGGTGCGGGTGCGAAGTTTCGATTGCCTGAATCAAGTCTTCGGCGGCCTTGTCATACTTGCCAAGGTAGAGCCTGAACTGGGCGCTCGTCATCATCAAGTCCGAATAAATCGCTCTTTGCGGGTTCGTAGTCTTAATCAGACTGTCGAGGCGATTGCCTGCAATCTTGAACGACTGGGCGCTACCCATTTGCGAAAGAGCGAGTACGTTCCACAAGTAGCATTCTGCACGCAGGGAATCCGGTTCCTTGGGGCAGGCGGCTTCGTATGCGGCGGCGGCTTCTTTCCAGTTGCCGGCAACGTATGCCTTTTGCGCATCAGCCATCGTCTGCGCGAATGAGTTTATGCAGCAAAGTGCAAGTAGAATAGAAAGTACGCTGATTTTGGAATCCATCTTTCGTCTCTCGTCTGTAGGCGCTTGCGCCGTTCTCTCGTCTAAACTAACTTTCCTCTAATCGTCCATCCGCGAATGTCGTCGAGCTTCACCTTCACGTAGTCGCCGGGCTTCACGATGCGGCCTTCTTCGGGCTTAAAAATTACCTTCTTGAAGTTGTCGGTGCGGCCGCGTAGTTCCGTTTCGTCGCGTGCGGAATTCTTTTCCACCAAAAGTTCCTCGGTACGGCCGAGCATCATCTGGTTGCGCTTGAGCGTAATGGCGTTCTGCAGTTCCACCAGGCGTGTGTGGCGTTCCTGCTTTTCCTGCTCGGTGAGCGTCTCGGCTTCCTTGTACGATTCTGTACCCTTGCGCGGGCTGTAGATGAACATGAAGGCGCTGTCGAACTGGCACTGTTCAAATGCCTTGAGCGTGTCTTCGAAATCTGCTTCGGTTTCGCCCACGAATCCGCAAATCACGTCCGTCGAAATGCCATAGAACGGATCTTTGCTGCGCAACTGCTCGATAATCGAGAGGTACTGCTCCATGTTGTGCTGGCGGCGCATCTTCTTGAGCATGACGTCGGAGCCGCTCTGGATAGGAATGTGCGCGTAGTGGCAGACCTTCGGGTTGTTCAGCAACACGTCGATGAGTTCGTTCGTGTAGTGCCTCGGGTGCGGGCTCGTAAAGCGAATGCGGCGGATGCCTTCGATTTCAGAAACCTTCGTAAGGAGGTCGGCAAAGTTGCCGCCTTCCGTTTTGTAGGCGTTCACCGTCTGGCCCAAGAGCGTCACTTCGGTAATACCCTTGTCGGCGGCCTTGCGGACTTCGGCGAGCACGTCTTCCATGTTGCGGTACTTTTCGGGGCCTCGCAGGTACGGTACGATGCAGTAGCTGCAGCGCTTGTTGCATCCGCGCTGAATTGCGACGAAAGTCGTGAAATCGTTCTGGAGCTTCGCGTATTCACCCAAGTAGTTTTCGCTCAGGTCCTCGTCGATGAACATCTTGTGGTGTGTCAGGTGCAGCGGGCTATGGGCGTCGCCGAGCAGCAATTCCGGGATTTTCTTGTACTGGTCCGGGCCCACGACGTAGCTCACGTTCGGAAGGCGCTTCAAAAGTTCCGGCCCGCGATTTTTAGCCATGCAGCCGCACACGACAACCTTCACGTCGGGATTCTTCTTGTTCAGGTACTTGAGCTTGCTGATGTTCGCGATGGCGGTTTCCTCGGCCTTTTCGCGTACGCTGCAGGTGTTCACGATGATGAAGTCGGCATCTTCTTGGTTGCTCGTTTCAACGCAACCGCACATGTCGAGTTCCTGGGCGATCATCGCCGAGTCGTACTCGTTCATCTGGCAGCCGTATGTGGCCAAGTGGTATTTTTTCATGGGCGATAATTTAGAAAAAATATAGAAGGGGGAAGAGTCCCCCTCGCTTCAGCCACGGCACAGCCGAGTCTTCCGCTACCCCTTCGCCTAAGGGCTCTGCCCCTAAAACCCTGAGCGCACTTTTCCAACCCACTTTTGAGTGTTTGGATGCACTTTTTCGACCCACTTTTGTGTACTTGAATACACTTTTTCAAGGGAGTTTATTGAAAAATGGCGATTTTAGTTAAAATTCGACAGTTATGTTTCTTAAAACATTCTTGAAAAAGGGATGTTCCTGAGTCTAAAAAATTATACTATACTTAAAATATGGCGAAGCTTTTTAGCAAATGCTTTGGGAAGATTGTTCTGATGACTGCGGCAGCGCTGTTTATCGCCTGTGGCGATGACGGGAGTAGCTTCGGCCCCGAGGGTGGCGAAAGCTGTTTCCCCGACACCACCAAAATCACCTACGCGCTCAATCCCTTCGACGGCCCGCTTTCTAACCCGCACAAGGGTTTCACGGTGCCGACGGGTGGCGCGTGGACGTTTGTTCCGGAATTTGAATACGGCCCTTACGGTTCCTTGAACAACAGGGCGTGGGACTTGGTCTCGTACGGTTCCGGTTACCAGCAGTGGAACAAGTTGAACCCGGCTAAGGGCGTTTACGACTGGACGGAACTGGAAAAACTGCTGAACGCACTTGCCGAGCACAACATGACTTACGCCTTGCGCGTGCTGCCGTACACGCCTTCGTTTATCAAGAGCGATTTTCCGCCGCAAGAAGAATACGACTGGACTCCGCCCTTTGTCTATGAGATGGGCGCGAAGAAAATCCAGATTGACTTGCGCGGGACGGAATACCATGCGTACGCTCCGGTCTGGGATGATTCCGTCTATATTTGGGCGGCAAAGGAGTTTGCAAAAGCTCTGGCCGAAAAATACGATGGCGATCCGCGCATAGAATACATTGACGTCCGCACTTTTGGCGAATGGGGCGAATGGCACACGTCTCACATTTTAGGGAGCGAAATGCCTGCCGATTCGGTGTTGATTGACATGCTGGACTATTATGCATCCCTGTTTAAGAAAACCCAGCTGGTTCTGCCATCTAACGGTTTTGGCGATGTTTATACGCATGCGCTTGAACTCGGCATTACCAAGCGAGATGACGGGTTCATTGGCATTCCCGGTAGGCCGGATACTTTGTTGCGGGCGTACAATGCGAATCTACCGACTATTGCCGAAAATATAGCCGGTTACAAGACGATGCTTACTTACGACGATCTGATTCCCGGGGGTAACCAGAAGTGGACTCCGCAGCGCTGGGTGAATGCGATTACTACGGCGCACCTGACCTACTATGTTCTTGATCAGGACAACGATTGTGGTTACTATTTCTACAAGGACAACAAAGCTCTTGCCGATTCCATGAGCAAGGTCATCGGCTACAATTTTACGGTGACACAGGCGGAACTTTTGACCGTCGCAAGCGCCAAAGATACTACAAGCACATTGAACATTACCGTCAAGAATACTGGCGTAGCACCCTGCTTCTTCGATGTCTACATGGTGGCGGAATTCGTGGATTCTACGGGTAAGGCTCTTACGCAAATTGGCGAGACGGTCCGCATTCCCAAGGCGACTTTCAAGGACGGCGCATCAAAGGATTTCTCCTTTAAGGCAACTGGTGTGGCGAATATCGTGACGCAGCCGGGCGTTTCCGTGGCGCTATCCCTCAACGAAAGCGAAGATGCCTTCAAGAGTGGCAAAAATCCGACCGTCCGTTTCGACAACGACGGCCTTCAGGAAAATAATAAACTACTATTGCAATCCCGATAACGCGCGTAGTTTCATGTCCCTTCTGCTTGCTCTTTTGTTTCTAGCGCTTTTCATTAGCGCCATTGTCCGTGGGAAGTTTTCTTACGGCAAGGCGGATTATGATTTCCATGAGCATCCGGTGCAGTTTGTTATTGTCGTCGTGTTTATTCTGGGTGTGTCGGCGCTTTGCTTTTACCGATTCCTTGTCGAGATGGAATTCATTCGGTAAATTTCTACATTTGGGCGCGCTATGCTCCAAAAGAAATCCCTCATTGTTTTTGACTTGGACGGGACTCTGTTCAATACGCTTGGTGATCTTGCCGTGGCGGTGAATTTTGCGCTGCGCCATTTTGGGCTCCCGGAACACGAAGAACAGCGCGTGCGAACCTTTATCGGAAACGGTTCCATGAAGCTTATCGAGCGTAGTATGGGGGAGGCCGCGCTCCCTGAAAATATGGCTCGCTCCGGTGTGACCATCGAAATGGTTCACAAGGTCTATTCGGATTTTTATTGGGAACATTGCACCGAACGCACGCTTCCGAATCCGGGAATCGTTGAATTTTTGAACAATTCCAAAGCCCGCGTGGCAATGCTCACGAACAAGCCGCTTCGCCCTAGCGAAAAAATCCTGAATCACTTTGGACTTCGCGACCGTTTTGAATTTATTCTTTGCGGCGATACCACGCCCGAACGTAAGCCGAGCCCCGCTGGCTTGCTCAAGATTCTTGAAATGGCGGGCGTTTCTCGTGAAGAGGCGGTAATGGTGGGCGATGACCAGCCGGACATTCTTGCAGCCCGTAATGCCGGGGTCGATTGCATTACGCTCCTTTGTGGCTTTGGAAAACCTGTGAATTTACTCCCGCTAAAGCCCGAAAATACGGTTGAAAGCTATGCTGAAATGTGTGCCGTCCTGAACGCATGCACATAAAAAGTTATCTTCTGAATGAACTGTGGAGGGACTATGAAAAAAATTCTATTTCGCTCAATAAGTCTCTTGTGTCAAGCGGCTGTGATTTTCTTTCTGGCCGCTTGTGGCGATGATGCCAGCAGTTCAACCTCTGCAGAGGGCGAAAGCAGCGCCGTTGTTGATGAAGAATCCAGTTCGTCGTCGGTAACATCGTCGAAAAAGACTTCTAGTTCCTCTGTTGCTAAAGAAAATTCTTCGGAAACAGAAAGTTCGTCTTCTGAAAATGTTTCCAGTTCTTCGCTTGTTTTGTCAAGTTCTGTAGATTCTTCAAAATATTTACTTCCAGAAGATTCTTTGTATTTTTCAACGACCGTTGTCGAAGATACGCTTGAAATATTTACCTTCGGAAGTGTCATTTTCAATATTGCGGCAGATTCATTCTTGACTAAGTTCGATTACGGTGATTTCGTGACAGTGATGATTCCGGGCTACGACACGATAGAGGTCCCTGTAGTTGCAAGTTTTAGCGATGTATTCCCGGGCGAATTCTTTTTGTATGTATCTTCGGGCTTAAATTACATCAAGCTTGAAGCGCGCTATGGTCAGATGGCTGAAATCGTTGGTTTTGGGCGTGATATAACATTCCCGATTGACGTTACCATTCGAATACAGAAAAGAGGTGGCTATATCGATCACCTGAAAAATTTGCGATCGCTTTCGATATCGTATTACGTAGAGGCTTATCCAGATTTATCCATCGAAGACTTTGCCAATTTCAGGATGGTGAAAACCACGGGAATGGGCGAGGGTGCTCTGTATCGTTCGTCGAATCCGCTGGACCCTTCGATTGGCCGTAATAAGTATGCCGATTCCTTGTCTCGGGTCGCGGGCGTCAAGACATTCTTGAATCTTACAGACAATGAGGCAAACGCCGAGTTGTACAATGGCTATGCGGAATCTTATTATGCATCGCAGAACGTGGTGTACCTAGATGTGCAACCCGCTTTTGCAAATTCGCCGTTCAAGATAGGGCTCGTCAAGGGGCTGCGCTATATGATTGAGCACGAAGGCCCGTACTTGGTGCATTGCACTTATGGCATGGACCGTACTGGCTATACAATTGCCGTGCTTGAGGCGTTGATGGGGGCGACTGCCGAAGAAATCAAGGCCGATTACGTGAAAACGCACCAGAATTTCTTCACCGTTATCAAAGACTATCAAGTAGCCTTGACGTCAACGCAAGTGGAACTGATTCAAGCGGTTATCGTGAGGTTGATGCAAAATGCATACAAGGTGGAAGGTGTCGATATTTCGGATTTCGAAAACGTAGACCTTGCCGCAGCAACAGAATCCTACCTGCTTTCGCTCGGTTTGGAAAGTTCGGAAATCGAAGCCCTTAAAAACCGGCTAAGATAAACTTGTAGCTAGTACGATTCTCGGCTTTCCCAGATTTCTGCTTCCGTTTCGCAGATGTCTTTTTCGGATGCATCTGCTTTGCCTGTCATCATGTAGATGGCGTCGTCGACGAGCGCTGCAAAAACGCAACGCTGGAAGTCGCCTTTTACAACCTTGACGGTTCCGTAGTGCTTTTCTTTGTTGTATACGGGGCCGATGGTTTTGCCTGCTCGTAAGGCGGCAGATTTGCTCAGCCAATAATCATGATCCCACTTTAAATAGTAGAGAATGAATGCTTCTTCGCTCGCATCTTTTTCGATTGTAAAGCCTGGGTCGCGGTAGAGGTCTGCTTTGTTCATTCCTCTAAGCTCGACGTATTCGGGCTTTTTGAGCAAGGCGTATGCGGCAAGGTTCTTTTCGAGGGAGAAAAATTCCACTTTAATATTCCATTTGCCATCCAATTCGAAAGCAAGCGGTTTGGGAATGGGGGAATATAGGGTGCGGTTGACTTTTTTAACTAAGCCGCCGAGAGCGTTGACTGAACTTTCGGTTATAAATGGTTCTGTCTTGTTAGAAGGTTTTAACCCGCTTGCGCAACTTGAGAGCAATATGGCTAAGAGAAACAGAATGGCGAATTTGATCTTCATACCCGAAATATACGTTTTTTTGTATATTGTAGCCATGAATTTCAAAAGCATTGTATTTGTTTCGGCTGTTGCTTTCGCATCGGCTGCCATGGCAGATGAAGCGATTCGCTTTGTTCCTGAAAATTACCCGATTGGTATGCTGAATCAGGGCGATACCAAGCACATTATTCTCAAGGGCGCGAATATCACGAATAAAGAAATCGTGCTTGAAAATGTGTTCGGTCAAGGCAATGGCATGTCGAACTTCAAGTTCCCGAACAAGATTCCTGCAAAGGGAACGGTGACGATTGAGTTTGATTTTAGCTCTGCCGAAATGGAAGGCCAAATCAATCCGGTGGTGGTGCTGGTCGATACTACGGGCAAACCTTATCTCGCCAACATGGACGGCATTGTGAAGGTACCGTTTGTCTTTAGCGAAAAGCTCTTTGATGCTGGCTATTACGCTAAGGGCGAAAAGCGCGAATGGTCGTTCTACATTTGGGAAACCGACAAGAAGGCTCGCCCCGATATTGCTTTGGATGCCGAATCGGCCAAGCAGTTTTCCATTTCTACAAAACCGGTTATGTTGAACGTCGACAAACTGGAACAAATCAAGGAAGGCGGCAAGGTTCCGGGACTCAAGGTCACGCTTACGACTAAAGGCCTTTCTCGCGAAGGCTGGGAACTCAAGCAGAAGAGCATTCGAAAGATTGTTTCGTTCAAGAGCAAAAAGTACCCCAAGGCTACACCTGACGTGCTGATTGTCGGTTATTGGAAGTAAATTTTTGGCTTTTTTGGGGCGTTAGCCTTGCAAAAAAGCCTATTTTTATCTAATTTTGACCCACCAATGAACCAACGGGATGTAGCTCAGCCTGGTAGAGCGCTTGAATGGGGTTCAAGAGGTCGCTGATTCGAATTCAGTCATCCCGATAAAAAACACCGCTTTTTAAAGCGGTGTTTTTTGTTTCTCAGAAATCTGTAGTGTCTAAGGGACTCTTACCCTTGCTTGTCTTCGCTTTCGGTGGACCCTTCGTCTACTACCACGTCGTTGATCGTGCCGTTGCCTTTTTTCGGCTCGTCGTCGAGGTAGTCGATGCTTAGTTCAAAATTTTGACCCTTAGGAACTTCTGCGTTCTTTTTCAGAGCGGCAAGTTCAATGGCGGCAGCCTCGTAGTCGGCTTCGGTTACCCATTCAGGCTTCCACACGATCACGCGGTTACGGCCACCTTCCTTACCTTGGTAAAGGGCCTTGTCTGCCATCTGGATACTGCGGTCTGCGCCGAGGCGGTCATCGAATTTTGCGACACCAAGAGTGATTGTAATCTTGATGGTGAAGTCCGCATAACGTACAGTCATTCGTTCGATTTGTCTGCGGAAGCGTTCGGCAACCACTCTTGCGCCTTCGAGGTCTGTTTCCGGCAACAGTGTCAAGAATTCTTCGCCGCCGTAGCGGGCAAAGACATCGTACTTGCGCAGCAGGCCGCGAATCGTCTGAGCCACTGATTTCAAGATGATGTCACCGCAAGCATGGCCGTAGGTGTCGTTGATATTCTTGAAGTGGTCGATGTCGATAAAGATAAAGCAGAACGGCTTGTGCGTGCGAGCGGAACGTCCCATTTCGTTTGCGATGGTTTCGTTCATTTCGCGGCGGTTGGGAAGCCCGGTCAGTTCGTCGGTCTTCGAAATCAGTTCCAGCTTCTTGTTGACTTCTTCTAAATCCTTGGTTCGTTCCTTGACTTCCTGTTCCAAGATATCCCTATGGGCGTTCAGTTCTTTAATCTGGCGCTTAATGGTATCGTGCATAGAATTGAATGCATTGCTCAACTGGCCCAGTTCGTCTTTACGGTTGCCCACATGAATTTCATCGACGTCGAGGTTTCCATCGCTAATCTGGCGAATGTGTCTTGTCATGCGGTTCAGCGGTAGACCAAGTGTATAGAACATCCATGCGGCGACAATCAATATAATCAGGATTGCCACAAACAGAATTGCGATGCTAGCCTGAATAGCCGAAGAAATCAAATCGTCGATTTCATTTTTCGGTTGGAAAGCAAAAATGCCAAAGTCCGTATTGGTGTCAAAGAAATAGTTGACCAGGTATTGCTTCTTGTCGCTCAGTTCCTGGAAATGAGCTTTCTTGATCACGTAGTTTCGGGGGTCGATGTCAGCAAAACCGAGTTCCGTAATCTTGTGCGTGTCTGTCAGCCAGCGCTTCAAGTCGGGGTGGTAAAGAATTTCGCCCTGACCATTGATGGCGACTAGGAATCCGTTCTTACCGATTTTATAGTTCGGGAAGTTCGTCCAAAGACGGCGAAGCGAAAAACTAGCGAGCAAGAAACCGGAAGAACTGGAGCGGTTCATAATGCTAATGCCGAACAGGCGCTTGGGAGGAGCGTCTTTTGCTTCCCTGAACCAAGGGGTCATGTACGGACGGTGCTGAGTAATGCGCGAAAAGTCAATGGGGTATGGACTTTCTGTCGGAATGCCGACCATGGAATTGTCGCAGATGAATTCAAAGGCTCGGTCGTATAAGGTAACGGTTTCGCCCGAAATGAATAGCGACGAGACGCTATAGCTTTTAAGGTAGCTTGTAGCGGTCGTCGGATCCAGACTTTGAATTTCCGAAGTCTTTGCCAAAAGTGTCAGTCGGTCGCCGAACTGCTTCATTTCGCTAGAGGCCATGTTGCCAATCTGAGTGAGCATGGACTCGTTGTTGTTGAAGCTCCACTCTAGCATCAGGTTTGTCTGCTTAGACGTAAAGATGAAATTACTACCCGTGACCACAAGGGACATGGATACAATCAAAACGATAAGCACCTTGAAGACGATGCTTCGCGAGAAACCTGATATAGTGTGAATCGGCATAAGACGTTACTTTAGAAAACTTGTTATTTCTTGCGCTTGCGGATGAAGGCGAACAGGAATCCGAAGACCAGCATGAACACGAATACAAACGGAGCCTTCTTCATGTTGCTGTTAATGGCGCCATCTGTGGAATCCTTGGCGACTTCGGTCTGAGGCTTTTGTTCTTCGTTAATCTTGTTCCAAGCGGCTTTGAATTCCGCTGCGGTCATCAAGTTGGTTGTGGGATAATTCAACTTCTTGTCGATTTCAATGGAGTACTGATGGAATGTCTCGTACAGCTTGTCTTCGGAGTAGAGCGACGGGATTTCCATCTGTTCCCAAATGGCGCTGAACATGGCGACAAGTAACTGTTCCAGTTCGCCCCATTCCGGAATAGCCACGTAGGCGCGACCGGTTTCAAGAGCGCGAACGAGAATGTTGTAGTCTTCGTCTTTAGCCCATTCCTGCAGAACCTTTCTAGAAGGCGGCAAGAGACCGATTTGCTTGGTGTAGGCATCCAGGTTTTCATCGTTGGACAAGAACAGCAAGAGGTCGATTGCTTCTTTACGGTTGTTGTTTGTCGGAATGGCAAGGTTAGAGCCGCCGATAAAGCTTACGCTTCCGACCTTTCCCTTAGGAATGGGGAAAACCATGACGCTGTCCCTACCGATACGGGCATTCGAAAGACCGCCCATGCTTCCGTGGAAACGGGTCTGCATCACGATTTCAGAAGTGCTTACGATAAAGGCGAGTTCGCCGTTATTAAACTGCTGGGCAATTTGGGCGGTGTTGGTCTGCAAGGCTTCGGGAGTGACCAGTGTATCCATAATAAAGTGGAGGTAGCTGGAAATACCAAGAAGGGTTTCTTTGGAAAGAATGTTTGCATGCCATTTGCCGTTTTCATCTTTTTTGATGAAGGAACCGCCGTTACTCCAGATCCAAGGGGCGAAGTTGTGCGGAATGTTCCAGTCGCTCTTGCCGGGGAAGGCGAAACCTCTTACGTGAGCGCCATCGTCAAGGACTTCATCTTTGCTGTTGACCTTGCGGATAGCGTTCTTGAAACCTTCGTAAGTCCTGATGGAATCTCTTGTGATACCGTGTTCAGCAAGGATTCTCTTGTTGGCAAGGACCGGACGAATGTCGATAAACCACGGAATCGAGTAGATAATCGAATCTTCGTCGATATGTGTCGTGTTCCAGCTGACAGGTACAAATCTTTCGGGCTGAATAGACGACAGGTATTCGTTCAAGGGCTTAATTTCTTTGCGAGAAGCGAAATACGGAATCCAAGTGGTACCAAGCTGCAACACGTCCGGTGCGGGTGTCTGGCCGGCAAGGGCCTGCGAAATACGGGTCCAGGCTTCACCCCAGTCAAGCACTTCGACCTTAGTCGGAATATTGGTCTTCTTGGTATAGAGTTCAAGTCGTTTTTCGAGAATTTCTTGCGGAGATGCTCCGTTTGGCATAATCCAAACTGTGAGCGGCTGTTTTTTGGGGGCAGCCATTGCCGCTGTGGATACAATAGCCAAAGCCAAAATAGAATGTATAATACGATTCTTTCCGATACCCATTTGAACAACTCCTCTGATTTTTCTTCTTCTTGGTATTTGAACATTAAAATAACAAAAAAATCATAAAAGTGATAAAAATCACCCCTCTAAGGGCCTGTTTTGCTACTCTAAATTGGAATAGGGACCTATAGTTTTATTTGTAAAGTTTTATTTACTATTTTAACGATTTTTGAAAGTTAAAAAATTGAAAAAAAAGGGGGCATCTCACCAAACCATCATTTTTTAGTTATATTTTTCTTGTCGTAAGAAAACGATAATCAACCCTTAAGGAGTTAAAAAAATGAAAAAAGGTATCATTACCCTTCTCTGCGCCGGCATGATTGTTCTTTCCGGCTGCTATGGCAAGTACGCATGCTTCAACAAGTTGCTCGCTTGGAACGGCACCCTTGGTAACAAGTGGCTCAACTCCATCGTGCACTTCGGCATGAACGTGATCCCGGTCTACGGTATCGCTCTGTTCGTGGACTTCCTCGTCCTCAACACTGTCGAATTCTGGACTGGCTCCAACCCGCTCGCTTCTGGCGACTCCTACTATGAAAAGGACGCTCAGGGCAACGAAATTGCCGCTGTCAAGAATGCTGACGGTTCTATGACCGTTGAAATGACCACCGCTGCTGGCGAAAAGGCCACCATGACCCTCCAGCGCGATGAAAACGTTATCCGCGCCCTCGACGCCGAAGGTAACGTTGTTGCTCAGCGCGAACTCGACAAGTAATTTCTTACTTGATTGAAATTCAAGGACCTTGGTTTTTGCCAAGGTCTCTTTTTATTTATTTTATTATATATTTAGGCTATGCTATGGCGTGTGTGTTACATAGGGGTGCTTTCGCTCACCTTTTTCTTGATGTCTTGTGTCAAAGACGACATCAAGCGTGGTAACGACGCCTTGCGTATTGGCGACTACGAACGCGCCATTGCAAATTTCTCGAAAGCCTTGGATGTCGAACCTGCAAACCGCGACGCCCGTTACGGGTTGGCCCTTTCTTATTACGCCGTGGCGGAGCAGACTGACCGGTTTAAGGACTCTTCGTTTGTCCGTTGGAGCCGTGCGGCCCGTGAATTCAAGATTCTATACGGTCTAGATAGCAGCGGAAAAATCGATGCTAATTATTCTACGTGCCTGTTCTACCTGGCCCGAGCAACGTTGAACCACGATGCTTCTGCGAACGTACTGCCCTTATTGGATAAATCTATCGGATTGGATAGCCTGAACTATTTTAGTTATAACTTGAAGGGCTTGATTCTTGCCCAAAGCAGCGCTCCCGGTGACTTGAATATCGCAAAGAATATATTCATCCACATTGTAACGCGAGAGCCTGGATTTGTGTCTGCATACATTAACCTCGGAAATATTTACTGGGATGAGGGCGATGTGGAAGCGGCATGGGATACTTGGTCGGCTGGACTTCAGAAGGCACCGACAAACAGGTCCCTGATTTACTGGACGCAGGTTGCCGAAGATTCTTTGAAGTCGATGGTGCTTTCGGGTAGACTATGAGCGTAAAAAGCGAAGTGTCTACGGCAAGCATTCTGGACAAGGCATGCGAATCGGCCTTGTTGCATCAGGGCGGCGAAGCCGACGTTTATGAACTTGTATGTGGCGAAGATTTATACGCCTTAAAGTGGTATCATTCGGGTTGCAGTTTTGAAGACGCTGTCGTGGGCCGCCTAAAGCACTTGAACATTCCGGGACTTTATCGAATTCGCGAGTCGGGCGTTCGCGATAATACGCCGTACTTGGTTTACGATTTTGTCGATGGCGCAAGTTCTGCCGACATTCCTGCAATGCCGGTGCCTGTAGCGTTGAATCTCTTGCGCCAGGTGGTGCATACGCTGGACGCCTTGAATAAAGAAGACATCCATCACGGCGATATCAATCCTTCGAATATCTTGCTTTGCAAGTCGGGCGAAAGCTTGCAGACGCTTGTGATTGATTGCGGCATTGTCGGACCCGGAGCCTTGGCTTATGCGGCGCCGGAGCGCTTTCAAGGAAAGCCTGCGAGCGAACAAAGTGACCTTTACAGCTTGGGGATGCTCCTGTTCCGCTGGATAGCTGGGGTAGACTTGCTTGATTCCGGCGATTACAACAAACTAGCGGCTCAAGCTCTGACTATCGATTCTGTCGATGTCTCGTCTCGGCTTTATGAATTGGATTGCTGTAGCGCTCAGGAACTTTCTGCGCTGGATTCGTTATGGAAGGCTCTCTTGCGGGCAAAAGCCGAAGACCGCGCCGAAGATTTTGACGAACTAGATGAACTTTTAGAAATCGCTCTCGATTCCATCGGGGTGGGAGAGGTGACTGTCCAGACGGCCTTGCAGAAATATGCAGATGAAGTGCTTGCCATAAAAATGGAACAAAAATTCCCGATAGCCCCGAAAAATGAATTTCCGTATCGCAAAAATGGCGGTGAAAACAAAAAAAATACCTTAAAAATTGCCGTTTTGGCCATTTTCGGACTTATATTAATTGCAATGGTGTTTCTGGTCTGTGTTGGAACCAAAAGTCCCGACATCGACGAAACAGGAAATTTATTGCTCCAGAAATCGAGAAGTTTGGAATCGGTGGAGTCGGGTATAGAAAATCAATTGGATTCTGCCCCTGATTCGGTTCCGCTGAAGATGCTGGAGGATTTGCCTACGCCAGTATCGGAATAATTTTTCAAGAGGTTTCGCATGAAGTCAGAATCGATGCTAGCTACAGAAAAAATGCTGGATGTCGTGAAAATCCTGTTGGACGAAGTCCAGCCGGAATCACTTTTTGTGAAAATCCTTGAAGTTGCAAAGAACGTGTTGCATGCCGATGCCGCGGTCTTGGATACGGGTGGCGAAAACGCAATTCACCTAAGCAATCCTGAAAAAGTTTCCATTTCGATTTCTGCAGTAAAGCAGGCCAAGCTTGAAAAGAAAGCGGTGGTGTGGAATCAGCTCGATGACGATTCCGCTGACCTTTCGAAGTCGATTGTACAAAACCAGCTGACAAGCATTATGGTGTCGCCTTTCCGCACGCCCGAAAGCGAAGCCGGTTATTTGTACTTGCAGCGCGCCGCCCGCGAAGAACCTTTTACTGAAGATGATAGCGCCCTGTTCGATTCGTTCGTGATGGTGTGCGAAAAGTTCGCCTTTGCCGCATTCGATCGCCTGCGTGATAAGGAATCGCTGAATATTTTAAGAAACGTCATCCGCAAAGACGGGATCGTATATTCGAGCAAGGCAATGGCTGATTTGATTGCGCTTGCAGACAAATTAGCGGTACTCCCGATGCCGGTCATTATTCGTGGCGAAACGGGAACCGGTAAAGAAGTCGTTGCCCGCTACATTCATAGACATAGTCCCCGCGCAGACAAGCCTTTTGTGGCGGTAAACTGCGGTGCCATTCCGGAACACTTGATGGAATCGCTCTTGTTTGGGCATGCCAAGGGCTCGTTTACGGGCGCTATTGAAACCCGTAAGGGATTCTTTGAAGAAGCTGATGGCGGAACGATTTTCCTCGACGAAATCGGGGAACTGCCCATGAACATGCAGGTAAAGCTTTTGCGTGTATTGCAGGAAAAGCATATTACACGCGTGGGCGACAATCGCGAAATTCCGGTGAACGTGCGCATCATTAGTGCGACTCACGTAGACCTGGAAGATGCTGTCAAAACCAAGCGCTTTAGAGAAGATTTGTACTTCCGCATTCAGGTAATGCCGGTTGAAATGCCGCCTTTAAGGGAGCGCGGGCAAGATGTTGTGCTCCTGGCCGAAGAATTTCTGACCCGCTATGGCGCAGAATATGGCCGAGGCAAGTTCCATTTGAGCCGCAATGCCGAAAAGGCCATGCTCAGCTATCATTGGCCGGGTAACGTGCGTGAACTCGAAAATAAGGTCCAGAAGGCCTTGGTTCAGGCGGTGCATGGCGTAATCCAGCCGGCTGATTTGGGTTTGGGCGATGTCCAGGCGCAGGCCAAGGAATCGCCGCGTACGCTTAAAGAAGCTCGCGAAATCGTGGAACGTGAAGTGATTAGTCGGGCGCTTTCTGACAGCAATGCGAATTTGACGCTTGCAGCGACGATTTTGGGCATCGATCGCAAGGTTCTCCGCGAAATCATGGAACGCCTTGGAATGAAAAAAGAGGACTTTAAGAAATAATTATATATATTTAGGGTACTGACTAGCAAGAAATTGCTGGCATAGGCCCAAAAGGACGGTTGGCACGGAATTTGCAAGAGAATGAGTATGAAAAAGACTACTCTCATAACGACAATTATGATGGCTGCAGCGCTTAGCTACGCTGCTCCATCTTCTGCGCGTCCGGAGTCTTCTGTCCCGACCCCCGCCGAGAATATGGAAATTTCGCGAGAAATGCCCAATCTTGGTGCGAAGGAAAGCGCAGATTGGCAAAAATTGCGCGCAGAACGTCGTGCTGCCCGAGAGAGAATTCTTACGGACTTGCGCAATAGTTCCGCTGCCGAAAAGAAAAATATCCGCCAGGAAGTCTCGAAAAAACGGGACGAAAAGCCTCGCTTTGAGGGGGAAATCCCAAAAAATCAGTCTCGCGAACGTCGTCCTTTTTATGAGCAACCTGAGTCTCATCAAATGAACCCGATGCGAGAAATGCCCCATGGTCCGGGGCCGGCTCCAATGAATCCCATGTATCCAATGGGGCCGATGTATCATCCCCATCCTTAGATGCGCTTCGTTGCAGTAGTGCTCTTGTTGCTTACGTCTTTGCTTTTTGCTGAGACGCAAGAATCTGTATACTTTCGTGCAATGAAAGCTGAAGAAGCCGGTGATGTGACGGCCGCCCTTGCGGCCTTCGAAGAGGCGGTTGAGATTCCTGGCCCCTATACAGAAGAAATTCGCGAAATTATTGATGACTACTATAAAGCCCTTGA
Organism: Fibrobacter sp. UWB10; assembly: GCF_900182935.1. Lineage (NCBI taxonomy): Bacteria > Pseudomonadati > Fibrobacterota > Fibrobacteria > Fibrobacterales > Fibrobacteraceae > Fibrobacter > Fibrobacter sp. UWB10. The sequence goes on along the minus strand of NZ_FXUE01000001.1, from coordinate 238,274 downwards.
TACGGTTGAGGAAAAAAAGAATCCGTGGTCGCTTCGTTTTTTAGGCGATATCGGTTTTTACGGCTTGCATTATAACGAATACGGGGGCGTAGAGAAAGTCAGTGAAACCGGTGGAGATGTCTTCTTTTCGCTAACGCCGTTCGTAGACTATTCTTCGGGTGACTGGATTCATTCTTTTGGACTTGGCTTTTCGGGCGACTGGTTTGTGGCGAACGACGATATGCCCGTGCTCGATACGAACGACTGGAATATCTCGGTCGGGCTTGAATATTCCTTGGTTGGAAAATCACTGATGGTTGATGTGGGCGCCGACATCAAGGTTGTCGAAGGCGCCTACGTTTCCCCCAATTTTTATGCATGGGTGGAACGCGATTTTTATCGGTTTGAAAAGCAGCGTGTCGGTGCCGCAGTCTGGGGTTACTATGATCCTGACGGTCCGCTTTCGTTTGCGTTGTATGGCTCTTGGCACAGAACTGTTCCTTATGGCTTGAACGGTTCGGCTTATGTGGGCGCACGCTTCGAAGCCGATTCCGCAGTCGACTTCGTAAAATTTGTTGAGACGTACAAGAATACGGTTGAAGACTCAGAAAATGAGGGCAATGTGGAACAATGGAACTCGTATTGGGGTGGAAGTAATCCTATGTACGGGAACTGGCAAAACCCGATGCAGGTGTGTTTGGAAACCTACGGACCGGAATGCTATAACTGGAATATCGGGAAAATCGATTCCATGTATTGGGCGCAACGGAATGCTCCGCAAAATTCGGAATCGACTGCTGATGTTTCGATTCCCAAGTACTATGCTAAGTGGTTTGGTCCGACGCTTCGTTCGCAAGTCTCCTATAAATTCAAACGCAATATAACGGTCGAAGCGAGACTCAATCTGTTCTATGGCTTTGTATTGGACGGCCCGGATAGCGATTACGAAAAGATGGGAAAGTTTAGCGGCGTCTGGGGAACCATGCTCTATTGGAAACCGAATGCGTTGACGCTTTATTTGGGTGCCGAGCAGTTTTACAAGCATTATAGCCTGCCGAAATATTATGTTGGAATTTATCCAAGAAATACAATATTGACAGAACTGAAAGTCGGCTTCAAGTGGGAAATTTAAAAACGAAAAAAGCAGGACTCAGTCCTGCTTTTTTATGGAGATAGTGGGAGTCGAACCCATGACCTACAGATTGCGAACCTGTCGCTCTACCAACTGAGCTATATCCCCAGGTTTGGCGGAAATATAGAATTAGCCTCCGCCATTGTCAAGAGCTAGTTGCCGCGGTTGTCCATCGACGAAAACATCTGGATGATTTCGTCTGTGAACGTCGAGTTCGGCAAACCTTGTGCAATTTCAAGCGCCTTTTCCAAATGGTCTTGGGCGCAAGCTTTTGCTTTCTTGAAAGCATCCTTTGTATTCAACTTCTCGATGATTTCTTCGGGAACTCCGGCCTGGTCTGCCTTTGCAATAAGGGCTTCCATGTCGGAACGTTCCTGCGCATTGCAGCCTTCAAAGTAGTACAACAGCGGGAGCGTAATGAGTCCGTTGCCGAGATCGGTGAACTTGGCTTTGTCCAAATTCTTGCTACCAAAACCGTAGTCCAAAAGGTCGTCGATAATCTGGAATGCAATGCCGAAGTGGCTTCCCATTTGGGCGCAGTTGTCGATAAGAGCCTTGTCGAATCCGGCGAGAATTGCTCCGATGCGTGCTGCTGCTGCAATCAAGGCGGCGGTCTTTCCGTCGATAATGCGATCGTATTCTTCGAACGAAAGACGCATGTTTCCGGACTGGTCCAGTTCCAGAATTTCGCCGGCAATTAATTTGTCTGCGGCCTTGGAAAGCACTGTCGGAATGTCGTGCGATTCTTCATCAATCACGCACTGCATGGCCTGCGAAAGAACATAGTCGCCAATCAGAACGGCCACTTGCGTGCCCCATTCCTTGTGCGCAGTCTTTTGCCCGCGGCGAATGTCTGTGCCATCGATAATGTCGTCATGCACAAGGCTTGCAAGGTGCAAAAGCTCAATGCCTGCGCAAGCGTGTGCCACGCGAAGGCTGTCGGGCTTTTGCGTGCCGCTCTGAGCAATCAGGCAAAGAAGCGTAGAACGAATGCGCTTACCTTTGCGCTGGAACAAAGAATCCAATCGCTCGCCGATTCCTGCAGGAGCGTTTTTAGCGACACCGAAAATAACGTTTTCGGTAAGTTTCAATTGTTCTTGAACAAGTGAACGTGCTTGAGTCAGCACGGTCTGAAAATCTGCCTTAGTCGGAGCCATTGGGACCTTTAAATATCCAGGTCGTCCAAGACCTTGTAAGCGTTAGATTCAATGAACTTGCGGCGCGGTTCCACGTCTTCGCCCATCAGCATGCTGAAAATCTGGTCGGCGGCCACGGCGTCTTCCACATAGCACTGCTTGAGGAATCGCTTGGTGGGGTCCATGGTCGTTTCAGAAAGCTGTTCCGGAGACATTTCGCCAAGACCTTTGAATCGGCTGATGGTCACGTTCTTCTTGTCTTCGAGCTTCGCCATGGCTTCGTCCTTGGCGGTTTCGTCGAACAGGTAAGTGTCCTTGGTGCCAACCTTGAGCTTGAACAGGGGCGGCATGGCGAGGAACACGTGGCCTTCGTCAATGAGCGGGCGCATGTAGCGGAAGAAGAAGGTGAGGAGCAAAGTCTGAATGTGAGATCCGTCCACATCAGCATCGGTCATAATCACAATCTTGTTGTAGCGGAGCTTTTCGAGTTTGCATTCGGTACCGAGGCCGCAACCGATGGCGTTCACCAGGTTCTGGATTTCTTCGGTATCGAGCACGCGGTGAAGGCTAGCCTTTTCCACGTTCAAAATCTTACCACGGAGCGGGAGAATGGCCTGGAACTCGCGGTTACGGCCCATCTTTGCAGAACCACCTGCAGAGTCACCTTCCACGATGAACAGTTCGCATTCCTTGGGGTCGCGGCTAGAACAGTCCGCGAGTTTACCCGGAAGTCCACCGCTTTCAAGAACGTTCTTGCGGCGGGCGAGGGTGCGTGCCTTGTGGGCTGCTTCGCGGGCCACGGCGGCGTTGTAAACCTTGTCCAAGATAATCTTGACCGCAGCCGGGTTTTCCTGGAAGTATTCTTCCAGCTTAGCGCCGAAAGCAGATGCAACGTAGCCTGCGATTTCGGAATTGCCGAGTTTGCGCTTGGTCTGACCTTCGAACTGCGGCTGCGAGACCTTGATAGCGATGACGGCGGTAAGGCCTTCACGGATATCGTCGGCGGTAATGGTAATGTCTTTCTTGCCCTTGGGCATTTCTTGTGCGAACTTGCCGATAACGCGGGTGAGGGCTGTCTTAAAGCCCGTCACGTGCGTACCACCATCATAGGTGTTCACGTTGTTCACAAAGCTAAAGAAGTTTTCCTGATAGCCGTCGTTGTACCACATGGCCACTTCCAGCGGATACTGACCATCGGGGAGCACCAAGTGAATCGGTTCTTGGAACAGCGGCGTACGGTGTTCGTCAACAAAGCGCACGAATTCAGAAACGCCACCGGGGTAGCAGAAGGTTTCGCTGTGCTTTTCTTCGGTACGTTCGTCGGTAAGCGTCAAGCGGAGCCCGCTCATAAGGAAGGCGAGTTCGCGGAAACGCGTAGCGAGCGTGTCATACACGTAAACGGTTTCGCTGAAAATCGTATCGTCCGGGTAGAATTCAACAGAAGTACCGGTCGTACCATCGCTTTCACCCAAATCTACCTGCGGACCGCACGGAACGCCACGGGCAAATTCCTGCTGAACCACGCGGCCATTGCGGCGCACGGTCACAACCAACTTGTTGGAAAGTGCGTTCACGCAGCTCACGCCCACGCCGTGCAAACCGGCAGAGACCTTGTAAGAGCTATTGTTGAACTTACCACCGGCATGCAACTTGGTCATCACGACCTGGATGGTGCCGACCTTTTCCTTGGGGTGAATGTCGGTCGGAATGCCACGACCGTTGTCGGTCACGCGAATGCCGTTACCCGGCAAAATGGAAATTTCAATATGGCTGCAGAATCCGGCCAAGGCTTCGTCCACGGAGTTGTCGACCACTTCCCATACCAGGTGGTGGAGACCGCGGATGTCTGTCGAGCCGATGTACATGGCCGGGCGTACGCGCACGGCTTCGAGGCCTTCCAAAACGGTAATGCTAGAGCCGCTGTAGTCTTCTTCGGCCTTTTTCATTTCTTCAGATTCTTCTGCCATTTTTTACCTTGTTTTCTTCTTCTAAATTCTTGATGCTCGTGGGCCTTTTTAACATGCTTTTAAACGAAAAGAATGTTCTTTACAGAAGGCTTTCCGAGCAATAAATTACACTTGTCAATAATAGCTTTTTTTTGCAAAAAAAGTTCCTGTTTCCACGCGGAACTACCGCACTTTAGCGTCAAAATATTGCGCTCGAATTTGACGATTTGAACGTGTGGTTTTATGAGTGGACCCACGATCATTTCGAGGCCGTTTGTTAGCTTTTCAAGGGCCATTTCATCGGTGATGTGGGCCTTGTCCAGAACCATTTGCAACAGCACGCTAATGTCTTCGGGATCTTTCCCGCAGACCGGTTTCTTGCGCTTGATGCGGTAAGGATTTTCCATTAGAGCAACAGCAGTTTCGAAAGGACAAAGCCGCCAATCAAAATACTCGTCATGCCTGCGACAACGGTAGCCTTGGTGCTCTTACCTACGCCTTCGGCACCGCTATGGGTCGTAAAGCCAAAGAAGCAGGCGTAGCTTGCGATAAAGTAGCCGTAAAGGGTTGCCTTGATAAGGCCCACGACCAAGTCCCAGTTCTGATAGAACATGCGCACTCCGTAAAAGAATACGGCAAAGGAAACGTCTTTGTAAAGGTGGGCCACTTCGTAACCGCCTACGATACCGATAAAGATACTGATAATCGTAAGGGTCGGAAGCATGATAATCGTTGCAATCAGGCGCGGTGCAAGCAAGAACTTGTAGGGGCTTAAGCCAAGCACTTTGTAAGCGTCAAGCTGTTCGGTCACGGCCATCGTTCCAAGTTCGGAACACATGGAAGCTCCAATTCGGCCTGCAAGCACCATGGCGGTCAAAATCGGGCAGAGTTCCACCATCACCGACTTACCGACAGCCATACCCACAAACATCAATGGAATGATGTCTGCAAATTGGTAAGCGAGCTGCCATGCCATAATGGCGCCTGTGGCAAGCGATGCTGCCACCACCACGGGAATACTGGTGAGGCCTACGTGCTGCATTTGTTCCACGGTTGTGTGGAAGTTGCTAAATGCGCCGGGAACGCTCTTGAAAAGCTGCCAAACGAAGTGTAAGTAGCTTACCACCGTATGCAGAAACTTCCGGATAAACTTACCCAGGCTTTCTGCGATTCTGTTCATGATGGTAATCAAGAGTCAGCCTACTTCTTCTTGGAACCCTTCTTGGCCGGAGCGCTGATAGCCTTCTTGTAAAGGTTCATGTCGCTCAGGTACTTGATAGCTTCGTTCAACTGCTTGTCTTGCTTCAAGGAGAAGGCGGTACTTACGGAATCGTTGATGAACGCGGTCAAGAGTTCACGCTTGATGCCGTCCTTGATGTACTGCTTGTTTTCGTCGAACTGGGCGTTGCGGTTGTTTTCAAGAGCCTTGCGCATGTCTGCAATGCGCTTGGCGAGAGCGGTGTCGCTCACTACCTTGGCGCTATCGCCCATGTAGTTCTGTTCGCGGATAATGCTCTTTTCGAGCTGGTCCACGCCTACCAGTGCATTGCTCTTAATCTTGGTGAAGTTCGTGTCCTTCATGCAGAAGTCGCGGAACTGTGTGAACAGGCTGTCGGGAACTTCCCAGTTGGGGTCAATCTTCACGTTGTTCTTTTCGAGATCCGGGCGAATCTTGACGGCGAACTTGAAGTACATGGCCATGCGTTCCTGAACCTGCACGACCCAGGGCATTGGGGACAGTTCCACTTCTACGTCGGGGGATATACCACCGCTACCGAACATCATACGGCCGTTATGGGTGTAGAATGTATCGACCTTGGCGGTGTCCTTCTTGGTGGAATCGGCTTTGCCTTCGCTTTCTTCGGCGTATTCTTCTTCCAAGAGCTTGAGGCCCTTGATGCCGTTTTCGGGTTTGTTGATGCAGCGTCCGAAGGGCAGGTAGTAGAAGGCGGTCGTAAGCTTGAGGGCGTTGCCCTGGTTGTCCAGCGGGAAAATCGTCTGCACAGAACCCTTACCGAAGGATGTTTTACCGATAATCAGAGCGCGGTCCCAGTCCTGAAGGGCGCCCGATACAATTTCGGCGGCGCTGGCAGAACCCTGGTTCAAAAGAACGACCATCGGCACTTCAGGCTTCACAATGCCGTTTTTGCGGGCGTGGCTTTCGGTCTTTTGAGTGCGGCCACGGGTGCTCACAATCAAATTGCCCTGCTTCAGGAACAATTCGCTGATTTCGATAGCCTGGTTCAAAAGTCCACCCGGATTGTAGCGCATGTCGAGAATGATCTTCTTCATGCCCCTCTTCTGCAGGACCTTGAGGGCGTTTTCCACGTCGCTGGTGGTCTTGTCGCTAAAGGTGGCGAGCTTGATATAGCCGATATCCTTGGTGACCATGCCATAGTAGGGCACAGCGTGCACAATGATTTCGGCACGGGTAATGGTAAAGTCCATCAGGTCGGGCACGCCTTCGCGTTCAATGGAAACGGTCACGTCGGTGCCGATTTTACCGCGAAGCTTGTTCACGGCTTCGTCGAGGGAAAGACCCTTGGTGTCCTTGCCGTCGATTTTACGGATGCGGTCGCCGGCGCGAATGCCCAGGCGGAAAGCCGGAGTGCCGGAAAGCGGCGAAATGACGGTCAAAATATTGTCGCGGAGGCTAATAGTAATGCCCACGCCGCCGAATTTACCTTCCATCGAAACCTTGAGGCTTTCGTAGTCCTTGGGCGAGAACACGGTGGTGTGCGGGTCCAGAATGTTGCGAATGCCGTTCAATGCCGCATCGGTGAGCTCGGTCGGGTTCACATCTTCGACATACTTGCGGTTCACTTCGGAAAGCACCTTGTTCAGGCGCGAAACTTCGTTATAGAAATCTCCAGGAGGATCTTTTTTGTCGCTTGCTGCAAGCGGGCTTGTGGTGAGGCACAGAGCCGAAAGACCGGCTACAAAAAGGGTTCGAAAGTTCAGCATATTGAAATTCATGCTTTAAAAATACAATTTCATTTGTTTGCTTGACTAATAAAAACGGAAAAAACCGGCCAAAAGGCCGGTTTTTAATATAAGGAGAGAGAGAAAAAAGGTCAAAATTAGGCGGCGTCGTTCAAAACGCGGGCAAGCTGTTCATTCCGGAGCTTTTCGAGTGCGGAATCCTTGAGCTGGCGGGTGCGTTCCTTGGAAAGGCCGACCATCGGGGCGATTTCCTTCAAGTTCAGGTCGGAATCCATCTTGAAACCGAAATAGAGCTTGATGATTTCCTTTTCCTGGGCGGAAAGGCTGTTGTTCATCGCCTTGTTAAAGAGCTTGGAACGGTTGTTCTTTTCAGCGAGTTCATCGGTGCGGAATTCTTGAGCCGCAATGGTGTCGCCGAGAGTCATATCGCCGTCTTCGCCAACGGGGGTGTCGAGAGACGTAGACTTGTTACCCATCATCAAGATCTTTTCGATGTCGTCGGCTTTGTACTTGCTAACGCCTTCGAGGCTCTTCGGGTCAAGCATGAGACCGCCGCCAACGACCTGGTGCATCTGGCCGCCCTTCTTGGCGAAGCGACGGAGCACGAGTTCCTTTTCGGCGCTGATGCGGACCAAACGGCCGCGTTCTGCGATGGCGCGAGTGATGTTCTGGCGAACCCACCAAACGGCATAGCTGATGAACTTGATTTTCTGGGAGTGGTCAAAGCGGCGAGCGGCTTCAATGAGGCCCATGTTGCCTTCATTAATGAGCTCGTTCACATCGATGCCCTGACCTTTGTAAAGGTTTGCGATGTTTACGACGAAGCGGAGGTTGCTTTTGACGAGCAGGTCCATGGCTTCGCGGCTGCCTTCGCGGACTTTTGCGAGAACAACCTTTTCTTGTTCCTTAGTAAGCAGAGGATATTTAGAAATATCGTTCAGATACTGGAAATAAACATCCCTGTCGTCACGAACGTGTGTATTCTTTGTCATATCAACCTCGTTGCTTGTTGTTTCGTTTACATTCGTAAATCTACCTCCTTTTGCATTTTGAAGTGTCACGGATTATGTCTTTGTTCGCAAAAGTTATTTGTGAATTTCGTCAAAAAAAACGGCACTTTTGTCACGTTTTTGTCATAACGCCCTTTTTTTTGCCTAAATAAGGGCTATTTTTGTGTTTGCAAGAGGAAAAAATGACGACAAAATACGCAAAATCCGCCTTAAGGGCTTTTTTACGCCGCAATTATGAACGTTTTGCGGAGCTTCAAGAGGCTCAATTCGAAAAAAGCGAGCGAGAATTGATCGAAATTATGGGCGATGAGACCGATGCCCAGTATCCGATTCCGATGTTTGCGCTGATTATCCTGATTTGGATGTTCATTTTGCTGTTCCCGCTGATTTTGTTGCTAGATCCGACTTATCCGTTGACGCCGGTGTCGTTTATCAATCTTGCAACCTACTATTTGCCGCTCTTGGCAACTTTCTTGACCTTTTTGGTGAATCAGCGTTACCTTGTTCCAAAGTGTTTCTTTAGAAAACGCTATGCCTTGTTCTTTGCCGGCAATGCCTTGTTGCTTTTTATCTCGTTGATAGGTCGTGAAGTGTTCTATTTCTTGATCCAGCGTAAGGCGGATGAAGGTGTCGTTGAATTCTTTAGCAACTATTGTTTTGGTGCGGGTGCCGGGCGCGGGCATTTTTCTGTCTGGACAGTCTTTGTGTTCATGATTGCGCTTGTGCTCATTTGCTTTGTGTGTATTTTGATTTCGATGTTTTCGAGATTGATTATCAGGGCGTTTGTCTTGCGCGAAAAGAAACGTTCGACTTTGGAATACGAACTCAAGTTCTTGAAAAACCAGCTTTCGCCGCATTTTTTGTTTAACACTTTGAACAACATTACAAGCTTGATTCGCATAGACCCGGATCTTGCGGAAACAAGTATGACGAAACTTTCACAGCTGATTCGCGTAATGCTTTATCAGACTGGCGACAAGTATATTTCGCTTAAAGAAGACGTTGGTATACTGGAAAAGTATGCGGAACTTGAAAAGTTGAGACATGACGATTCCTTTGATTTCAAGTTTGAATATGAACTGGAAAATCCGGATTGCCAAGTGGAACCCTTGTTGATGATGCCCTTGATGGAAAACGCGATGAAACATTGCGTGAATCCGGACGGGAAAAGTTTTGCCCATATTAAGATTGTGCAGAAGGGAGATGAACTTAGCTTTGTCAGCGAGAACAGCAACTTCCCGCGCAAGGCAAAACCGAATGCGAGCGGCCTTGGGCTTACGACATTCAAGAAACGCTTGGAACTCATGTATAGCGGACACTATCAATATAAGGCAGGCGTAGAGGGCGATATATATAGAACAGAATTGAAAGTGGAATTGAAAAGAGATTCTGTGTAAACGCTGTATACACTTTTTTTGAAAAATTCCGAACGACGTCTTTACAATAAAAATTTGTTTATCTATAATTCGGTTCGGAGCAATTAAATAGTTTTTTAGATACATCTGTTAGCCACAGGTGTATTTTTTTATCCTGTTTAATGCTTTGTTTTTATATGGCTTTTTATATCCTGTCTAGCGAATGCTAGGGAGTTCAACAAACATCTTTTAAAAATGGAGGTCCTATGAAAAATAGGATGTCAAGGTGTGCAGCCTTGATTGGGACTGTATTGTCTCTTTCAAGTTTTGCACAAGTCTGTAATGATGTTTCGCTGTATAAAAATGGCGAAGCAGGTAAAATGGAAACGACGAACATGACGTTCCCGGAAGCGCCGGAATGGCGCGCTAATTGGGGCGAAATGAACCCGGGCGAAAGGGAGGCGCTTACCCCGCCTTATATCCGCTTGTCTGGTATGAAAGGCAAGGCGGGGGATTGGACGGGGCTTTTGACGCTGAATAAGTTACCCATAACCGTCCAATCCGGGAACGTGCTCTTGAAGGTGCGTGCTACGCAGAAAAGCAAGTTCGGTATTTGGCTGGTAGGCGATTTCGGCAATAGCGGTATCAAATTCTTTGATCTTGATGCGGACAAGACGCATTCGCTGAAGGTCCCAGTGGCAGAACTTGTCGGCAATTCTGCCAAAAAAATTGCGCATATTGGCGTGGGACTCTTTGATGTGCCTGCGCGCCAATACACGACACTCTTTATTGATGATGTGTCGCTTAGTTGCGCCGTGTCGGAAACATTGGCCGGCGATGCTGAAAAAGATGTATATCCGTATAGCGATTTGGACCCGAAAACTCCATACCGCGAAGGCAAATTCTTGAGTACGCCTGCACCTAAGACTTCGGCGGCGTATTCCGATGAAAAACGCCGAAAATTGGCGGATTCTACTCGGGCAGATTTTGTGCTGAGCGAACAGGAACATCGACTGATTGAAGAATTCCTGACTCGGACTGATTTGACTCCGCAAAAGTCTCGCAACGGCTGGTTCCGCAACATGTATTTCGTTGATCGGAATCGTCTGCGCGATAGCGTGATTGCTAATCCGAAGGGACTGTTCTACGAAGCGAATGAACGTGCCGCAGAAAGGGATAATCGCGAGATGCCCTTGCTGATTGGCAATGTGGATTACGTTTACCGCGTGTGTTCTGACAGTGCATGCAATAGCTCACAAATGATGAATGCCCGGATTTTGCAGACGGGTCTGCCTTCGGCAAGTGTGCGCGGGTCGATGCTCAAGATTTTCTATGACCCCTATTTTATATGCACGAATAGAAATTCGTTGCCGACGGTAGAAGTCTATACGAAGAATAAATGGCAAACGCTAGAACCGAAATCCGAAATGCTGATTGAATTTAGCTCGGCTGGTGTGCAGTCAATAAAAGTTCGACTTTCCGAAGGCGGCGTAACCATTAACCAAACTTTATTCGTGGAGGTAAAGTAATGAAATCTTTGTCGTTTATTTTAGCTTTGTTGGTTTGCGCATCGTTTTCTGCGGCACGAGAATACATGGATTTGTTCTTCGCTAAGGACAAAAATCGTAGCGCCGATAACCTATGCATTGTAAAACTGAATTCGCATGTGATGTCGCATCTAGATGCGGCGGGGGAATCGTGTACGCTTTCGCAGATGGTGGCGGGCGCGAGAGTTTTGAACCCTCAGGTTGACGAATCGCAAAAGTACAATTTTAATCTAGTCCGCCCCTTTTTAATTATTGATGGAATTTACCTTGGTACAGACGAAAGGCGGACTTTAAGTGATATGCAAGACGAAGTGGAGCGTTTTGGTATTGTAGATCCGCTTGTAGAATTGGGCTATACGCCTGTTCTTGTGAAGCTTCAGGAATCGGTGACAAGGTCTTTGGAAGAAAATGCGCAAACGCTTGCGAGTGTTTTGCGTATTATGAATTCGAATACTCTTTTTGGCTTTGAAAATAAGCTGACCGATGGATTTGTCGTGCTTGGTGTAAGCCAAGGCGGTATTTTAGGGCGTTATGCGGCGTATTTGTACGATAGCAAGCGAAATAAGAAAACGGATGCACCCATTCGTTTGTATGCGTCTTTGGATTCGCCGCATCAGGGTGCCGTTATGCCGCTGTCCCTTTATTATACCATTAATTTCTGGGCTGAAGAAGGAGGCTCTGCCGAGGCGGAAGCTTTCAAGGATTTGATTGAAGGCCCGGGGGCAAGCGGATTATTACTGCATCAGAAAAAGTGTATTGATGATAAATGTACAGATTACAAGTATGAAGTAGACACGTCTACGAAACGATTCCTTTTTGGTGAATATCGCAAGGCTGCCGAATATAAGGGATTCCCTGCAATACTTGTTGCCCAAGGACAATTAAAAGGAAATATTCCTGTGCATTCCGATACCTATTTTGTGCTGAATAGGCATGCGGATAAGTTGGGCGGTACGTATGGCCGTGCAGAAAGTAAGCTTTATTCTTATACCGATGGCAAAAAGGAAATTGCCAAGAATAGAATATATCAGTTCCCGGGGGATATCGTAGAAGATACTCCTGTAGAGCCTGCTACGTATGATTTTATTCAGGGCAGCACGTATCCCTTTGCTGAAACCATGTACAAGGGCTTGCGCGAAGGAATGCTTGATGCAATGCCGACGGGAATGACTAAAAATATTGCGATTTTCCCTGTTGAATTGGAAACGAGTTGGGATGAAGATACCCTGATACAAAAGAATAGCACCTTTATTCCGACGGCAAGTGCCATGGATTTGAATTGCAATGGGACGCTTGCCATGAAGGATAATTGCGCTTTTACTCAAAGTCATTCCGGTTTTCCGTTTATGCTGCCTGGAACAAAAAGCTCGGGTGATGCGGTTTATGCGGTAGATGCAACGCACCCGCGCTATAATGAAGCCATTAGCGGCAGGCATATTGAATTGCCTAGCGAGAATATGAAGGCGGATACGTCTGTTATTGCGGGCTTGCAAGTCGATATGTGGCGAGTTCTTTGTGAACTTGCAAATTTTGACTATGATTCAACGAGCAAGGAATTCCGCAATCAAAACTTGTCTTGGTATTTTGCGCCGGGAACGGATTGCATCGACCAGTCGAAAATGCCTGCATTCTTGAAGACTAGCGGTTACGTTCAAAAGAAATCTTTTGCCTATAGCCGTTATGATTACAATGCAGATGCGACAGAACAAGATAAAAAGGTGACATTTGATGTGCCCGCCGGATGGCATAAGGTGGCCTCTTTTAATAATGGAAGTGATTTGCCGGAAGGAGCTTCTTTTGAAGTTGAATTTACGGTTAACAGCTCGAAGGGCTCTTGGGTGAAGGCTGAAGTTCTGTTGCTTAAATCTTTGGCAAGCAATACTCAGTTGCAATTGCAAGAAAAGAGTGTTGCTATAGATGGGAAAAAACATCGTATATATTGGAAACTCCCTGCTGGTGAGGGTTCCCTCAAGAATTATCGCTGGATTCGTTTGGTCCTGAATTCAGATGGTGGCAATGTAACGGTTTCTAACCCTGTTTTGACTCGAACAATTGAAAATTCTGACAAGAAATATGAATCTGTTAGCGAAAATCTTTATCCGAGCTCCTATCAATTTGTTCCGTGGACTTCGGCGGTTTCTGTAAAGCCGTATAGTGATGCGCTGGGTTCTGGGGTTTCACTGCATTATCAAAAATACAATCAAGGCGCTTATTTGAATCTAAACGGAGAAAAGAGTCTAGATTCCTATAATAAGTTGCTAGTCTATTATTGGCCCGGCACATGTCAGGGAACAGGAGTTTATTTCGATTCCTATTCCCATGGAATAGAATTGCTGCGTAACAACGCTTATGTCGATGGAAATTTCTTGGTGAAAGAAATCCCGCTTTCGGACATCGTCGATGCCAAAATTACGCACAATCATCGCAAAATTGCATCTAGATTGGTCTTTGCCAGCGTGAAAACGGATGAGGTTTGTTCTGTGTACAGAATTTTTGCAAAATAGGGCCGAATTTTAGGCGATAATCTTATTTTTCTTTGCGGTATGGGGTTGTTCATGCCGCGTTTTTAGGAGAAACCATGATGATGAAAAAAATGATTCCGCTGGCGGGGTTGTCTGTTATGGCGATTGCGCTTACTGGGTGTCTTCAACCAACTGCACGATCCATGGGCGCAACGCTTATGCCTGCACCCTTGACGCATCGGGCGAATCCTGATAGTGCCTCGCAAGAGATTTCGCTGGCTGCATCGGGCTTTTACGGGCATACGGGTAATGCCTACAATGTAGAAGACTTGAATGCGGGCGGTGGAAATGTGGGTGTTACCTATCGCTTGGGTGGAAAGCTTTCTCCACTTTTTGCGAATGTAGCTGTGGGCGCTTTTGGAGGTTCGCTCCAGTTTGGTTGCGACAAAAACAGCGACTGCGATAAAAGCAATTCGTTCGATCAAAAGTATGCTGATTGGCTAAAATCAGATGAAGGCTCGGATAGCTATAGCTTCTGGAATGTGCAGGAACGTGTCCTTGTGGGTGCTGATTTCAATGTCGGCTATGCCATTTTCGGTGCCGCTGCGGGCGTTCAGATGTTCCAGGGCGGTTCTGACTACGATGATATGCGAGAAAAACTAGGTGAAGACAATCTTGTCGATAACGTTGACAAAAACAATGGTGTCGGAGTTGTTTCTTCTGTATGGCTTGGCTCGTATTTAGGGCGTCAAGGTCAATATGGTAACTTGGTTGCTGAAATGGATATTTTCTATAAAGGCGATATCGATGATTGGACATCTTCTATCAAGTGGACTTATACGCACCCGAGTGGATTCTTCGGTGGAGCGGCTTACGGAAACTTGATGGAGTTGACCCTGTTTGTCGGCAAACAGTTCGTATTCTAGTAATAAACTCCCGTAAAAAAGCAAAACAGAAGTTCCCGGCATTTTGCCGGGAACTTTTGCTTGTGAGCAACAAGCGCCTAGTATTAACTAGGCGTGGTTGCGAGAGCGAGGCGAAGACGGAGTCCCCGTCTAGCATAAGAGCCGAGCGGTCTCCCGTGAGCAACAAGCCCCAGTTGTTAAACTGGGGCGAAATAAAAAAGCCGTGGATTGAACCACGGCTCTTTCTAATTTGTTTGTAGAACGGCGATTGCCGCAACAAATTACTTGAGGGTCTGAACCTGCACGTCCCAGCTCTGGTTGCCAAGAGCGATACGGTAGGTGCTTGCGGCGCCGGCCTTCATGTTCTTGGTGTCCACTGCCGGAGCAGCGTTCGGGTCCTTCTTCGGCACGCCAATGTGGCGGTTGCCCTTGAGGAATTCGATACCCTTGTTGCCAGCCTTCGTCTGGAGGCAGCCCGTGATGAAGATGGTTTCGTCGGTAACCGGCAGACCATTTTCTTCGAGGAGAGCCTTGGCCTTCGGAATGCCCGGTTCGAGAATTTCTTCTGCGCACTGGACGCCCGGATAGGCTTCCTTGAACGGCTTCATGTTGAACTGGTCGGCAGCGATCTTCACGAGTTCCGGATCCGGTTCGCAAGGAGTCTTACCCTGGTAACCGAGGAGCATCTTGCCGTAGCCTTCGGTCATCTTGAACCACGTACCGCGGCCTGCAGCCTGGTTCAAGGTGTTCATGTAAGCCTGCTGGAAGTAGAACTGAGAAACCGGCGTCACGGAAGAAGCAAAGCCACCGCGGCGGACGCATTCACTCATGTTCTCGATAACCTTCGGGAACAGGTGGAAGGTCTTGGTTTCACGCATCATGAGGGTGTTGGCGGTAAGAGCGCCACCCGGCATGGGGCTGAAGATCACGTCGGTCGTAATCTGACGGGCTTCAGGCGGGAAGTTGTAGTCCTTGAGGCATTCAACGGCGACGTTGTTGGCTTCCATGAGTTCCGGAATGTGATCGTCGACGATGCTGTCTTCACCGAGGGCGAGCTTGTAGTCCGTACCCTTGAGGGCGTGGAACATGGAGAACAGGTCGGGCTGAGCCGTACCGCCGGAAAGCGGCTTGCGGCCGAGGTCAACGCCATCAGCGCCACCTTCGATAGCAGCCTTGTACTGGGCCACACCGGTACCGCAGGTATCATGGCTATGAATGCGGAGTTCGACCTTGTCGCCGAGGAGCTTACGGGCGCGCTTGAAGGTTTCATAAACCTTAGTCGGGTTCGTGGTACCAGAAGCGTCCTTGAAGCAAACGGAAGCGAACGGAACGCCTGCGTCCAAAATGTTGCGGAGGATGCGTTCGTAGAATTCCGGGTTGTGAGCGGCGTTGAGGTCGCATCCCGGAGGAAGTTCCATCATGGTCACGACGACTTCGTGTTCCAGACCGGCGTCGGTGATGCACTTACCGGAGTAAATGAGGTTGTTGACGTCGTTCAAGGCGTCGAAGTTACGAATACGGGTCATGCCGTGCTTCTTGAACATGTCGGCATGGAGCTTGATCATATCGCGCGGCTGCGGAGCGAGGGCCACCACGTTAATACCGCGGGCGAGGGTCTGCAGGCGGATGTTCGGGCCTACAACGCGGCGGAATTCGTCCATCATGTCGAAAGCGTCTTCGCCGCAGTTCTGGTACAGGGCCTGGAAACGGGCGCCGCCACCAGCTTCAAAGTGGGTGATGCCGGCCTTGACGGCTGCTTCGACAGCGGGCATAAAGTCCTTAGCGAAGACACGAGCACCGAAAATAGACTGGAAACCATCGCGGAACGAGGTATCCTGGAACTTGATCTTTTTCATAGTGTTTTCCTGTGGGATAAATCCCTTGTTTTTACTGTACAATAAAATACGGGGGTAAATTTAGAAAAGTAAGGAGTCGAAAGTCGGGTTCAGGAAGGTAAATGAGGTGTAAATCCAACTTGAAAATGGGTTATTGCAGGACGTTGCCGAAAAGTTCTTGCAGCATGATACGAATTGGTCTGGGAAGTAGCGAGTCGGGCTGCCTGCTGACCCAAACGATGCGTGCGCTTTGACCGTTAATGAGATAGGTGTCTATAAGCTGACGCTGGTTGTTGAAAATCTCGAAGCGGACCTCGATACGGTCCGGAATGAAGGACCAACCTGTGGCACGGTCTTCCCAATGCATAATGTACGGAATGATCACATAGTCAAATTGCTCAAGATCCTTGTCGAGAATTTGATCGATTGTTACGGGAACCGGAATAATCGAAATGGCGCTGGTGTAACGCTGCAGTTCCTTGGAAAGAGCTTGGATGACATCTGTACCCGAAGTCTCGTAGACGATGCTGCCGTATGTTCCGTTGGCTGGGGTGACCAAAAGAATTCGCGATTGCGGATACAGCGTTTTGGGCGATGGGTTCAGAAACGTGTGATGGTACGATGCAGAGCATCCGGTTGTAATCATGGCCAATGCGATGGCGAAAACGAGAAGAATAAATTTGTGCATAATAAGTCCTTTGGGGGACTTTAAATATAGATATTTAACGAAATTAGAGGCTTTTGCTATATTTACAGTATGAGTTTGATTAATACCATTGTCGTTGCCGGGGGAACCCATGGTAACGAACGGACGGGCGTGCGCTTGGTCCAGAAATGGATGGAACACCCCGAATGTTACAGTTCGCTTTGTAGCGCCAAGGTCGATTTGGTGCTTTCGAATCCTGAGGCGGTGCGTTTGAATCGCCGCTATCGCGATCATGACTTGAATCGCGCCTTTTCGCAGACTTGTTTGGATGTGACGGTTTATTCGCGGCTGTATGAATTCCGCCGCGCTAAGGAACTGAATGCTTTGTACGGCCCGAAGGGAGATGCTACCAAGACGGATTTGATTCTGGATGTGCACAACACGGGTTCGAATATGGGCTATTGCTTGATTCTGTCGACGCGAGACCCGTTTACGATGCGCGCCTCGGCGGTGTTGACTCAGGAATTCAAGAATGCCTGGATTTATTACCAGCCGGAAGAACGCTCTGCTTCGCCGTATTTTGGAACGGTGGCGAAGGCGGATGTGTGTATTGAGATCGGCCCGCAACAGCATGGAACGCTGGATGCCGCGATTTTCGAGGAATCGGAACGCCTGGTGAAACGCTACCTGGAATTGGCCGAGGAATGGAACCGCGGCGAATTGCAAAAACGCCCGCCGATTAAGGTAGATGTCTATACGCAGTTTAAGGATCTGGGTTACCCCAAGCCGCAGGGCGGTGGAGCAATTCAAGCGATGATTCACCCGGAATTGCTGGGCAAGGATTATCGCGAACTCAATGACGGCGACAAGTTGTTCCGCACATTCGATGGCGAAGATATTTTGTACCATGGCGAAAGCCCGGTGTATCCGATTTTCATTAGCGAGCCTGCGTACTACGAAAAGGATATCGCGATGAGCCTCACCAAGAAAACAGTGGAGGAGTGGTAAGTATGGCAGACGAAAATGAAGAAATGAAGGAAATCTCGGGCGAAGAACGCCTGAAGAATTTCATGGAACTGGTGCAGAACCAGAAAAACGAACCGTGGGATTCCCGCCTTTCGGATATTTTGGATGCATTCGAGGACTTCTTGACGTTACGTCCGGAACCGCCGCAGGAATGGCAGGATACCTACGCCAGGAGCGGTAAGGAATTTGACTACTACCAGATCGTGCTGCCGCAGGATTTCCAGGATCCGTATGAAGACGACTTGGGAAATATCCGCAGACTCCGCAACGAGTTCGAACGTACGCCTTCGACGATGGCGCTGGAACACGAACTGGTAAGCCGCAACTACTTTATCTTCGAAAACGGCCACGCCGAAGCGATTCCGGCACCGCGCCCGATGCTGATGCTTGAAAGCAAGGACCGCGAAGACGACGAAGAAGAACAGGAAGGCGACATTACGTGGGATTGCTGCATTTCGATTTTCCCGGACGGCAGCTACATTGCCTACAATTTGAATCACGATGACGAAGAAGAACTCGGCGAAGACTTTAAGGCCGAATTCGACAAGCATATCGATGTGCTTTCGAAGTTGCAGTTGGTGATTCCGGTGGAAGGCCGCGACTACGGAATTCTTAATAGCAGATGTTAAAGGGGAAAGTATGGGACTAAAGTCCCAACAGCTCGGCTCGATCATGCCAGCCCGCTAGCGGTCTGTCGCGATGCTCGCCTTAGGCTGTTGTCCCCTCGCTTAAGCCTCGGCTTAGCCTAAACCGCACGCTCACATGGCCGTTCCGGAATGTTCACTTAGCGGTTAGGCTTTCACCGAGTCTTTCGCTACCCTTTCCCCTAGGGGTTGGACCCCTAAAACCCCGATGGATGTATGGAAAGATTAGAAACAGAAATCTACCTGCGGTATAAGCAAATCATTGAATCGCAGGGTGTGGGAACGAGTGTGTGCGCGGGGAGCGAGTCGCCTGCGCCGCGTTACACGCACATGGAAGATTTGCTGGACCGTTACGATGCGTTCTGCTTTGACGGTTACGGTACGCTTTATAACCGCGGGAGCTTTGTTTACGACGGGGCGCTGGATTGGTATACAATGCTGCGCGCCGCAGGAAAGCAGATGCGTCTGATTACGAATGCGGCGTCTGATGTGGATTCGGTGTTGGCCGCAGATGCGGGAAAGCGAGGCTTCGCGTTTAGCGAGGCCGAGACGATTTCTTCGGGAAGCTTGCTGAAGGATTTGTGCGCTGAATTGCGCGGTCGCAGTGTCGAATCTAGTCGTGGCGTTCGCCGTGAAGTTCGCGAGGTGTATTACATCGGTCGCGAAACGGGCAAGCATGTGCTCGAAGGTTGCGGTATTAAGGCGGTGGCCCCGGCTGGTGAACCTGTGGAGCCGATTGTGGCGATTTCGTCGGCGAAGGATACACCTGAAACTTATGAACAGGCGGTAAAAATTTTGAAGCGCCCTGGCGCAATGCTCCTGGTTCTGAATTCCGATGCGTGGGCACCGAAAATTCCAGGTGACGATGGCGTGACGGTGCGCGAACCTGTTTCGGGTGCGCTTAGTGAAAGGTTGCGTCGCGATTCCATGTGCGAGACGAATGGTGGCGCTGGCTGCGAGACATTTTATTTGGGAAAGCCTTTTCCGGCGATTTGGGAGAAGGTCAAGCGGAGTTTGCCTGAGGGCTCTCGCGTGCTGATGGTGGGCGATACCTTGGGCACGGATGTGCTCGGCGCAAAAGTTGCGGGCTTTGATTCAGCGCTCGTTGTTGGCCGCAATGTGCCAGCTGATGAACTTGAGGTTGATGAACGCGCTCTTGGCATAAGGCCGGATTATTACTTATAGATTTTTAAAGGGTTTGTTAACTCACTATAACTAAAGAAAAGGGGTTGACGGCTTCGCCAGTTCCCGCTTACGCGGCTGGCTTGCCGCCCTTCGGGCTTATCGCTACGCTCAAAGTCCTAAATTCTTTTCACGGGCTTGCGCCCACAAAAGAATTTAGTCGAACCCTCTTCGAGGGTTCTTAGAAACCCTTCCCGCCAAAAACAAAAGACCAGACTTTTAGTCTGGTCCGTTTGTTTTTTAGAGCGGGAAAAGGGTTTCGAACCCTCGACATCGACCTTGGGAAGGTCGCGCTCTACCAACTGAGCTACTCCCGCGAGTGTTGCTAATTTAGAAAAAATGCGGTGTTTGTAAAGGGGTAGGGTTCTTCGGGCGTGTTTATAGGCTTGATTTTTCTATCATTAGGGCATGAAAGTTTTTGCATTGTGCTTTGTGCTGCTTATTTCGGTTGGATATGCCGAAGAAAAGTCCATGTGGACTAGATTTGTGGAATTTTTCACTCCGACTTCTGAAGTGGAAGGCGATGG
The DNA here is from genome assembly GCF_900182935.1 of Fibrobacter sp. UWB10. Classification (NCBI taxonomy): domain Bacteria; kingdom Pseudomonadati; phylum Fibrobacterota; class Fibrobacteria; order Fibrobacterales; family Fibrobacteraceae; genus Fibrobacter; species Fibrobacter sp. UWB10. The sequence continues at coordinate 217,999 of NZ_FXUE01000001.1, read as the reverse complement.
CCCTCTTTATGATGAACTGCGTGAGCTGGATCGAAAAATCAATCGTGTCGAGGGCAAGTATGCTCGCGAACGTCGCCCGATGAACAAGGAACGTTACAAGAAAGAACTGAGCCAATTGCGCGAAGATCGTGAAAAACTGGTGAAGAAAATCGAGGCTGAAGAAAAGAACAAGGGCAAGTCTTCGTCTTCTGTCGCAAAGTCTTCTTCTTCGAAGAAGGTTTCTTCAAGTAGCGTCGCAAGTTCTTCTTCGCAGGCTGTTTCTTCTGCGGCACAATCTTCTTCAAGTGCAGAAGCTGCTGTTGATGTAGCTACTTGCAAGCCGGATACGGTGTATGTCCGCGACACGGTCGTTGTGCACGACACGCTTTACGTGATGCTTGCTCCGAAGCCGGAACCTGCTCCGAAAGCGGATTCTAGTGCGGCTAAAGAAAAGAAGTAATCATGCGTTACGCCAAAATCGTCAAGGGACGGTTCCTTTCTCGGCCTAACCGCTTTATTGCCCATGTCGAAATTGATGGCGTCGATACGGTTGTTCATGTTAAGAACACTGGCCGTTGTAAGGAATTGTTGGTGCCAGGCTGCACTGTGTATCTGGAAAAATCCACGAATCCAGCCCGCAAGACCCCGTACGATTTGGTGACTGTTGAAAAGAAAGTGAAGCGCAAGGGCCGGATCAAATCTATGCTGGTCAATATGGATAGTCAGGCTCCCAACAAGGTGGCGGGGGAATGGATTCAGGCCCATGAGGAATTGTTCCCGAAGTTGTCATTTGTGAAACCGGAGTACACCTTCGGAAAATCTCGGTTCGACTTTTATATTGAATTTGGGAAACACAAGATGTTTATCGAGGTGAAGGGCTGTACCTTGGAATTCGATGGTCATGCCTATTTCCCGGACGCTCCTACGGAACGAGGGGTGAAACACCTGACGGAATTGACGGAAATCTTGCGACAAAAATGCTGCGATGACGATGGAACGCCCTATGAATGCGGCATTCTGTTCTTGATTCAGATGAAGGGATGTCATTGCTTTTCGCCTTACGATGTGGCTCAGCCTGAATTCGGTGAAGCATTGCGCAGGGCGCGGGATGCTGGCGTCAAGGTGTTTGTCTACGACTGCAAAGTAACGCCTCGGACCTTGATTGCCGAAGCGCCTGTAGCTCAGGAATTGTAGTTCCTGTTAGTCGTTAATTGTAAATCCGCGGCGGAAATTCTCGATGAGGCAGCAGCTGATGCTGACATCGGTTTCGTATTCGGGAATGTCTTCGCGCTTGACCCACAGGGCTTCGGAAAGTTCTTCCTTTTGCATGTGGATGGTGTCGTCGCCATCGAGTTCGGCGGTAAAGCCTGCGATGAGTGAATCGCTGAAAGCCCACGGCTGCGAACTGAAGTAGCGGATGTTTTTCACGCGGAGACCCGCTTCTTCTAAGACTTCGCGCTTGACAGCCTGTTCCAAACTTTCACCGACTTCGACAAAGCCAGAAATCAAGAAGAGTCTTGGGTTCGGATTGTCGATGTTGTGTGCCATCAGGAGTTTGTCTCCGTTACGGACAGCCACAATCACGACAGGCGAGATTCTCGGGTAAACGACATTGCCGCACTTGGGACAAATGATGGAACGCTCGTGGTCACCACGAATGGTCACGTTCCCGCAACGCCCGCAGAACTTGTTCAGCGATTCCCAATGAGCGATGTGAGCGGCAGTGGCGCCTCCCATGCGTTCCACAGGATTCATGCCGCGGAAGGTTCGGTTGCCCATGTATTCGTAACCGGCAGGAGTTTCTGCTTCGACGGTTGCCTTGCTGTCGTCTAAGAAGAAGGCTGTGTCGTCGATGCTAAAAAGGTAATGGCCTTCGAAGTCGGCAAGTGTTTTGCCTTCAAGCGCAAGAAGTTCTCCGACTTGCGGGATAACGTAGCTTTCGCCCTCTTTTTTGAGGAGCGTCTTGGAACCGTTATAGCGAATGGCAAAGTCGGTGGCCTTGGGGTCTGCGACCTTGAATTCATTGTTGAATTTATGCGGTGCGATTTCGTGAATCATGGTCTGTGCGGATTTTAATTTTTGCGGAAAAGATAGTAATTGAAGTAAATATAGATGTTATAAAGAGAATGCTCTAAATGCTAGTAAAGTTGAATTTACAATTATTTTGGTTCTACAGTCGGAAAAATTGATTACATATAATATCATAACTACAAGAAGGAGAAATGACATGAAATACTTTGTCAAAGGTTTTGAAAATTACGCAAATTTCAGCGGTAGAGCGACAAGAACAGAATACTGGATGTTCTATCTCTTTTATACCATCTTCTACTTTTTGATATATGGTATTATTTTTGTTGGCGCTTCTATGCAAAACGATACTGTGATCACGGCCGGTTCGGCTTTGGTTGTTTTGTACGTTTTAGGAACCTTGCTTCCTATGTGGACTGTAAGTGTCCGTAGATTGCATGACATAGGGAAGAGCGGCTGGTTTATTCTTATTAATATGATTCCTATTGCAGGTGCAATTTGGTTCTTAGTTCTTATGTGCACGGATAGTCAGCCTGGATCGAATTCGTATGGCGCTAATCCGAAAGGGCTATAATTTTTAGTGTACTCAAAAAAAACGCTGCCAATTTGGCAGCGTTTTTTATAGCCTTTGTTTGGGGTAATTATTCCAAGTACGTGTAACCGTACAGGCCGCCACGGTAGATGTTCAAGAATTCCTTGCCTTCTTGCAGGCTGATCTTTCCTTCCTTCACGGAGCGAGATACCCAGTTTTCCATGGTGCGTACGAGAGCCTTGTCGCTGAAGTTCACGTAGTCGAGCACGTCTTCCACGGATTCACCGTCAATCACCTTGTCGATTTCGTAGCCGCCCTTGTCGTTGCAAACGATATGGACTGCGTTGGTATCGCCAAAGAGGTTGTGCAGGTCACCGAGGATTTCCTGGTAAGCACCCACGAGATAAACCGCAATGTAATACGGTTCGCCCTTCTTGAGTTCATGCAGCGGGAGAGTGCGACTTACATCGCCTCCGCGCACGAACATGTCGATTTTACCGTCAGAGTCGCAAGTGACATCTTGAATGGTGGTTTCGACAGTCGGTTCTTCGTTCAGACGCTGAATCGGCATGAGCGGGAAAACTTGGTCCACGCCCCAGCTGTCCGGCAGGCTCTGGAACAAACTGAAGTTGCAGAAATACTTCTGGGCCAAAAGACGCGGAAGTTCGCTAAGTTCGTAAGGCGGATGACGCAGGTCTTTTGCGAGCAGGTCCACCTTGCGCACGATGCTCCAGAACAGGCGTTCGCACATGGCGCGGGTCGGCAAATCGTAATCGCCAACCTTGAAACCATTGAGCACGTCGTCGTTTAACTGAATGGCATCATGCCAACTTTCCAGCAAGTTCTTCGGGGTGAGTCCCTTGTAAATGCCGTAAAGATCCTTCAGTGCATCAGGAGCGTTTTCGTCAATTTCGTGAATGTTTTCGTCGAAGAAAGCCTGACCAGCAGTTTCAAGCACGTTGAACACCAAGATGGAATGGTGCGCAGCGAGTGCACGGCCAGATTCTGCGATGATGTTCGGGTGAGCGACGCCGCCGTTTTCGCAGGCTTCGAACATGGCGTAAACCACGTCGTTTGCGTATTCCTGAATGGAGTAGTTCACCGAGCTTGCGTTGGAACTGCGGGTGCCGTCGTAATCGACGCCGAGACCGCCACCTACGTCCACGAATTCAAGGCCCATGCCCATCTTCTTAATTTGCACGTAGAACTGCGAAACTTCGCGCAGGCCGCTCTTGATATGGCGAATGTTGGTAATCTGGCTACCCAAATGGAAGTGGATGAGCTTCATGCAGTCTTCCATCTTCTCTTCCTTGATGTAGTCAAGGGCTTCCAACAATTCAGAACTGTTCAGACCGAACTTGCTGTGGTATCCACCAGATTCTTCCCACTTGCCGCTACCGGAGCTTGCAAGCTTGATGCGAATGCCGATATTCGGACGTACGCCGATACGACGGGAAAGTTCCACGACCAAGTGGAGCTCGTTCATCTTTTCGACGACGATGAAAATCTTCTTGCCCATCTTTTGAGCAAGGAGAGCGAGTTCAATAAAGTCTTCGTCTTTGTAGCCGTTGCAGATAATCAGCGAATCCGGATTGTCCATGTTCGCAAGTACTGCATGCAGTTCCGGCTTGGAGCCGGCTTCGAGACCGATGTTGAACTTTTTACCGTGACTCACGACTTCTTCGAGCACGGCACGCTGCTGGTTCACCTTAATCGGGAAAATGCTGTAGTAGCTACCGTTAAAGCCGTATTCCTTGCGGGACTTGTTAAAGCATTCGTTGATCTTTTCGATACGGCTGTCTAGAATATCTGGGAAACGAAGCAGCATCGGAGTAGAAACGTCACGAAGTGAAAGTTCCTGCACGAGTTCGTACAGGTCGATATCCGGACCGCCATCTTTGAGCGGGTGAACGGTTGCGTGACCTTTTTCGTTGATGTCGAAAAAGTTTACGCCCCAACCCTTGACGTTGTACAAGTCGCGGGAATCGTCAATGCGCCATTTTTTCATTTCAGGTTTCTCTAGTCAACGAGGACGGGATTGAAGTTTTCCTTCCAGGGGAGGCCGTACTTAGTGAGGGCATCCATGAACGGATCCGGGTCGAATTCTTCGACGGTATGCACACCCGGCTTGTTCCACTTGCCCGTAAGCACCATCATGGCACCGCACATGGCCGGAACGCCAGTCGTGTAGGCGATAGCCTGGCTGCCGAGTTCCTTGTAGCATTCCTGGTGGTCGCATACGTTGTACAAATAGTACGTCTTGTCCTTGCCGTCTTTCTTGCCCTTGAAAATGCAACCGATGTTGGTCTTACCCTTGGTGCGGGGGCCGAGGCTTGCCGGGTCCGGAAGGAGAGCCTTCAAGAACTGGATCGGCACGATGTCCTGACCCTGGAACTTGATGGGCTGAGTAGAGAGCATGCCCACGTCTTCGAGGCAACGCATGTGGTCGAGGTAGCTCTGGCCGAAAGTCATGAAGAAGCGGATGCGCTTCACGCCTGGGATGTTCTGGGCGAGCGATTCGATTTCTTCGTGGTGCAACAGGTACATGTCCTTCATGCCGACTTCGTCAAAGTTGTATTCACGCTTGATGCTCATGGCCGGAATTTCAACCCAGTGGCCCTTGCCGTTGGCATCGGTGTCCCAGTAGCTACCCGGGGCAGACACTTCGCGGAGGTTGATTTCGGGGTTGAAGTTGGTTGCGAACTTGTAACCATGATCGCCACCGTTGCAGTCGAGAATGTCGATTTCTTCGATGGTGTCGAACTGGTGCTTGAGGGCATAGGCGCAGTATGCCTGGGAAACACCCGGGTCAAAGCCCGAACCGAGCAAAGCCGTGAGACCGGCCTTTTCAAACTTTTCTTTGTATGCCCACTGCCAGCTATAGTCGAAGTAGGCGCTGAAACCCTGTTCCTTGCAGCGCTTGTCATAGACCTTGCGCCATTCCGGATCGTCGATGTTTTCGGGTTCGTAGTTAGCCGTATCCATGTAGTTCACGCCGCATTCCAGGCAGGCGTCCATGATGGCGAGATCCTGGTAGGGGAGAGCGATGTTCATCACCAGGTCCGGCTTATATTCCTTAATCAGAGCAGAGACATTTTCGGCCTTGTCGGCGTCAACGGCTGCAGTCGTAATGACTGTCTTTGTGTTCGGGCGGAGTTCCTGGGCCAGCTTTTCGCAGTTTTCGCGGTGGCGGCTTGCGATACAGATTTCGCTAAAAACTTCGCTGCAGGTGCAGCACTTCTTGATAGCAACTGTGGCAACGGCGCCACAACCGATAATCAATGCTCTTGCCATTTTTTGTTTGTTCCTCATTTGTTGAGAGTTAATCCATCGGGATGGCGATCCCGGTAGAGTATGTTGACTGATTAAAATTTAGAAAAAGGCGAACTACCACTTGAGGTTGCAGAAAAAAGAAAGACGGTTCCTTAAAGAGAAACCGTCTTTCGTGGGACCTCCGGGACTTGAACCCGGAACCCGCGGGTTATGAGTCCGCTGCTCTAACCAATTGAGCTAAAGTCCCGATGTTGCGCCAAATATAGTCTTTTTTCGGGAAAAATGTTGTACTAAAGACCGAGTTCGCCAAATATGAGCAGATATTTGGAAATGGTCTTGCACCACTCGTAGTGGAATCCGCTGTATGCGTTTACCACGCACTTGTCCCAGTCTTGTACTTCGGTCTTGTAGACATGCACGGCGTCTTTTGCACAACGTAACATTTGGTGCGGCGCGTTGGCGTCGTCTACCAGGAATGCGTTTGCTTCGCCGGCGGTTTCGAGCGAATAGTTGGTAAGCATTGTCGAAACGCCTACGTTACGACCAGTGACGGGGAGTGTGCCTGCGGCCATAGCCTTGAGGATGATAGACGAAGACGGCTCGCGGAGATTGGCGGCAAACAGGGCGTCGGAACCGGCGAGTGTGTCGCGGAGAATCTGCGTGTTGTCGTCGTCGCATTCAAGGTCTTGCACGCACATGGTATCTGGATACTGCTGGGCGAAGTCCCTGTAATAATTCCATTCGTTGTCCAACGACGAAATGCCTACGATAATGAATATGTCGAGACGTGCGATGTCCGAAAGGATTGTGGCCAGAGTTTCGGAAGTGTTTCCGGCTTCTTCGTCGAGGTGCACGTAGAGAACCATCTTGCCATCGAAGTCTGCGCCCAAATTCTGTTGCAAACGGGCGCGGGCCTTGGCCTTGGCTTCTTTGATAGGAAGGCAGTCTTTGTTGAAGTCCCAAACCTGGTAGCTAACGCCGAACTGCACACCGATAAGCTTGTCGGCGTTACGGTTCAAGAATCCGCTGATGCCGCCGGGAAGGTTGGTGTTGAGCATGGCGTCGCGGTAACCGGGCGACGGGAACAGCACCTTGGTGGCATACAGAATGCCGACCTTCAAAAGGCTAACCTTACCCCAGAACTCGTAGCCGTCCATATTGTAGTCTTTGCGCGGAAGGCCAATCTTTTCGATTTCACTTGACGGAATATGGAAGTCGTAAGTGATGTTATGGACGGTAAAGAAGAACGGGATTTTGCCGGCGTATTCCTTGTAAGTCGTCTTGGCGAGAGCCCCTGCAAGGGCTCCACCCCATTCGTGCCCAAGAATGGCGTCACATTCGAACTTGGTTTCTTCGGCGTAGGCGAGGGCGGCCGAGGCGAGGAACGCGAACCGGATATGGTTGTCCGAATACGGGGCGCTCTGCGGCGGGCTATAAACATAGGGCCTACCGAAGTATTCGTCGTTGTAAATGTAGGTGTGCAGGGGGTCTTTGTCGGAAACCCAAATTTCGTAGGGCTTGTTCTGCAGCTTTTCGACACCGGTGTATACACAGCGGTAGCAACCGACATTGACCATCAAATTCTTGAAGAACGGGGAGCAGGTAAGGACCTTCGTGCCGGCGCTTGCAAAAGCATCGGTCATGCGGTTGACCGCGGTCGCCAGAGGACTGGTTTTTCGCCAATTCCCGGCTTCAGGGCTTACGACAAGGATGTTCATTCCTGCTCAATACTCCAAATAAAAATTTACCTATAGATAAAGTATAACATAAATTTATTTAATTATTTTTATGAAGTATAATTCCAAAGAGAGTTTTCTTTGGAAAAAAGGTATTATTACGAAACAAAATCATTCAGCTGAAGGAAAATCAAATGAAAAAACTCTTTATTGCCTCTCTGGCTGCCGCCGTCGCATTCACGATGGTGGGCTGTAAGGGTACTAACGAAAAGCGCGGTGACGAACACCTCAAGGAAGGCCGTTATCGCAACGCTATCAATTCTTACCTCGAGGCTAAGAAGAAGGGTAGCATGTCCGATGAATTCTATGATAACTTCACGCTCGCCCTGGTCCGTGCTGCCGAAACTGAAGCCAAGAAGGATTTGAACAGCGACCTTATCAATGGATATTTCGACAAGGTTTCCGTGAACATGGCTGAAGTCCAGAATGCAGAAGTCATTCAGGAATACGTGACGACGCTTGCCAATATCGGTAAGATGCAGGCCGCTCAGGAAGGTATGGACTACGGTACCATCGTGAACGCTTTCGCAAAGATTGATACCGCTCTCGCAACTGCCAAGGCTAAGGGTGCTGGCGAAGCTGCCGTGAAGGCTATCCGTACCGAAGCTGAAAATGCTTACGTTGCCAAGAACCTCTCCGAAGCCGTGGGCGAATCTGACCCGGTTGTGAGCGAATACCAGATTATGAAGATTGCCGAAATGGCACCGGAAAATGCTGACGTGAAGGCCGCTTTGAACAAGAGCCGTAAGGGCACTCGCGGTTACTTCCTGATCTTCGGTGAACAGATTGGCGAACCGGTGAGCCGCCGCGTGGACAAGTGGGGCTACGTAATGGCTATGCCGACCCTCAAGATTGCTCCGGGTTCTCTCTCTGCAGAACTCCAGTTCTGGGCTTCTACGGGTAACAACACTGAACTCGACCCCTCCAAGATCAAGCTCGTTTCTACCACTGGCGAAGAAGTCTTTGCCAAGGGCAACAGCGGCTGGTGCGAAGCTGAAGTGCTCGTAGGCAAGAAGGGTCAGGAAAAGATCGAAAAGAAGAAGCAGAGCTTCAAGGGCAAGGGCAAGCTGATGAACGAATTCCAGTGCTCTGTGAACGTGAGCTTCTCTTACGCCAAGTCCTTCGTGCCGGACTACATCGAATACAAGGATGAATTCGGTATCGGCCGTAAGTACCTCGGTCAGTAAGAGACCGCTCGGCTCTATAGCGTAATTGGAAAGGTGAGATTACTCTCGCCTTTCTTTTTTTTGCATCCAAAGATTCTTGTTTGTGGGAAAATAAATGAAGGCTAGTTTTGTGTTGGATATACAAGTCTAGAATAGCAACCGGGGCGTTATCCTAGATTAAGTCTAGGACTGGTTTAGGTGTTCCTGCAGTGGGTTTGAAGGGCTCTGCGATAGCCGGGTGTTACGGGCTGGCGTATGAAGCCCGTTAGAAAGGGTAGCGTAAGCCCGGTGCCTAATGTTTTAGGCAGGAAGGGATGTTTTTGGCGAACGAGCCCCGGTTCACTGAACAAAGTTCAGTGGCCCGGCTAGCGAGTGAGTGAAAACATCGCGACGGCCGTGTTAAATGCTAGGGCTGAAGCGAGGGGAAATCTTTCCCCTTCATAAAAAAAGAACCGAGCTTGTCGCCCGGTTCTTAATCGTTGTAAGATCTACTTAAAAACTAGCCTTACCGCTCAAACCGAGGGAGAACCTGCCCTTGCCGAACGGGGTGTCGTTGTTGTCCTTGCCGGTGAAGTTATAACCATACCAGGCAACGATTTCGGTGTTCATGGTGGGGTAGATGTAGTGGTTCATGCCCAAGAAGTGGAAGTCGTCTTTGTGAACTTCGCGGTCCGGATCGTGATATTCGTAGCTGACGCCCATGGTGTACTTCTTATGAATGTTGAAGCTCGGTTCGATAGCGAAGAGCATCTGGTCGTCGGTCATGAGCTGGTCTTCTGCTGCATAGTCCTTGTCGAGAATCGCATAGAAGAACGTAGCGGACAGGTTAAAGATGGCGTAGTTCATGCTGGGTTCGAACAAGAAGGAGTGTGTACCCTTGCCCTTGTAGGGGTGGAGGCCCCACACAGCATAGATGCCGTAGTTGAACTTGTCGTAGCTCTTGGAGTAGTCGATTTCGGTACCGAGCACATAGGTGTAGGGACGACCGATGTCCTGACCGAACACCCAGTCGAGGCTCGGCTTGATGATCAAGTGTTCGTCGGGGTGGTTCAAGAGCGGGAATGCATAGGTGGCGAACATGGACAGAGTGTGGTCCGTGTCGTCGGAAGCACCCATGTAGAAGGCGCCCTTACCGTACTTTTCGTTACCGACTTCAGCACCGAAACCGCGGAGGCTTTCTTCGCGGGTGATGACGGCGTAGCGGGAAGGATCGCGCCAGAAGTAGTAGTTGAATGCGCCTGCGCTGTAAGTCATGTCGCCGAAGATAAGAGTGACGTCGTGGCTTACGTTCCAGCGGAACTGGACACCGTCAAAGTCGAAGGAATTGTAGCGGCCTTCCGAACCCATGGCGGTAGAACGGGCGAGCCCGTGACGGACTTCGGATTCCTGCAGTTCCCCGTTTTCGTTAACAAAAGTGCTGTGGGTGGTTCCCATGACGACGACAGAGATGTTTTCGTCGAGGTGAACATGCAAGGCAAGGTCAATGTCCTGGTTACCTGCATTTGTCGGGTCAAAATCGCGGTCAAAATAGCTGGCATAGTCCATATTTACGTCGCCGTGGACTTCGAAGTCTGCAGCGAGCGCCAGGGTGGCGGCGGAGGAAATTGCCAGTGGCATGATCAATTTGCGCATATCTGTTTCCAATATGATTTGAAATTTCTTGTGCAAAGATAGAAATATCTATGTGAAAAAGCCAAATATAGCGTGCGTGAATTTTGTAAATTTGCCCATATTCTTATTAACGAGGTTCCCTAGATGTTCAAACGCATTGGGTTTATTAGGCTGTTTGTAATTTTAATGGCGCTTGCTGTTAATTGCGCTTTCGCTTTATCAGCCGACGAGGCCATGGAAAAATCCAAGGCTTGGTTCAAGTCGGGCAAAGCTTGGAATCTTGAATTTAGGGTACAGGTTTTTTATTCTGATTCTCCGGATATCGCGTCTCAGGGTGGCAAGCTTTTGGTTGCCGAAGGGGACCGTTTTGTTTTGGATATGGCAGGAATCAAGTTCTATAGCGACGGTGAAAGCCTGTGGCAGTACAATGTGGAACAAAACCAGGTGCTGATCAAGTCGGTCGAAGACTTGTCTAGCTCGCTACACCCCTCGGAACTCTTGTTCAAGTATTTGAATTGCAAGGCCAAAGCAATTTCGGAAGGTGAATTCAACAAGCAGAAAATGTGGGTGCTGACCTTGGACCCGTCCAAGTACAAGGGACAGTTCACTCAAATGGAAGTCTGGCTTTCGAAAACGGATTTTTCGCCTAAGCGCCTTTATACGGTGGACCCTGCTGGCAACGGTTCGTGGTACAACATTGTGAACCTTTCGGTGGTGAAGTCCTGGAAGGCAGAAGACTTTAAGTACAAGCCTATAAAGGGCGTTGACGAAATTGACATGCGGTAATTTATGAATAGACTGTTCGAAAAATACGTGAATGCCTTGACGCTCGTTCTTGGAATCTCCGTAGGGGGAACGTTCGCGGCAGAAACATTGTTCAGCAATGGTGCGCTGAACGTGAGCGAAACCGGAAAAACGGGAACCCTGTGGGTGTTTTCCCGTGGCGACCTTTATAGCGGCGTGACGCTATTGGATCTTAAGGTGGGTACAAACGGCGTGCAGGTGGTAGAATCACATCAGGAACAGATGTCGGATTCGATGACCGCAACGCAGGATGGCGTTTTTAGGGACGTGCTTGCAGAACACCGCAGAACGTCTTCGGTTTATGCGGGCAAGCTCGGTTATGTGCTTCCGATGTTTGGCTTGAACGACGACGGTGAATACTTTATGCCGACGGGCTTTTTCTCGGTCCGCGGAATCGACAATATGAATGAAACGCCGCTTGATGATGTACCCGACGCGCTTCTGGATTTGGATACGGCTATGTATTATGCCGTGAGCGGTTTCGCGTACGATTCTTCAAAGAAACTGCTTTGGATGGCCCGCGGTGTGGCTGGCCTTGGCCTTTACGATGTCTCGGGGAATTCTCCTAAAAAAGGATTGTATCAGCTGAACTTGAAGACAAGTGCGCTTGATACGGCTAAGTCGAGTTACAAGTGGGAAGATAAGAAAAATCCGCGCATCTTTGATGTCAAGCAACACCCGGAAACAGGCGACATTTGGATGGCGACATCTAAGGGACTTTGGAAGCGTAGCGCTGACGGTAAGGTGACCAAGGCGTCTGCGGCTTTGGATACGAGTGCCCGTGTAACAGGACTTTGGATGGGTGGTGACCCGCTGACGATTATTGCTGAAACTTCGCGCATGGAAAAGGAATCGATGAAGGGCGCCTTGTGGGTGTTCCGCGAAGGGGACAAAGATTTTGCGAAGGCCGTTTTCTTGGATACGGCTGGCAAGAAACAGAAGAAGGATATTTACGATGAAGGTGACTATACCGTAAGCGATGTGGCTTTTGTCGGCAATACGGCTTTTGTGGCGGTTGCTGTTTCGGGCGGTGACGTGAGTGGATACTTTAAGCTGGATTCTGCTGGAATTCGCGCTTGGGATGCTGATGATGATGGAAAGAGCGTGTGGCTTTATGGTTATGCAACTGGTGCCATTGACCGCGATTTCCGCATTACCTCGATTTGTTCGTTCCCGCTGGCTAAGAATGTGACGGGCCTTGCGCTTGCTACTTATGGCAACGGTATTTCTGTTTCGGCGGATACGGGCAAGACTTGGACTCCGATTTTGAACCGCGCAAAGCTCGGAAACGATTTGGGTTCTGTGCGCATGGTGCCGTCGGTGATTACGGCTGGCGACCAGTCGCTTGTATCGTACAAGGTGAGCAAGGATTCCAAGATTACGATTGACGTGTTCAGCTACGACATGCGTAAGATTCGCACGATTGTAAAGAGCGCTCCGCGTGGAGCAGATGCTTCGCGCAGCACGAACCCGAAGGAAGACTTCTGGGATGGCAAGGATAAGGCGGGTAGGCCCTGCACAATGGGCGTGTACTATGTGCGCGTCAAGGATAACCACGGCCATATTGGCTGGGGCAAGGTGATGACCTTGGGAGGGCACAAGTAATGAAAAAGATTCTGTCCATTCTCGTGATTGCTTTGCTTGCGTCTTCTGCGTTTGCGGGTAAAAAAGCAACGCTGGGTAGCTTTGATGGCTTTGTGGAACGTATGGGCGCGGGCACGCGCGAACTGGGCCGTGGTAACACGGGCTCTGCGGATACGGCATCGATGCCTGCGGCTTACTGGAACCCGGCTATCCTTGGCTTTAGAGAACACTTGAGTTATAACCTGAACGCCGAAAAGCGTGATTTGGACCGTATGGGCGGCTCGCTTGGCTTGGAAGGCCCGGTGGGTAAGCGCATGGGTATTGGCTTTGCGATGCTTTATCGTGGCGATTTGGACTTCGATGTGATTAACGAAGACGATGAAACCATGGGATCGGCGACGCCTTACTTTACCATGATGTATTTGGGCTTGGCTTACCGTGCTACGCGTCGCGATGCTTTCGGCTTGTCGTTCTCGATGAGTTACGACAACATGGATATTGCGGAATACTATGAAGGGGTCGCCGAAGTGGTTGACGATTATCGCAGTCCGGTGACTGTTAACTTGAGTTGGATTAGACAGTGGAACGAAAAATGGTCTACCTCTGTTGTGATTCGTAACCTGAGCTTTAGCAAAAACTTGTCGGCCAAGTGGAGCAAGAATACGAGTACCGATAACTCCGTAGAAAGTACCGATGGCGTGCGCCCGAAGGTGCTGCAGATCGGATTGGGTTACCGTTCTAGAGTGTTTGGCAAACCGGTGTATGCTTGGATGGAAGCGATTGACTACCAGGTGGCCGACACGCTCCTGGCCTTTGACCCCGATTTGCATGTGTGGACGGGGCGTGTGGGCTTTGAATGCGAAGTGATTCCTGACGGCACGCTCCGTGTGGGTATGGATGACTTGGATTGGACGGTGGGTGCCGGCTACAAGTTCATGATTCGCATTGGCAAGAAAAAGTATCCGTTCGATGTGAACTACGCCCTGATTTATGAATCGGAAGCGGGACTCTGGACTCCGCTGAGCTTTGGCCTTAGAGGCTATATTCCGTGATTTCAAAGATTTTTATAGACGGACTGCGCAGCCTGAATGGCTTTGAACAAGAGTTCGGGCCGGGAATCACCGTGGTTCACGGGCCGAACGGTTGTGGCAAGACGTCTATACTAGAATCGATTCACTTGCTTGCGCAAGGGTTTTCGTTTAGGGCCCGCGATTTAAAAGAAATGATTGCCTGGAACGGCGACGAACTGATTGTCCGGGCAACTTTTGAAGATGCAGGTCGCGTAACGACGCGCGCGGTACGCGTGGGTCGGCGCAGTTGTGAGGTTCGCGAAAATGGCGAAAGCTTGAAGTCGGTGACAGCTTTGTTCGGGAATTTGCCGGCGGTGATTATGCAACCGTCGGACATTGAACTTTTGCGCGGAGCGCCCGAAGTGCGCAGGCGCTGGCTCGATGAAATTCTTTGCTTTAGGTCGCAGGCGAATGCTGCGGTGCTTAAGCGCTACCGCCGCGTATTGCAACAGCGTAACCAGTGGCTGCGCCAATACAAGCGTGAAGGCGCTGCTACCGGTGGCGATGCCCTGTTTGCGGTTCTCACGGAACAGCTGGTGGATTTAGGCGCCAAGCTTTGGGCTGCCCGCATAGAACTTTCAAAAGAAATCTCGCCAATCATTACGGGTTATTACCGCAAACTTTCGGGCGGGGTAGACGAAATCACTTGCGCTTACAAGAGCTCGATTCTTAAAGAATTAGATGCGCTTGATGGCGCAGAATTCTTGGATGATTCGGAATTGGACAAGGTGGCGGCCGATTCCAGTGTCGCATACATTGCTTCGGATTCGGGCGAATGCGAAGATGGTTCTGTCGACGAAAATGCCTTGCGTGAAGCTTATCGCCGGAAACTCGCCGGCTTGGAATATGCCGAAATGATTCAGGGAATCACGCTTTCGGGCCCGCATAAAGATGATTTGGGCGTATGTATTGGCGAAAGCGAAATGCGGTCTTCGGGTTCGCAAGGCCAGTGTCGTTGTGCCGCAGTCGCCATGCGCTTTGCCGCAGTCGATGTGGCGACTCGCTACTTGAGTAAGCCGATTCTTTTGCTGGATGATATTTTTGCAGAACTCGACGTGAACCGCCGCGATGCGGTGGCATCGCTCATTCGCGAAAAGGCATGTCAGGTGATTATTGCGACTCCGCAGCTAGAAGAATTGCCGTTTACCGCAGAAGCTAGTATAGAACTTAGAATTTAGAACTGAGAGCTTAGTAATGAAATAAATAAAGAGTCGCCAAAGGCGACTCTCTAAGCTCTACCAACTAAGTTCTGGTAAAAGCGGCTTTGCCGTATAAATTACTTCTTAAGCAAATCACGGATTTCGGTGAGGAGCTTTTCTTCGGCAGACGGTTCAGGAGGTGCCGGAGGAGCAGCCGGGGCTTCTTCTTTCTTGCGCATGTTCTGCATGAAGCCGAGGAACTTCTTCATCACGATGAACACCACGATGGCGACAATGAGGAAGTCGACGATGCCACCGATAAAGCTACCATAAGGGATTGCTACACCCTGGGCAGTCGTATAGGAAAGAGACTTGAGGCCTTCGCCAGCATCTTTACCACCAGCCATGGCGATAATAGCCGTAACGCACGGCATCACGATGTCGTTCACGAAGGAAGTCACGATTTTACCGAATGCGCCACCGATGATAACACCGATAGCCATATCGACGATGTTACCCTTGAATGCGAAGGCTTTGAACTCTTCGAGAAGGGATGTTGCTTTACCTTTGATACCCATATTGGTTCCTTTTGTTGAAGTTAAGATAAAAATATGTTTATAATATCGCTTTGGCAAGAGGGTTTTCTAAATTTTGCACGCTATGTCATGGTTCGTTTTAGCTTTACTTTCGGCCTTCTTTTTAGGCTGTTATGACCTCGCCAAGAAAAAGTCAGTGCAAGATAACGCTGTCCGTGTGACGTTGTTCTTTTGTAGTGCTTTTTACGCCCTTTTCATGAGCCCGCTCCTTTTGACGGGCCACTGCGAAAGCCTGCCTTTGCAAAGTCATATTTACTTGTTCGGTAAGGCGGCCATTGTGGGCGGTAGCTGGATTCTGACTTATAACGCTCTTGCGCATTTGCCGTTGAGCATTGCGACTACGATTCGTGCGCTTGCGCCTGTATTTACGATTTTCATTGCGGTCACGTTCATGGGAGAACGTCCTTTTGCGCTCCAGTGGGCGGGTGTTGCCATTTGTATTTGTTCGTATGTGGGCTTGAGCCTTGCGGGCCGTAAAGAAATGGGACATTTCTTTAGCAATGGTTGGGTCATCTGCATGGTGCTGGGGACGATTCTTGCGGCATGCAGTGGCGTTTACGACAAGTTCATTTTGCAACGTATGAACTTTGACCCGCTAACCGTTCAGGTTTGGTTCAGCATTTACATGATGCTTTGGCAGTTTGTGATTTGTGCTATCACTTGGTTCCCAACGCGCCACAAGACGACTCCGTTTCAGTTCCGTTGGTCCATGGTGCTGGTCGCTATCCTTTTGATTGTGGCGGATCGTTGCTATTTTGTGGCCGTAAGTGACCCGGATGCCTTGATTTCGATTATTACGGTGTTCCGTCGCTCTAGCGTGCTGATTTCGTTCTTTGCGGGTTTACTACTTTTCAAGGAACGCAAGAGCAAGATGAAATTTGTCGCCTTGCTTGGCGTGATTTTGGGTATTTGTCTAATCGCTCTCGGTAAGTAATGATTGGTATTACAGGTACAATTGGTGCAGGAAAGTCGCTTGTCGGCCGCATTTTGCGCGATCAAAAGATTCGCGTGATTGACGCTGATGTCGCTGTGCATCACTTGTATCGTGATGACAAGAATTTGCGAGCTGCGATTGCCAAGGAATTTGGCGAAGACATGCTGACCGAAAAAGGCATTAGCCGGAACCACATGGCAGATTTGGTTTTTAAAGATGCTTCTGCCAGGGTGCGCTTAGAAGCGCTTATTTATCCGGTGCTCACGCAGTATCTGCTCCGTGCAAATCCGGCGTTTGTAGAGGCTGCCTTATTCGAGAATGTGCCGGAATTGGTGGCTAAACTCGATGAAATCTGGGTGGTGTGCGCCGCTCGCGAAGTTCGCAAGAATCGATTGATTGCAAATCGTGGCTTTAGCGAAGCGGATGCAGAGCGCCGTATTGAATTGCAGTCAGCAAAAGACAGCGAAGATGAATGGCGTAGGCTTTTCCCGGGAAAGAAAATTCATTTTATCGACAACTCTGGCGATGAAACGCAATTGCAAAATGCAATCAAGAGCTTGATATAACAAATGCAGCATCATTCGATGCTGCATTTTGTTTTGTATTGGGTGGGATTGGGAGGTTCTTGTTTCAGTTAGCGGACCTTCTTGCCGCCAATGCTGAAGTAAGTCTTGATTCCGTTCTTGTCGGTGTATTCGAGCTGGACCTTTTGACCGCGGATTACGAGGCGCTTGCCTTCTTGAGGCTTGGCGTACTTGATGCGGTTGCGGGCTGCCGGAATAGTAGTAAGTTCGTATTTGGCGTTGACCGGAGTCTTGATATCGTAAGTGACGCCGGTTGTTGCGATCGCTTGCAGGCTTCCGATAATGTAGGCGAAGGGGGCGTTCCAGTTGATGGCCACTTCGTTGGTTGCGTAGCTGCAGGAATTGTCGTAGTAGGATTTGGCAACCGCATTTGCATTGTTGTATTGCTTGGCGCAATCCGTAGCCGAAGCGTTGGCGCCGCCGGCAATCATTCCCGGAACAGGTGCTTCAATGCTGTCTGCCTGGCTTACGCGGTGGTGCGGATTCATGACCGGATTGACACCGTAGCCGGTGAGGTAAGATTTGTCAATGGGGTTGCGGCCCAAGATGTAGTCCACAATGCCTTGGACGGCGTTCAGGTATTTTTCTTCTTTGGTCAGAATGTAGGCGTGAACCAGGACCATGCCCTTGTTGGCAGCAACACCGTTGGAACCCCAGTAGAAGTCGTCTTTATCGAGAGCAATACCGTAGCCGTTGTTGTCGAGAGACTTCATAAAATTGTCGGCCATGTTGATGATGATGGCGTTTGCAGAATCCACCATTTCGGGCTCGAAGGCATCGGGGCTCATAGCGATGGAGAAGATTCCCAGCATGTAGTTGTTCTGCCAGCTTTGAAGTTTGGCTTTCTTGTTGTTGATGGGAAGCTTCTTGATGGCGGCTACAACATTGGTGTCACCGCTGACGCGGTACATTTCGATGAGAGTCCAAAGTTTAGATGCCCAGTCGGCTGCTCCCGTATAAGAACCGGTGCCGACATCTTTGGGCTGTTCGTAAACTTCGTAGGGATGTGCCATTGCCCAGTTGTGAGCCTTTTGGGCGGCGATAATGCACTTTTCGGCAAATTCAGGATCGTAGGGCTTGTAAATTTCGGAAGCCAGCGTAACGACTGCAGCGAAGTCCCAAGTAGCTTCTACAGCCTTGCCGATGGCGTAGCGCTGGGCGTTTGCCTTGGCGGGCATGATGGTGCCGGCGAATTGCTTGGTGGTGAGCTTGTGGAACACGCCACCGTCGTCGTCTTGCATGGTGAGCATCCAGTCCAGATTCCAGCGGATTTCATCCAACAGGTCCGGGACATCGTTCTTGCTTTCGGGAATGTTCAGCTTCAGAGTATCGTAGTAGGCCTTGTTCTGCTGGTAAAGCTGCAGCAAGGTGTAAGTAGAAATGCCGGAGTTCACGATGTACTTGCCGTAGTCGCCAGCATCGTACCAACCCTTGGGACTGCTAAAGGTGGCGTTAAGATCGGTCTTGCCCGTAGAGGCGTGGTACTTTACTGCTGTATCCGGGTGGCCTGCGGCACGGGCATAAATGCCGGCGTATTCTTCTTCAAGAGCGGTAGAGGCACGCTGGAAGTAGAAGAACTTGATAGAGGCCTTGCCAGCTTCTTCGAGGGCGTTGTCAGCAATGGTGATGGGGTGGCCGATCGGTTCGTCATCGATATAGGCTTGGTATTTGCCGGCGGTCTGAATTTCGGAGAAATCGACCAGGGATGCGGCGGTGTCGCCAGCGGGAACCCAGATTTGGGCTTCGGGGGCGGTCACTTTCAGAACTTCGTTACCGCTAGAGGTCTTGAAAACGATTTCTTTGCCTTCGGCGCCGACAACGGCCATTTGCTTTTGACCCTTAGTCAAGAAACCGACCTGGTTGTGGTAGGCCGTAGCAGCGAACAGGCTACTTGCACTAAGAGCCGTAATCGCGAGGACGGGGGGAAGAATCTTATTGAACACCATAAAAACATCCTTAGTTGATTTTTTAATAAATCTAAACCTTTTAAGAGGGATAAGGTAGGGGACGGAGAGTGGAAAGTGGTTACGGCTGAAAACTAATGTGAACGGCGTGGAATGCTATATTTGGGTCGTGATTTATGAACTCCGCATAGAAAAGATGGTGCAGGGGGGCGAAGGCATGGCCAGACTCCCTGATGGACGCGTGTGCTTTGTGCAGGGGGCGCTTGCAGGCGAACTTTGCCAGGTCGAAATCTTGCAGAATAAGAAAGATTTTACGCGGGGTCGGGTGATTAAAATCACGGAAAAGAGTGCCGACCGCGCGGAGCCGAGATGTCCTCTTTATGGCAAGTGCGGCGGGTGCAGCTTGCAGCATTTGGAAAGTTCTGCACAGGCCGCTTGCTCGGCGTTTGTGGAACGCGAAAACTTTAGGCGAATTGCCCGCGTGGAACTGCCCGAAGATTTCAAGATTCATACTGGACCTGCGTGGGGTTATAGAAATCGTGCCCGCGTGGTGATTGCCCGCGCCAAGAGCGGCAAGGTCAGTTACGGATTTCGCATGCAAAAAAGCAACGGGATTATTCCGTTTGCAAACTGCCCGGTGCTAACGCCTGCACTCAATGCATTCCTGAAAGAAAATGCGGCGAAGATTTTTGAAGAATCGATGAAGGCGTCTAAGCGCCCGCCTAGAAATTTTGAACTGGATGTGAATTTGTTCGATAACGGAGCGGGTAAGGTCAGTTACTTTTATAAGGGAATGCCTGCCGCCGACTTCGAAAAAAATGCCGTGAGTGTCGTCGAAATTGCGGGCAAGAAAATCCGCTCGGATGCTTCGGTGTTTTTCCAGAGCAATCTTTCGCTTTTGCCGGAACTTGTGACTGCTGTGCAGAATGCTGTAGACGAAGGCATTGCAAGCGGCGAGGCGAGTGACGCTTGGCTTATTGATTTGTTTAGCGGTGTTGGATTTTTTGCAGCCTTGTTGGAAGACCGCTTTAAAAAGATTACGACCGTGGAACGTGACGAAGGCTGCCTGACGCATGCCCGTGTGAATTTAAACGGGGGCGTTACGGGGGTGTCCCCCGTCCTCAAAAACATCGAGAATGTATCTGCCCCCGCAGAAGATTGGCTTGCCGAGAATGTGGTTGATGTGCCTGCGACTTTGATTGTGGACCCCCCGCGGACGGGGCTTCCGCCGACGGCGCTGGAGGCTATTGCAAAAAGCTCCGTGAACCGCCTAATTTACGTTTCTTGCGACCCGGTGACGCTTGCAAGGGACTTTTCCAGGTTCCGGGAAGCCGGTTTTGCCCTGAAAAAAGCCGAGGGATTCGCTTTTTACCCCCAAACGCCCCATTTGGAAATGTTGTTTGTGCTTTCGAGATAGCCGATAAACGGGTATTTTACTAGTTTGAAAGTGCATACAAGGAGGCATGTATGAAAAAATGGTTCGTTGCAATGATGGCGGCCTTGGCCTGCCTGATTGTGGGATGTAATGTAGAAGATACGGCAATCCTGTGTGGCAGAGAATGGAATGTCAACCTGGATGTCATCGCTGATACTGCAAGCGAGTTCGAAATGAACGACCCGCTTATTGTGCAGTTCCGCTATGGAACGAATTTTGACTTTGCAATGCTCAAGACGGCCTTCTACGAAGGTACGCTTGCAAACAGGGGGCCTGAAATTTGGAACCACGAAGTGGCCGTGACCGAAAAGCAGGGTGTCTATACGCTGCAAGGAAAGTCTCGCCATGGTGGCCTGATGACGGCGCGTGAATTGTGCCGTAAGAAGGAACCCGGCCCTGTCGTAATCGAAGTGAGCGGTGACGGCAAGGTTTTGATGACCAAACAAATTTTATTGATTAAGAATCGGTAATTCATGAAAAAATTATTGTGCGCAGTCACAGCTGCCCTGGTACTCGGCGGTTGCGGTGAATCTAAAGTGAATGTGAGCTATAAGGTGGATTCCCCTGTTACGGTGGAACTTTATGCTGAAGGTTATTTTTCGACCATAGACCTGAACGGCAACGAACAGATGGGAACGGTGACTGCCGCCTATGCGAACCTGACGTATTCCAATGCAGGCGATACCTTGAAGGTTCATCGTGATTACGTGATGGACAAGTCGCGTGGCTACCTGAAGAACTACATGCCCTCTGAACTTGCCTGGCGCGTGAAGTCTGTGGATTTGGCCGCTGTTGACCGCGAAGTGAAGGCTGTTGAAGGCCTTGAAGACGGCTACGATTCTTTGCTTGCACGTATTCCGATGCCCGAAGTTTGGCGTAAGCAACTCTTGAATCCGGATTACAAACCGCACTTGAAGCGCCTTGAAAAGCACCGCTGGGAAATGGACCACATGCTTTTGGGCGAAGTACCGACCAAGGGTAACATTACGCAGATGCTCAAGGACCAGGGCCGCTTGAACTTTGCCTTGATTCAGGTGGACTCTGTGGTGGTGAAGGGCTTTGAAAACCGCGACCATCGTCGCTGCCTGGACTACATTGTGTACCTGCAAGAAAAGGAAAGCTTCCCGTACTACATTTGGGAACAGCACGTGAATAGCAACATTGTTCCTGAACACTTCAAGAAGTACAACAAGGGCCTTAAGGCGGAATACCAGACCCAGTTCGAAGTCATGATCGACCCGACTACGGGCGTGCCTTGCCAGGAACGTGAAGTCAAGGTCGGCGTGCACACCATGGTGAATCCCGATACGAAGGATACAGCGACCTTCAAGAGCCAGATTACGCTCGAAAGACTGTATACGATCAAGAAACCGGAAGAGAATGAGTAGTGTGTAATGTGGAATGTGAGATGTGTAATGTGTGATTGTTCATTATCCGTATTTCGTTTTAATGAAGCCTATGCGTAATTTTTTTTGTGTACAATTGTTTTTCCTTGTGGCTCTCGCCATGGTGGGGTGTGCGTCGCATCCGTCGCCGCAACAGACGATGGTCGATGACCGTTATATGGTCTACAAGGATATGGAGAAGGCTTATCGTGAAGCCGAAGAAGATTACCTGAACTTGCTCTTTAATATCGAGCGCATGCCCGAAGAAGAAGAGCTCTGGATCATGAAGCGCGACAAGATGCTTGAACTGATGCAGTTGAAAGAACTGATGCTCAATGCTCGCGCGGAACTGGATCAGGCCATGCAGGAATGGGAACGGCACATGCTGGACTTGCAGGCCGAACAGAAGAAGGCACAAGTCAAGCCGTATAACCCGAACTTTACCGGTAAAGACGGTATGCGCACAAGTCCGGGACAGTTGCTCCCCGGCGAAATCAAGCCCAAACAAAAATACGGCGAACTGTAGGGCTATAATGAAAAAAATAATTCTGCTTGTATTGTGTACAATAGCCTTTCTGCAGGCAGAATCATTTACGTTTTATTTGCTTGTGCCCGAATATAGGGAATGGCTTGAAATGCCGCCAATTATTAAAAATTTGGCAAATGGTGATGTCATACCTATGGAACGTGATGCCGAGGAATATTATGGCTGGTATCATTATACATGGGAAAAAGATTCTATTCCAGATTCGGTGTTAATTTATTCTTCTCGTGATACTTCTTTTGAAGATCCTATAACTAGTGACGGTTTTTGTTCGAAGACGAATGAATCGTTCCCATTAAAAATGGTGAGCGATTTGGTTGACACGATTTATTTCGTTTCGGATTTGTCTTGGAGAATCGTTGATGGTGTTGATGAATATGGTTTTGCATATAATGATATTCGTCAAGAAAGTTATTATTCAAAAGATGATTCCTTTGAATATTATTCAAAGAATATGTATGTATTGGTTCCGGATTATAAGGAATGGATTGATGAAATCCCTATTCTTGTAGATGCTAAAGATTCCTTGAAATATTGGGAAATGAAACCGGATGAACAAAATAAAGGATGGTTTAGTTATTCATGGAATCATTGTTCTATTTCACCGGATTCACTTTATTTGTATAAAAAGACTGATTCCACAAGGCTTGCACCTGTTGGAGAATCAGGATTTGCATATGGAGAAACGGATTTAGTTCCTTTGAAGTTTGATAATACGCTGAATATTTTCTTCTATCCTGATTTAAGATATGATTGTGCAAATCCTGATGATGAATGCTTTTGTAAAAATGGTAATGAAAGGTGTTATTGTAATGCCTATGAAAAAGTTAGATGGAAATCTTATGATGTCCGTTCTGCATGTCAGTTGCGTTATGATTGCTTAAAAGATGATTTTGAACCATATTATCATAATATGGAATTGCGCCCTGTTCGCATGGCTGCGCAGATTCATGTTCAAAGTATAGGCTCTGCTATTCAAATGTCAAGTTCTAAATTGCAACCATTTGCAGTATTCAATGCAATGGGGCAAGTAATGGCTCGCGGAACCGTAAATGGAATTGTGAATGTTAAAGTTCCTAACTCGGGAATGTATCTAGTCAAGATTGGTTCCGAAGTCCACAGATTAAACGTGCGTTAAACTTATTGCCAACTGTTTATGACTACATCGTAAGGCGAGAGTCGCGGACAAACCGAAGGTTTGTACATGACCGAGCCGCAGATGTAGCGGTTAACTCATGGCCTTACTGCCATGAGTTAACAAACCCCATTCCGATGGAGAACTTGATGCGGGTGGGGGCGATGCTTTCGGGAATGACCGGAAGGTCGATTGGCGTGAGCTTTTCGCCACCGTGCAGGTTTTCGTCTTCGCCGATGCGGCTTAGGCCGCGGGCGAGTGTGAGCGAGATGTCGAACGGAACGCTGTAGAAGATTCGGTTGCTCATGCGGAAGGTGAGGCCCACAGAGCGGTCCCAAAAACGGTGGTCGGTAAGTTTGTCTGTGTCGAACCATTTGCCGTTCCAGGCTGCACCCATTTGTGAGAACAAGTCCACATAGAAACTGCGGGTTTCGAAAATCCATGCGCTCTTGCGCCAGTCGTCGTAAACTGGGAATAGGTAGTGGAGTTCGGCGATGGCCGTGCGCATACCGGCGAGGGTGTAGTTTTCGGAGTTGCGCAGGTAGGGGTAGCCTTCAAGGAATAGAGCGTCGTAGTAGTAAGAGTCGAGAGTATCTTGCTTGGCGTCGGTGCTCCACTTGTACACGCCGGCAATTTTACCGCCGGCCGCAAGGCGGGCGCCGGTAAGCGGGCTTTGAATGCTACCGTAAAGATTCAGGCCGAATTCGTTGATGTGGAAGTTGCGGTACTTGGGCGTGATTTTGCCGCTAGAGTTAACCGTAAAGCTTTCGGCGAAAGTGCCCGGGCGGTACAAGTCGGAATTGGAAGACTGCAAGTAGAAACGCAGTCCGTTGCCTTGGCCTGTGATTTCGGAGCCTTCGGCATGGTCGCCATAAAGGCCGAGGGCGACGAGCAGGCTTAAGCGCTTTTGGTAAGTCCAGTCGAAATTGTCTTCGTAGAGGTTGAAGTTTGCCCAATCGTAACCGACTGCGACTTGCAAGGTGTCGATGCTCTTGAAGATGCTGTAGCCGGCACCAGCCATAATCGCTTGCATAGGAATGGCGTAGTGCGTAATGCCGATGCTGTCGCCACCGTTGGCGCGAACATCTTCGTAGCGGAGCGTGTCCTTGCTGGTATAGTTGGCGTAGGTGTAGCTGAGCGAGAGATCAAGTGGCGTGCTCTTGTTTTCCCAAGAAACGAAGAATTCTTTTTCTTGTTTGGGATTGAGGCCGTCACCGTTGATGTAGTCAATGCCGTTACCGAGTTCCAGCAGGAATCCGATTTGCACGGTGTTCTTCTTGAGTGCGTCGCTGATGATAGCGGCAAGGCCTGCCTTGACTTTGAGCTTGCCGTCGCCAAAGACGGTGAGGTCTGGCGCGTTTTCGCTGAATACAAGCATCGGAACAAACAGCGGAATGTTCGGGATGGGTTTGTAATCACGTTCGACTCCGGCAAATTCGACGTCGGCGATTTCAAGAGGTTTTTCGATGCGGGCAGGGAGTGTGCCGCGAAGAGTAATCTGGGCGTCTGCAGGCTTTTGCGTAACAGTGCGCGTGGTGTCTGTGATTTTTAGAACGGAATCGCGGAGAGCGACTGCAGGAACCTTGGTGCATGAATCGGTGGCGGTTGAGTCCTCGCAATTCCATGTGGTGTCTGCGACCTGAATGATGCTGTCACGCTCGGTCACGGTGACGGTGGTGTCGTCGACCATCGGGGTCGCGCCGTATGCCATTTTATAGAGCGAAAAACCGTCCTTGTCGTATTCGGTAAAGTAGAGTGTGTCGCCTGCAAGAGCCGGGGTGAATGCGCCGCCGACCACATTTGTGAGCGGGCGTTCGGCACCTGTCGAAAGAGTCTTTTCAATAAGGTTGAAGATTCCGTTTCGGTTGCTTGCGAAAACAATCTTGTCGTCGTCAATCCAGTTCACGTCGCGTTCGTCAAAGCCTTCGGTCGAGACAATCTTGAAATTCTTGCCGTCGCTGTCGATGATGGCGATGCCGCGAGTCTTGTCGTCAAAATAGCTGAATGCAATGCGCTTGCCGTCAGGGCTGAACTTGGGACTGTAAATGTTGTAATAGTCGAATTTGGCGTCAGAAACGAATATATCGATTGGATCTTCGGAGGTGTAATCCTTGATGTCTTTCGGGAACGGAACCTTGGCGAGTTTGAAACGCGTGCTGTAAGGTTCACGCATGGCAAAGATTATCGTGGTGCCTTGTTTGTCGATGGCCGGATAGACGGCGTCGGCAAGGTAAGTGACAGAAACGGAATTCTTGTTGGTGTCGCATACGGCAATGTCAAAGTGGGCGTGGCCATCTTTGTCGCGGTTCTGGTAGTTCACGTAAGCGAGCATAGGACCTTGAACGCTGTCTTCGTAAACGTCAATGCCCTTGTCTAGCCAAGCCTTTTTGAGTTTGAATCCATGCTTGGCATAGTCGCCAATTTCAATGGTAGAGTCTGCGTTTTCGTTTTCGACGGTGATTTCACCGATTTCAACGCCGTCGACAACTTCTTCTTTTTTAGCGGTGTCTTTGGCATCGAGCGGCATCTTGAAAAGTCCGCCATCAAACCAGAGACCGCCAAAGTTCGAAACGCCGTAAAGGTTTTTGCCTGCGACAATCGGGAAGTCTTGCCAGAAGGAACCTTCGGTCATCTTGGTACCTTCCACAAGCGTGCCTAAAGAATCGCGCTGGGCTTTGTATTGTTCGGTAATGGCTTTTTTCCAGTTGTCGTAAAGTTCCTGTTCGCTGATGCCGAGTACATTCTTGATGGCGCCATCGAGCGTGAACTTGTGATACTTGGACATTTCATGCCAAATTTTGGGCATGGCGTCTTCGCCATAGGTCGCACTAATATAGCGTACGAGCGAAAAACCTTGAGTGTAGGGGCCGAGTTCTGCAAACAGCGAGTTGTCCGAAAAGTCGTGCATGTAGGGGAGCGTGAGTAGGCTGTCGTTTAGAGCGGCCACGCGAAGCAACATATCGCGGTGGGTGTCCCAAGCGTCAAAACCCATGCGGCTCGATTCGTACTGAGCGGTACCTTCGGCAAGCCAGAGCGGCTGCAAGGTAAAAGGAATCAGGGAGGCGAAATCTTGCGTGGTGCGTTCGTTGTAGTAGTCCGTATAGCTGACTTGCAGACCGTAAATGCTCGGCGAGAACTTGCTTGCGTTTTCGATACTCACCAAGTGGCTGAATTCGTGGGTGACTACGTCGGAAAGCCAACCATGGCTGCTGCGGATTTTAAAGTCCCAGTTGGTGAGCCAAAGGTTAATCGAGTTTTCGCTCGGAATGGCGTTGCCGTTACTGTAAAGGGCGTTGTTGAGCGTTGCGCTGACGCGACCGGGTAAATCGTGATGGTAACGACTTACGACAGAATCGTAGACGGCCTCGGCGTAAGCGGAAACTTTTGCAGCGTGCGAGCTGTATTCGGCCGGGTAAACAAAGTTGAAGTGGTCGGTGCTTGCGGCCTTCCAGCGAATGTCGCTGTTGTTGCCGTAAAAACCTACGGCGAAGCTTGAAACACTTGCCGATAAGACCGTTGTCGTTAAAACCGATAAAAAGCTCGAAATAGACGCGCGCATAGTAAAGTACAATATACAAAAATGCCAGGGTGCAAAAAGTCTCCCTATTCAAGTAGAATAGGGAGACCCCAAGGAGTTGATGATGATTTTAGGAATTATTTGCCGAGGTCCAGGGCCTCTGCAATACCATCGATGAGCTTGGTGCCCTTGAGTTCACCTTCGAACAGCGAGAAGTTGCCGGTGTAACCCCAGTGCGTCCAAGGAATCTGGAGCGTGTCGCAGATTTCGCGCATGGCGGTCAAGTAGTTGAGCCTGGATTCAGCGGAAGAACGCAGGTTCAGGGCGCCGAATTCGTTGATAATCACCGGAACGTTGTTGGTGGCGGCCCACTTCTTGGCCTTCAGGATTTCAGCCATGATGGCTTCCTTGCTGCCGTTCTTGTAGTAGTTCTTGACAGCGTTCTTTACGCTAATCTGCGAGCCCTTGGTGACACCGAAGTCGCCCGAGACTGTGGACCACTTTGCCGGATCGTAGGGGAACGGGATTCCCTTGATGGTGGCGTAATCGGTCCAGGAACCACCCTGGTGGGTGAATACGAACGGTTCATAGGTGTGAATCACGTAGACGATGTTGTCGTCGGTGAACGGGGTACGCTTGGTGAGCAGGTTGATAGAGTACCACTGGGCGTCACCGAAGAGAATTGTGTGTTTCTTGTCGACGCTGCGGATAGAGTCAATCATGGCCTGGGCGGCGGTCGTCCACTGGGCGGCGGTTACCTTGCCTGCGCTCATGTCGGGTTCGTTCAGAAGTTCGAAGAACAGGTCTTCGCGGGTGTTTTCGGCATAGTGGGCGGCCACATGCTTCCAGGTCTCGGCCATCATCTGGATATACTTGTTATCCTTGGCGCTGGTTGCATTGTAGCTGTTGTCGTATTCGTGGTAGTCGATGACGAGAGACATGTCATGCTTGCCGGTCCATTCCACGAAGGAATCGAGAACCATGAACAAGGTGTCGTCGTCAAAGGCGAGCTCGACGGTTCCCGTAGTGTCCTTGACAAACTTGTCGCGGTTGGTGGCGTACAAGTCGAGGTCAATGGGCAGGCGCAAGCTCTTGATTCCGTTGTCTGCCAAAAGCTTGATGTCGGTTTCGTCGAAGACGAATTTCTTGAACTTGCCGTCGGCATTTTCAAGCCAGTTGGTAAAGTTGATACCCTTGTTCAGGTACTTCATGGCCTTTGCCTGCAGCGGGTTCGTGACCGTGATTTCAGCTTCGGTGAATTCAACAGTGGGAATCACCGGGTCCTTGATTTCCATATCCGGCTTGTCGGCTTCGACTTCGCTGGTGTCTTGCAGGTAAACGTTATCGATAAAGAGCGAATCGGTTACGACCTTGCTGCCGCTGCCCTTGGCTTGGAAGCTGATCGCCTTGATGTGCATTGCGTCGAAGGCAACTTCTTTGCCCCAACCGCCTTGGACCAGGTCCTTAAAGCGGATAACGGCCTGCGTCCAGGTGCGAGATGCCTTGACCTTGGCCAGGTGAACGTCGTAGTCCTTGACGTCGGAAACTTCGATATGGACTTCGTGTGCGCCACCCTTGTACCAGTAGGTGAGCCCGCCAAAACGACCGTTGGCGTCGTCGAGGGCAACCTGGATTCCCCAGCCCACATACGGGTCAAATTCGTAGTCGCCCTTGTCGAGCGTGTAGTTGACTTGCAGGGCGTATTTGGATCCGTTATCGACAGAACCTGCGACGATATCGCCGTCTTCGTTTACGGGAGTTGTAATGACAGAAGCACCGTCATTATCGTTGTCGTTGTAGGTATACCAATAGTCGTCGATGGTTGCCGAATGGTTGTCGCCGTCTTCGAAGTCGTCAACCAGGAGCCCCTTGCCTTGCGGAGTGACGATGGTTCCTTCGTTGGGATTGGTAGGAGTATCCTTAATCGTTGAGTCAGAAGGGGTTACGGTAGAGTCGGGTTGGTTTGCGGTAGAGTCTGCCGGAATCCTTGTGGAATCATTCGGAAGCGGGGTAGGAGTTGTTGTAGAATCAGTCGGAGTAATAACCGGTTGTTCGTCGGGTGCTGCCGACTTGCTGGAATCGTCACCGCAGGCACTCAAGAAGAGAAGTGCCGCTGCAGAGAGTGCTAAACTTGATTTAGTCTTGAAATTCATATGAACCTCATTTTGTTTGAAACCTTGGGTTGTCCCAATTCCCTTTTACCCTTAATCTATTATTAAATGGGCGTAATGAGTTTGATAAATTGGCCTGTTTTTGTGCAGGTGTATCGGGTGTATCGTGCCCTGTTTTGGCTTTTTTTTGCTATTTTTTCTCATAAATGCGCTTTTTTTCTGAAAATTACCACCAATCCATCTGTTTTGCTCGCAAGGAAAAGCCTGCGGAAGTGTGTTGGGAAACGCAGAAAAATCCAGACAGGCGCTATAAAGGTTGCAATCGCATTGACATGCACCAAGACGAAATTCCTGCATTCGGTTATGTGTCGGGCGATAATTTAAAGCCTGTTGGAGTATACGTCGTTGTACGTGGGCGGCATGTGCCCGATGGCGTGTATGCCTACGATGCGGCGGGTCGTAGCAAGGTGCCCGATGTCGTGGGACAATTGGTGCGTATCGGTGGCCGCGATGAAATGAAAAAGATTGTGGCCGCGTTTCCGGATAAGGATTTTGCAGAAGAAGCTCCGCTGCTTTATATTTTTACGGGCCTTTTGGAACGCGCCGTTTGGCATTATAGAGAAGCGGCGTATGCGCAGGTGATGCAAGATGCGGGCTCGTGTGTAGCGAGTGTGATGTTGCATTCAAAATCGAAGGGCGCTAAAGTTTTTGCGCTGAGTGGATTTGTGGACGACGAAATTGCGGTGGCGCTTGGATTGCCTTCGACAGAGATTCCGCTTGCTGCCCTTGCTGTGTTCCCGGAATATAGCGAGCTTGCGTTTGATTCCGTTGACGGCGGTGTCGGCGAAACAGCGTATTCGAACCGCGGCGAAATGGAGCCGGATATAGGCTACGATGCTTCGCGTTATGCGGCCATGTTCATGCGCCAGAATCGCGTAGAAAACATTACCGACCTTTCGAAGTGTATTCGCATTAGACGGCTTGCGGCACAGGCGCTCCCGGGTGAAGAATTTCCGCTGACGCCTGCTAAGTTCGATGCCCCCACTTATTTGAGTAAGCTTGAAGATCTTGTGGCGCCTTTTAAAATGTTTGCGCCTTATCGAAAAGTCGGGATTGACCTGGATGATTTTTCGAGTATGCTTCGCTGGCTTGAAGTGGGGCAAATTAATTTGTTCGGCGCGGGCCTTTTGAAAATCTGGGTGATTTCGTTTGACATTATGTTCGTGTTCCCGGGCGTTTACCGCTATGTGCCGGTGCGCAAGTCCATTTATATGCAGTCGGGCATTTTGAATGTGAAAAAGTTTGCGAAGTGCCACGTGGTTCCCGAAGAAGCTGAAAATACGGCTTTTGCACTCTTGTTGACGGCAGATTTGAATGAATCTTGCAACTTGCTCGGCGAACGCGCTTACCGCTACATGAATTTGAACGCGGGCTATTTGGCGGAATCGATGAATATATCGGGACAAATGCTTCGCAAGACGACTCGCAGCGAACGGTTCTTTTATCACGACGAACTGAGAAAGCTGTGCGATATTCCTGAAACCGAAAGCATTATCGCCGAAATCTTGGTCGGCAAAGCTTAAAATCTTTTAAATCAGGCTGATGATAATCGGGGCGACGATGGCGGTAAATAAGCCCGCAACTCCGATAGAAAGGCTGCTCATGGCGCCTTGAACTTCGCCCATTTCCATAGCCCTAGTGGTACCAAGCGCATGGCTTGCGGTACCGATTGCAATACCTTGAGCCACTTTATTCTTGATTCTGCAGAACCTGCATACGGCAGGAGCGGCCACGGCGCCCGTGATTCCCGTGATGGTGATGGCGATAATGGTGACAGGCGGAATGCCGCCGATTTGTGCCGACACCACAGAACCCATAGGAATCGTGATGGACTTGGGCAAAAGCGAAAGCATAAGCGTATCGCTGAGGCCGACGAGTTTGCTTACGACAATGACACAGGCAAGCGAGGTGAGGCTGCCCGCAAAAATTCCGGCGAGAATCGGTTTCCAGAATTGCTTGAGCTTGGAAATTTGCCTATAGAGGGGGACTGCAAGCACCACGGTAGCGGGCGAAAGCATGACCGAGATATAGTCTCCGCCCACGTTGTAGCTTTCAAGGCTGATTCCTGTAGTAAGCAAGAAACCCACAATCAAGATGTTTGCAATCAGGAGCGGGTTCAAGAAGGAATACTTGAATTTTTTGCTGATGGTGACGCCGATTTCGAAGGCGACAAGCGAAAGCAAAATTCCGAACAGGGGAGAATTGATGATGGCGTTCATTTTTCGCCCCCGTTTGTTTCATTATGAGGTGCTCGCTTGGCGAGGCGTTCTGCACGCAATGCCAAATTTTCGCGGTATTCCTGCTTGCGGATGAACAATTGCGTAACGCGGCCGCCGACAGCGATGGTGACGAGCGTGAAGGCAATGCACAAAAACAGGAGCAGAGGCCATTTCGAAAGGACGTCATCGCCGACAGCCATGATGGCAATGCTCGGCGGTAAAAAGAAAAGCGCCAAGTGATTCAGGAAAAAACTGGAAACGCCCGAAATCTGCTCCGGCTTGATTGCTTTTGTACAAAGTAAAATCAGGAGCAGGACCATGCCGATAATGTTCCCCGGGAGGGGCACGCCTACGATGCGGTGGAGGAATTCCCCGGCCACACAAATGGCGAAAATGACGGCAAGTTGGAGCGGTATTCTCATGACGGGTGCAAATGTAGAAAAGTATATTCTATATTTCATGCTATGAAAATCGTATTTATGGGAACGCCGGAATTTGCGGCCTGTTTTTTGAAGCATCTCAAGGATTCTGATTTTGCAGACGTGGTGGCTGTGGTGACTCAGCCCGACAGGCCTGCAGGGCGCGGGCGCGTGTTAACGCCGCCGCCAGTCAAGCAACTGGCGCTCGAATACGGGCTCCCCGTACTCCAGCCGACCGACTTGAAAGCCCCCGAATTCGAGAGCGACCTGCGCGCTTTCGGTGCAGATTTGTTCGTGGTCGTTGCCTATTCGATTTTGCCGAAGAATATTTTGGCGGTTGCAAAGTATGGCGCGGTGAATGTACACGGCAGCTTGTTGCCTAAGTACCGCGGTGCTGCCCCTGTGCAGCGTGCGATTGCCGACGGCCTGCCCGAAACGGGCGTGACTGTTTTCCGCTTGGACGAAAAGATGGACCACGGCCCGATTCTTGCTCAGAAGACGGTGGTGATTGACCATCAGGATACGACCGCAAGCCTCTTGGAAAAGATGGTGGCTCCTGGCTGCGAAGCGCTAGACGATGCCATTCACCAGTTACTCGAAGGTCGCGAAAAGGACTTGACGCAGGATCATGCCCAGGCCAGTGGCGCTCCGAAGCTGAAAAAAGAAGAAGGTTTGATTGATTTCAATTTGCCGGCAAAGGTGATTCACAACCGCATTCGCGCCTTCAATCCGTGGCCGGGTGGCTATGGAAAGCTGGGTGGCCGTATGGTTTACTTGCGCAAGACGGACACGCCGGAGAACGGTCCGAAACTGGCCCCGGGCGCGGTGGAATTCAAGGATAACCGATTCTACGTGGGCACGGGCGAAGGCGTGCTTGAAGTGATTGAAATTCAGGCCGAAGGTAAGAAGCCGATGCCGGTGGCCGACTTTATGCGCGGAATCCAGAAACGCGAAGGACTCGCTTTTGCTTGATGAATCCTTGAAAGAACGCATGGAAGCGTACCGCGTGCTTCTGCAGTGGCAGAAAGGCGGTAGCTTTATTAAAGAGGCAGGCCTTTCGCCGTTTGCGATGGAACTTGCTTTGGGCGTATGCCGCAGGCATTTGTTCTTGCAGTACTTTGTGAAGACGCTTGTGAAGAAAATGCCTTCGCTTGAAGTCTGCACCGTGCTTGAAATGGGACTGTTCCAGATGTTCTTTACCGAGGTGCCGGACCATGCCGCCGTTGCGACTACGGTGGAACTTGTTAAGGCGGCGAGCCTTGGCGAAGGCTCCGCGCGGTTTATGAATGCCGTGCTGCATGCCGCGCGCAAGTCCGGCTTACCGGCGCTCCCACCTCAAAAGGTGCGGCGCGTGTCCATCGAGAATTCGGTGCCCGAATGGCTGGTGCGCAGGTGGTTTGATATTTATGGCGGTACACGCGCCGAAGCGCTCGCGAAAGCGACGCTGGAGCGCCCTGTGGAATGGATTCGCGTGAATCTGCAAAAGACATCGGCACCGGTACTTGCACAAAAGCTTGGAATCACGGGCGCAAGCATTCTTTACGACCGCTACATTCAAGTGCCTGCCGATGCAAAACTCAAGCCGATTCTGGAATCGGAATCTTTTGCGAAGGGCGAATTCAGCATGCAGAATCCGTCTGCTTACGAAGTCGTGAAACTGCTGGATTTAAAGCCCGGCCTTAAGGTTTGGGACGCATGTGCGGCTCCTGGCGGCAAGGCTGCCCTTATGGCCGAGATGGATTCTTCGCTTGATATTCTTGCAAGCGATGTATCCGAGAATCGCGTGCTCAAGATGCATGATCTTGTAGACCGCTTGGGACTTACGAACGTCCGCGTGGAATGCCGCGATGTGCTTAGGGGCGTTGCGGGCTCTCCCGCTAGAAGGGGTAGCGAGCAACGGAATCGTGCGAGCGAGGGGGAGGCTTCCCCCTTTGACAGGATACTCCTTGACGTGCCTTGCAGCAACATGGGCGTGATTGCTCGCCGTCCGGAATCGGTTTACCGCATTACGCCGGAATCGATTAAGGAACTGGCAGAACTGCAGTACAATATTTTGAAGGCTGCTTCGACAAAGCTTGCGCCGGGCGGAATTCTGGTGTATGCGACTTGCAGCCCGGACCCTGAAGAAACGACCAAGGTCGTGAACAAGTTCGTGAAGGAAAATCCGGAATTTGAAAAGGGCGAATCGGTGCTCCCGGGTGCCGAAGATTCCCGCTATGATGGTTTCTTTGCGCAAGCCTTACGTAGAAAGTAAAAGGTATTTATGGGGAAATTGAAAAATATTTTGTTGATGGTGGCGGGCTTTGCGCTAGCTGCTTTTGGCCAAGAAGATTCGGTCAAAGTCGAAGACATCGCATTTTCGAAAGCGTATCTCGCGATTGAAGGTGGCGAGGTTTACCCGTTTGGCGACTTGAATGATGCAACTTACAATACGCTGTATGGCGGTCTCAATTTCCGTTATTCTTATTGGGAAAACGTCGATGGCGTGGTGATGTTCCACTATGCGTATTTCAAGCCGCGCCCAGATGTGGTGCCCTACGATGGCGTACATCAGGCTTCGGGCAAGCTTGGCATGGATTGGCGCTGGCCTGCTATTAGCCCGATTGTGATTGGGGGCGGTTTTGCTTGCAACTGGACCCGCGCTGATTTGGATGACGATGTGGACAAAGATGCAATTTATAACATGCCGGGTGGAACGCTGGGCGATAACGAAACGGAATTTGGCTGGTACGCTCGCTTGAACTTGAAAGTTTGGAGTTTTAAGGACTTTCAAGTCGGTTTTAACTTGATGTGGGAAGAAATCTGGACCTTGCCGAAGCGTTCTAATATGTTGTATGCAGGACTTTATGTAGAAAGGAAGCTTTGGTAATGAAGTACGAATCTTTAGCATTGTCGCTTCTTTTGGCTGCGGGTGTTGCCGTGGCGCAAGTGCCTGCCGAAATGGAAGGCATGGAATATGAAACTCGTGCCGACGGAACCTTTTTGATTGGTGGCCCGACTTTCGCGTTTGATAGAGTGATGGGCGCCGGTGGCGTGCATTCGGAAAGTGAACTTTGGACGCCTGCAAAGTTGCGCGACCGCTTGCTGTTTAACCGTATGTCGGGTACGCCGACCTGGACTCCGCTTGAACCGGGTGTTTGGCTCAAAACGGGCAATGAACTGGGTGACCTGATTTATCAGGATTTTATTACCGAAGAACACAGACCTGAAAACAGAACGCCGATTTTGGAAGGCGGTTTCCGCAGCCCGGCTTTCAAGGGTGTGTGGGCAACGGCAAGATTTTTCCAAGATGACCACTTTTGCAGCGGCTCCTATGTTTATCGTCGCGATGCGGTAGAAGGCGAATTTACTCATTTGGGCGCAAACTGGGCTATGTTCAGTACGGTGTACGGTGGCCTCGGTTACACGAATTCGTTTGTGAATGCCTCAGTCTTGGCGGGCGAAGAATACCTTTGGACGTATACGGCGGCATCTAATTGGATTGCATCGCATTATAAGCCGCGTATCGAAGCGCGTGCCGACATTAAGGATTTGTCGGTGACCGTTGCTTACGAAGATGTCGAATACCAGAACAAGCACAAGAAAGAAGAAGGTTCTCGCAAAGAAGTGAACGGCTCTGTTTACTACAAGTGCGGTAAGGCTTGCGAAAAGGGAATTTTCCAGGTGGCGGCAGGACTCGCTTTCCGCGCGGTCGATGACGAAGGTACGGTGTATACGGAACTCGAAGAAGATCGTGTGGCATGGCCGTTTATGGAATTGCGCGTGCAGCCGTTGGAACGCTTGAGGGCCGATGTGACCTTTGGCGTGAACGAACGCGATTGGCTTGTTCAGGACAGCGTTCAGTATGCGGTTCCGGTGCCCGAAAACATGGGTGCCGTGGTGGGTGTCAAGAACATTTCGGGCTCTCGCTTGAACCCGCTTGCAGACACCAAGGAATTTTATGATGGCCATGAAATTGACTTGACTGCAAACGGCCAGATGAACTTGATTCAGGCCTACGCCTCGTTCGTGGATACCTTGGGTGGCGTTGTGGCTCTTGGTGGCCGCGGAAGCTTGTGGGCTGAACATGGTGCCGAAACTTTCGAGGTCGATGAATTTAAATACAGCGACAAGCATTCCATGACGACACGCTATGGCAATGTGGATCGTATTGATGATTGGATTAAAGGCGTGACGGCGGAAATCTGGCTGAACACTTGGTACCGCGACATGTTCAAGTTTACCGCGATGGCAGGCTATGAACATATTGCAGGCCCAGTTGACAATGCCGAAGTGACTCCGGCGGAATTTTATACGGGCTTTATGGGCGACTGGCTCTTGAATAAGACTTTCAAGATTTCGCACTCGATTCGCTACAGGAGCGATGCCAAGTGGAATTTACGCAGCGTGAATCCGATGGTCGTCAAGGGCGACTGGACTTGGGATGCCTCGTTCTCGCAGATGTTCCCCAAATACGGCATTACTCTGACGGGTACGCTTATGCATGTGCTCGCCGACGAAGTCATGGAAACGGTGAACGGTGGCTATGACCGCCTTCGCTTTATTTGCCAGGCTAAGAAGACTTTCTAGGGCTTAATGTAGCAGGGTAAGCGCTTTCAGGCAAAAACTGTTGGCGAAAAATTCTTGGGTCTGAGAAATGTTGACCCACCGAAGCTCCGGCGCGCAATGTAGCGGGGCTTTTGTTTTTAGCTGGATGTGTAGAACGTCGCATTCAATTTTATGCACGGTAATGTTGTGCTTGAATTTGCCGATATTCTTGACTGCGCAGACATTGTCAGCGTTAATGTAGTCTTCGGCTTGGGCGGGAAGGCCTGCGGTTGCGTTGCGCGGCGATTCGAAATGCGGGAGCGTG
Source organism: Fibrobacter sp. UWB10 (assembly GCF_900182935.1). Taxonomy (NCBI): domain Bacteria; kingdom Pseudomonadati; phylum Fibrobacterota; class Fibrobacteria; order Fibrobacterales; family Fibrobacteraceae; genus Fibrobacter; species Fibrobacter sp. UWB10. The sequence goes on along the minus strand of NZ_FXUE01000001.1, from coordinate 181,382 downwards.
AATTGGTTCTTGAAGAATTTTTGACCGCCGTGGATTGCTAAAATCTTGTGGTCGGCACTTTCGATAACGAGTACGGTGCCGTGCCAGTCTTTTTGAATGTGCTTTTTGCTGGGCGGGAATTCGGCGGTGCGGTTTTCGGCGAAGGCCTTGCAGGCTCCTTGTAGCGGGCAGTTTGCGCAATCGGGATTTTTGATTTTGCAAACGGTGCGGCCAAGCTCCATCAAGGCTTCATTATGCATGTAGGCCTTAGGCGAGTCGGCGATTTCGCGGGCGTAATCCCAGTAAGTTTTTAAGGCGTCTTTAGATTCCGTTGGCAAAAAGTCGAGCGTGAAAAGTCGCGAAAAAATGCGTACCAGATTGCCGTCAAGAATCGCTTCGCGCTCGTGGTAGGCGAGGCTTAAAATTGCGCCAGCGGTGTATGCTCCAATGCCCGGCAAGGCTTCAAGCTCCTTACGGGTGCGGGGAAATTCCTTGCATTCTGCAACGATTTTTGCAGTCTTTAGAATGTTTCTTGCGCGGCTGTAATAGCCCAATCCCTGCCAGTATTTAAAGACTTCTTCTTCGCTGGCTTTGGCAAGTGTCGCTACGTCGGGAAAACGCTTCATCCAGCGCGTAAAATAGTCGCGAACGGTAGAAACCTGCGTTTGCTGTAGCATGGTTTCGCTAATCCACACTGCATACGGATCGCGCGGGGCGTCCAAATCGGACAATCGCCACGGCAATTCTGCCGCGTTCTTCTTAAACCACTCGCGGAGCTTTTTACAATCCATACGCGTCGCGTTTCAGCTTCCTGAAGAATTCGAACTGAGCCTTGGTGGAAGATTCCATGGTGTACTTGAGGCTGCGTTCGTGGGCCGTTTCGCGCATCTTGGCGTAGGTGGCGGGTTCTTCAAGGTAAATGCGGCGGCATTCTTCCAAAGCGTTCAGCCAGGCGTCTTCGTCAATCGGCAAGATTCTGCCTGCGGCTTCGTCCATCACAATGTCGTGTGGGCCACCGTAATTGCTGACAATTGCGGGCGTGCCTGTAGACATGGCCTCGACGACCACGTTTCCGAAGGTATCTGTAACGCTCGGGAACAAGAAGAAGTCGGAATCGGCATAAAGGCTTGCGAGCGTTTCGCCGCCCTGTTCGCCTGCAAAATGCACGCTGTTGTCGCCTTCAAAGAACTTCTTGATTTCTTCGAGATACCAGCCGTAGCCCACATACATGAGTTCTACGTCGTTGTGCTTGGCGGCAAACTTTTTCCAAACGCCGTTCAAGAATTCCAAATTCTTTTCTTTAGAAATGCGTCCGATGAACGAGAATCGCACTTTACGGTTGGCGGAGTCGCTGTACTTTTCCCAAGTGCCCTTACCGCGCAAATCCGGCGAGAATTTTTCAAGCGGGAGCCCGCGGGGGAGTATTTGCACCTGGTTTGCAGGAATCTTTAGCTGCGAAGTCAGAATGTCGGCGTAGTCCTTGCAGGGGCTGACGACAGGCTTGGTCATGCCATAGAAGACTTTCATGAGCCAAAGCACAAAGTGGAACATCCACTTGGCTTTCACAAGCGTCTTGGTGTAAGTCGGAACGTCGGTGCGGTAATGGCTAAAGACTTTAATGCCTGCGACCTTTGCGCAGAAGCATACGAGCCATGCGCCAGGGCTTGGTGTTTCGAATTCAATCAAGTCTACAGGGTAGCGCTTAAGCAAGCGAAGTACCGGGCCAATGCGCGGAATAGCAAGTTCACTGTTGGCGTATCCGAGCTGTTCCATGCTGAACAAGCGCGGGAGCAGCAGACAGTAGCTGTTTTCTACGACACCGCAGGGGCGCGTGTTGAAGGCGTTTCCGGCGAGGAATGCATGCATGCCGTGGGCGCGCATGTAGGGAATCACGTTTCTCAGGTTGTTGGCGATTCCGTTTGTTTCATCCAAGTTGTCGGAATAAAAAAGAATGCGTACGTCGTCGGCGGGGTGCTGCTTGCGTTCCTTTTTCAGGTAAGAACGCAGTTTTAAAAGCTTGGGAATGTTCAGAATCAGCGAGCCGAAAACGATGGGCGGAATCATGCCCGTGCGCAGGTTTCCAGGGGGCTGGTGCTTGAACGAGAACATCTTTCTGAAGGTGCTCGTGACGGTGCGTCCAAAGATAGCCGGGCGCGAGTCTAAAACGTCGGTGGCCTTAAGCTTTGTTGAATTTGACGCAGTCGGCATATTTCACTCCTTTGCCACCGAACAGGTCCAAGGCCGATCCGATGGTGAGATCAATCGTTCCGTTAGAAATTTGTTTGCAGTGCTTGAGGTCTTCAAGCGACTTGGCGCCACCCGCATACGTGCAAGGAATTGGGCTGTGTTCGGCGAGGAACATAATCAGTTCGTCGTCCATGCCCTGCTGCTTTCCTTCGACATCGGCGGCGTGAATCAAGAATTCGTCGCAGTAGCGGGAAAGGTCTTCGAGCGTTTCCTTGCTGACTTCGATGTCAATCAAAGTTTGCCAGCGGTTAATTGCGATTTTCCAGCGAGGCTCTTCTTCGGGGGCACTTACGCGCTTGCAGCTCAAATCGAGAACCAGGTGTTCTTTGCCGACCGTTTTCGAGAGCAATTCCAAACGCTCGCGGTCGAGTTTGCCTTCGGGGAAAATCCAGCTGGTCACAATCACATGGCTTGCGCCTGCGTCCAGGAATTCCTTGGCGTTGTCGGCGGTAATGCCTCCGCCTACTTGCAGTCCGCCGGGGTAGGCGGCGAGTGCGGCTTTGGCAGCTTCGGTATTGCCCTTGCCGAGCATAATCACGTGACCGCCCTTGATTCCGTCTTTCTTGTACAGTTCTGCGAACCAAGCGGGGGAGCGGTCTGTTTCAAAATTCGTCTTGAGACCCGTGCCGCTGTCATTCAGCGAACTGCCTACAATCTGCTTAACACGTCCGTCGTGCAGGTCAATGCATGGGCGAAACTTAGTCATCAGTCTTTAACTCCCGTAATACACCAATCAATCTTTTTCCCGTGGCTTCCGTCGCTCCTACCCCTGTAAAATAGAACTTCGCCACCGGCGGCAATCTTGAATGCTTTCTTTGCTATCCAACCGTCTACTTTGTCCAAAAGGCTTGCTTTCTGGAGCGTTTTAGCTACGCTGAACTTGAGTGCAGGAACGCTTGCGTCTTGCCATTCAAAGGTCAAGTCGCTCTTGGCGAATTTCTTGCCTTTGTAGTTGTCGCTGCCATCTTTGATGGCCTTGGGCTGAGCGACCTTGATTCCAGATTCGTCTTTGTAGAGTGCGTATCCGAACGGTTCGCCGTCTTTAGAAATCGAAATGCGGCCTGCAAATAGCGGGCTGCGGGCGCTTGTGCTAAAGTTGACCGAGCGTGTTGCTACATCGATGGCCTGCGCGGTTTGCCAGGTTTGGTCCATGTAGGCGTAACCCTTGACGGCAATGGTGTCTTCGTTGTAGGCGATTTTGCCTGCGACGCGGCCGTAAGGAATGTGAACGTATTGTCCGAAACTTTCCTTGCCGATTTTCCATACGCCGTTGCCAGGGACTTTACCGACTTCGGCCGATTCAAAGGTCACGTCCAGCAGGAATTTGCCACCCTTGTCGGCGGTAAAGTACACGCGGTGATCTTTGCCCGGCTTGTGTTCCATCTTGTATTCGCCCTTGATGTCGATTGTGGCCGAGGCCTTGTCGGCCTTAAGGCGTTCGGGCGGATACTGTCGGCCTACGGTATAGGTTTTGCTCTTGAAATTCCAGAAGCTCATGTCGCAAGCGATTTTTCTGCCGGAACCCGGAATGTGAAGCGTGGAATAGTTGATGAAGGCGCGAGTGCCGTTATCGAAAACGAACTGATAGCTCCAAGTTTCATTGTATTCTTTGGCGCTGTTGTTGTGCGGCATAAAGTCATCGACCGATACGCTACGCACAGAACCCTGCGGCTGTGCGACATCGCCTGCAAATGCAAGCGACGTGCTAAACAAAAACGCCACAAAAAGAACTATCATATTTTCACGTCTCATTTCACACTCCACATCCCACATTACAGTCTCAAGTCCTGTCCCATACCGAGCTTGAGTTCTGTACGACGGCGTAATACCATTTCGTTGAACAAGTCGGTCAGACTGTCTTCGACGCTAATCATCGGCTTCCAACCCATGTTCATTGCCTTAGTGGGGTCGCCAATCAAAAGCGGAATGTCGTTGCTGCGTTCGTAACCCGGATCAAAACGGAAGTCTACGCTTACCTCGGCAATGTCCACCAGCATTTCGGTGAGTTCGCGGAAGGTGTAAGACTTGCCGCAGCAAAGGTTGTAGGCTTCGCCCGGTTCAGACTGGTTCAAAAGCTGAATCATGCCGCGTGCCACATCGCGCACGTCAATCACGTCGCGGCTGATGTCGAGACTGCCCGAATAAATGGTCGGTTCTGCGCCGTAATACTTGATTTTGACAAGCTGGTAGGTAATCGAGGGAATGACGAAACGACGGCTGTGGTGCGGGCCCGTAAAGTGGAAGGGGCGTGCAAAAACCACGTGCAGTCCGTAAGCATTCTTGAACTGGTTTCCCAAAAGTTCCATGCAAGCTTTAGAGGTTGCATAAGGCGTGAGCGGATTGGGGGCGTCCGATTCTTTGTGCAAGTAGGTAAGCTGATGATCGGTGCGGCCGTAAATTTCGCTGGAACTTAAAAGCATCACCTTTGCCTTGGGGCAATTCTGGCGCACTGCTTCGAGCAAGTTCTGCGTGCCGAGCAAGTTGATGTTCAGCGTTTCGTATGGTTTCTTGTAGCTGAGTCCCACCGACGATTGGCTTGCCAGGTGGTAAATGTGCGTGGGCTGCACAAACTGAATCACGTCCTGCATGTGCTTAAAGTTCAGCAAGTCGCCGTTCAGGTATTCAACGCCATCGACCTTCTGCCAGGGCTGCGGCTGTTCGTCGCTAAAGCTGTAAAGGTCGTGCGTCGTTCCCACGAGGCTCGACAAAATGTGGTAGCCTAGAGCTCCTGTTCCGCCGGTTACAAGAATACTCATATTCATACACTCCTATTGTGCATTACTTAATAGCTCCCCAGCTTTGAGTAATGATATCTTTATCGATGTTGCTTACTTTCTCCACTTCTCCAATCTTAGTGGGCAAAATGTATACACGCTTGCCCTTTTCTGCCTTCTTGTCTACAGCCATGGCGTCCCATGCGGCTTCCGTGTCGATATCGTATTTCTTCGGGAATCCGAGGTCATCCAAGAGTTTGTTCTGACGAGCTTCTTCTTCGGCGCTGATTTTGCCGAGGAGAACTGCCGCGCGGGCGGCCACGCGCATGCCAAGCGACACGGCAATGCCGTGCGTGAACATGCTGTAATGCGTCAAGTTTTCGATAGCATGCCCGAAGGTATGCCCGTAATTCAAAATAGCACGCAGGCCAGCTTCCTTTTCATCGATGCCGACGACTTCGGCCTTAATGGCGCAGCTGCGGTAAATCAGGTGCTTCAAAACGTCAAGGTCGTGAGCCTTGATCTTTTCGACGTTCTGTTCCATATAACGGAAGAATTCTTCGTCGTAAATCACGCCGTACTTCACGATTTCGGCAAGGCCTGCCAGGTATTCCGTTTCGGGCAAGGTGCTGAGTACTGCAAGGTCGCAGACCACAGCCTTGGGCTGGTAGAATGCGCCAATCATGTTCTTGCCTTCGGGGTGGTTCACGGCAACCTTTCCGCCCACAGAACTGTCGACCATGCTCAAAAGCGTTGTCGGGAACTGGATAAACGGAATGCCGCGCTGGTAGGTGGCTGCACCAAAGCCTGCCATATCGCCGACCACGCCACCGCTAAACTGCAACAAGCAGCTCTTGCGGGTGTAGCCGCGGTGGAGCATAAAGCTGAACAACTGGTTCAAGTTGTGCAAGGTCTTGTTCTTTTCGCCGGCTTGGAACTTGAAAATCGGGCAACGTCCGGCCTGGCCTCTCAGTTCGCCGAGCATCTGGCTCTGCACTTTGGCAATGTTTGTGTCCGTGCAGACCAAGAAGTCGTGACTCGGGGCAAGCTTCAGGCATTCCAGCAATACGCCTGCTTCGGGAATAATGTTCTTGCCGATAAAGATGGGGTAGCGTCCGCCGCTGCTCGGGCAAACGTCCAGCGCATGGCTGTTCCAGAAATTCAGGATGTACAGGATGCGTTCAATCACGTGGTCTTCGGTGTATTCGTCAGAACTTTCCACACTGAAGTCGGCGTTTGCGTAATTCTTTTCGCGTTCCTTGAGCATCACCTTGATTTTTTCGAGGCGTTCTTCGTCGCTCAGGTTAGCAAGCAACGGGCGCGTGTTCTTGCGACCGATGCGTTCCGAAAGCACTTCGGGCTTTGCCCACAGGCGAATGATGGTGCCGTTTTCGCGGATGACTTTCAGGTTATCCGGCTGCGTGAGAGCGCCACCGCCCAATGAAATAATGTGCGGCGTTTCTTTCTTTGCAAATTCGGCAACGACATCGCGTTCCATTTCGCGGAACTTGGCTTCGCCTTCTTGTTCAAAAATTTCGCTAATGGTCTTGCCTGCGCGTTCAACGATAACGGCGTCGGTATCTACGTAGGGGCGGTTTAACCGTTCTGCCAGGGCGCGTCCGGTGCGGGATTTTCCGCTTGCCATGAATCCGGTGAAAAAGATGTGCTTGTTCATGTTAGCCCTGCATTCCTTTACGCATGATCTTTGCGAGTTCGTCGTTCGTCTTGTTTTTAGTTTCTTCGGGGAACCATTTTCTAAAGCTTTCGATTCCCTGGTGCACCAGCATGCCTTCGCCGGTTACCACCTTGTAGCCTTTTGCCTGTGCTGTCTTTAACAGCTTGGTCATGGGCGGTGTATAGACAATGTCCATCACGGCTTGGCCTTGGTGCAAGGATTCTTCGGTAAGGGGAGATTGGTCTTCGTTGGGTGTCATGCCCACGGAGGTTGCGTTGATGATGATTTCGATGTTCTTGGATACGGACGGGAATTCATCGAACGTGGCGACTTGGACCTGGGGAGCCTTGCCGTTAAAGAACTGGTTCAGGCTGTCGGCGAGTGCGGCCCCTTTTTCGCGGTTGCGGCACACGATGGTAAGCCTGTTCTGCATTTCGGCGAGCGTGTAGGCAATGGCCTTGGCAGCACCGCCGTTTCCGAGCAGGGCGACCTTCTTGTTCGATGGCTCTACTCCCGATTCCTGCAGGTTGCGAATGCATCCATAGGGGTCGGTTGTCGTACCACATAAAGTGCCCCCGACAATGCCGTCTTTCCAGTATAGCGTATTGACGCTGCCGGTAAACTTCGAAATGTCTGAAAGTTCGTCTACAAGGTCTATGACCGGGGTCTTGTACGGAATAGTGACATTTGCCCCGCGGAACTTCATGGCCCTAAAACCCTTGATGGCATCGGCCAAATTTTCGGGCTCCGGGGCGTAGGGTAAATAGGCCGCATTTATGCCTAATGCTTCAAAAAGGGCATTATGCATCAAAGGCGACTTGCTATGACCAACAGGATGACCGAAAATGCAAAGAGACTCGGTCTTTCCATTCAATTTTAACTGGCTCAAAAAAACCTCTTTTTTTACAATATAAAGATATATAAAATTAACCCTACAACACTACTCTAATTACGTAACTTTTACTAAATTTGGCGCCTATGAATCCGAATGGCGCCATTATTGTTCAGAGTAATATGGAAATCATGGTGGAGGTTGATCTCCCCACTTATGAAGCGGCCCGCGATGCTATCGCCCCGTTTACCGAATTGGTCAAAAGTCCCGAACATTTGCACACCTACAAGATTAGCCCGCTAAGCTTGTGGAACGCTGCTGCAACGGGGCTTCGTGCACCGGAAGTTTTGGAACGTCTGGAAAGCCAGAGCCGTTTCCCGATTCCGGAATCTGTTGTGACCGAAATCGAAGACTACATGTCTCGTTACGGACTGCTTCGCCTGAAAAAAGAAGACGACCGCCTGATTGTAGAATCCGATGACAAGTACATGTTCACCGAAATCTGCAACCTCAAAGAAGTGCAGCCGTACGTGCTTCACTTTATCGATGATTTGCATGCTGAAGTAGACCCGGAACGCCGCGGTCACTTGAAGATGGCTCTTACCAACGCCGGGTTCCCGGTCGAAGACTTGGCCGGTTATACCGTGGGCGATCCGCTCCCGATTCACCTGCGCGAAACGACGGTGGGTGGCAAGCCTTTTGCCCTCCGTGACTACCAGAAAGAAGCTGCCCAGGTGTTCTACGCCAGTGGTTCTGAAAAGGGCGGCTCGGGCGTGATCGTGCTGCCTTGCGGTTCGGGTAAGACCGTGATTGGCCTAGCCACCATGGCTTTGGTACAAACTAAGACCTTGATTTTGACTCCGAACATTTCGGCTAGCCGTCAGTGGATTCGCGAAATTTGCGACAAGACTGACTTGACGCTCGACCAGGTGAAGGAATATTCCGGCGAAGTCAAGGAAATCGGCCCCGTGACGGTTGCTACCTACCAGATTTTGACTCAGCGCAAGCGTGCCAAGAAGGCCGAAAACGAAAAGACCGATTCTGACTTGGACGATTTGACCGAAGAAGAAGTCAAAAAGGAACTCGCCAACTTCCCGCTGTTCAGCCAAGAAAAGTGGGGCCTGATGATTTACGACGAAGTGCACTTGCTGCCGGCTCCGGTGTTCCGCCTGAGTACCGAAATGCAGGCCACTCGCCGCCTGGGCCTTACCGCAACGCTTGTGCGCGAAGACCACAAGGAAACCGAAGTGTTCAGCTTGATTGGCCCCAAGAAGTACGACATTCCGTGGCGTATTCTGGAAGCCCAGGGCTGGATTGCAACCGCCGACTGTAACGAAATCCGTATTCCGATGGAACCGGAACTCAAGATGAAGTATGCGCTTGCGCCTGTCCGCGAAAAGATTACGCTTGCTTCCACCAACCCCGAAAAAACGGACATTGTGGAACGCTTGCTCAAGTATTTTGACAAGCCCGATGACCGCGTGCTAATTATTGGCCAGTACATCGACCAGCTCGAAGCCCTTTCCGAAGATTTGCAGATTCCGCTGATTACGGGTAAGACGCCGAACAAAGACCGCGAAAAGCTTTATGCCGCCTTCCGTAACGGTAGCCAGAAGAACTTGATGGTCTCCAAGGTGGGTAACTTTGCTATCGACTTGCCGGATGCTAACGTGCTGATTCAGATTTCGGGTACCTTCGGTAGCCGACAGGAAGAAGCACAGCGCCTCGGTCGCGTGCTTCGCCCCAAGAGCGACGGTGGCGCAGCCCACTTCTACAGCATCGTGACGCAGGATTCCAAGGAACAGGAATTCGCCATGAACCGCCAGCTGTTCTTGACGGAACAGGGGTATGCTTACAAGATCATTAAACGCGGCGATTGGGATATTCTGGCTCGAACACCCGAAGAACTTGCTGCTAGAAAGTAGCCTCGTTATAAACTTCGTCTAGCGGCGTTCTCAACCCTCTCGCCGTATTACTTATACGGCTTCGGTCCTGCGGCCTTGTTCTGCTCGCTTCTAGCTTCGGCTTTGGTTTTTGAACAAATTTCTTTAAAATTGAAAAATCCCATTCCATTCGGAACGGGATTTTTTCGAGCCACCCAGCAGATTTGAACTGCCGACCTGCTGATTACGAATCAGCTGCTCTACCAGCTGAGCTAGAGTGGCATGGTAGGCCAAAATTAGCAAAAGGGCCTTCTTTTGTCAAGGTGTGCTGACAACACATTAAAATTTTTCTATGATTGGAGCACGAAATTTAACATGGACGTTTAATATGGCAAACGAATCGAATACCAACAATTCTGAAATTAAGGAATTTTTTGTCGCACACGGCTCCAAGGTCGTTGCAGCCCTCGTAGTGATCATGGTCATTGTGGTGGGCGTGGTGCAGTTCCGTGACTACCGCAAGGCAGCTGCAGTCGAACAGGCTGAACTCCTCGGTCCGGGCATGGCTCTCCTTTATGCAGATCAGAAGGACTCCGCCTTCGTGGAATTCGAATCCAAGATCAACTCCGGTAAGCTCTCCGGTGTGTCTCTGGCAAAGGCTGCTCTCTATGCAGGCAACATCAAGTACCAGGCTGGCGACTTTGATGCCGCTGCCGTGTTCTTCCAGAAGAGCCTCGACAACGCAGGTTCCGTTGCTCTGGTTCGCTCGGCTGCCATGCACGGTCTTGCCTCTGTGAAGATCGAAAAGGGTGACTACTCTGCCGCTGCCGGTCTTCTCGAAAAGTACGTCTCTGAATTTGCCAAGCGCACTGGCGACCAGGAAGACCGCTTCCAGAAGGACGAACCGGTGGACGAGGTCCCGATGGTTGCAGACGCCATGTGGAAGCTCACTCTCGTTTACGAACAGCTCGGTGCTGCTGACAAGGCTAAGAAGACTGCTGAACGCATTCTGACGGTCTACGGTGACAACCAGGCTTACGCTGACAAGGCCAAGAAGTTCCTCGCTAAGTAATTTCTGGAAACGTCATTACGGCATTAAGAAAGGCGGCTTTTAAGCCGCCTCTTTTTTTTCTATCGCTGTCAAAAAGTGTCGTGTCTTACCACCAAAGCTTTATTCTTAAATAATCAATTGCTTCGTGAGAAATAATCCACCAGAGCGTTTTCTTCTCAGAGAAAATCTTGGCAATGCCAGTCATACCCGGGCGGAACCAAGCGGGCGTCTTGCGCACGAATTCGCCGCGAACAGCGAAGGTGTTCTCTTGCTCCTTGACTTCGGCTGTAGGGCTTATACGCTCGGTTTTAAAGCGGTAAACGTAGTCAGGGCGGCTCTTGATTGCCAAAAGGCCTTCGCCGCCTAAAGTCACGTTCTTGAGCTCGCCTTCGGGTACATTGATTTCGACGTAAATGTTTTCGATAGAGGCAATCTGGAACAGTTCGCTACCCTGGTTCACCGGAGCGCCGATTCGCTTTTGCAAATCGCCTTCGATAATGACTGCGCTATCGACGTTGAGCGTCACTTCGGACATAGAAAGCTTGTAACGCACAGTCTTGAGCTTTGCCAGCGTCTGGTTGAGCCTTGCCTGGTGAATGCGCATGTCGGCGAGTTGGTGGGTAGCCTGTGCCTTCTGAATTTCGCGGCGGCTGTCTTGTTCCTGAGCCATCAAGTCGGCTTCTTCAAGCTTAAGTTCCGTTTGGTTCAGGCGCAAAAGCGTCTGGCCCTTGTAAATCACGTCGCCCGGCTTTACGAACACGCTGTCGATGTAGCCGTCGTAGGGCGCAGTGGCGAAAATAACCTTGTCCGTCTTGAGGATTGCTGGCGCACTCACTCGGTAGGGGAGCGGGTACAGCGTTGCAAACAGCACAAGCCCAATGCCCAGAATGCCGAAAAACTTGGCCCAGGTATGTTCAAAGCCCAAAAGTTTGGCGAGTGCCCTGCGCGTTTTGCGGGCAATCCTTGCTCCAAACCAATTGCTCTTTTGGTAAAGTTCCAAAAGCCTTGCGCCGCACAAAGACGATGCCAGGTAAATCTGTTCGGTTTCAAGGTCGGTAAAGGGCTTGCTTTGGCGTTCGCAGGTAATAACACCGATTACATCTTCGCCGTCTTTGGGCGATGTGCGAATAGGAACCGAAAGCAGGTTTTCGCAGTGGTATTCCTTGCTGTACTTTTCGTGTGCAAGAACGGTCAGGTTGTCCTTGACCGGCGGGTACAAAATGGCCGCGTCTTGTTCGTAGGCCTCTTCCATAAGGCCTTCGAGGTCCTTGACCACCTGCATCTTCTTTTCAAAGTGGTCGGTATGGCTAATGCTCTTGAGCCGAATGTAGTCTTGTTTTAACCAACCAAGGCTTACGCGTTCAGCATGGTGTTTGTCGGCAATTTGCCCCACAAGTGCGAGTGCTGCGGTCTTGAATTTTTCGCAGCTCATTACGCTCTGCGCAATTTCGATCACTTGGGTGAGCTGGTACGCTTTGGCGTTCACAACTTGCAGCGAATTCTGCAGGGCTGAAATGATTTGTTCGGGTTCAATCTTTTGCGCGAACTTAGTCATGTAGCAAATCCTCGCGGAGAGAAAGTTTTCCCTGACTCCACTTTTCAAGTCCCGTCTGCATCAGTAGTTTGCCTCTGGCGCGGGCGAGTCGTACATCGATAATGCGGAGCATTCTCATGTTTTCGAGGTGCTTTTGTCTTGCTTCGCGCAAGTCCTCTTCCATCTCGAAAATCTGGTGGTAGTTACTCTTGCCCAAAGCGAGCTTTTTAAATTCTTCTTCGAGTTCCTTTTTGTGGTATGCTACGGCTACTTCGCCGTATTGCCACTGGCGCCTGATTTCTTGAGAACGGGTCTGCAAAATGCGGTATTCTTCATACAGCCTGTTCTGAATCAGACTAAGCTTGATTTTGGCCGAATGCACGTTGGCGCGTTCCGAGGCAATCTGGTGACGCTCGCGAACGTTTGCGAATAAGGGTATGTCAATCTCGATTCCGCCCGAAATCACGGTTTGGCGTCTTTCGGGCTCCTTGAAGTTCGAAACGGCGAGCTTGGCGTTTGAATTCCTGCTTCGAATGCCGTAACTTCCGATAAGGTCCAGAGTCGGCATTGCATTTGTCTTACGGGCATCCAGTTCTTCTTCGCGCAAGTTGAGTTCTGTGCTTTGGGCCAGGTAACTCGGGTGCATCAAGCTGATAGAATCTAGGAATGAAGCCGAATCTAGCGTAATGTTGGTGTCCAGCGTGGTGTCTGGCCTAATGGAAACCGGGCGCAGGTCGTGCAACACTTCGGGCGATGCAATCATCAGCAAAAGTTCGAGCCTTGCGTTACGCAATTGGTCAAGCGCTTCGATACGGGCGTTTTCGCGGTCCGAAAATTCGGCGACCGTCTTCTGGTAATCAAGCATCGAAACAAGGCCTAATTCCACACGCTTTTTCGCGTCTCCAGATATTTCGCTTGCCACGCGGGCCGATTCTGTTGCAAATTGCAGGCTCTGCTGTGCAAAATGGTAATTCCAGTAAGCGTTGCAGAATTTTTCGAGAATGTCGCTCAAGGTTTCGCGATACTTTTGGTAGGCGAGTTCCTTTTGCAGCTTGGCTTCGCGAATGTTCTTGGTCGGGGTAAAGAACATCAAGCCGTCTTTGAGCAAGTGCTGTCTGAGTTCTGCGCCAAAGTAAAGTTCCGAGGTGTAGTCGCTATGTGTGTACGTGGCCTGATTAAAACCGACATCGTATTCGGTGCCTGTAGGCAGCTTACCTTGCACGCCGAGCTTGTATTCGTCTTTGGTCTCGGTAAACAGGGCGCTGGGGCTGTCTCCACGTTCCTTGTTCAGTCGGCCAATCAAATGCGGTTCAAAATCGCCGTAAGCGCCGATTGCAAGTTCTGCATTTGAACGCCACAGAAACTTGGCTTCTTGAATGTCTGCGTTATTCTTGACAACCGTTTCAATCGCTTTTTCAAAATCAATAAACAGCGAATCTTCGGCGAGCACAGGTTCTGCAACGGGCTCTTGCGCAAAGGCAATGCCTGCCGTACAAAATAGGGCTGTCGCAAAAGAACGCAAAATCATTTGAGGAGAAGTCTTCCTGTAACGCCCGGTTCCACAAAACGGTCAGAATTATCGAAAATGACCTTGATGGTTCTGAGCAAACTTGACTTGTCGACCACGGGCGACACGAATTCGACGGTGCCGTTGCGGGAACGGTTCTTGCTTGCGCCATCGAGAGAAAGTTTTACCTTCTGGCCGACTTTAAGGGCATGGGCTTTGTTGGCAATAATGTAGGCGGTCATGCGGCAGGTACGCACGTCTGCAATTTCAAGGATTGGTTCCAGTGCTTCGACACTTTCGCTGTTATTCTTGCTAATGCTTACGATTTCACCGTCAAAAGGGGCAATCAAGTATTGCTTGCTGAGTTGGGCGCGAGCCATTTGGTATTCCAAAGAATCCTTGGCCTTTGTAATCTTGGCGGCATTCCAGTCGGCTCTAGAAATGTCGAAATTCATCTGCTTTTCCCACACTTCTTCTTGACTTACCGAGTTACTGGTTTCGAACAACTTTTTGATGGCGTAATAGTCCTTCATGTAAGTGTCCATTTTTGCCTTAGACGATGCAAGTCCCGAATAATCGTCGGCAATAATCTTTGTCATGTGTACGCGAATCTCTTCTTCGGTCTTCACGAGATTCATCAAGGTGTCGCCCTTGTGTACGAATGCGCCTTCTTTAACCCAAATACTGTCGATTTTACCCGGAACGGTAAAGCCGATTTTTGCTTGATTGATGGGTTCAGTTACGCCGTCAAAGGTTGCGCATGCAAAGCCGGCAAGCGCAAGGATTGTTGCGGTAAAGCACTTGCTCATGTTGGACTGACTCATGTTGCGCTACTCGAATCGGATGCGGTGCTGCTCGAGGATTCTGCTGTTGCGTTGCTAGAAGACGATTCTTGACCTTCGCCCGGCAATTCAAGGGCCGAACTACTCGATAAATCAATGGTAGGTTCGCTGCTAGAAGAGGTTGCGCTACTCGAAGAATCGGAGCTGCTTGAAGAACTAGATTCCGAAGAACTGCTAGATTGGGGCGGTACAATGAGTTCTGTTCTCAGTTCAAAACCTTCGGCGTATAGCCCGTTTTTGGCATAAATTGTAATGTTGAAACCCGCACTGTCGCCTTGATTTCTGTCGAGTAAAATTTTTTCGTCCATCTGTACGAACATCGTATCTTTGTGGACCCAAGCCTTGGCGTTGGCATAGTAACCATTGCCGTACACAGTTCTGTCTACATTGCTGCAGTAATTCCATTGAATGCGGTTGGTGTTCTTGTCGAGTTCATCGGAGAACTTGACCCACATAGTGTCTTCGATTCCGAAAGTTGCCTTGAAATTGCTGTTTGTCGGCCAAGCGTTGCTGGTGATTGCGTAAAGGCCTCGGTCTGTTGTGAAGGCAGAATCGCCGCTAAACGTTATCTGGATTCGTTCGTTAGATTTCTTTTCGTAAGCAGTAATGCTGACCACAATCTTTGTTTCGGAAGGGAATGCTTGATCGTGTTCCAAGAACAGTGTGTCGTCCTTGATTATAGGCTTTACATACAACTTGCTTGTGTCGGCGGTAACGTCAACAGTCAAATTGCTGGAATGAACTTTTTGAGCGAATACGTAGTAAGGCTTTATAAGGGTTGATACGTTGCCGTAGCCAATCATGTTGTTGTCCATGACATTAGAGGCAACAATCTTTTGTTGTTGCGGAATCAGCGTGTCTTGTGCAAGGTAGGCACGACCGATATCGCGTGTGTCGCCTGCGGTAAGCCTGGGGAGCGCAACGCCATAGAACTGATAGCGAATATTCTTGTACGTGTAATCGGTTACATTCAATACAAGTCCCGTGTCGGCAGGCAAATTTTTAAAGGTGAACTTGCCGAGGGAATCTGTTTTGGTTGTGAACGACTTCGGGAAAATGTTGATGTAGCTTGTGTCAATGTGAGAAAGGCTCAGCGAAAGGCCCGAAACGGGAATCTTTTTGCCGGAACCAGGGTCGTTTATGTAGAGCTCGCCGGTGACAGCAGCATTGAGCGGGCTCAAGCGTACAATGGCCGAGGCGCTTGCTACAACACCTTCCATGCGGCTCGATTCGTTGGTGCTAGAAACGTCGAAAACCTTCGGTGTGTAATACAGAGTGTCTTTTTTGTTGACTTTAAAATAATCGAACGTGAATGTTCTAGAACCGTACGGAAGGTTGTTTATATAAAAGTTTCCGTTCTCGTCGGTTTCGGTGGTGTCTATGTCACCATCGGTGTCGAGGTATGTGATTTGAGCGCCTTCGAGTGCTCGGCCCGTAGAGGCGTCAATGACCATGCCAGAAAATGTCCATTTGGAGTATTCTGAACTTTCGGAATCTGTTACGGAACAGGCTGAAAAGTAAGAGGCCGTCAAGAGAGCGGCAACAGCAACAAACCAATCCTTTTTTATCATTGGACCTCCGGTAACTCAACATACCCAAAACGAGGCGAATTTTAGAATTCTTTATATAAAATGTCAAGATGCAAAATTTCTTACCTTGTATGATTAATTTTACACGTTGTATAAGTTTTTTATAATAATTTGTTCTATGTCTTTTTGTTAAATTTACTGGCGTGTTTTGGGGAGTGCTGTTTTTACAACTTTTTGGAGGCTTTCCTTATGGCAGAAAATACGAACGAAAAGACTGAATCCGTTGCTCAGCCCGAAGTGGTTTGGAACGATTCTAACATGAAGAGTCTTTACGTAAATGCGACCAACGTGTTGGGCGGCCGCGAAGAACTCATGATCCTTTTGGGCCTTAACCAGGCTTGGAACAACAAGCAAGAAAAGGTGCAGGTCGATATCGCCGAACGCGTGGTAATGACCCCGTACACCGCAAAGCGCCTTGCCATTATGCTTGCCGCAACCCTCAAGGCATACGAAGCCAAGTTCGGTCAGATTGATATTGGTCTCCAGAAGAAAGACTAATTCCCGCGATTTTTTGTAGCATTTTTTCCCTTGAAAAGTAAAAGTCCAGCCCGCAGGGCTGGCTTTTTTTTGGTAAAAAACTTTTTTCTTTAGCGATGGTATCAAAAAAATAAGTTTGAGTGGCCGAATTTTATCAAAAAAACGAGACGTAAGTAATTTGTATTAAAACGGAATATAAAAGTACAGACAAAGTACGTTTTTTTGATATAAAGTTTCCACTTTTGGTAACTTTTTACTATTTTTAGGTTTGGTTAGAAGTGTTTGGTGGGATTTTTATAACCGGAGGTCTTCTGTGAAGATTTTTAACGCTTTGGCTTTGTCCATTCTCCTGGCCCTGCTCGCAGCATGTGGCGATGAATCTAGTAGCTCCGCTCCCGATCCAATCGGTGAAATCTCGTCGAGTAGCAATGACGACAACGGTTCTTCGGGTAAAGATAAAGACGCATCTTCGTCTTCACAGAAAGATTCTAAAAAATCTAGTTCCTCGGCTGCAGAAAAGAATTCTTCTAGTTCCGTAAGCGGCAAGAATAGTAGCTCGAGTGTCCCAAATCCTGTAAGCTCTAGTGAAGAATCTTTTTCAGGAACACCATGTGAAAAAGATGAAGAAGGGTATACTGTGTTTATTTCACAGGAACAGGTGAAATATATCTGTCAAAATGGATTTTGGATACCGATGTCTTCTAGCTCTGTTGTGCAACAATCCAGTAGTAGCAAATATTATGACATGAGTAGACAGTTTAATGCCAAACTCAGCTATGGTGAATTTACTGATCCGCGCGATAATCATGTATATAAAACGATTCGTCTATATGACGATGTTACTGATACACTCACGTTTTTTGCGGAAAATCTGAATTTTGGTAAGATGATTTCTGGTGGAAATCAACAAGGTGATTCGACCAAATATTGTTACGATGACGATCCCTGGTATTGTGAAAATGGGTGGGGTGGGCTTTATACCTGGGCTACCGCTATGGGTTTCCCCGCTGTTTGTGATTCTTCTCAACTGGGAAGTGAAAAATGCCCGAATACGACGGATGAGTCTAGGAATACTCTTGTACCAAATAATTCGGAGTATGTTGTCCACCGGGGAATTTGCCCGGAAGGCTGGCACATTATGAATCAGGGGGAGTGGGTGGCTGCTATTAATGGGCATGGGGCGATGAATGGTAGTCAATATCTTAGTTCGGAGGTTTGGAATGGAATCATGGAAAATCCGAGAGGTTTTTCTCTTTTGCCGGCAGGTTCATATGATTTTACAAATGGCCGGTTTGAAAGAATTATGGAATATGGGTATTATTGGATTCCAAGAGAATATTCTGATGAACCTGAATTTTTAGGAAGTTGCACCTTTGTTGCGCATAGTTCGTTTAATAGATATGCAGAATTCGAAAAAAAAGGTGCACTTTCTATTCGTTGCGTAAAGGATTATTAATCCTTTAGTGTTATCCGTTAATTTTAAACAAAAACCGGGCTGTGTTTAAATAGCCCATTGGGAGTTATTATGTCCAAGAAGAACGTCAAAAAAAACAAGAAAAATTCTACTCGCAAGAACTACAAAATCGAAGCTCTTGAGCCGCGTTTGATGATGGATGCGTCCGCGGATAATTGGTTGGCCGAAAATGCCCTAACTCAATCAACGCAGATGAATTCTTTTGTTGATAATATTTGTGCTAGTTCTGCGGCAGGAGAAAATGATGTTTTCGAAGGTGTAAAGAAAATTGATGGAGATAAGATTGAATCTGTAAAAATTAAGGATTTGATTGGTGCCCAAAGTATGGCATCTAGTTTGAAGTTTGGAAATGATTTTAAAAATATACATAATTATATTGAAAATTGTGTTGAAGAATGTCGTAAAGATGCATGTGCTACAGAATGCCTAGCTTATCAAAATGCGGAAATCATTTATGAAGCTCTCTTGAAGTCTTCGAAATCAACGCCAGAAGAAATTAAGGCTGCCAAAGACGCTAAGGATGCTTCCTGGCAAATTTATCAGAATAAACTAAAAACAGCCGTGGTTACGACGGATGATTTGTATACAAAACTGACTGATGCAAGAACCAAACCGGTAAACACTTCGTTTGCCAAGGATGGTAATGGGGCTATTGTTGTTGAATTTTCAGGAAACAAAACCTCTGTTGAACAAAGTCTGAATAGTAAGATTGTTCCAGAAGTAAGTGAAGAAACCCTTTTGGATGTAAAGTTTGAAGATAGCTATGTTCAGGAAAATCGTTATAAGTGGTCGTTTAAGATTGATGGTGATGTAAATAATGGTATTGAACAACAATTTACCGCTGCAACAGCGTTGCATTTTAAGCAGGATCAAGGTTCTGGTAAAAATGATGCGAAATTAGGAACATTGGGCTTGTTGTCTAAAGCGGATACAGATGAAACTTTACCTGATTTTTCTGTTGTAGGCTCGTTTGTTGGTGGACAAAATATAACACCGAAATACGAGAAGGCTTATAATGTTGATTTGAATTTCGCTTTAGATAATACGAATGGCTTGCTGGATAATAATCTGACACTCAATAGCCCGTCGGACTTGTGCTTGAACGGCGTAGGAATTTCGTCGTTATCCAATGCTTCATGGGGGGCAAATGATGATTTGATGTCGAAGATAAAGCATATTCAAATGGGAAATGTGCTTAATTTATTAAATGATATGTCTTATACTTTGATACAAAAGGCAATTAATAATGAAGATCTCTTAAAACAAAAAGAGCTTGATGGGTTAAGTGGTGCAAAAGGTTTGTTGGATCAAAAATCGTCGACTTTAATCGATATATCGGCGATGTTTGACCCCATTATAAAAAATCCTCCTGCCACGCTACAGGAATTATTAATCCGTTTAAAGTCAATCTCGGATTTATGGTATACTGCAAATAATCTACCGGTGGTTTCTGTAGAAGCCTCTATTTTGAAAGCTGCAGATGGTAGCTTGAGTTTGAAAATACCGTTCTTGCTTTTTTCGGGAAAATCTTCGGAAGTGAGTTTGTCTACTGATTTTTTGAATAAAATAATAGATTCTAATAAAAATGGATATTATGCTGGAATTTCTCAGCTGGATGCAGTAAAAAAGAATTCGTTGGCATTTGATAATACCACCGTATTAGAATTTGATGTGAATGTTGCCTTAACGAATACTTCGAAAACAGTTTTTGATTCTAGTTCAAAGTTAAAGGATGTTTTGTATTTTAATGCAGAAGAAAATATTAATCGCTTAAGTAAATCTTTCGCTGTTCTTGCTGAAGATGAATTGTCATCTGAAGTTGCATCGTGCTTTTCTGAAAATGTTGATATATTGTTGAAAGCTCCTGACGGAACAGAGAAAACGATTTCCTATTCAAAAGGATCATTTGTCGAAAATGAAATTCTGAATAATGATATTGTTGCGAAACTAACGTCATTGGGGATTGTTGCAAGTGGCGTTTCTGATGAAAACCATGTTGCCATAATGATTGATCCTGCAAATATGGTGCAAATGAACATTTTGCATGGTGTTAGTAGAGAAATTGGTGTTGTTGGACAGCGATCTTTTGAAAATGCTTATTGCATTAATTTAAATACTTCGACTGGGTTTACAATAGATGGCAAATCCTATGTGGTTGGCTCAAATGATTTTAATATGAAAATGAGAGAATTGGGTTGCCAAGCGGTGTATATTAGGCGTGATGATGCTGCAACTCCAGTGAATTATGTTGTAATTACGAATTGCAGTGGTCACTTGACTCGGTTTGGTGGTGGTGCAAACCTGAAAACGATGATTTTGTATCGTAGCGAAACGAATGAACTTTTGGATAAAACACTTTTGTCAAAAGATTTTACATTAAAGATAAATTTGACAAAAGCCGTTTATGATGTCAATACAAAAACAAATGTTAATGTAATCTCCGTTTCGTTTAAGACCTCTGATTTTTCAACGTGTTCTTCAAGTGAAGATGTTGCGCGAGTTATCAATAAGAAATTGTCTGAATATCGTGTTGGTTCTAAGACTGGTGATGAACAATCCATTTATGCCGAGATTGTTGATGGGGTAAATGGAGTCACGTTGATAAAAAAACTGGCTTTTAGATGTGCTGATCAGTCAATTAATGTTGCTCTATCTGAAGATGTTGTTGGCTTTAAGAAAAATGTGATTGTTAATTCGTCATCTGATTGCATTCGACTTAAGTTTACGACAGGAGAAATATATGATGTAGATTTGTATTATGATTTGAATGAAAAACTGGTAGATAATTCGAATAAAGATTTGACTGTTGACGATTTGCTCAAAATTATTCAGGCAAATATTAAAAAGAAATATGGGAACGATGTAATAATTGAGAATGATTCATTTAAGGATTTGGAATCGGTTGAAGACTTAAATGGTTTTATGCTGGCGACAGCCCTGGGACTTACGGAAAACCGAAAATATGTAAAGCCTGAAACTAGTTTATCAAAAGTTTCGTTGGGTATGGCTCATGTGATTCATGGTAATGTTGATGTTCATGCTAATATGGGCTTGTTTGGAGTAGATTGTTCTGGTGATATCAACTATGTATCTTTTTATACAAATGTTGCCACTGATTGGAATGATTTCTTGAATGGAAAACATGAAACATGGACTTATGGTGTTGATCCATTTAATCATTTTACGGACAAGTCTCAATTAAATAAGATTAAAGTGTCTTTGTCGCAGGGAATGGGGGGTGGAAATCTTTCTTTAGGTGAAATTCGACTTCTGAATGCAACAAATAGCTGGAATGGTAATTTCATTGCGAGCAACTTAGTTTCCGTTTTGGAAGGTTATGGACAGACGATGCAGATGTCTGATGTCGTTTTGTCGGTATCGGATAAATTGACTAAATTTCTTTCCAGTAAAATTGTTGATAATGAATTCCTGAAAAAGAATATCCCGCTGTTAGGTAAATCTGCGACGGACGTTTTGGGAATTTATGCAAAGGTTTCTGAACTGATCAGTGAATTGCAACGTAACACTCCGGCCACGTTACAAGAATTGAGTGCTCGCTTAGAAAATGCGCTTGGTGCAAAACTGGCATTCTCCATAGAACAAACGGGTATAAAAGTCTCTTTTGATTGGACGAAAGATGTTGGTGGTAATAAAGTTGCCATAGGCAGCTTGGCTTTGGGATCCGATAAGGTTTATGTGGGGGGTAATGCTGAAGCATATTTAAATGGTAATGTTCATGTTATATTGGATATGATTGTTAAACCGTCAAGAAATGTTGGTGGATCTCTTTTTGATGTTGAAATCAAGGATACTTCTTCGGTTGATTTTAAAGTTTACATGAAGGGAAACCCGCTTAAGTTTGATTTGTCGGTGTCTGGTGGTGGACTAAGTGCATCGCTGTTGAAGGTCGTGAGCACAAATGATAAGCCGAGTTATTTGAATATGATGGCTCACATGAAACTCGATTTTAATTTGAAAGACGATAAATTTGTCTTAGATAATACGACTGATTTTAGAGTTGGTGGCGAATTACATGTTGAATGTGCTGGGCTGAATATAGGCTCGGTTAAACTTGGCGTGTATGGCGACGATGCGTCGACTATTGAATGTTGGGATGGAAATGAGGGAAATCAATCTGGGTCTTTTGAAATCTCGCGTTTAACGGATATCAATGTTGTATGTAATAGACTTGGTTTGGCAAGTGACCAATCTAAAGAAAAAAAAGGTAATCTTGTTTTAAACCTTGATACGGCGAATATTGATTTTGAAAAGTTCTCGTTTTTCCAAAAATTGAGACTTGTCGCAGATGGTTTAGGTTCTGTTTTGCGCAAGGCTCAACTTGGTGTGAGTAACACATTTGTTTCTGATTCGATTCGCAAAATTCCGATGGTTGGAGATGCAATTGTTGCTGGTGCGGATTGCTTGACAGAATTAGATTCGAAGTTTATTGAACCATTCCGAAAGTATGTTTATGGAGATCACGAATTAGATGCGGGTATAGTTGCTGAATACCTATACGATATGTTGTCTAATGCAGGTTTGCTGAAGAATTTAGATAAATGTAGTGAATCTAGTAAGATTGCTTGGGCGGGCACTGTATTTGATAAATATTTCACGCGAGATGAAAATAATGGTGTTGTTCAGTACAATTATGATGCTCAAAAAGAATGTGCTGAATGGCGCGTTTGTATTGGGGGCGAATATACATTAAATGCAAATGGTGATTTTGATATAGGCTTTTCTGGGTTGGGTTTAAGAGGTGAAGGCGGTGTAGAAACAAAATTTGAATGGAAATGGAATATTGGCTTTGGTATTTCGAAAACCGAAGGCGCTTATATTCTTCTTTCAAATGGAACCGATGTCGATGATTCTGCAAAAAAGATAAAAGCGGATGGATTTAAGGTAAAGGCTGAGAAAGATGGCGATCCTGACATTATGACCGGTGACGATATTGAGCTTACGTTGACAATTACGCCAACTGCTATAGCTAATGCCTCGCTTGGTTTTTTGAAGGCGGGTGTTAATGTATCGTCAAATGCGCAAACTTTGCGCTTGGGTGTTGATTTAAATGATGGTAAGAATGGTTCTGATAGTTTGGTGAATGATAAACTTACCGACAAAGGTAAGGATCCCAAAATTAAGATTTCCGATTTGGGCAAGGCTCTTTCTGTTGAAGCGAATCTTACTGGAAAAGTAGAATTTGTTGCTCATTTGACGTTGGGACTAGATACAACGGCTGCTAATGTCTCGATAGGTTTCCCTGAACTTGGTGCTGATTTCGAAATGAAGTGGAGCGCTAAATATGGTGATATTGCTGGTGAGTTAGAATCGCTTGGCTTTAAGAACATTTACTTAGATACGGGCAGTTTTGCCAAAAGGGTTCTTGAACCGATGCTGGGAAAAATTAAGAAGGTTGTAGAACCCTTGCAACCGCTTATTGATTTTTTACAGATGGAAATTCCAGTTATCAATAAATTGCCTATTGGGGCAAAGCATATAAAAATGCTGGATATTGTAAAGTCGTTTGCCAAGGGTAAAGTTGATTTGGGCTTCCTAGATGATGTCGTCCAAATTAGTAATTTGATATCTAATTATTCGAGTCTGAAACTGGATAAAATTCAAATTGGACAATTAATGCTTGCGTCAGCGGGCAATTCGGGCGATATTAATGCGATTAGTGGTGTGACGGGTTTTGATGTCTCGTCATTGTTAAATAATTCAAAGATCTTTACAAAAGACGCTGGTTATGATAATCAGCTGAAACAAGAGCAAGAAAAAGCTGAAAAGTTTTTCGGAAAAAATAATGGTACATATGGCTGGGCGTTCCCAATTATTCAGAGTCCAGCAGAACAAGTTATTAAGTTGCTGCTTGGTCAACATGCAGACCTTGTGACCTATAGAATGCAACCGCTTGTCTTTGAAACGCAATGGGGTAAGAATTTCCCCATTGTCGGACCGCTCTGTGCCGATATTGGCTTTAATTTCGGTGCTGATATCCAGCTTGCCTTTGGTTATGATACCTTAGGATTTGAAAATTGGAAAGATAGTCACTTCAAGGATTTCTGGGCCTTGATGGATGGCTTCTATATAAATGATTATGATGAAAATGGCGTTGATATTGCTGAAGTTATATTCCATTCTGGAATTACGGCTGGCGCAAGTGTTGGTGGTATTGCAGGGATCAATGTCGGTGTTGATTTGGATCTGAATTTGAATTTTGATGATCCCAATAATGATGGCAAGATTCGTTTGCAGGAATTGGCTCGCAATCTTTCACTGAACCCGTTGACAATTTTTGATGCCTCTGTAACGATGGAAATTGAGGCTTTTGCTTACATTAATTACTTTATTGGCAGTAAAAAATTTGATTTGTGGAAGAGTGGTGCTATAGAGCTGTTCAATACGGACCGCGGAGATGCAGATGAACCGGTTTTGACAACGGAACAGAATGGTGATATATATATCAATATCGGTGATTATGCGGCAAAAAGAAATAAGGGTGATTTAAGTGATAATGCTGATTCGGTAACGATTAAAGTTAAATCGGCAACGTCATTTGATGTTACCTATAATGGCAAAACACAATCTGTTACAATTGGGGAAAACTGTAGTCTTTATATTTATGCCGGTGAACATAATGATGTTATAAAATTTGAAACGGAAAATAGTGCCGTTGCTAAGTTTAATATCATTATCGATGGTGGAACTGGCGATGATGAAATCGATTTAAGCAAGGTTACTTTAAATGATTCTTGTATTGCTGTTGTAATTGGTGGCTTAGGTGCTGATATTATTTATGGTGCAAGTGGACGTAATTTCTTGTTTGGAGAAACGGTGCTTCCGTTGCAATATAAAAAGGATGATCAGGAGAAAATAGGAGATGTTCTTTGCGCTGAGTCTTACCCTGACGATGGCTCTGCAGAAATCAACAAGATTGTTGCAAATGGAACCAAGAAAAATGTGATTTTCGGTGGTGCTGGCAGCGATATAATTGTTGGTGGTTTGGGGGCAGACGTTATCTTTGGCGATGGTGGCCGGTATATCAATGGCATTGCGGATAGATATGATATATTTGAAAATGGCGGCGATGATATAATATATGGTCGTTCGGGTGAAGATTATATCATGGGTGGTGCCGGAGATGATACCATTTGTGGTGGCAACGATAGAGATTACATTTTCGGAGGCCTCGGGAAGGATTTGATTTCGGGAGGGGCTGGTGATGATGAAATTGATGCTGGGGATGGTGTAGATGTTGTCTTTGGCGACGCGCTTCCGCAGGGCATCAATGACCTTATCAAAAAGACCTTCCGGACAGGATACATTCCAGAAACATTGAGGACGGGTTTGTCGTTTAATAGTGTTTCTATAGCGCCCCAAAATATAAGTTCTTTCTCTTATACAGAAGCTGCTGTTTCGCAGTTTGGTAACGATGTGATTTATGGCGGCGACGGCTCAGATGTTATCTTTGGTGATAATGGACAAAATAATGGTGATAATGGTGGAAATGATAGAATTTACGGTGGCTCAGGAAATGATTTGATTGATGGTGATGCCGGAAACGACTATGTTGATGGTGGCATTGGCGAAGATGTGATTTATGGTGGCCAAGGCGACGATACTCTTGATGGCGGCGCCGATAACGATATTGTTTTCGGCGATGATGGCTTCAATGGAAAAAATGGTAACGGAAATTCGGATCTTTTCGTAGGTCGGCCCACCGATGATAATCAGAACAAAACATTTGGGCAAAGTATAAGCAAATTTGCCAGAGAGTTCGGATATACTGCGTTTACAAAAGCTGTGGACAAGGGTGGAAACGATATCATTATGGCCGGAAACGGCAGTGATATTGTTGACGGACAGAGTGGTGAAGACACATACAAAGTCAAGATGATGGATAATGGAAACTTGGCTTACACCAATGTGATGGATTCTGGTGAAAATGATAAACAAGATTCCATGATTATTGATGGTACAGTCAATGCGGATGATTTCTTGATTCGTGCGTCAACGGAAAATCTTGGCTTTGTAGCGAAATTACCATCGCAAAAGGATGCTCAAATTCAACGAGTCAATTTCTGGAAAAAAGACGATGCTTATTATGGAATTGAAAATATTTCGTTGAATGCTGGTGCCGGTAACGATAATATTGCTATTGATGGAACGTTGTCTACGATTTCTATTGATGCTGGTGCAGGCAATGATTACATTACAGTTGGTCAAATGTTCAATTCCGTCCGTGAAAGTGGCGATGTGAATAGTAATGTATTGCCGAAGGATTCTTTTGAAACCACGAAAACCACTAAGGGATATTTAAGCAATGGTGTTGAACATTCCACGTCGATTGTTGGTGGTGAGGGTAATGATACCTTCAACCTGCTCCATAATACGGCCGCCATTTCGCTTGCTGGTGGTGCTGGTAAAGATACGTTCAATGTGGCGCTGTTCCAAGAAGTATATGATGATGGAACCAAATCAATTATTGAAAATGGTCCAGTTACTTTGATTGGTGGAGCAGATACTGATAAGATGAGCATTATTGGCAGTGATGGTGATGATACTTTCGTGCTTTCTCAGGGAAAAGTTCTCGGTAATGGAATTGACATCTTGTCCGTAAGCATTGAGAATAAGAATGTTTATGGTGGCGATGGTGATGATTCTTTCTATGTGCTTGATTCTGTAGAAAATGAAGTGACCAAGCTGTACGGAAATAAGGGAAATGATAGTTTCTACAATGGTGGTGCTGGAACGGCTGAAGTTCCTGATATTACTGCAAACAGCAAAAATTCTGATCCGAATGCAATTGGTGTTGATTTTTACAGTGCCGATGGAAAAAATAAACTAGAACTTGCCAAGAGTACTCTTGATGAAGATGGTGTAAGCAAGACTGTTTATAAGATTAAACTGGATAAGGCGCCGAAGGCTGGTGAAATTGTTTCTGTAACGATTTTTGCTCCTGGTGAGACCTCTGAAGCCTTAGAACGTGGTGATCGTGGAATTTGGCTTGCTTATAACAATGCAGATGGTGTGGAATGCTATTGCAAGTCTATAACTTATAAATTTGCGGCTAGTGCTGATAACTCTAATAATGTGCTAGCATGGAATTCCCTTGCCGATGTAAAATTAGTTGCTTTTGGCGACAGTGCTCGTGAAGGTGATGATTACTTCTCGCTGTTGCATAATGTGACGATTGAATCAACATCAACAGATGCCGCAGGGGATAATACGCTTTCTAATTTGAAAGATTGTAAAAATGCCTTGATCTTCTTTAATGAGTTGGATAATTCAAATGACTTTACGAACCAGTTCTCTGTAACAGATGAATATTTGCTGACGAGCACTGATGTTGCGAATAAGTCGTTGACTTGTTATTTGAAGGCTCTGCCTGAAGAAAAAGACATTGTGGCATGGCTCATGCATGATGGCTCGCCTGTTTCGATTCCCGTAAGTGAATTGAAGAGAATCAAAGCCAACAATGGGTTGGTTGTAAATTGTGAAACAATGCCGATCAATGATGTTGATGAAAGTGGAAATCCTACGGTATCTACAGCTTGTTGGCCTGTTGGAACGAAATTCTATTTCAATTACAAATCAGATGTGGTTTATGTTGAAGAATCGAGTGTTGTTCAAATGGCAAATAGTACAGATGGCATGACAGCTCATCTGATATATGTTCCGTTTGATAAATCCATAGGACAATATGATGAAGAAAATGCGTGCGTGATTATTCCAAAAATGCAACGCAATAATGTTGGTAACTATAGCTATTATTATGAAACCGCTGGTACTCAAATAATTATCTGTAGCGTGAGTACAGGTAAACCGATACAGATAAATGGTAATTTGTACTTGGCATGGACAGAACATGAAAATCCCACATCTGTTACAATTAAAGATGAATTAGATTCTTATAAGGAATCTTCAATTCAAGAGATCAAGGATCGTCTCACAGATGATACCATTGCTGATATCAAGGGGCCCATGTATGAAGATGGTGCTGGAAAGGAGGCTTCCCTCGGCGATCATGATCTTCTGATGATTCATTATGGTGAAATACCTGATTATACGGAAGGTAGTGAAGATGAACAGAATGGTATTAACAATGCTGATCAGAAGGCTCGCAAAGCTGCTGAAGAAGAGGCTGCCAAGTTCGATGAAGGCAATAGTAAGGATCGTATCTTTGTAAACAATCGTAATAATACTAAGGCCGGTGTAAAAAATGATTTGGACGCGATGTCCATCAAGGTTAAAAATTCTGCAACAACGGATGAAGTTGTCTTAGAAGCTAATGCAGAATGGCTTGATTCCGATAAGCATTCTCTGCGCTTGGATCATAAGGATGCGGGTGCTTCAGTCACGAATCAGTTTAATATCGGCAACATGGAATACGCCGAAATTAATCTGGGACAGGGCATAGACAACGTTGATGTCCACAAAACGATTTATCGTGAAGATGACTTCCAGACCTTTACTGTGGTGAATAGCGGTAAGGGTGGCGATACAGTCAATGTGCATAGCTATGCCGAAGAAAAGTCCGATAAGATTGCGACATTGAAAAATCTGTCTGCGACGAACTATAATGGCTCTATAAAGAACGTTGTTGCGTACAATGTGTCTGGCTTAACTTTCTGTGAAGGCAAGTCTGCGGCTACATTGACTAGTATCAAGAATGCCAATGCTACGGCTGAAAACAATGACCTGATTGATAGAAATAGGGTCTTCTTGAATGTCGAATTTTCTGATGGTACGCTTCAACGTCGTGAAGTTGTGCTGGATGAGTACGATGTTACGAAGATGCTTTTGCTCAAGCGTGGATTGACGCCTGTGGCAGATGGAGTTTCTATCGTATCGATATATTTGGCTAATGGTTATCAGGGGGATGGTTTGCTTGTCGTGAACGCCCAAAGTGGTGATGATACCATTAACGCTATGGGTGACAATGATGCCGATGGCAAGTCCAAGGTGACTCGCGAAGGCATGGTTGTGATTGGCGGAACAGGTAACGATACACTCAAGGTCAATACGAATGTAATTGCCTTTGGTGATCGTGGTCAAGTGATTTACGAGAATGAAAAGGGTGAGGTTGTTACTCGCCTAGGCTCGCTGGATGTGGATTCGTCTATTACCAAAGATGATGTCTTGGACCAGTACGATTACACGACTCCTTCGGCAAAGACTCAAAAAGTCAATGGACAAGACGTTGCTGTTACCAACTACTTCCAGACGGATGGTGTGGTACGTGACCCCAAGTATATCCATTCTGTAAGTGAAAAGGTTGGCGGAACTGATGTAATTATCGCCAATGGCGATAGGAATGTGGTTCTTGGCGGTGCCGGTGCCGATACTATTACCCTGAATGGTTCTGATAACGTTGCTGTTGGCGATAATGGCGAAGTCAAGTTTGCTAATAGTGATGTGGTCAAGAATGCTTCTGGCGATGTGGTTAACCATGTTTATGGTGATTCGACCAAGACTTACCTGAACTATGTGCAGTCGACATTTGATACAGAAGGTGATAAGGACACGATTACAACAAAGGACGGAAAGAATGTTGTAATTGGCGGTACCGCTTCTGACAAGATTGCTACTGGCGATGGTAATGATATTATCATCGGTGATGGTGGCGAAGCTTATGTGGACCGCAATCGTGAAGCTCTCTTGGTGAGCAACCAGGGCCGTAATCTTGATGGTAATAGCGCTGGTTCCGATGTCATTAAGACTAGCGGTGGCGACAACGTTATCTTTGGTGGCTTAAATTCTCAGTCTAGAGATTTTGATTTTGTCAAAAATGAGGAATCTGGAAAGTGGGAAACAACTTCTGTTGCCAAGAATAACGAAGACCTGATTGTGTCTGGTTCTGGTAAGGATGTTGTATTCGGCGATAATGCTTACGCAACATTCAAGGGTAATTCTTCGATGGCTAATGGCATGGAAAATATGCCCACCATCTACAGCGAAGCAACTCTCAGTTTCAATTTCCAGGGCCCTGCACAGAATGGTATCGGTGCTAACGAAAAGGCCGGTACTGATGATTATGCAATTAGAACTCTAAATAAAGAAACTAATCGTGTAGAAGAGACTACCGAACATGCTGGTTTGCATGTTGGAAACTGGAACAACATTAAGGGCCATGAAGCAGGTACTTATGGTGATAACGACGATGAAATCGTGCTGTTCGACAATGGTTCTCGCGCAAGTGCTGTAAGCGTGACTTACGGTGCAAGCGAAGATCATCGCGTTAATACGACTGATGGTGATCAGATTCGCTTGCATGGCTACACCCAGGAAGGTAGATTCTACGCTTCTAATTCGGGTGACTACAACTTGATGAAGAGTGGCCTCGACACTAGCGGAAACAACGCTCGCAATGTGCTCCTCACCCAGGTAGATGGCTTGAACCAGTACTTCACGGATTACGACGTAGTGGTCTATCTGGATATGGTTCGAGAAAATTCTTGGGCTCATGACAGCGTTCGCGTAGTGACCCTCTATAGGGATTACGTTGAAAATGGTGTAGCTCGCAGCGAATGGGTTGAGTCTTACTATGTCAACGATCCTGAAGACAATTCCTTCAATGGAAAATGGGTTGTTGCTACGGCTACATCTGCTAAGGATGCCAAGAAGAGAGATAAGAATGGTCATCTTGTTGAACAGGCCAATTGCGTTATCTTTAAGAACATTTCAGGTGACCGATTCCATGTGGAAATTACCGATGGTGATGGCGAAAATGGCTACAACAACGGTAAGGACCGTGCAGGTATCGCGGGTATCCAGGTCAAGGGCCGCTTGCACAAGCAAGACGTAGCCGCCTCTACCGATATTGTCCATGGTGGCAACGATAACATTAACACGCAGGGTGGTGATGACGTTGTTGTTGGCGGTACCGGAGCTGACAAGATTAGAACCTTCGGCGACGATCGTTACGGAATTTATGATAACGATGTGGTGTATGGTGACAACGCGAAGATGGTGTTCACCGATCGCGATAGTAACCTTGATACTGCATCTACTATATCGTATGCAGAATCGATTGCATCGAAGAATCTGTCTGCCAATTATAATGACTCGATTATGACTGGCGACGGTAACGATGTTGTCGTGGGTGGTTCCGGCACCGATAAGATTGATTCGGGTGCAACGGCTCAGGCCGATGAAAAGCTCGATGGACTCGAAGTGTTCTCCTTGAACTTTACGGATGTCTCGTCGAATCAATCTACTCTCATTTCGAAGGGCGAGGCTGCTGGCGTTGTGGCCGATAACGATTGGCATAATGCATATCTCTATAACGGCCAGTCCCGTGTCCATGAAGTGGATCGTAACAATGATGAAGACACCGAAAAGGCTTTGCAGAAGATTACCTTCCAGTACGATTGTTATGGCAATACCAGTGCTCCGACTGAAGTGACGAATGCTTCGATGGATGCCGACACTGGTAACAATAAGATGATGATGAATTATGTCGGTGGACATAATCAGGATTCTCTGACGGTGCGCCTGAATAACATTCCTGAAAAGTTCACTGCGAACAAGTACGATGTTTATGTCTATATCGATGGCATTAACAACGATAGTGATGCACACGGCTATGTGTTCAAGATTACTGGGCCTAAAGGAAAGACCTATTACTTGAACGACTGGAGTGGCAACAGATTCGACGGTGAATTCAAGGAAGTGACTTGCACCGAATACAACAGGGATATGTTCAAGGATGGCGTTACGCCCAGTGTGGAAATGATCGGCAACTATGTGGTATTCCGTGATGTCGATTCGAAGGAATTTACGGTAACGCTTGAGTGCTTCGAAACGACTTATGGTACTCAGAGACGCAATGACCTGCCTGTGATTTCTGCGGTGCAGCTTGTTGCTGGTGCAAACCGTAAGGCCGACATTGCTGTTGGTGGCGACCATGACAAGGACTTTGTTGTGGGTGATGACGCTACGCTCCACTTTGATTTGGATATCCCGTTTGCGGGCGACGAATCAATTGGTGACTACCAGAACCGTTTGGTTTCTGCTAAGTCTACATCTGTGAGCGGTTCTGCTAATTCCGATAAGATTTGGACGGGCAAGGATCGTGACGTTGTGATTGGCGGTGAAGGTAACGACCAGATTGATGCAGGCGCTGGTGACGATGTTGTCATTGGTAACACGGTGAAAAACGTGTACGTTGAACATAATAACCCGGTTGGCGTGTTCCGCCCGAATGTGAATATTGTTTTGGAAGACAATGATTACAATGTGGCTGAACCCAGACCGTATCTCGACGGACAAGGTGGCAACAAGGATCAGATTCGTTCGATGGTTCAGGGCGGTCAGATTGAGGGCATTAAGCTTGATAACCAGAATACGGGTTATGACACTGTTTACGGAGGCAACAATAACAAGGACCTCGTATTCATCAATGGCCATACCGAGTGGGGTAATCTTGCAAAAGAAATGACCTCGGATTCCTTCTTTGGTGTCCAAAAGGACGATGTCCATGCTTTGCCGACTCCGCCCGCACCTGCTGAAGTTGATCCGGTGAGTGGCAATGAAGAACCGACTGGTACGGACCAGCCAATCAGTGGCGGGGACGATCCGGTAACGGGCAATGAAGATCCGATAACTGGCAACGAAGATCCGCAGAATGAAGTCGATTATTCTGAAACGATTATCAGTCCGGTTGCATTTGCCGATTTGAAGCTTGATGCAAACAAAAAAGTAAAGCTTGTATTTGAGACTTATCCTCAATTCAATGACCATATTGCCAATTTGCACTTGTATTTCACGGGTAAGAATGGCAAGATGTTCGACGATGTAACCGTTGAGCTTTACTCTCATGGAAGGTTGTACCGCTACGATGTCGGTGGCAATTATTGGGTCGGCGTCGATGTGCAAGATCGCATTGATGGCGATTCCGCCTACGGTGATGGCAATTGCGTCTTGTATATCGTCAGTGAAAAAGAAACGGCCTTCACGCTATCTATCGGCGAATAACAAAATCTAACCCATGGTTCTCGATCAACAGCGCAAAATTTTCCACGAATCTTGGTACCGCCTTGCGGAGAGCAAGATTGCTCTCCGGGCGAGTGTCCAGGTCCACCGCCAGGTTTACCGGGGGGTGGTGTGGTATGTTCTTTATGAACCGTTTACAAACAAGTTTTACCGTTTGCCGCAAGGGGCGTACGAATTTGTTTCGCGCCTGAGCGTAAACAAGACGGTAGGCGAGGTGTGGAACGGTATGCTCAACTCTGCTACGGGCGAAATCCCGGGGCAGGGCGAAGTCATAGAGATGCTTGCGCAGTTGTATCAGTCGAATATGCTTATGTACGATGGAATCGAAGATGGCGCAAAGCTGTTTGAACGTAACCAAAAGCAAAACCGCAAAAAGGTAAAGGCGTCGCTCTTGAACATCTTCTTTTTGAAGGTGCCCTTGGTCGACCCCGATGCCCTTTTGAACAAGTTGCGCTGGCTAATTTCTTGCCTTATCAGCAAGCCGTTTGCCTTGGTGTGGCTTTTGACGGTGATTGTGGCTGCCAAGTATGGTGTCGAAAATTTTGACGCCCTCAAAGACAGTACGCAAGGCTTTTTGTCTCCATCGAACATTGGCTGGGTTTACGTGTGTACGGTGTTCGTCAAGCTTTTGCACGAATTCGGGCACGCGAGTGTAGTCAAGCGTTACGGCGGCGAGGTGCATACGCTAGGCGTTATGTTCATGCTGCTTGTTCCGCTCCCGTATGTAGATGCCACGGCAAGCTGGTCGTTCCGAGATAAATCGAAACGTATGCTGGTGGGTGCCGCGGGTATGCTCACGGAATTCTTTATTGCATCTATTGCTTTGATTATTTGGGCGAATCTGGGTGGTGGCATTTTAAAGAACCTGGCGTACAACGTCATTATCATGGCGTCTGTGTCGACGGTGCTCTTTAACATTAACCCCCTGATGCGCTTTGACGGTTATTACATGCTCACGGACTTGCTGGATATGCCCAATTTGCAGCAACGATCCGTTCAGCATTTAAAGTATTTGTTGGAACGCTATATCTTCTTTAAGCGCGATGCCGAACCTGTCGCCGAAACTTGGAGCGAAAGGGTTGTCTATTTCTTTTACGGCATTTGCAGTTCCGTTTACAGAATCTTCTTGTTTACGGGATTCATTGTGGCGATTTCTCAGCATTACCTGTTGCTTTCGTTCTTTATGGGTATACTGCTGTGCTTGACCATGGTGATTATGCCGGTGGGGCGCTTTCTCAAGTATATCTTTGCAAGCCCGGGACTTGCCTTGGTGCGTTCTCGCGCAGTGATTTTGACGATCCTGTTCTTTGCCAGTGTACTTTTGTTCTTGTTTAACGTGCCTGTGCCCGATACGTTTAAGGCTCCGGGTGTAATAGAGGCGCGCACTTACGAGAATGTAATCGTGGGTGAGAGTGGTGTTGTCGAAGGTATTTACCATTATGCTGGCGCTGTGCACAAGGGTGATACGCTTATGCAACTTAAAAATCAAGAACTGGAAAACCAGCTCGAAGAAAAGCGGGCCCAGCTGCGCGAGACAACCATGTCGTATTATCAGGCACTTGAAGATGCTCCCGAAAACATGATGCCGCTTGAAAAACGAATAGGTGCGCTCAAGCAAGAGTTGGAAAAACTCGAAGAGGATCGCATCAATCTCACGGTAATCGCCTCTATCGATGGAATTTGGGATATCAAGGACTTGGATAGCTACAAGGGCAGATTCATGCACCAGGGCGATTCAATCGGGCTTTTGCTCGATACAAGTGCGTTTGATTTTGTGGCGGTAGTTAGCCAAGAAGAAGGTTCTAGGCTTTTTGCTGACAAGCCGCGCACGGTGTCGATTCGCTTGAATGGCGATGCCTTTGTCGAAATTCAGGTTGAAAATATTATGGCAATTCCTGCGGCAAGTGACCACTTGCCCTCGGCGGCACTCGGCTGGCTTGCTGGTGGCGAAGTCGAAACTCGCATGAGCAATGCGCAAAATGGCGAACAGACGGTGGAACCGGTCTATATTGTGCGCGCACAGATGAGCAACAATTTGCCTGCCGGGTTCAAATACCACGGCCGTACGGGTAAAATCAGGTTTGACTTGGGCGAAACGCCGCTTGCCATACAAGGAATTCGCAAAGTGCGTCAGGCTTTGCAAAAGTATTACAGGATGTAAATCGTGAACCTGACGGACAACTATCGTCTGACGACTTGTAAGCAAGTGAAAAAGATCCCCACGGGGCTCGATGCGCTGGTTTACCGTATGGTAGGGCGCTTTAAGGGCCGCCATGGTGTTCTGGTTCGCCAGCTGAAAGATGCTGCCAAAATCGATAAGGAAAGTCTGGAATACAGCAAACTTAGCGATTCTCAGCTCAAAAGTCGCATGAAGGAAATCCGTCAGCAGTTACGGTGCCGCTTTAAAAAAGAAACCTTGCTGACCGCTTTCGCCTTGGTTCAGGAATCGGTCAAGCGTACGCTAGGCTATAGGCCGTATATTGAACAACTTGCCGGTGCGCTTGCCTTGTACCGGGGCTACATTGCTGAAATGTCGACGGGCGAGGGCAAGACGGTGACGGCAGCCATGTGCGCCACAGTGCGCGGCTGGAGCGAACGCCCTTGCCACGTGATTACGGCAAACGATTACCTGGCAGCACGCGATGCCGAAATCATGGAACCGCTTTATTCTTTTTGCGGTGTGACGGTGGGTGCTGTTACTGGTGCCATGAAACCCAAGGAACGCCGCGCAGGCTACGAAGCCGATGTCACGTATTCTACGGCGAAAGAGGTGTTGGCCGACTTTTTGCGCGATCGCATTGCCATGGGGCGCTACCAGAGTTTTGCCAAGCGTTTGGCGAATGGGTCTTTGCTGAATTTTGAACAGATGGCGCAGAACTTGGTGCAGCGCGGGCTTTGTACGGCGATTGTCGACGAAGCCGACAACGTGCTGATTGACGAGGCGGTGACTCCGCTCATTATTTCGAGCGAAAAAGAAAACGCGAATTTCAATGAATCGTGCAAAATCGCCTACTCCATTTCGACAAAGCTGAAGCGCGATGTCGACTACACGGTAGATTTTAGAAACCGCACGGTTCGATTTATTGTAGACCTTGAAGAACGCCTCGAAGATATGCAAGAGGCAACGGTGTTTTCTCGCGCCGGGTTCCTCAAAGATTTGGTGCGCCAGGCTCTTGTGGCACGCGAACTTTTTGAACAGGGCCGCCATTACGTTGTCGAAGAAGGCAAGGTGGTGATTGTCGACGAATCGACGGGTCGTAAAATGCCTATGCGTTCTTGGAACGGTGGGCTCCACCAGATGATTGAAATCAAGGAAAATCTGGAACTTTCGGGCCTTAAGGAAACGCAGGCCCGCATGAGTTTCCAGCGCTTCTTTAGATTGTACAAGAATTTCTCGGGCATGACAGGTACTGGCAAAGAGGCTGCCGCCGAATTCTGGACGATTTACGGGGCCGCGGTGGTGTGCATTCCGAATCATCGCAAGAGCAAGCGCAAGATTTCGCACCTCAAGACGTTTACTTCTAAAGAATCCAAGCGCCGCGCCATCGTGAAAGAGGTGGTTCGCCTGCATGCAAAAGGGCGGCCGATTCTGATAGGCACCAAGGATATCGACGAAAGCGAAATCTTGGGCAAGAGTATCGAAAACGAAGGTCTGCACTGTCGCATTATCAATGCCGTGCGCAGTGACGAAGAGGCGGCCATTATTGCCGACGCTGGAAAGTTTGGAGCCATTACGGTGGCGACCAATATGGCGGGGCGCGGTACCGACATCAAGATTCCGGATAGCGTGAAAAAGCTGGGTGGCCTGCATGTGATTGCAACCGAATGCAATCCGTCTTCTAGAATTGACCGCCAGCTGTTTGGACGTTCGGCTCGCCAGGGTGACCCGGGTAGCGTTAGCCATTATGCGTCTTTCGAAGACGATGTTTTGCGTCGTAATTTGCCGAATTCCATGGCGACTTTATTCAAGCACATGGGCCCGCTTTCTGCGCTTTCGGTAAAGTGGGCGCAGCAGCGCGCGGGGCGCAAGGCTTACAAAAGCCGCCTGTCGGTGCAACGCACCGACACTTGGCTCGAAGATTCTTTGGGCTTTAGCGACGGCGGCGTTTAACCCATTTGTCTTTCCCGACTCGATCGGGAATCTCCTATAAGGCTAATTTCCAGCTGATTAGGTATAGCGCGTAGTAAACGAGCAGGCCGACTCCGTCGGCGGTAGCAAGCGGCGTTCCCCAACGGAGCGCTTTTTTGCTGGGGATGAATCCGCAGAACAGTCCGGCAATAAATCCGTAGGCATGTCCTAGAATGTCGGCGTTCTCGCCGAGTCCAAGGAACACGGCGAGCGATGTCGCGCCGCAGAGCGGCGCGAACCTGCGAAGCAGGCCGTGCGTTTCCTTGGGCATGAGCCTAAATTCAATCACAGAAAGACAACCGATTGCGGCAAATACAAAGGTCGAAAACCCGAGCGAACGGAAACTTGTCTGTACGGTCAAGGAAACGCACAGGTTCGCGATTGCTGACGCAATCGCGATAAACGGCGCGAGCCGCAAAAGCGGTATGCGGAAGGTAATCATGTTCATCACGATGTAGCCGCATATTAAATTCGAGGCCAAGTGCCTTACATCGCCATGCAATGTTTGCGCAGTCAGCGAACGCCACCATTCGCCCTTAAGAACTTTTGCCGCGTCCGAAATGCCTGGCGTATGCAGGTTCATGGCGTCTGTAAAATCAATCAGCGTGACAATCAAGGGCGCAAGCAAAACCCAGAGCGGCTGCAGGCTAAAGCTCAAGGGAATCGGCGGGTTTTCTTCTTTGGGCGGATTCTCTTTGCGGTAAAGAGCCAGTTGTTCTTGTGCTCGCGCCTCGTGCTCGGGCAGAACAAAAATCAAAAAGGGGCCTTCAATGCTGCGCAAAAGCCGGTGAGAAATTCCCTGCGACAAAAGCACCAAGCTGTCATCGCGAATCTGGCGGAACGTGCCTTCGGACACGCAGACGATTTCAGGATACTCCGGTTCCTGATTCTCGGGCTCTTGTCCGTTTGAAGATTCTTCGCTTGCGTTTGGCGTCGGCGTTATGGATTGTACTTGCAAGCCTTCTTTAGGTATATCAGAAGGAGAACGCATGTAGCGGGGGCGCATGGGCGACATAAAGCGTGGCATGGTTCCTCCTAAAGTACGGCGGCCGAGGTCATGGCAAACTTGCCTGTCGCGGTTTCGCATTCGGCGCGCAGGTAGGCAAAGTTGTCGTTGTTGACGGTAAGGTCAGTATTTGCGCGGGCGGCTACGACGCTTTCGATGCACAAGGATTCTTCTTTGGCGAGCTTGCCATTTGCAGAGCGCTTGCGGCCGAAAATGCGAATGTAGCGGAAGGCTCCGCCAAAATCTTGCGTATTGCGGGCATGGAATGTCACGGTCTTTTCGCCGCGTTCCCACCAGAGAGCCGGGCCATCGGTAATGTAGCAGTTATCGCCCGCGAACGCCTCGTTGAGCGATTTCAGCGAAAGAGCGTCTCTCTCGTCTAACTTTACAACTGTGCGGACTTTCCCGAAAACATGCTCTTTGCTATTCCCGAGCGAAATCAGCGGCATGCTCACGAAGGTCGTTTCGTTCAAGTCGCCATGCGCATCGTTTCCGCCAATGGGCAGCAAGTAATTGCCTTTGCCAAGTTCTTCGATCCACCATTCACGCCCGAGCTTAAAGCCCTCATCGCGAATGCCGTTCCAGAACTGGATTCCGCGAATCTTGTGGGCGGCGTCCAGATTCAAGTCTTTATGACTCCAGTAGCCGCGGCGGAAAAAAAATTTCTCGAGGTAGCCCATGGGCTGCATCGGGTGTGCGGCAAAGCAATGCGCCTTCGTCATTTCCAAGAGCTTGGGAATCTTGAAAGTCGGCTTGTTGTCGAGCCAATTGCGCCCGCAGTCGCCGAGCCCGGGCAAATAGCCTTCGGGGCCGAGGGCGGTCATGTGCACGTTTTCGCCCTTGGAATTGCCAGCCGAAACTTCTTCGCCCGCAATCATGAGCGGCATGTCGTCGGCTTCGTTCAGTTTTCGGACTTCTTCGCGCAGAGCATCAAAGCGGGTGAGCGGTGTGTCGGCTTCTTTGGTATAGTCTTCTGTGGTGTAGGCAAAGTCGTAGGCGTGGTCGGTGCAACTTACAAAATCGAGCCCGACGGCTTTGGCCGCCTGTTGCATTACTTCGGGCGAGGCGCCGTGTTCTACGTGGTCTGCCGAGTAGTGTGTATGACAATGCATTTCGCCCGCGACAAATCCCGGAGCCTTAGGCGGTTCTTCGGCAAGCACGTGAATCTTGAGCGGCTTGGGCTTTAATCCTGGGTAATTCCAGCGGGTGAAAACTTTAGTTGCGGTGCGTTCACCGTCTTCGCTGATTCGCTGTGCGTAAATCTTGCAGTCCAGTTCATGAACGCCAGGCTCTAAGTGTCCGAGTTTAATCGGGTAAAAGCCAAATTGCTCCTTCGCTTGTATCTGTAAATCAAAGGTCTTGCCGTTGATTTCCGCCTTC
This sequence comes from Fibrobacter sp. UWB10, assembly GCF_900182935.1. NCBI lineage: Bacteria > Pseudomonadati > Fibrobacterota > Fibrobacteria > Fibrobacterales > Fibrobacteraceae > Fibrobacter > Fibrobacter sp. UWB10. Next base: position 142,066 of record NZ_FXUE01000001.1, on the reverse strand, counting down.
TCAATAAGCGTCGGGAACCGATGCGCGTCGCGGACCACCACCCATAAAGTAGGTTCTACGCCTGGCACAAACTGGAACGGCGCGTCCACCAAAATTTCGGGCCACGGCTTGTACAGCAGCGACCACGGGAGTTTAAACTTGAAATGCGTCTCGGCGTAATGCAACTTTTCGCCCGGAATAAAGCTCATTATTCCTCCGGCTTGTCGTCATCATCGTCTTTATCTTCTTTAGGTTCCGGCTCGTTCCAGAGCCCAAAACCAATGCGCACTTGCATGGTGAGTCCACCAATGTTCCACTTGGCTTTTTCATCGGGGCCGTCGGGGACAATGTGCGAAAATTTCTTTTCTGATTCAACCTTAATGCTGCTGAATCCAATGTCGCCGTAAATGTTGAAGTTTTTCCAGTTGGCAATCAGGTAGCCAAGGCTTACGCCAAAGCCTGCGCCAAGGAGAGGCGTCTTTGCTTCGAGCCCGCCCCAGGTGGTGTAAATTTCGGTGCCGGGCAGTACCCAGTACCAGCGCACGGCAATGCTGAACAGGCTTGCGCCCGAAAGGCTCATAAAGTTGCGCGGAATGCCGAGTCTGTATTCCAAAAAGAGCGGCACGCCTTGAATGGTGTAGCTGTAGTTGTGCGTGCGGTTTTTGCGGTCGGTTAGCACCACCGATTCGTTGTCGTAAATAAAGCTAACGCCCGCGCTAATAAAGTTGTCTTTGAAAAGCTGGTATTGGAGCCCTGCCGTAATCGGGAAACAGAAGTTCACTTTCTGAAAGTCCTGCTTAGCCACACTCAGCGATTCGCTTTCGTTTACGGCATCTTCCCTAAAGCTGCGGTAGAGCGTGTCGATGGCGTTCTGAAAGTATTCGCGTTCAGGAAAATCCAAAAAAGAAACGGCAGGCTGCAGAAAGATTGAAAGTCTGGAACGGTCGCGGGTCGAAGTCTCTTCGGCGGCCATCGCAGATGCGGCAAAAATCGCCACAAGGAGTATGCTCAACAAACCTTTCGTCTTTCTTCTCTCTAAGTTCTAAGCTCTACCGACTAAGTTCTGACAATTAGTTCTGCATTTCTCGGTCTTCCTTGAAGAATCTCTTCTTCTGGGAATCCTTTTTCATGCGCTTGGCAAAAGCAATTTCGGCCTTGTCGATGCTCTTTTCGGTCTTTTCGATTTGCTTTTGAATGTCCTTGTCGTCGGGCGAGGCCTCGTTGCGAGCAATGTTCAGGTAAAGCTTAGCCGTTTCGAACTGGTCGAGTTCGTTGTAAGCCTGTGCAATTTGGAACAGGGCTTCGGTGCGGCGCTTGCTCTTGGGGTAGGTTTCCAGGAATTCCTTGAAATAAATCACGGCGGCCTGGTACTTGTCCATGCGCAGGTAAAGTCTTGCGGTCTGGTATTCCTTTTCGGCCCTGCGTTCAATGAGCAGGTTATAGTAGTAGTTCACCGAGTCGCGCAGCGGAGAACTCGGGTAGTTCGACAGGTAGCGTTCGAAATCCTTCATGGCGACCGTCGTGTTCGCTTCGTCGCGGCTTACGCGGAATTCCATGTTGAAAGACGAAATAGCCTTGCGGAATTCGGCGGTTTCGATAAACGGAGAACCCGGGAAGTTCAGAATAAAGCTGCCGTATTCGCCACGGGCTTCGATCCAGTCTTCGGTGTTAAAGAAACTTTCTGCCATCAAGAACTGAGCTTGTTCCATATAGCCTGTACCGGCGCATGTCGAAAGAATGTCTTCGAGTTTTTCAATAGCGCGGCTGTATTTTTCTTTCTTATAAAGTTCCTGTGCTTTATCAAAACGAATCTTGCACCATTCGGTGTGCTTCATCTTGGGCTGGTTGGTTGTTGCGCAACCTACCAAAAAAGCGGTTCCGGCTAAAATGCAAAAGAATAAGGGAATCTTTTTGAACAGGTTCATTTTTTTTCTTTGGTTAATTCTAATTTTACCCCCGTAAAGTAGAAAATTTTGTAAGTTCAGAAAAATGATTTTAGTCCGCTACGTGTTGAAAGAGCTCATAGGCCCCTTTTTGGCGGCTCTTTTTGGAATCACGTTCCTGTTCGTGGTAGACTTTCTAGTCAAAATCCTTGACAATGTGCTTTCAAAGGGGCTTCCGGCCTCGACGGTTCTTGAAATCTTTGCGTTGAACCTTGCCTGGATGCTTTCGCTTTCGATTCCGATGGCGGTCCTTGTGGCAAGCCTTATGGCTTTCGGTAGGCTTTCGGGCGACCAAGAAATCACGGCCTGCAAGGCGGCTGGTATTTCACCGCTTTCGCTCATGCGCCCGGTGCTTTTGGTTTCGATGCTTATTTCGGTGCTCATGGTGGTGTTTAACAACTGGGTGCTGCCCGAAGCAAACCACCGCTCGGTGGAACTCATGAATGCCGTTTCGCGCAAAAAGCCGCACGTGTTTATCGATGCGGGCAGGCTTATTACGCAGTTCCCCGACGTGCAACTGTGGGTGAACCGCATTGATCCGGTGTCGGGTACTTTGTACGGAATTCAGATTTTCGAAATGGAAAAGAAGGGTGCACCCCGTATTGTGTATGCCGACAGCGCCACCATGGAATACGAAGACAACGGTGCAACACTCATGCTTCGCCTGCGCAGTGGCGAAACGCACATGACCGATGCCGACAACCCCGAAAACTATTTCCGCATTCGCTACTTCTCGCAAGACCTCGCCATGAAGAACGTGGATGACCGCTTGGAACGCCGTAGCCGCAGTTACCGCAGCGACCGCGAAATGCCGATTGAAATGATGACCGAAGTGGTCGAAGAAGCTGAAAAGCATTATCTGGAATATAAGGATCAGGCTCTTGAAAAACGCTTGAACACGCTAACCGATTTGCGCTCGCAAGTCTTGGGCGACTCCATTGTTCCGGAATCGCTGGAAAGTGGCACGAAGGTGGATTCTGTCCAGCGCAGGCGGTCCTTGCAGCGGCTCCGCGTGCAAGAAATTGCTGCTCTACGAACGACTGAAAGGCTGTATGGGCGCATGGAAGCCGAACTCAAGCGCAAAGCGCAGTATACGGTCGAAATCCACAAGAAGTATAGCACCGGTTTTGCTTGCTTTATCTTTATCTTGATTGGCGCTCCCCTTGGAATTATGGCTCGCAAGGGCGGTATCGGTACAGGTATTCTTTATAGCCTTGCGTTCTTCGTAATTTATTGGATTTGCTTGATTGGTGGCGAAAACATGGCCGACAGGCTTTTGATTGACCCGATTCTTGCCATGTGGGCCTCGAACATTATCATTGGAACTTTTGGCATATTCATTACGATTGCCATGGTACGTGACCGATTCTCGGGCGATTCCAAGTTCTTTAGGGCGGTTCGCGCAGTGGGCGGTTTCTTCAAGAAAATTTTCGGATTCTTTACCAGGAGGCTCGGATGAAGTTCTCCCGGTACATGATGTGGAATTTCATGAAGATGTTCCTGCTAGTGCTCTTGGGCGCAATCCTCATGTTTGCGGTCATTGACTTTGTGGGTAACATCAAGACTTGGCTTGCCCGCGACACCAAAGATGCTATCGATTACTATGTAAGCTACCTGCCTTACATGATTTACTTGATTTCGCCGGTGGCCCTGTTTATCGCTGTGCTTGCCTCAATCGGTAACATGACGCGCCATCTCGAAATGAGCGCCATGCAGAGTTCCGGCCAGGCTCCGTTCAAGACCTTGATTCCGATTTTTGTGTTCGGCGTGCTGGTATCTATCGGTTCGTACGAAATGAGCGAACTCTGGCTCCCTGACGCTAACCACAAGCGCTTGGAAACCATGGAAACGAACGCCCAGAAAAAGAAAAACCCGCGCATTAAGGAAAAGCGAGACTTTACCTTTATCGACAGCGAACGCGCGAGCTGGTTCTTTAGGCATTATTCGGGCAAGGGCCGCTTTGGCCGCGACGTAGTACTGCTCCTTCGCGAAGACGGGCGCTTGGTCGAACGCTACGATGCAAAAGTGGTCCGCTGGATCGAAGAACCTGCCAAGGATTCGCTCGATTCTATCGCCAGGCTTTCAAGCATTGACCCGCCGCCGGGTTGCTGGCAGTTTGAACGCGGGCATCGCCGCGAATTCCATAAAGACGGCACGGTGAAAGTGTTCCAGATTCAGCGCGAAAAAGTCTGCGACAAGATTACGACTCATCCGGGCGATTTGATTAACGAGCGCCAAACCGCTGACGAAATGGATTCCAAGATGGTCATGGCAAGAATCAACGTGCTGCGCCGTTCGGGCGAAGACACGCGAGCCATGGAAACCGCACTCCATTTTAAGCGTTCCGCTCATTGGATGAATTTGATTGTGCTACTCATTGGTGCAGCGCTCTGCCATCGTTATAGTCGCTCTGGGGGCCTTTCCCAGAAATTCGGGGTTGGCCTGTTGATTGTTTTTAGCTATTATATCCTTGAAAGAATTGGCTTAAAGATGGGAGAAAATGGTGCACTTTCGCCTTTTTGGGCGGCGTGGATCAGCCACTTTGTTTATGGCGGCGTTTCCGTGGTAATGCTGTACCGTTCCTTCCGTTTATAGTGGGATAAGTATGTCTGTTGCAGAAATTTTGTTCGTGGTCGCGGGCCTTTTGCTTGGCCTTGCATTCCAGGGGGGAATGTTCCTGTTTCTCATTCCCTTCGCCGTTGTTGCGTTTGTGCTTGCCTGCATGAACCGTCCGCGCCTTGCTGGTCCGAATTCCCAGTCTGCAACGGCGGGCCTCCCCGTGATTTCGTTGTCCAAGCGCGCTACCGCCGGTAACCCGATTATCGCCCCGGACCTGCGTTCTGAATTTATTGGCATCAAGGGCCTTGCAAACGAACCCGAAGCCGCCCTCAAGGTGAGCCAGGTTTGGGCCCGTGCTAACGCCGATATTAACCGCTCCATGACCGACATGTTGCTGGCATTAAAGATTGTGGTGCCGAACGTGAATTCCGTGATTGTGTTTACGCAAATGGAAAACCAGAAGGAATGGGGTATTCGCAATTTTGCAAACGACAAGGAAATTTCTGTCAATACTTGCGTGCGCATTTCCGAAACTTCGGGCCTTTTGGGCCAGCTGTTCCGCAGTAACGTGAACCGCCTTCTGGAAGGCGATTTGCCGGGTGCCAAGAGCGTCATGTACTATGTTGACAATCCGGCGATCAAGTCTGTGGTAGCTGTTCCGTTGATCGATCATGCCTCGGGCCTTCGCGTGGGTGCCTTGGTTATGGATTCTGTTCGCCCGAATGCGTTTAACGATATGACTGCCCGTGCGCTTTCGTTTGTGGCAAGCTCTATTTCGATGCTCGACTACAAGGGCTTCTATTCTGCGCAAAAGCATATTGCCTTGCAGCAGTACAGCGGCCTTTACAGCTACCTGCGCAAGTTCTTCCAGACCATGACGGTCAAGGACATTTACAAGCAGATTATCAACTACGTTAAGGCAAACATGGCTTACGACCGCCTTACCATTTTGGCTATGGACCAGGGCGACGACATGACGGGCCGCGTGGTGTTCTGCGATGGCGTTGATTCCGAGCAGTTTGCAAACAAGACCTTTACGCTTTCGGACAAGGGCGTGTTCGTGCTTGCCCTCATGCGCAACCGCCCCATGGAACGTTCTTTCTTGCCGGGCTTTAAAGATTACCTGCCGCGCTTGAACGATACCGAACGCAAGAATTTGAACCTGCGCCAGATTCTGGTGATGCCGATTTCGGCTGAACACGATTCTGACATGGCTGAAATTGCAATCTGTCTTGAAAGCAGCAGTTCTATGCCGTATAACGATCACGAAAAGGAACTGCTCAAGGCCTTTGCCGGCGTTGCAGGCTTTGCTTACAATCGCGCCCGCAAGTACGAAAAGGGTTGCGATCAGGCCATGCGCGATGGTCACACGGGCCTCATTAACAAGAAGACGATGTTCGAAAAACTCCGCAGCGAAAAGGTTCGCGCCGACCGCGGCAAGTACCACATCGGGCTTTTGATGATGGATATTGACCACTTCAAGCATGTGAACGATACTTATGGCCACCCGATTGGTGACGTGGTCATCAAGGGTATCGCCGACACCATCAGTAAAGAAATTCGCGGCGATATCGATGTCGTGGCCCGCTTCGGTGGCGAAGAATTCGTGGTCGCCCTTATCGATACCACAGCCGAAGGCATGGTCGAAACGGCTGAACGCATTCGTAAGTCGGTCGAAAAGCTCGTGTTCGATGTGCATCGTTCTGAACCGCTCCGCGTCACCGTGAGTATCGGTGCATTCCTGCTTACGCAGAGTTTTAACGGCGACTTGCAGAAGGCAATCAACAATGCCGACCAGGCATTGTACCGCGCTAAAGAAGGCGGCCGTAACCAGGTTGTACAGTTTGAAAAACAAGATTCCGAACCCGTGAGTGTCTAGCTTATGTTTACTGCGCTCGATTGGATTGTCTTAGTCGCATACTTGTTACTTTCAATCGCGATCGGCTTATTTGTCTCGCGCGGTAACAAGAATCTTAAAGAATATATGCTGGGCGGCGGCTCCATTCCTTGGGTGGCCGTGGGCATTAGCCTTATTGCAACGTCTGTGAGTGCCACAACGTTCTTGGGTGCGCCTGCCGATGTGTACGGCGACAACATGACGTTCCTCATGTTCCAGATTGGCGCCTTCATTAGTATTGTGGTGGTGGGGCTTGTCTTTATTCCTAAGTTCCGCAGTTCCGGAATTAACAGCGCTTACGAACTTTTCGAAGTCCGCTTTTCGCGCCCGGTGCGCAGGCTTGCCGCTGTATTTTATTGCTTGCACTTGTTGTTGCGTACGGGTATCCTTTTGTTTGCACCGTCGCTTGTGCTTGCACAGATTTTGCATATCGACCTAAAGCTTGCGATTATCGTGTCGGCGGCTGTTGCCATTTTCTACACCTGGTTTGGCGGTATCAAGGCGGTCATTTGGACCGACGTGATGCAGTTCGTGGTGTTCTTTGGCGGTGGCGTGCTGGTGCTGATTCTTATTTCGAATGCGGTCGGTGGCTTTGGCGAAATGGCGACCCTTGCAAGCGAAGCGGGCAAGACCAAGTGGTGGGATGCTTCGATGGATGTTTCGAATGCGCGTACGCTTGTGTCGGCAGGCTTTGCATACGCTATCCTTGAAATTGCCATTCGCGGTTGCGACCAGCAGTTTGTGCAACGCTACTTGAGCTGTAAAGATGTTAAGGCCGCGAACCGTTCGAGCATTCTTTCGATGGTGCTTGGCTGTGCTGTTTCCATCTTGTTCTACTGGGTGGGCGCCGCCCTCTATGTTTATTATCAGAAGGCTCATGTGGCAGTGCTCCCTGAAGGCTTGAACCAGAACGATGTGTTCCCGTATTTTATTGTGAATGGGCTTCCGGTAGGTGTAACTGGCCTGATTGTGGCTGCCATTTGTGCGGCTGCCATGAGTAGCCTTTCGGGTGCCATCAATTCCCTGGGCAATACGTCGGAACGTGACTTCTTGAATTGGGACGAAAACGCCGGAATCGGTGGACTCAAGCGTGCCAAGATTTGGACGGTTGTCTGGGGCGTGCTGGGTGTTTTCTTTGCCTTGTTTGCGGCAACGCAGCAGGGGAGCCTTCTTAAGAATGCGCTCTTCTTTACAGGACTCTTTACTGGCCCGCTTCTCGGTATGTTCTTGCTCGCTTTCTTTGCCGACAAGGTCTTTGGAACGGGCGAAAATAAACTCCGCAGTTGGGTGGTTGTGACCGCGGTAATTTGCGGTATGGGTAGTTTGATTCTTGTTCAGGGCATTCCTGCTTTTGGAGTGCCTGCGGTCTTGGGCGATGTCTTTAGCTGGCCTTGGATGCCCTTTATTAGCATGACGACAACGATTGTGGTTGCCCTGCTTGTGAATGCGGTTGCCAATTTGTTAAAGGCTCGGAAATAATAAAATAACTAGGGGTAAGTTATGAACAAAGTAACGCTGGGTTTGGTTCTGTTGGTCGCTCTGCTTGGCTTCTTGCTGCTCACGACCAATAAAGATAACGCCATGCAGAACGCAATGCCGAAATCCTTGAAGGTTCCGTCTATGGTAAGCGATGCGCAGATGTCTACGGTAAAGGTGTCTGCTTCGGAATCCCGTAAGTACGAGGCCAACGAATTCGTGACGGTGGCTATGCTTGAATTGCGTGGCCGCGACAAGGAACTGCTTTTCAAGCAGCTCGAAACTCGCCGTCAGTCGATTTTTGAACAAATGAACAAGCTCGATATCCAGAATTCTGATATCGAACAGAACAGTGTCGACATGCGTAAGGAATGGTCTTACGACAAGGGCACCCGCAGCCTTACGGGCTATGTGGTCAGCCAGTCATTTGCAATCCGCTGCTCTTCGCGCTCGGTGGCTGCAGCCGCTGTCGCAGTCCTTTCGGCAGAACTCGATGTCGAAATCAACCGCACTTCGGCACGCCTTCAAGGCGAAGATTCCCTGCGCAAAGAAATCATTCTTGCCGTGGGCAAAAAAGCCATGAGCAAAGCCGAAAGCTATGCTGAAAGCGTAGGCGGCAAGGTCGGCAGGGTCATTTCGGTCAATGAAAATGGTGGCAATGACGGTGTTGCGTTCGGTAGAACGGTTCTGGCGGCTGCCAAGTTCAATGATTATAGTGAAGAAGCTCTGCTTTCTTCGATTGCGGACTCGGTGAGCCTTTCTGCATCGGTTCATTTGGTCGTAGAACTGCTCCAATAATCCGGGGTAGTCACAAGCTCTTTCTTTGTCAAGACACAGTTTATAAAAAACTTTTATTTTTCTGTTGATAAGTGTCCGAAAGGGCGAAAATCGCTAAATGCTTATAAATAAAGGCCTTAGCTTTTATTTTGCTTACTTTGTTGAAAATCGGGTCGAATGACCCTTTTCTGGAATGTTGATAAGTTTGCTTTTGTAAGCTTAAATTTACAGAAAAAGCGTTATTTTTTTGAAAAATGCCTTCCAAGGACACGTACTTTTGTTATATTGTTTTCCATATCTTGTGTTTCGGGGTTCTTTAGAGGCACAAGATATAGTAAATACCGGAATTGAAAGAAAAAAGTATGTTCGACGTGGGTTTTGCTCGCTGGGGTTAGGAAGCAAGACGGTCGGACAGGACAAGGATTGGTAGATGATTGTTTCTGTAAGGAAGCGCGACGGCCGTGAGATGCCGTTCAACATTGAAAAGATTGCCGACGCTATTGTTAAGGCTTTTCGCGCATCGGGTGAACTCGATGAACAGATCAAGGCAGCCCAGAGCCAGCTGAATTTGTTGGGAAGCGATGACGTGCTCACGAGCACGGCTCTTAAGGTGTCTGCCGATGTGGTGGGCAAGCTCGAAGCCGAAGGCAAGAACGTCCCTGACATCGAAGAAATCCAGGATGCTGTAGAAAAGGCTCTTACGGAAGGTGGTTATGCAGATACGGCCAAGAGCTATATCTTGTACCGTGCCGAACGTACCCGCGTGCGCGAAGTCAATACTCGCCTTATGCACACGCTCCGCGACATTACCTTCAGCTCTGCCAAGGAATCCGACCTGAAGCGTGAAAACGCAAACATCGATGGCGATACCGCCATGGGTACCATGCTTAAGTATGGTTCCGAATCTGCAAAGCATTTCTACACCATGATGATGCTCAAGCCTGAGCACAGCCGCGCCCACATGGAAGGCGATATCCATATCCACGATTTGGATTTCTATTCCCTTACCATGACCTGCTGCCAGATCGACCTCAAGAAGCTCTTCAAGAATGGCTTCAACACTGGTCACGGTCATCTGCGTGAACCCAAGGATATCCGTAGCTACGCAGCTTTGGCCGCTATCGCTATTCAGTCTAACCAGAACGACCAGCACGGCGGTCAGTCTATTCCGAACTTTGACTACGCCATGGCTGACGGTGTGCGTATCACTTACCGCAAGGCCTACCTTTCTAACATGGTCAAGGCTCTCATTCTTCTCACCGGCAAGGCCGAAGAAGAAATCCAGCCGGTGGTAAAGAAGCTTCATACCGAAATGGCCGAAATGGACATGGTGGCAACGCTTGTTCCGAACGAAAAGTTCCAGGAAGCCGAAGCCCGCGAACTGTCCAAGACCTACGGCGAAGAAGTGACAAAGAACGCCCAGAAGTTTGCCGAAAAGATGGCCTACGAAGAAACCGACAAGGCTACCTTCCAGGCTATGGAAGCTTTCGTTCATAACCTGAACTCCATGCACAGCCGCGCCGGTGCTCAGACTCCGTTCTCCAGCATCAACTATGGTATGTGCACCGAGCCTGAAGCCCGTATGGCGATGCGCAACTTGCTCCTCACCACCGAAGAAGGCTTGGGTGGCGGCGAAACGGCTATCTTCCCGATTCAGATTTTCCGCGTCAAGGACGGTATCAGCCTCAAGCCGGGCGATCCGAACTATGACCTGTTCAAGCTCGCTTGCCGCGTGAGCGCCAAGCGCCTGTTCCCGAACTTCAGCTTCCAGGATGCCCCGTACAACTTGCAGTACTACAAGCCGGGTCACCCCGAAACCGAAATTGCCTACATGGGCTGCCGTACCCGCGTGATCGGCAACCATTACGACCCGAGCCGCGAAATCAGCTTTGGACGTGGCAACTTGAGCTTTACGTCTATCAACCTTCCGCGTATCGCCATCAAGATGAAGTCTGTCGACCTGTTCTTCAAGGAACTCGATCGCATGATGCAGTTGGTGAGCGACCAGCTCATGGAACGCTTTGCCGTGCAGAGCAAGCGCAAGGTCAAGAACTTCCCGTTCCTTATGGGACAGGGCGTTTGGATCGATTCCGAAAAGCTCGGCTGGGAAGATACCGTTGACGAAGTCATTAAGCACGGTACGCTTTCCATTGGCTTTATCGGCCTTGCCGAAACCTTGGTGATGCTCACGGGCAAGCACCACGGCGAATCCGAAGCTTCTCAGGAACTCGGCCTCAAGATTATTGGCCACATGCGCGAATTCTGCGACAAGGAATCCGAACGTCTGGGCCTCAACTTCAGCTTGCTTGCAACACCTGCCGAAGGCCTTTCCGGCCGTTTCGTGCGCATGGACAAGAAAAGGTTTGGTATTATCCCGGGCGTTACCGACCGCGATTACTACACCAACTCTTTCCACGTTCCGGTGTACTACAAGATTTCGGCTTTCAAGAAGCTTTCTCTGGAAGCCCCGTACCACGCACTCACCAACGCTGGTCACATCAGCTACGTCGAACTCGATGGCGACCCGACGCAGAATCTGGACGCATTCGAAAAGATTGTGCAGCACATGGCCAAGGTGGGTATCGGTTATGGTTCTATCAACCACCCGGTGGACCGCGATCCGGTTTGCGGATTTGTGGGCGTTATCGGTGACTGCTGCCCGCGTTGCGGACGTAGCGAAGGCCATGCCATTTCCGAAGAAAAACTCAAGGAACTGCGTAAACTTTATCCGGGTATGCCCGCCTTCAAGGGCATCCGTTAAAAATTTCTAGTAAGGAGAATCAAATGTCTGAAAAAGAACTGAACAAGTATGGTGAAGGTATCGGATTCGAACGTATCCGCCGCATCACGGGTTACCTGGTCGGTACCGTCGATCGCTTCAACAACGCTAAGCGTGCCGAAGTGAACGATCGCGTGAAGCACGGCGTATAATATGGACGAATACCCTCGCTTGCGGATTGCCGGAATCGAACCCGAATCCTTCGTGGACGGTCCCGGAATCCGTATGACAATCTTTACCCAAGGTTGTCATCATAATTGTCCAGGGTGTCAGAATCCGCAGACCCACGATTTCAACGGGGGTCATTTTATCGATATTGACGAAATCCTCGAAATGATCGAGGAAAATCCGCTGCTCGACGGTATTACCTTCAGTGGTGGAGACCCGATGGACCAGGCGGCAGCCTTGATTCCGCTTGCGCGAGAAATCAAGGAACGTGGGCTCAACTTGGTGATTTTCACCGGTTATACCTACGAACGCCTTATGGATCTTGCGCCCGAACGCCCGGACATGTTCGAACTGTTGACTTTTGCCGATATTTTGATCGACGGCCCCTTCATTATGGCGAAAAAATCGCTTGAAATCAAGTTCAGGGGTTCCACGAATCAGCGCATTATCGATGTGCAGCAGAGTCTGGTCGAAGGTCATGTGGTTTTGCACCAAATTCAGCTCGACGAAATGAAGGTTCGGCCGGACTTGGTGATGGCATAAAACTGAATTTCTTTGATTGAAAACTGGAAGCCGCTCTCTTTTGAGAGCGGTTTCTTTTGTTAAAATTGTCATACAAAAAGCGTTGACATTATATAACGTGTTTGTTATATTTTGTTTGCATTAATTACAAGGAGGACAAATGCAGTTCAAATATGCATTTTCTTTTGCTGCCATTACGGCTTTCTTTGCGGCTTGCGATAGCACTGTCACTAACATCAACGACGATGCCAAGGCCGAAGGTACCATTACCATCAAGGTTGTAGACAACCATTCTGGCGCAGCCCTTTCTGGCGTGTCCGTTTATTCCGTGGTTGACGACGAAGCTGTCATTGCTGACTCTCTCGGCCTTTCTGTTTGGAAAGACCAGGCTCTGGGTGACCACAGCTACCAGATTTCCAAGGAAGGCTACGCTACGGTCCATGCCCTCGTGAAGCTCGAAGAAAAGGGTGCTGGTGACGTTCCTCGCGTTGGTGACGTTATCCAGACCGTTCCGATGTACAAGGTCGGCGTTCAGGCTAAGGGTATTGTCCTCTTTACCGATGAAAAGGGCAAGCTCAATGGCGCATCTGGCGTGACCGTTTATGCAAACCTCCCCAAGCAGTTTGTTCCGTGCGAACTCTCCGTGAAAACGAGCGAAAGCGGTGAATACTCTTTCGACAAGCTTCCGGAAGGTGTCGAAGTTTCCATTTCCGTGGGTCAGGAACAGATCAACTCCAAGACCTATGTGGGTAGCGAAAATAAGCTTGTTGGCGGCACCTCTTACCGTTCTGGCGACGTTATCAACGTTTCCTCCATCAGCCTCGTGAAGAGCGCTTCTCAGATCGTGAAGATTTCGGATAACACCACTGAAATTGATACCACGTCCGATGTGAAGTTCACCTTCGCCGCTGAACTCGAACGCGACTCTGTGAATACCTCCAAGTGGACCGTTTCTAAGGGTAGCAGCAATGTGCTGGTTTCTGTGTCTCTGAGCAAGGACAAGCGTACGGTTGAAGTTTCCCCGTATTCTGGCAAGTGGACCAAGGATGCAAGCTATACCGTTCGCGGTACGGTTTACTCTACCGATGGTGCTTATACCACTGTGAGCTCGACCTTCGTGGTGGGCGGCGGTTCTTCTAGCGCTGGCAAGCCCGAAAATGTCGAAGGCCTCATGATCGCTCAGGATCCGGACTACACTTACTATGCACGTCTCTCTTGGGATGAATCCGATGATGCCACTCGCTATAACATCTACACCAAGACGAACCTCGACAACGACTTCGCCTACCTGACTTACACGAGCTCGACCTACTACAGAGTCGATCTTGACAGCTACGGCTCCAAGGTCAAGACGCTCTACTTCATCGTGCTTCCGGTCAACTCCGATGGCGTCGAAGCCGACATCGAAGGTGCCAAGACGGTGAAGTATAACATGGATTCTGACGATGAAGAAGATGAAGACGAGGACGATCTGTAATGCTTAAAGTTTGAAAGCGTTAACAGAATCTTTGATAAGAAATTGCCGCCGGTGAAAATCCGGTGGCTTTTTTTTATGCTCAGGTTATGCTTTGGGGTGCTCATATACAAAAAAACATCCTGGTGTAGCCAGGATGCTTATCGCTTTAAAATGTTTGGTGAAATTAAATGTTAGTCATCAACTTCTTCGCTGGAGCTCGATTCTTCTGCCGAAGAAGAGGAACTTTCAGCCGGAGCGCTGCTGGAGCTAGATTCTTCTTCAGAGGAGGAACTTTCGGCTGGAGTGCTGCTAGAGCTAGATTCTTCTTCAGAAGAGGAACTTTCGGCCGGAGCGCTGCTGGAACTGGATTCTTCTTCAGAAGAAGAACTTTCAGCCGGAGCGCTGCTAGAGCTAGATTCTTCAGAAGAACTGGATTCCACGATCTTCGAAGATGAGCTTGAAACCGGAGTATCGCTGGAGCTAGATTCCACAATCTTGGAAGAAGAGCTGGATTCTACGATCTTCGAAGAAGAACTGCTTTCGACCGGTGCTTCGCTAGAACTGGATTCGTCGTCGATTTCAGAAGAGGAACTTTCTTCGATGTCTTCGCTAGAGCTAGATTCGACAACCTTGGAAGAAGAACTCGGACGCGTTTCGATGGCGTCTTCTTCATTAAAGACGGGCTTTTTCGAACTGGAGCTGACATCTTTGTCAGATTCGCTGCTAGAAGAACGTGTGAGTTCCTTTTCCCAGCCGAGGTCGACCCATTCATTGTTTTCGCAGCGGTAGAAACTGCCGTCGGCGAGAACCTGTTGGACATCGCCCTTGTTAGAAGAACCGCATTTTTCTAATTCAGCCAGAGTCTTTACGACGCCGTCGGGCATGGGAGCCGACGCAGAAGATCCGGAATCGGAATCACCGCAACCGCCCAAAATGGCGACAGATATCATGGAGGCGCTTAGAAAAGCTTTTTTCATTCAGTTCTCTCCTTTTTAATTCCCAAAAAGCATTTTAATTTGTAACAAACAATATACAAATTTTGTAGTGTTTTTTAAAGATTCGTTTTGCCAAATTGAATAAAAAAATCTGATTATACATGTTTGGGGGCTTTATTATACATTTTGTATAATTAAAGAAAAAATATTGATGAACTAAGATTAAAAATTGCTGAATTTTACTTAAAATCTTTATTTTTGTATAATAAACGTATTGACTGTGACTTAGAAAAAAGATATATTCTTTAATATGAAATCGGTACTTGAATACAAAGACTATCACTTCTTTATGCAGGATTACTACGACGAACGCAAGCGTCTCGGTGCGTTTTCGTGGCGCGAATTCTGCAAGAGTGCTGGCTTTACTTCACCGAACTTCTTGAAACTGGTGTGCATGGGCCAAAGCAAGCTCAGCAAGGTCAAGGTAGACGATGTAGCGAAGGCCATGGGCCTTGTCGGCTACGAGGCGGATTACTTCCGCGCAATGGTTGCGTTCTGCAATGCGGACAAAGATGATGCCAAGAAGGCAGCCCTCCTTGAAATGCAGAAGATAGCGCTGGAACACAAGGTGCGTGTGGTCGATGGCGATGCTTTCCAGTATTATGAATCTTGGAAGTACCCGGTGCTCAGGGAACTGGCCCCGATGATGTCTGGCGCATGCCCCCGCGACTTGGCCGATGCATGCAAGGAACATGTGTCTGCCGAAGAAGTTCGCGATGTATTGAATTTCTTGGTGAAGGCCGGGTTCCTGAAAAAGGACGGCGAAAAGGTTTATACGCAGACCGAACAGACCGTAATCGGTTCGAATGAGGCGCTCCCTATAGCCATTCGGGCCATGCATAAAGAAATGGCGAATATGGCCGCCCGCGCCGTAGACCGCTATTCCGCAAGCGAACGCTTTTTTACGGGCGTCACGCTCGGCGTGAATCAAGAGGCTAGCGAACGAATTGCAAAGGAACTCGACGCCTGTTGCAGAAAAGTGCTTGCGATTGCGAACGAATACAACGACCAGGACCAGGTTTGTAGAATCAATTTCCAGTTTTTCCCGGTAACGGACAAAGTTAAAGGGGTGCACCATGCTTAAGAAATGCACACTAGCCGTCAGTTTCATATCCTCCATTTTCATGGTGGCCTGCTCTAGCGATAACGTGGCCGGTGGGACAATCGACCCGAATTCCATTGCCGAAACAAGCAGCTCGTCCGAAGGCGGAAAAGATGCGGATGTGAAACCGATAGAAACGAGTTCTTCTATCGTTGTCGATACTGTTGCTGTATCCAGCTCGTCTGAAAAAGATGTCGTGTTAAGTTCTAGTTCCTCACAGGTGGGGCCGAAGAACGTGAGCAGTAGCAGTTCAAATGACGATAAAGGCTTTGTGCCGGATCCGCTCCCCGAGTCGTCTTCGTCGGCGGTGGATGAAGATCGTAGCTCTTCGTCGGAATACCATAATCTTCGTGTCCATACAGAGGATTTCAGTTTGCAGTGCAAGGATTATTCACTCTATAATAAAAACGATATTCCCGTTGTCGACCCCGAAATCGAACCTCCTTCGGCTCGCTTCTACATGGAAGGGAGTTCAGAAGTGATTCAGTTTGAAAATGTCCAATTCGATGTTCCCTGCGACGAAGAACAACGGACATCATTCTTGAATAGTGTCAACGAATCTGGCGCCATTGTGGGCCTTGATGGGAGTACGCTGTATGCAACGTTTAGCCGGAGCAAGGGCTTGGATTATGGCTGTTTCTGCGTGGCGGATGCTGGATTCAAGTTGCCCCAGTACTATCCTGGAATTGAATATGCGGTGTTTGACCAACAGAAACCGCTCCAGATGAAAGAGATTCACAATAAGGATATTAACTAAAGGAGGAAATCATGAAAAAGTTATTCATTTGCGGTGTAGCACTTTCGCTTACGTTGCTCGCTTGCGGCGATGATTCGTCTTCGACGGCGCCCGAGCCTGTTGCTGGCGGAAACAGTTCCATGGTGGAAGAGTCTTCCTCTAGCGAACTTCCTCCTGATACGACCTGCTGCAAGGTGACGAGTTCTTCTTCTAGTGAAGAACTGAGCTCGTCTTCGGTGTCGTCTTCTTCGCAAGAAGAAACCGTACAGCAGATTAACGATATCTTTGGAACGTGTCTCGATAAAAAGGTGGACCCCATGCTGGATGCGACTTTGCCTCCTGTAGCCTATTTGGGTTATGAAGACGGAGACGATTCGGCGACGGTCGTTGTCGAGAATGTTTCGATGAATTGTAGGTCTATCAGTGGAACGAAAAGTATAATTCGTCAACCGATTGTCGGAAATATTTACCTTTCGGCTTCCGGTGATACTCTTTATATGCAGCAAGCGGCGCTTGATACCGTCAATGTCGAACCGGATTGCATGTGTGATTCCCGACTGATTTTTAAGGTGAAGGCTGACCCCGCATTTATCAATGTCTCGCTCTTGGTTGCCGTTAGAGACGGTGATTATGGCAACAGAATGGAAATTATTAAGGCGTTTCCACCTGATGAACAGGAACCGCGGGATTCTATTCCTGCCGCACAGGATAGTGTTCCCAAATCGACCCCGACGGATTTGGAATTGAAGGGGTTTGAAAGAGGTAAATGCATGAATGATGATCTTGCTGCCAAGCCAGTTGCAAAGTCTGCCGCTACCGAACTCCCCGAAGCAAGGCAGATTACTTACATGAACGGCGAAACTGTCTTGACTTTGGAAAACGTGACGGACTATTGCGGAATTGACGCGAAGGTTTCTCAGAAGATGGTCGGCGATACATTGATGCTTGACTATTACGATGCAACCAGTGTAACCAAGTGCATTTGCAACTTTGATAAAATCGAATTCCTGATTGAACCGGAAAATGCAACTGCCCGATACGTCAAGTTCAAGGATGTTCTGTACTGGGTCAATGAGATCCGGTATGTGGTTGATCCTAATTGGAAAGGATAATTACTCCTTGCTACTCACGAAAAACAGGCGCCCCTTTTGGAGCGCCTGTTTTAATTTCTTTTATTCCCGGAAAAACGGGGCTTATTAGTATAGCGTAGGCGAAAGAGGTAAGTCGTTGAGCGAACATTCGTTGGCCGAAGGCCAAGGCCATGTGAGCGAGACGAGCTCACCTCTGAAGCTGAAGCATGTCCGTGAGCAACAAACGCCCGGTATTAACCGGGCGTGGTTGCGAGAGCGAGGCAATATCACATTTTTAATCTGCGATAGAGCCGAGCGGTCTCATTAGTACAACAATGCGAACACCATGCCGGGGCGGAAGTACTTGCCGGCGGTGTATTTGAGTGCCGTGCTGTGGAGCAGCATGAACAGTGCGCTTGCTTCAACCTTATTGGCCTTCGCGATGCTGCCGAATGCCTTGGTGAAGGCGGGCAGGTTGCGCGGGAGCTTCGGGCTGATGCGGCTGTCGGCAAGGAGGGCGCCCTTCTTCAGGAGTTCCTTGTGCATCTTGTCGGCGGCGGTGGCGCTGAGGCCGAAGGCCTTCACCAGGGCTTCCGGGTGCAGGCGGCAGGAACCGTTGAATCCTTCCGGTGCGGCGAACGGGATGCGGGCTTCTTCGTAGAGGTTGCGAATCATGGAATCGCCCATGTCGGCAGCCTGCTTTTCGAGGCCGTGGTGCATCATGGCGCACATAATGCTGTACTGAATGCCGATCCACACGTCGTGAGCCTGGAAGTTGAATTCGTCGAGCGGAGAGCCGTCCTTACGAACAAGGTTTGCGGCACCGATGAGCGGGCTGTTTGCCTTGTAGTTCGTGTTGAAAACGCGGAGCAGGTTAGCCTTGGCCTTCTTCTCGTCGCTAATCGGCTTGAGACCGAGCAGGCGGAGGTAGGTGTCGGCGAGCATCGTGTCGGCAAAGACATCGTCGCAGTCGTTAGCAATCTTTGCGTTCCAGCTGGCGGTGAATGCGTCCTTGCATTGGGCGGTGAGCCATGCCTTCTTGAGACCGCGGAGTTCATTCTTGGAAAGTTCCACGTCGCTCGGGATTGCGCCAGAGTTCAGCCATTCGTTGATGGTCTTGAGGGCTGCCTTCACATCGTTGCCGTCAATGACGAGCGTTTCCTTGATAGCGTCGGCGAGTTGCGGGAGCTTGTCTGCAACAACGTCCTTTGCTTCCATCGGAGTCACGAAGAAGTGGTAGTAGCCTTCGGCTTCGTCCCAAAGGGCTTCGTCGAATTCCTTATTGGCAGCGTCGGCCTTGGCGTTCCAAGTGTCGGCCTGAACCTTGTCGCCGAGGATTTCGGCAATCTTTGCTGCAGCGCGGAGGCCTGCAATCCAGAGGCTACCGCAGTACACGGAAATGCCGTGGCTGGAGAGGTTGTCGAACGTATCGTCGGTACCGTGGGTGAGCGGGAAGTTTTCGCCTTCGTTCACCATCTTTTCAAGGTACTGCATGGCGGCATAGACGGCTTCCTTGCAATCCTGCAAGTTCTGCTTGTCCTGCGTCTTCACGTAATGACGGAGAACCATCAGCACATACTTCGGAGCGAGATCCTTCCATTCCTTCACGTTGTGCCAGTCGTAGGCATCGGGTTCTGCATCGAAGGGGCTTCCGAGGTCGTGAATCACGGCGCCACGCACGGCGCGCGGGCCTTCAAGCTTCGGATCCGGAAGGTCTGCGAACGGGTGGTTCACATATTCGTGGTGACGGCGACGGTTGTCGTTTACGGCGAGAATAGCGTCACCGAAGCGCTTCATGACTACACCGTCGAGGCGCGGCATCAGTGCCATCAGGCTGAAGCTGCCGTAGAAGTAAACGTCGAGAGAGTTGAAGAACGGATAGTCGGCGCATTCACGGACCAAGAAGCGGTCATCCTTGTCCCACACGGTGGCTTCGGCGAGGAAGCTGAGTGTGTTGATAGCGAGGCTCTTGAATTCGTCCTGCTTGGCGGCAGTCTTGTAGAGCTTGGCTACGGCCTTCTTCGGCACGAGGGCTTCGAATGCCTTGAGGCGAGCGTCCATGTTCTTGTCGGCGGCGAGGGCTTCTTCGAGGATCGCGCCCACGCGGCCATAGGCTTCGGGGAAGAACGCGGTGTACTTTTTGGCGGAAGTAAGCTTGTTCAGTTTGATTTCGGGGAAGTCGAGCACCAGGTTGAACTGGAAACTGACTTTCTGCTTCGGCTTCAAAACGGCGGTAACGGCAACGGCACCGGCCATGGTTTCGCGGCCGCTGTAAACGTTCTTGACCCAGGCTTCGCAAACGCGACCGCTGCGGAGAGCGCCCTTCAGCACGCTGGCAGCGTCATCCTGGTAGAACATCGGCTTCACGGAAACGTTCAGGTTATCCTTCTTGTTCCAAGCGACAGACACGCCCATGCAACCGTTGAAATCGCTTTCGGCGAGCGGCTTTTCGTTGTAGAATTCGAGACCGCGGACTTCGCGGCCGTCCTTGGCCTGCTTGCTGAACTTCACGCCCTTCGGGAAACGAGCAGACGGAACGAGCACAAAGCTGGAGTCCTGAACGCCCTGGCGGTCCTTCTTGGCCATGTAACCGGCGATGCAGTCCTGCACCTGCACGATGGTGATTTCGCGGGTTTCCTTGGTGGTATTTTCGAGCGTGAACACGGTAGCGTTCACCGGGAGGCTAGAAAGGCGTTCGTCACCTGGAGTCACATAGCTGGACTGGGTCTTGGTAATCTGCACGCCCTTGCCTTCATACTTGGTTTCGCTCACCGGATAAAGGGCGGCGTACTGCATCTTGGCGGCATCGTAACCGGCCTGGCCCAAGAATTCGCTGTCGTTTGCCCAAGCGGCGGTGAGGGCGCCCTGACGCACAACCTTTTCGCCCACGACGCCGTTGAAGAAGTCGATGACGGCGCTGCGGTTGAGTTCGGCACCGGCCTTGTTCAAGAGAGCTGCGGTGCGGTCGCTCCATTCAATGTGCCAGCGTTCAAAGTCGGCAGAGTTGTTCTTGAAGAAATCCTTTTCGGCAATAGCCTTGTTGAGCTTGGCTTCGGCCTTCTTCTGGTTGGCGAGATCAGCGGCGCTGAAGAGTGCTTCGCCCTTGGCGTCCACCAGCGGGTACTTGGCGAGCATCTGCGTAAAGCCTGCGAAGTCGCCGATTTCGAGAGTGGCCTTTGCGTCAACAACGGATTCACGGAAGAAGAAGTTGTTGAAGCGGAGGTCAGAGGGCTTTTCGGTGCGAACCTGCACGCCCGGCATCACGTTCATCACGGGAGTGGTGCCAGCAGGCGTTGCGGTGAATGTCGAGCCGATACCGCCGACAGCAATACCCGTGGTAGAAGGGGTCGTAGAAAGCGGGGTGTACCAGGGCTGGATAAATTCCACGGCGAGGCCCGGGGTCATCAGCTTCTGGACGGAACCGGCCTGTTTGGCGCCGGCGAGGTAATCTTTAATGCTCATAGTCAATTCCATGAATTGGGGTTAAATTTTTACGGGTTAAAAGTTAAAAATTATAAAGGCTGTAAAAAGGAGGGGCTTTTCCAAATGTGTACACAAAATGAACGTTTTCTAAAACGTGTTTTTCCTCACACAAATTTGCATACAAAGCATATTTTCGTGAAAATGGCGAAAAAAAGCGATGAAATGCGAAAAAATGGGTTTCAAAATGTTTGCATTTGTATTTAAAATAACGTATATTTAGATTGATTTAAAAAAGGAGAACTTATGAAAAAGTTTCTGTTAAGTGTACTCGTTCTTGCTGTTGCTTTGTTTGCCGCCGAAAAGGTTTACCTTGCTCCGGTGGGTCTTACTGGTATGCATGGGGACTATGCTGTTGCATCGTCCAAACTCATGAAGGCTTATATCGAAGATGATGGCCGCTATATCTTGGTGGTTGGTTCTGCAGAAGATGGCGTTACGGCTGACAATCAGGCTGCCGTTCGTCAGAAAGCTACTGAAAAGGGCTGCTCCAAGTATATTATTGCGGAATTTACCCGCCTTGGTGAAAACGTCATCATGTCGTTCAAGCTTTATAGCGTCGACAAGGACGCCCCGATTTGGGATGACCGCCTCAAGGCCCGTAACCCGGATGACTTCGACCCGATTATCCAGCGCGTTGCCCGCAATATTGGTACTAAGAACAAGGCTGTTGACGATACCGATATTTACAGCGTGACTGAACAGGAAACCAAGACTCCGAAGCGCAAGGGTGTTAATTCCTACATCGGTATGTCTGTGGGTGGTCTGATGGCCTTCCAGCCGGAATTCGATGTTTACGCTGGTCTCGATTTCTACTTGATGTACGATGCTCAGGTAATCTTGTTCGGTATCGACTGGGATATCTATGGCTTGGGTGACGATTCGAAGCTCGGCTACATGGACATTGCAATTTCTGCATACTATCCGTTCGGTACCAAGGCTATTACCCCGTTCTTGGGTGGCGGTCTTGCCTATAGCCATACTGAATATCAGAGTGACATTCCGCTGGAATATCGTAGCACCAACTACAACTACAGCTTCTACGATAACGATGAAGAATTTGAAGATGGTAGCTCGGGCCTTACTGGCTTCATTGGCGGTGGTGTGATGTTCAACCGTTCTAGCCGCGTGATGTTCATTGCACAGGCTAAGTACATGATCAACTTCTATAAGAACGATGTCTTTGATTACGAAAAGATGGATGATGGCCGCGTGCAGATTACTTCCAAGGACCACGCTGTTCAGGGTTTTGTCTTTAACGTAGGCATTGGCTACGGATTCTAGAGAGAGAGGATACATGAAATCTTTAAATAGATTTCTCATAGGTGCTGTTTTAGCACCTTTTTTCTTTTCGGCATGCTCCGAAACAGATGAGAAAGTTGTTAAGAGCTATTCAGATTATGAGCTGAATGGTGTTGTCATCAAGGATGGCTATTATAAGGATGCGCGAAATAATCACGAATACCGGATTATGAAAATTAAGAAGGAAAGTTCGAATTATTACTCGTATTATTCTTCTTATGATTTGCAAGGTTATTATTTGTGGTTTGCCGAAAACTTGGACTACGTGGATTCTACGTTAGAAGATGATTCTTGGTGCTATGAAGACAATAAGGACAACTGTAAAAAATACGGTCGACTTTATAATTGGAAGGCTGCTAGGGAGGCTTGTCCTGAGGGTTGGCAACTGCCGACTCATGATATGTGGCAGGAACTTTATAATGTCGTTGGCGACAGAATAGAACCTGTGGGCACAAAGCTGAAATCGGTTGACCAGTGGCAGAATGCCGAAGGTGTTTTGCAGGGTACAAATCGCCAGGGCTTTTATGGCCTTCCGGCAGGTCGAAAAAATGTAGAGGGCGGCTGGCTCCCGGTGGGTAAGTTTGCTTATTTCTGGTCAAGTACCGAAATTTCTACGGATAAAGATCTTGCTTATGGTTGGCAGCTGACTTATGAAACAGATGTCTTTAACTATGGAAAATACTACAAAGATCACGGAATGTCGGTGCGTTGCGTGAAATTTATGGAGGATAGCGATCTTCATGTTGAAGGTGATTTTGATTCCACCTATCTTGAGGAAATACCTTTCCACTTTGGTGAATTGAAGTATCAGGGCCAAACATATAAGACCATTGAACTATGGGGTAAAACCTATATGGCCGAAAATATGAATTATGAGACAGGAAACAGCTGGTGCTACAATAATAGCGCAGATTCCTGTAAAAAATATGGCCGCTTGTATGACAAGGAAACCGCAGCGAAGGTTTGCCCTGAAGGTTGGCGACTGATGAAAAATGGAATTCTTGATGATGAAGATGATTACCCGGAAGCTTTCGCAGAAGTGGTAAAGTCTATGGGGTCGTCTCGCGCGCTGTTGGGCTATACCGCCGAAGAAACGAAATCCACAGAAGGATGGGCTAAGCAACCCGGAAATAATCTGTCGGGATTCAACTTGAAACCTTCTGGTGGATACGACATTGGCAGTGAATCTTTCTTTGATATTGGCTATACAGCTTATCTATGGCTTGATATGTCGAAAGAATCTCAGGAAACCGGTGATACAGTTGCCGTTGGCTTGCGTTATTCCGAATCATCCTTCTCTGTTGTGGATAACGGTAAGAATTATGCATACGCCGTGCGCTGCATGAAAGAATAACCTAAAACCTTTCACAAAACAGAAACAGGTCCGCCAAGCGGACCTGTTTCTGTTTTGAAAGCTATTGTCACATTTTAATGAATGTAATGAGTCGGGCGGTCTTACCGTAAGCAACAAACGCCTCGTATTGCGATGTATCGCATAATCCGGCGCCTCGACAATAGAAACAAGTAAACTTGTTTCTGCTGCGCTCGGCTTGGGATTATTTAACGAGGCGTGGTTGCGAGAGCGAGGCGAAGTCACATTTTAATGAATGTGATGGAGCCGGGCGGTCTTACCGTGAGCAACAAACGCCTCGTATTAACGAGGCGTGGTTGCGAGAGCGAGGCGAAGTCACATTTTAATGAATGTGATAGAGCCGAGCGGTCTTAAAAAGTAAAGCCGGCGAAGATATTATCACTTAAGAATGGTAACGCCCCCAGCACAATCACGGCGACTGTCAAGAGCCCAATCACACCGCGCTGACGCTTGGTCATGCGGAGCGGATTCAGGTGGTCGTCAGTCTCGTCAATCCAAGCGCTCTTGATCAGCTGCAAGTAGTAATACAGTGCGAGCACGTTGTTGAGGACTGCAAACGCCACGATGCCGTAATGTCCGGTAGAAGCTCCGCTGAAGAACAGGTGGAACTTACCGAAGAAACCTGCAAGCGGCGGGATACCAGCCAAGCTGAACATTGCAACGGCAAGAGCGATTGCAAGCATCGGCTTTTGCTTGGAAAGCCCGCGCAGAGAATTGAACGTTTCTTCGCGGTGATGCCCGATAATGCCGAAGATAAAGAAGGCGAGGTAGTTCGAAACCGCATACACGAACAAGTAGTAAATGATAGCGGTCTTTGCTGTAGCTGCCGGGCCAAGGAGTGCTACCATGATGTAGCCTGCTTGAGCAATCGAGCTGTAAGCCATAAAGCGGCGGAGTCTGAACTGCTTTAAAGCGCCCAGGTTACCGACAAAGAGTGTGGTGCCTGCAAGCAATGCAATGAACGGGGCGACCTGTTCCTGAATCGGAGCGAGCGGGCCGTAAACGAGAACCACGAGGAATGCGATAGCGGTTGCCTTCGAGGTCACCGAGAGAATGGCGGTTACCGGAGTTGGAGCGCCTTCGTAAACATCGGGGGCCCAAGTGTAGAACGGGAACAGCGTGAGCTTAAAGCCAATGCCTGCGAACAGGAACAACACTGCAATCCACAGCAGGGGAGAGGTGCCTGCGGCAACGGCTTGCTGAATCGCTTCAAAGTGAATGGAACCGGCAAAACCATAAAGGTAGCTGAATCCGAACAGTTCGAAGGCGGTTGCGACAGAGCCCATCAGAATGTACTTGGTCGCGGCTTCAGAGCCGTATTGGTCGCGCTTGTTCCAGGCGGCAAGAGCGTACATCGGAATGGTTGCGATTTCGAGGCCCAAGAAGAACGTGAGCATGTCGCAGGCCGAAACCACCGTGAATCCGCCGAAGGTGGCGAATGCGACGGTACCGATGAATTCTGCAATCTGGTGCATGGCGGGTTTGCCGTCACCGCTGTGGTCAAAATAGTCTTTGGCAAGCCAGATACCAAGAATGGCCGAAACCATCAATACTTCGCGCATTAAAACGCCAAAGTCATCAATGTGCCAGTTGGTAATGAAGAACCTGCCGGCGCCGCTAGCAAGCGGAATCAGATTCAGCAGAATGAAAATCAGAATGAATCCGATGTTTCCGATTCTCCAAGGAGCCTTGGAACGGTCTGTACAGAATAGCCTGCTTCCAATCACGATAAACGGGAAAAGCAGAAGCAGTAAATCGGGAATGACAAAATTGGGAATGCTGAACATTATAAACCTATCTTGCTAAAGATGGGGGCAATGCTTTGGTCAAGCATGTCTGCAATCCATCCGGGGAAAACGCCAATCAAAAGTAAACATGCTACAAGGACAACTACCACGAGTTTTTCGCGGAAACATGCGTCGGTAAGAGTGGCGTACTTGGCGGGCATATTGCCGTGCAACATGCGGTTTGCCGTCTGCAGAATGTAAACGGCGGTCGTCGTAATAGACAGGATTGCAAGTACGGTTACGATACGGGTTATCGTAGAATCTTGCTGGAAAGCTCCGATAAAGATATTGCTTTCGGCAATGAATCCGCTAAAGCCTGGCAGGCCAAGGCCTGCAAAGCCTGCAATTACAAATCCAACGCCGAGGAACGGAAGCTTGCGCATAATGCCGCCCATTTCGGTAATGTCGCGGGTATGCGTGCGTTCATAAATCATACCGATAGTTGCGAAGAAAAGTCCCGTCAAGAATCCGTGAGAAATCATCTGGAGGCTCGCTCCGCGAAGACCCACCGGAGTCATGGCCGCAAGACCGAGGAATATTAGGCCCAAGTGGCTAATGGAACTGTAAGCTGTAATGTACTTGAGGTCTTTGTGGCGAAGCGCAATGAAGGGGCCAAGCACCACGTTAAAGATCAAGAGGGCAACTACGTACGGGAGCCAAATCTTGGCGGCTTCCGGCATCAGGAACATGGCAACGCGCAAGCAACCGTAGGCGCCCATCTTCATCATCACGCCGGCGGCAAGCATCGATACCGCTGTCGGAGCGGCCGAGTGACCATCCGGGCTCCAGAAGTGGAACGGGAATAGGGAACTTGAAACGGCAAATCCCATGAACATGAGCGGGAATGCCCACATCTGGTAATCCATCGGGAGCGTAATCTTGGAAAGTTCTACGATGCTCCAGCTGTTGATTCCGCTTTCGAAATAGAGACCGAAAAGCGTTGCCAAAATCATCGAAGAACCGAAGGCAAGCGTCAACGTCAGCTTTTTACCGCCGTAGTCCTTGCGGCCAGAACCGTAGCCTGCAATCATCAAGTACATGCAGAGTGCTTCCATTTCGTAGAACACGAAGAACAGCACCAGGTCCATGCTCATGAACACGCCGTAAACGCTTGTGGCAAGCAACTGGATGAGTGCAAAGAATACCTTTTGATTGCCCTTGATATTCCAGCTTACCAAAATGCCTGCCCAAACGATGACTGCCGTCAAGAACAAGAGGAACATGTTCAAGCCGTCGGCGCCAACAGAATAGTGGGCGTTGAGCGTGTGAATCCAAGGAATGTCCATGTAGTAATGCAACAGGAGCGGGGCAGAATCTGCACTTGCAGAATCAATGCCGAGCGTGTAGAGTCGGTAAGTCAGATAACCGACTAACAGCAATACCAGGGTGCCCGAGAATGCATGAATTGTCTTGAGGAGCGATTCCTTTTGTGAGGGAATCGGAGCGCAGACAAGCACTGTAAACAGCGGGATGATCCAGATTAAGTTAAAAAGCAAAGAATCCATATTCAAACCTTACCTTACAGCGGGAGCTGCCCCAAAAAACGCCACAGAATAACGCCGACAATCAGGGTGCCCAGGTAGAAACTCAAATTGCCACCCTGCGCGTAACGCACGAGGTCGCCCAACTTGTGGATAAACCAGACGCAGAATGCGAGGATGCCTTCGATAATGTAGTCTTGAATAAAGCGTGCCACGCGAGCGATACCGCCAATCACGAACTGGCGAACCACGGCGTAGTACATTTCGTCGAAGTAGAACTTGTGGTAAACGACTTTGTAAATCGAACTGCGGTTCGATTCGTCGAGGGCGCGTTCGATTTTTGCCTTCGGGCTTGCATAGAAGAACCAGGCAATCAACAGCGCGACGGCAGCGACCGCCACGGCCACATACGGAATCCATTCGGCGTGGGGGAGCA
The DNA here is from genome assembly GCF_900182935.1 of Fibrobacter sp. UWB10. NCBI lineage: Bacteria > Pseudomonadati > Fibrobacterota > Fibrobacteria > Fibrobacterales > Fibrobacteraceae > Fibrobacter > Fibrobacter sp. UWB10. The sequence continues at coordinate 114,749 of NZ_FXUE01000001.1, read as the reverse complement.
TCACGAGCTGCGGCACGCGAAGCCTACCCGGCACAAAGTACTGTTCGAAGAGACCCTTGCCCAAGAGACCGCTCAGCAGGGCGGGTACGGCAAGAATCACAATCGGAAGCGTCATGAAGAAGTCTTCGTGCACATGGCCTTCGGCAACAGATTTGCAGCGCGGAGTGCCATGGAAGGCGAGGAAGAACAGACGGAACATGTAGAAGGTGGTAAGGCCGCTCGTGAGAATAGCTAAACCGAATACCACGTAATGATGGCCCTGGAAGGCGGCCAAGATGATTTCGTCCTTCGAGAAGAATCCGGAGAACGGCGGAATGCCTGCGATAGCGAGTACGCAAATGAGGCTGCTCCAATAGGTCAGCGGCATTTTCTTGCGAAGTCCGCCCATGGCGTCCAAATCATTCGTATGCACTTGGTGAATCAAGCTACCTGCAATCAAGAACAGGGCACACTTGAAGAAGGCGTGCGTAAAGATGTGGAAGGTAGAAGCGGTCCAGCCGGTGGTAATGACGGCGTCGCCGATTTTGCAAGCGCCAAGCGCAAACATCATGTAGCCGAGCTGCGAAAGCGTCGAGTAGGCGAGAATGCGCTTGATGTCTTTCTGCGTGCAGGCGATAACCGCGGCAAAAATCATCGTGAAGGCGCCCACCCACATAATCAGCGTGAGTGAATTGCCACAGACAGCGAAGAACGGGAAGAGTCTTGCAACCAGGTAAACACCTGCGACCACCATGGTGGCGCTGTGAATGATTGAAGACACCGGAGTCGGACCTTCCATGGCGTTCGGAAGCCAGATATGCATCGGGAACATGGCCGACTTGCCCCAGCCACCTGTGAAAATCAAGATGGAGCCAAGAATGAGGGCGTCTGCCTTGCTCACGACAGTGAGGCCGAGGTCTATCGTTTGATTGGTGAAAGAGCTGAGTGTCAGACCGTTAAGGGCAAAGAAGTCGAAGCTCTGCACCACATAGCTCACAATCACAATGCCAAGCAAGAAGAAGCTGTCGGCAAAGCGGGTGAGAATGAAGGCCTGCTTAGATGCGCTCACGGCCGAGGGCTTGTGATACCAGAAACCAATCAGCAAGTAGCTAGATACACCCACGAGTTCCCAGAAAATGAACATCTGGAAAAGGTTGGTGGCGGCAACGAGGCCGAGCATGCTAAAGCTGAACAGCGAAAGAATCGAGAAGAATCGGCCGGCACTGCGGTCGCCCTTCATGTAGCCAATGCTGTAGATGTTCACGAGGAACGAAATCACCGTGACGACCACAAGCATCATGACCGAAAGCGGGTCAATCAAAAGTCCGATGTTTGCGGCAAAGTGTTCTGCAAACTTAAGGAACGGAAAATTGAACAGGACCGCTTTTTGCGGGGCAAAAGTTGAACTGAAGTAGTGGACTGCCACAATCAGGGCAGCGCACATGGCAATACCGTTACCGATAACGGCAAAAGTGGCGGCAGCCTTGTCCGATTTGCGACCTAGGAAAAGTCCGTTAATCGCAAATACCAAAAGCGGCATCAAGAAGATTAAATAGCTGATGGAAACGTCGTTAATCATGGAGGTCCCTCAACTGTTCTACGTCCAAGCTCTTATAGCGGCGGTACATCGACACGATAATGGCAAGTGCAATTGCCATTTCGCAGGCGGTCACGGCAATCACGAAGATGCTGAACAAGGCGCCTGCGGTCGAGTCCTTTGCGCTAAAGTAGGCAAACGAAATAAAGTTAATGTTCGCTGCATTCAGCATGAGTTCAATCGAAATCAGCATGCCAATCAAGTGACGGCGGCGCATTAAGCCCCAAACGCCAATGCCAAACAGCAAGAATGCAAGAATAAGGCAATTCATTAAAGTCATTCTTCGTCCTCCTTGCCTTTGCGGGCAATCGTGATGGCGCAAATCAGAGTCATCAAGAGAAGGATACTCACGACTTCGAACGGAATCACGAATCCGTCTTCGCCGTAGCCGAGCAATCTAAAGGCGAAAGCCTTGAGCGAGGCGTAGCCTTCGGGGGCAGCGACTGCTCCGCTCGAAAGTCCTTCGATGGGCAACAGGCACTTGACCATCACGAGTACAAAGATAATCGATAGTGCGAATGCAGCAAAGATTCTCGGAATTTTGACCGAGAAGGCATCTTCGCCGAGGCGGCTTGTCAAGAGAATCGTGAACACCACGAAAATCACGACGCCGCCCACATAGACCATCACCTGGGCGAGTGCGGTAAATTCCGCATGCAAAAGCAGGTAAAGAATCGCGGTTGCGACGAAGCTGAAAATCAGGAATACGGCGCTCTGCAGAATGTTCTTGACTGCAACCGTACAAACAGCCGTTACAAGGATAATGAAGGCGACCGCGTAGAACGCGAGGTCCATACCCCCGAGCGGGAAAGCGATATTCTGTGGGATAAGCCCAGCCAACAGATTCTGGATCATTAGCCTTGGCCCTCCTTCTTGTTGAGAATCATTTCGAGCGTGTTCGGGTCGGTGGTGGCGACTTCGAACGCCTGGCTCATGCGAATAGCGCCAAACGGGCAGGCTTCTACGCAAAGCCCGCACTGGGTGCAACTCGCAAAGTGGTAAACGTAACGACCGAGCACTTTCTTGCCTGCGATATTCTTGGTCGAAAGTACGTTGATCGAGGCGTTCGGGCAGGCGCGTTCGCACATGCCGCAAGCGGTGCAATGGTTATTGCCATCGGCGTCTTCGATCATTTCGAGGCGGCCGCGGTAACGTTCGTGCATCTTGAGCGTCTTCCTGTTTTCAGGATACTGCTCGGTCACGATGCGTCTGGGGTCAAAGAAATACTTAAGCGAAACGGACAGACCGCAAATCAGACTCCAGGGGCCCGTAATGCAGCGCTTCAGGTAGCGCTTGATGTATCGGCGTGTTGAAAGTTTTTCTTGCATATTACCCTACAAAAATCATCCACACGGCGCCGGCGGCAAGGAGTACCAAGTTCACCGGCAAAAGGAATTTCCATTCAAAGTCCATGAGCTGGTCCACACGCGGGCGGACAAATGTCCAGCGCACCATCATGTAGCACCAAATCATAAAGTAAATCTTCGCGAAGAGCCACACGACTCCGGGTACCATCTGCAGAACGCCATCGATAGCGGCAACGCCAATGCAGGGTGCATGGAATCCACCCAAGAAACAGGTGGCGGCAAGTGCCGAGTTCGTGACCAAGGCGATATATTCGGCCAGGTAGAACATGGCAAACGGGGTGCCGTTGTATTCCGTGTGGTAACCACCAGTCAGTTCCTGTTCTGCTTCGGCAATGTCGAAGGGAGCGCGGTTCATTTCAGCGGTACTAGAAATAAAGAAGAGAATGAAGGCGATAAAGCCGAGCACCGGAATCTTGAAGATAAACCAGTCAAGAACCGTGCCGTCCTGAGCCTGGGCAATGTCCATCAGGCTTGTAGAACCCGAAATCATTACGACGAACAAAAGAATCATCGCAAAAGAGATTTCGTAGCTGATCATCTGGGCGCCGCTACGGAGAGCACCGAGCAAGGAATACTTGTTGTTGCTGCTCCAGCCGCCAAGCAAAATTCCCAGCACGCCAAAGCCGTTTACCGCGATAATCATCGGAATGCCCATATCGATGTCGGCGACAATCAGGTTGTGGTCGAACGGAATCAGGGCTGCGATAATGAACGGGGCAATCAGCACAATCAGCGGTGCTACATAGAACATCAGCTTGTCGGCGCCGCTCGGGGAATAGACTTCCTTGAAGAGCATCTTGATCACATCGGCGATGGTCTGCAGAGTACCATGCCAACCGAGACGCATGGGGCCCAAGCGGCATTGCACGTGGGCGCAAACCTTGCGTTCCATGTAAATCAGAATCGGGGCAGAACCGATATTCACAGCGCAGACTGCGATAATGCAGAGGAGCGCGTTAATCAAGAAGGCGGCAATACTATCGAGCGTCTGGGACTGCAGCTGTTCGGGCAAGTAAGCCGAAAGCTTCGGAACCCATTCGCGAATAAAGTCGCCTACAGGATGTGTAATAGAAGGTACAAACATATATTACCTGTCAATTTCGGGAATCACCGGGTCAAGCGTTGCCATAATGGTCACAAGGTCCGAAATCTTGTGGCCCTGCGCCATCTTGTTGAGGGCGGCAATGTGCGGGAAGCTCGGCCCACGCGTGTGAATACGGTAAGGCTTTTCGCCGGTTGTGGCGGCCACCACGTAAGTGGCATACAGACCCTTTGCGGTTTCAATCTCGCTATAGTAGCGACCGACCGGAAGGCGCACCGGCTTTTCCTTGGAGCGCCAGGGGCCTTCTTTCGGGAACTTTTCAATGCACTGGTACAGAATGCGCATAGATTCGTGAATTTCAGCGATACGCACCGTGTAGCGGTCGTAGCAGTCGCCGGTGTAGGTCACGGGCACGTCAAACTGCAGTTGGTCGTAAATGCTATAGGGGTTCGCCTTGCGCACATCGAAGTCGACGCCGCTGGCACGAAGTACCGGGCCGGAACATCCGTAAGCGATGGCGTCTTCGGCAGAAAGAATGCCGATGCCCTTGCTGCGTTCAAGCACGATGATGTTCTTCGAAAGGAATCTTTCGTAGTCCTTCATCGCACCTTCGAGGTGCTTGAGGAATGCTTTCACGCGGTCGATAAAGTTTTCGGGAACATCAAAGCGGCTGCCACCCGGTCTAAAGAAGTTGGTGGTCAGGCGCGATCCGGTGACTTCTTCCAGAATGTCGTGGATCATTTCGCGTTCCTTGAAGCCGAACAGCAAGCAGGTCTGGCCGCCCAAATCGCCGCCGAAGCAGCCGAAGAACACCAGGTGGCTAGCGATACGTCCGAGTTCCGAAAGCATCACGCGAATGTATTCGCCTTTTTCGGGCACGCCAATGTTCATGCCCTTTTCAAGAGCGATGACAACACCCAGGTTGTTCTGGATGGCGGTCAAATAGTCCTGACGGTCAGACATGGCGATGTACTGCAGGTAGCTCATGGATTCGGCCTGCTTTTCCATGCCGCGGTGGATGTAGCCAAAGTGCGGCACGATTTCCACAATGTTTTCGCCGTCCATACGCAGGGCGAGGCGCAATGCACCGTGTGTACTCGGGTGCTGCGGGCCCATGTTAATGAAAAATTCTTCGGTATTGGTATCGCGGGTAATCTTGAATCCCGGCGGGAGTCTTGTCATACTCATACGGGCCTCTTGATCATTTGCGGGTGGGTAAAGTCTTTACGCAAGGGGTAGCCTACAAAGTCCTTGTCCAAGAAAATGCGGCGCAGGTCGGGGTGACCTTCAAAGTTGATGCCGAACATGTCATAAACTTCGCGTTCCTTGACTTCGGCGCCCGGGTACAGGTGGCTAATTGTCGGAACGGATCCGAGCAGCGCTGTCGGGCGATCTTCTTCGGGAATGTTGAAGTTCTTCTTGATTTGCACGCAGAAGAATACCTTGTGGCCCTTTTCGAGGCTGCGCAACTGCGTTACCATGTCAAAGTGGTCATCGTAGTCGATTGCCGTAACGTCAATCAGGTAATTCATTTTGAATTCGGGATCGTTTTTCACGTATTCGACAGCGGGCAAGTAGTCTTCCACATCGATCATCACTTCGAGCGGACGGTCGGCGGGCATGGCGGCCACAACGTCTTCAATCGGGTCTTCACTGTGCGTGTGCACGGTGATGTTTGGGAACTTCGCCTTGAGCTTCTTGTAAATGTCAAGTTGGCTTAAACCAAAGCGCTTGCAGGCGACTCGTTCCACTTCGGGGAAGTCTTCCTTTTTCACGCGCACGGGCTTGAAGCTGCTCTTGTAATCCGGATTTTCTTCCTTGAACTTGGCGCGGGCTTCGGCCATTTCCTCATCCTTGATGCGTTCGAGGGCGGCCCATGCCTTGGCGGCTTCACGGTAGCGGTCCATAGTCGACACGTTACGCACGTCGCCTTCGTGCCAAGGTTCGCGGCAGGTTTCCTTCAAAATCTTTTCGCGCAGAGTCAAAAGTCCGTGGAACAAGGCTTCGGGGCGAGGCGGGCAACCAGGGACGAATACGTCGACCGGAATCAGGTTCTGCGCCCCGCGCACCACAGCGTAGTTATCATAAATGAACGGGCCACCGCTGATGGTGCAAGCGCCCATGGCAAGCACGTACTTGGGGCCGGGCATTTGTTCCCAGAGCATCTGGAGAGCGGGCGCCATACGGCGGGTAATGGTTCCTGCGATAATGAAAAGGTCCGCCTGGCGGGGCGAAGCGCGGAACACTTCGGAGCCAAAGCGGGCGATATCGTAGCGGGCCATAGAGCTACTCATCATTTCGATGGCGCAGCAACTTGTGCCGTAGGTGAGGGGCCAAATCGAGTTTGCTCGGGCCCAGTTTACAACGTAGTCTATCGCGTTGACGACATACTTGCCGCCCGGGATAGGATCTAAAATCTTAGGAGCTAGGTTGATAATTCCCATAGGGTTATTCCCACTTAAGGATTCCTTTCTTCCATGCGTAGGCAAGGCCCGAAACGAGGATTGCCATGAAAATCACAAGGTCAATGACAACGACTTGAGGGGGCAGCGGAGTGTTGCCAGCCATAATTTCCTTGAAGTTCGCCATGACGGGGAACAGGAAAAGGGCTTCGATGTCAAACACCAGGAACAGAAGCGCAAACAGGTAGTAACCTACCTTGAACTGGATTCGCGCATTTCCGATGGTTTCCATACCGCATTCGTATGGCGCCATCTTGTTCTTGGTATTCTTGGTGCGGTAACCGAGCAGTAACCCCGTAACGGTAGCTGCTGCCGCGATAAACGCGCCCAGGAAAAGGAAGATTGAAAGGATGATGTACTCTGACATTTTTGTGTCTCTTGTCTTTCGTCTCTCGTTTAGTAAAAGTTCTGTAGCTCCTGAACCGTACCAAACAGCGTGTTTCCTATCTGGAATCGGTCTAGCACGTGTTTGAGCAAATCCTTGAATTCGTCAAGCGTGGCTGCGTTCATTTCGTTCAGTTTTTCTTGAATGGCGTTCACGTAACCTGATGCCACCGGTTTGGTTTTTAGGTCTTGCATTTCGCCGGCCCAGCGTTGTAGCATTTGGTCGGTGTCGATTCGGGCAATCACGTAGCGTGTGGTAGATAGTAGCTCTTGCAAAAAGTGAACCAAGAAGATTTCTTCTTGCAATATACCCCAACGCTTGTCCTTGGAATACATGGCCTTGTTTTCGGCCTTGCCGTAAAAGATGGCGGCTTGCGCGTATTCCAGGCAGGTCATGATTAGCCTTTCGTAGCGTTTGATTTCTTTGCTCAGGTTCTGGAACCAGATGGTGTCGGCAACTGGATTCTTTTCGCTCCGCTCAGCGACTTCATTCGGAAAAATGGCTCTGAACGCGTAGTAGACTTCTTCGTAGTAGCGGTTACGCATACGACAGTTGAAGGCGCGGTTCTTGAGCGTGTAGTCGCTATGGTGGAGCTTTGAAATCATGATTTTACCACCTGTTTTACGCCAGAAATACTCTTGATAGCGTTAATGATTGTATCGACTTGTTCCTTGCGGAAAGCCTTGAACACCAGCCGGATTCTGCCCGAGTAATGTTGGCTTGCTGCCGTAATGCGGTCAAGGAAAACATTGGCGCGCTTGAGTTCCTGCAACACGTCGAACGTAATGTTCTTGCGGTTCTCGGTGTCAATCGTGAGGTGCGTCTCGAACGAATGCTTAATGTCTTCGCTCCATTCCACTGCAATGCGCTGTTCCATCGGCAGGTTCTTGAGCTGCGGACAGTCCGTATTGTGGACTTCGATACCGATTTTCGGACGCAAGACTCCCACCACCGGATCGCCGGGAATCGGGCTACAGCACTTGGCAAAGTGAACCACCAAACTGGTTTCTTGCCCGATTTGCAGAGGCATTTCGTCTTTGCGTTCGGCCTTCACGTCTTTGTTGAACATCGGGAAGAACCGGAGTGCGGTCGATTCCTTTTGCGTGGTTTCGCCACCGTTCAAAAAGCGCTGGATATCTGCGAGCGGAAGTTCGCCCTGGCCAATGCGTTCGTAAAAGTCGTCGATGGTCGGTGTGCCAAAGTACTTGCAAATGCTTTCTTCGGAAGGACGCTTGTCCTTTTCGATTTTTTGCAGTCTAAGTTCGCGGACCCAAATTTCTTTACCCAGGTCCAGGGCCTGCTTCATGATGCTGTTTTTCATCCAGCGGCGCAGTTCCTGTTTGGCCTTCACGGTCTTGACCATTTCAAGCCATTCGGGGCTGGGTTCCTGGTTCGGGCTCTTGAGCACCTGAATGGTGGCTCCGTGTTCCACAACCGTATCAAGGTTCACCACTTCGTCGTTAATCTTCGCGCCAATGCAGTGCAGGCCAAGTTCGGTATGAACGGCAAACGCAAAGTCCAAAACAATGGACCCCTGCGGCAGTTCAATCGAAGTGCCCTTGGGGGTAAACACGGTCATGCCGGCGGGTTTCAGGTCCACCTTCAAGAAGTCGAGGTATTCCTTGGAGTCCGAAATTTCGGACTGCAACTTCACCATGTGGTTCAGCCAGGCCAGTTCTTCGCCTTCGTGCTGGGTTTCAAGCTTGTAGGCCCAGTGGGCGGCGAATCCCTTTTCGGCGGTCAGGTCCATATCCTTGGTTCGAATCTGGACTTCGACCATCTTGTTTTCAGGACCAATCACGGTGGTGTGAATGCTCTGGTAAAGGTTCGGCTTCGGGGTCGCGATGTAGTCTTTAAAGCGACTCTGCAGGGGCGTCCACAGGTTGTGGACGTAGCCCAAAGCCAGGTAGCATTCGGGAATGGTTTCTACAATGATGCGGATGGCGAAAATGTCGAAGATGTCTTCGAACTGGCAGCCACGGCTAATCATCTTGTTGTAGATGCTGTAAATGTTCTTGGTGCGCCCCTGGATGGTGCAGTCGAAATCTTCGAGTGCCATCTTGATTTGCAGAGGGCCAATCACCGACTGGATATACTTTTCGCGGGATTCTTTGTTCTCGATGAGCAGGTCCACCAGCTTCTGGTATTCGTCGGGATTTACGTACTTGAAACTTAAATCTTCGAGTTCGTTCTTGAGCTTGTAAAGACCGAACCTGTGCGTGAGCGGAATGTAAATGTCGAGTGTTTCTTGTGCGATTGCCTGGCGCTTTTCGGGCTTCATGTATCGCATGGTACGCATGTTGTGAATGCGGTCTGCGATTTTGATCATGATGACCCGAGGGTCTTTCGCCATGGCGACAATTAACTTTCGGTACGTTTCCGCTTTTTGGGCGGTCTTGCTCGATTCTTGAGCGGCTGTAATCTTGGTGACGGCATCTACCATGAAGGCGGTGTCATCGCCAAATTTTTCGGCAATTTCTTCGAGTGAGTGGTCGGTATCTTCGACCACATCGTGCAACAACCCGGCCAAGACCGTCGACTGGTCTTGCTTTAGGTCTGCAAGGATCTTTGCAACCTCGTAGGGGTGTTCTGTGTAAGGCATTCCGCTCTTGCGGTATTGCCCCTCGTGAGCCTCTGCAATAAAAGCTACAGCCTTTTCAAGAATCTCTCGGTCAAGCTTGGGATTCTTCTTTAAAAGCACATCTACAATGTGCGTTTGATTCGATGTGAGGCTCGCTTGTAACATCGGTATAAATAATATCTAAAAATTCACACTTTGATTCGTTGTTTTTCGCGAAATAAGCGAAAAATAAGGGTTTTTAAGTATTTCACTGTTGTTTTTATGTACAACACTTTGTTTTGTGAATCCGTTGAATTTTGAGGTTAAAAACCTATCTTACAGCCAAGCTAATTACAAGGCTAGGTAATGGTTTGGAAAAAGCCGCACCCATAGGGTGCGGCTCTTGCTTTTTTCAGGTGATTGAAATCTTTTTTGCCTATGCGCCGGCGTCTTCCAAACGCTTTACATGACAGTAGGCGAGTTCCTTGGTCTTTTGTACTTTCGCTTCGCTCAAGTACCAAAAGTGTGCAAGGTTATGACGCAGCTGAATACTTGTATTCAGATATGGCATAACCGCAGCCACGAACGCCAACGGCGTTAAATGCTAGGCTCGGTCATGCCCAAGTAAACTTGGTCGCGACGCTCGCCTTACGCATTTGTGAGGGATAGAACTTTCTTATGCGCCTGCGTCTTCCAAACGCTTTACGTGGCAGTAAGCCAATTCCTTCGTTTTCTCATCACGGAGATGCAGGCTGGAGCCTTCGCAGTAGCGCCAGTATTTGCAAGTCTTGCAGTCGCCGATTTTTGCCCAACTGCGGTCGCGCATCACCTGATAGCGGTTCTGCCATACGTCCCAGAGGTCGTCCTTGTAAATATTACCTTGTATGTAGTCGCCGCGTAAGCTCGGGCATGCCGAAATGCTACCGTCGCAAAGCACAGAGGACACGTTCACGCCGGCACGGCAGAAGAACGGGTAGTTGCGGGCGTCTTTTTCGTAGCTGCCGAGGAATCCTTCGCAGCCGTAGTTCACGTTGATGACGTTCAGTTTCTTGACTTCGCGGATAAAGTCGAATACCTGGCGGAATTCCTGGTTGGTGAGCTGAAACAGCGGATTGTCCTTGGCGCGGCCCTTCGGGAACACCGTCGCGATTCTCCAGCGCTTTACGCCGATTTTCAGGAGGATGTCAAGAATCTTCGGGAGCTCCTTCAAGTTCTGGCGGTTCACGCAGGTCATCACGTCGAAGGTGAGGCCTTGCGTGTGGGCGGCCATGTCGATGGCGCGGAGTGCGTTATCGAAACTCGTGGGGGCGCCGCGGAAATGGTTGTGGCTTTCCTTGAGGCCGTCCAGGCTAATCGTGAGTGAGCGGAGCCCTGCATTCAGCAGCTTGGTGTAGCGTTCGGGGGTCATCGCAAGGCCGTTGCTGACCATTCCCCAGGGGTAACCGCGTTTTTTGATTTCCATGCCGCATTCTTCAAGGTCCTGGCGCATCAAGGGTTCGCCGCCGGTAATCACCACGATAAAATGCTTCGGGTCGATGTGCGGGGCCAATTTGTCCAGCACATTCATAAAATCTTCGCGGGGCATATCGGGAATGGCGTCTTTCACGCAGTCGCTACCGCAGTGCAGACAGTGCAAGTTGCAGCGGAGCGTGCATTCCCAGAAAAAGTACGTAAGCGGGTGTGCCTTGATTTCGTTGTGGCGGTAAAGGCGATATGCTTCGAGAGCGAGTTTCTTTTTGAGAGAGAGCTTCATTCGTTTTCCTTTACGTAATATTTTGAATTAAAATCATTTTCATTGATTGAAAAGTCTTTGTCTTGCTTGTCGGAGCAATTTAGAACAGTATCACCTTCATTAGCCCAACAAGTTACATTGTCTTCGCATTGATAATATTTGGAACATGTTGGTGCTGGAATGAAGGTGCAGTTCTGACCGTTATCGTCTCCGTAAAAGCCGTCATCGCAAGAATAACCGGCGACGCCGTATTCGGGACACATTTGCTGCAGGTCGCAGGCAACCAGCTCCTTGCTGTCGCTTGACGAATCATCGCCGCATCCGGCCCAGAACAGGGCGGTAAAAGCCAGTGCAATTTTTTTCCAATGCTTGTAGAACATTTTTCCTCGTCTAAAGTTAGTGAATGCGTTCGCTTTCAACATAGTATAATGAGTTGAATTCGTCTTCGGTATAGGTAGTCTTGTTGCCCAGTTCATCGCGACAGTCAAAGGTCGCGTTTTTCCCTTCATATTGCTTGAAACAGACAACTTTGTCTTTACAATAGTAGGTGTCCGTGCATACGATATTGGATGTGGTGCCGCACTCGTCACTCCACATGTGGTCTAATTCACAAGCGACCTGCGGGGTTCCGTAAAGGGGTACCGAATCGTCGCTGCATCCACCCCAAAACAGCGTGCACAGGCCTAGAAGAATTTTTTTCCAATGTTTCTTGAACATGATTATTCTTCAGTTTCGCCGGAAAGGCATTTGTTGATTCGGGCTTCGATTTCTTTCAGCTTGTCTTCGTAGACTTTCTTGCATTCTGCGTCTAGAGCGGGCTTGTTCGCTTCCCACTCTTCCTGCATCTTCAGGAACTTGGCATATTCTTCGCTAGGCCTGATGGTGCCGTCGCTGCAAGAGTCTACTGCGTTTTTGATGTCAATCGGTGCGCCGTAAAGTGCCACGAAACGCTCGAGTTCCATGCGCAAGTTTTCGAGGCACATGGGCGTTTCTGCCAGGGTGGTCTTGATGGAGTCAATCCTTTTTGCGGCATCGTGCTGGGCGGCTTGCTTACTCCACAATTTTTCTAGATCTTCGTTGTAATCATCAGTAAAATAGGATACAGTGGAATCTAGGGGAACGCATGTAATTTCGCTGGAACTGGACTTTGCCTCACTAGAACTTGACTCGGTCTCGATTGATTCACTGCTGGAACTTTCTGTATTCGCGGTCTCGGAACTTTCGGGCTTGGAAGTCTCGGAACTTGAACTTGCTGTTTCAGAACTTGACGAAATAGTTTTCTCGCTAGAACTGGATTCATCATTGTTTGAATCGCTACTTTCGGGCTCATCATAGCAATCATCCGGAGGACACCCGTAAAGAACGGCTTCTTCATGAGTTTCGCTGCAGCTTGCCCAGAATAGGGCGGTCAGCGTGAGGGCGATTTTTTTCCAGTGTTTGTAGAACATCTTCATTTTCTCCTAAGGTCTTTTGACGGATGTTTATTCCACCTTAATAAAGGTTGTATCATCTGGCTTTGCGGGGCAGTTAATAATGGGGTGGCAGCCTGCAAGTGAATCCTGTTCAATCGGCTTTGATGGGTCGCGTTCAATGCAGATATCTTGGTCGCTGGTGCAGTTGGGAGCTTTTTCGCTGCCTGCCTTCGGGGCGAAAACCTGGATTCCTTCGGGGAGTTCTACGCCTTCGGACCCGGCGTCGCCTGGATTTCGCAAGTACTTGTTGCCGTCAATACAGTCGATAATCTTGAACACCCTGCCTTCGACATTTTGCACAGAATCGTTAAAACAGAGTGTTTGGTCTGTGTATATAGTGTCTCTGTCGTCAGGATCGTATGGAACGCCATAGTCAAGAGCTATCAAAATGAAATCGCTGCTGGAACTTTCTTCTACCGAACTAGAAGAGAATGTAACATCACTGGAATCATTCTCTATGGGACCTATTACCCCATAAAGACTGGGATTAGCTTGAACTGCTGAAATCTCTTCGCTGGAGCCATCGCCACCACAGCTGGCCCAGAAAAAACTGGCCAGAGCAAGAGCGATTTTTTTCCAGTGCTTGTAAAACATGGCTGGTTCCCTGATTATCGACTTCTATTCCTTTTCGTCGTCGCATGTGCCGTCGAATACGCAAGGTGGACCATAAAGGACGGGTTCTTGTGTGAATAAGGTATCTTGAGGTTCCTCGACTACAGTTATTTTTCCGAATCGAGCGCGGAATTCAGCTTCGTTGTAGACCTTGCCGTCGCATTCGTAGGTGTTTTCAGAAATTTGTACCACGCCGTAAGCGGGGCAGATGTCATCGCTGCAAGGAAGATTGCCCCAACGCTCTTCGGTTTTTTGCGTGCAGACAGTTCCGTCTTCGCAGGTAATTGTAGGTTCGCCCTTAATCTGGGTACATACCGTTTTGTCCATTTCGACACCGTATAGCGGCATCATTTTGTCAAAATCGTTGCTGCTGGAACTTTCGGGCTTGACAGCTTCAGAAGAACTGGATGTCGGGTTCTCGGCGGGATTACTGTAGTTAGGATCCGGGCCATAAAGGCATACGGCCGATGAGGCAGAGTCGTCGCAACTTGCCCAGAAAAAACCGGTTAGTGCGAGTGCAATCTTTTTCCAATGCTTGTAGAACATACAGTTCTCCCTTCTAAGTGTCTCGGAAACGAATATATATAAATGACTATACCCTTGCAACCGAGGGGCAAAATAGTGTGATAACAGGTGCTGTTTTTTGCTTGTTTTATCCGATAATTTCAATTTTTTTACGAAAATTCACGGCAAACCCCTTGCCAAGGGAATTTTCGTTTGATATTTTTGGTGCCATGATGAATTTTGTGACTACAGCAACCCTTAACCGTCGTTGGTGGCGCGGACTCTAACATAGAGCCCGGTATTTGTCGCAAATCACCCAAGATTTTAAAGCAAAGGCTTCCGGACTCACGGAGGCCTTCCTTTTTTTTATATCGAAATCCTCCGGGACCTAAGCCTTTGCGGAACCCGAAACGAAAAGGCAAACGAATTTTTAAACCAGAGGATCAAAATGACTACGAACATAAGGCACATTACTGAAAGCCCTAACTTCGAACCCCGTACCGACAGTATCTACGTGGCACTGCCCGGTGAACGTTACACCCCGTTTTCGCTCGGCAAGAAGCTCGGTGCGAAGGCTATTTTCGAATCCGCAAGTTTCTCCCACGGTCGTAGCCGTTATTCGACCCTGATGGTGGACGAAGGCTTCCGTCTGCGCCAGAATGAAAAGGATGTGAGCATCGTTGTCGATGGCAAGGAAAGTGTGTTCCTGAAGGAAGGCGAAGGCGATATTTTGGACGCCCTCACGCTGATTTCTGCCGAAAATACGGTGCCGCCTAACCAGATTCCTATTCCTTCTTCGGGCGTGGGCTACCTCGGCTACGAATTCTGTGCCCGTTGCGATACGATTCGCCTCGCCCCGCAGGTAGACGAACTCAACATTCCTGAAGCGGAATTCTTGGTGGGCCACATCTACATCGTGTTCGACCACTTTACCGAAAAGCTTCACTTGTTCGCCCTGAACTACGAAGAACACCAGATTGACCTGAAGGCCGCGATTGAAAAGGTGAAGGCCCGCCTCGCTGACCTGGACTTCAGCTATCTCGCTCCGGAAAAGCAGTACGGCAAGGGCATCACGATGACCGACCTGGAACAGTCCCGCAAGGAATACACCGAAAAGGTCGAAGCCCTTCAGAAGCATATTATCGCCGGTAACATTGTGCAGGCTGTGCCTTCTCGCCGTATCCAGTTCGCAAGCGATATCGAAGCCCTCGACATCTACCGCCGCCTCCGCACGGTGAACCCGTCTCCGTACATGTTCTTCCTCGATTACGGCACGCACCAGTTTATCGGTGCATCGCCGGAAAGCCTCGTGCGCGTGCGTGATGGCATCGCCACCATCCACCCGATTGCAGGCACTCGCCGCCGCGGCAAGGACGACGTGGAAGACGAAGCCCTGATGAAGAACTTGAAGGGCGACCCGAAGGAACGTGCCGAACACTTGATGCTCGTGGACTTGGCCCGTAACGACCTTGGCCGCGTTTGCGAAGCCGGTACGGTGGAAACCACCAAGTACATGGAATGCGAAAAGTTCAGCCACGTGATTCACCTGGTCTCTGATGTGCAGGGCCGTGTGGCAAAGAACAAGAAGGCCATCGAAGTGCTGCGCTCCAGCTTCCCGGCAGGTACGGTGAGCGGCGCCCCGAAAATCAGCGCTATCGAAATCCTTTCTGGCCTCGAAAAGGTTAAGCGCCGTTTCTACGCCGGTGCAGTGGGCTACATGGAATCCGACGGTGACTTGGATTTCTGTATCGCTATCCGTTGCTGTTTGAAGCAGGGTAAGACTATCAGCCTGCAGGCCGGTGGTGGCATTGTCGCGGCCTCGAACGCCGACCGCGAATTTGAAGAAACGAACGAAAAATTGGGTGCCATCCGCGCCGTGCTCGAAGGAGAAAACTAAGATGATCGTCATTATCGATAACTACGACTCTTTTACTTACAACGTTTACCAGGCGTTGGCCAAGATTACCACTGAAGAAATCCGCGTGCTCCGTAGCCGCGAATGCACCATTGCAGACATCGAAAAGTTGAACCCGAGCCGCCTCATCGTGAGCCCGGGCCCGGGCCGCCCCGAAGATGCTGGCGTTTCTGTGGAAGCTATCAAGCACTTTGCTGGCAAGCTCCCGATTCTCGGCGTGTGCCTCGGCCACCAGGCTATCGGTTACGCTTTCGGCGCCAAGATTGTGCAGGCCAAGTTCATCAAGCACGGCATCGCCGAAGAAATCGACCTCGACGGTAAGGGTCTCTTCCGCACCATTGGCAAGAAGAACATCTTCACGCGTTACCACAGCCTCGTCATCGACGAATCGACGCTCTCTTCTGACTTCGAAGTGACCGCCCGCGCTACCGATGGTGACATCATGGGCATTCGCCACAAGACGCTCCCCATTGAAGGCGTGCAGTTCCACCCGGAATCCATCGCTAGCGGCCGCGCCGACGAATTCTTCAAGGCTTTCCTCAACTACCGTCGCGAACCGCTGGATATTCGCGGAATCTTGAACACGCTTACCGCAGGCAAGGACCTGAGCCGCGAAACTGCCGAAATGTTCATGGAAGACCTGACCGACGGCATCATGGACGAACGCCAGATGGCCGCAATCCTTACCGCCCTTTCCAGCAAGGGCCCCGTGACCGAAGAAATCGCAGGCTGCGCCAAGGTTTTGAGCAGCAAGAAGCGCAAGTTCCCGTATAGCGGTGACGAACTCACCGATATCGTGGGTACCGGTGGCGACGGCAAGGGCAGCTTCAACGTGAGCTCTCTCTCCGGTCTTATCGCAGCAAGCTGCGGCGCCAAGATTGCCAAGCACGGCAACCGCGCTGTTTCCAGCAAGTCCGGTGCTGCCGACTTCTATACTGCAGCCGGCTTCAAGCTGGACATGACTCCGGAAAAAGCCGCCAGTGTCATCGACAAGACGAACTTCGTGTTCCTTATGGCTCCGGTCTACCACAGCGCCATGCGCTTTGCCGGCCCGGTTCGCGGTGCCCTCGGCGTGAAGACCATCATGAACTTGCTCGGCCCCCTCACGAACCCGGCCGAAGCCAAGTACCTCATGCTCGGCGTTTACAGCAAGTCGATTCTGGAACCCTTCACCAAGGCGGCGAAGTCCCTCGGTGCCAAGCGCGTGATGGTCGCCATCTCCGACGACGGCTACGACGAAATCTCTCCGTGCGTCCCGACGACCATTGCCGAAATCCTCGAAGACGGTGAATATCGCGAATACCGCATCGACCCGAAGGACTTCGGCGTCCCGGCTGTGGACCCCGAAGACCTCGCCGGCGGTACGGGTGTCGATAACTTTAACCTCGCTCTCGACGTGCTGAATGGCAAGGGCCGCCCGGGCATCAAGTATGCCTGCGCTCTGAACGCCGGTGCCGCCCTCTACATCAGCAAGAAGGCTGCCAGCCTCAAGGAAGGCTTCGATAAGGCCATGAAGGCGATGGAAGACGGCTCGGTCCTGAAAAAGATTGAAGAAGTCAAGGTCGCAACCAACTCGTAATCAAATAAGGTTGGCAAAGGGTTTTATAACCCCTTGCCAACCTTATAGCTTTTAACTATATTTTTATTCCTACTAAACAACTAGGAAAATGAAAACCCGCAACGATTTTCAACAGGAGGCCGAAAAACATGACTCTACAACAATTACGTTATGCCATCGGCATTGCAGAAACCGGTTCCTTTAACAAGGCCGCCGAAAAACTTTATATTTCGCAGCCGTCGCTGACCGCCGCCATTAAGGATCTTGAAGATGAGCTGAATATCCTCATTTTCAACCGTACTAGCCGCGGTGTCAAACTCACCAGCGAAGGCGAAGAATTCGTTGCGTACGCTCGCGAACTTTACCATCATTACGAATCGGTGCTCGACAAGTACGGCAAAATCGGCAAGCGCAAAAAGAAGTTTGGCGTCTCGACGCAGCATTATTCCTTTGCGGTCAAGAGCTTTGTGGAAACCGTCAAGCTCTTCGATACCGACAAGTACGAATTCGCTATTCGCGAAACCCGCACCAAAGAAGTCATCGAAGATGTGGCCTCTTTCAAGAGCGACATCGGTATTCTTTACCTGAGCGATTTCAACCGCAAGATTATCATGAACTTGCTGAATGCCCGCGACCTCGCTTTCCATAAGCTCATCGACTGTAAGGCTTATGTGTACCTGTGGAAGGGCCACCCGCTTGCCAACAACAAGTTCATTACGCTCGATGAACTGGCTGAATACCCGTGCCTTTCTTTTGAACAGGGTGACAACAGCTCGTTCTATTTTGCCGAAGAAATCTTGAGTACGAACGAATACAAGCGTACCATTAAGGCGAACGACCGTGCCACCATGCTGAACTTGATGATTGGCCTGAACGGTTACACGCTTTGCTCCGGCATTATCTGCGAAGAATTGAACGGCTCCGATTACTTGGCCGTGCCCTTCAAGGACAAGAGCGAAGAATCCCGCCGCGTCATGGAAATCGGCTACATCGCAAAGCGCAACATGCTGCTTGGCCTGGTGGGCGAGCGCTATGTCGAAGAATTGCAGCGCTACTTGGCAACCTGCTCGTCGTAATAGCTACGAACTATAACAGAACATTAAAAAGAAGTATTAAACTATTCCTTGAGTTCTAAGACGGGCTTTACTATTATTGGCTCGTCTTTGGAATTTATGGAGGTGCATTGTGGAAAAACGCACGAATCTATTAACGAATGGAGTCATCTGGTTTGGGGTGGCTATCTCGGTTTCCGAAATCGAAGCCGGTATTGAAATTGGGGCTGCCTCCTCTTACGATTCTGTTTGGCTCCCGCTGATTTTGGGTCATATTCTGGGCGGCATTTTGCTGTTCTTCGTGGGCCTTATCGGTGCACGCGTTCGCCTGAATGCCATGGAAACGACCGCGTCTGTCTACGGCTCTTACGGTTCTAAGTTCTTTGCCTCGCTGAACTTGTTCCAGTTGATTGCTTGGATTGCCGTGCTGAATGCGCAGGGAGCCTCGGTCTTGGCGGGCCTCAATCTCCCGATTTCGTTCCCGCTGACTTGCGTGATTCTTGCGGTGCTGATTGCAATTTGGGTCTTTGTCGGACTCCGCCGTTTTGCGAAAGTCACGACGGCTGTGATGGCGGTTTTGACGGTGCTCTTGATTGTGCTTACGGCCAAGTTGTTCGGTGTCGGAACTTCGAGTGCGCCTGCCGCAGAACATGCGCTTAGCTTCTGGAATATCTTTGAAATTTCGATGGCGCTTCCGCTTTCTTGGTTGCCGGTGATTTCGGACTACACCAAGGATGTTGAAAAGCCGACGCGTGCCACGGCGGTCTCTGCAATTGCCTACTCGGTGGCAAGTTTCTGGATGTACTTTATCGGGCTTCAGATTGCCGCTGCCGGAGTCGGTAACGATATTGCCCGAGCCATTCTGCTGGCGGGCCTTGGAATCCCGGGAATCATTATCGTGGTGCTTTCGACCGTGACCACCAATTTCTTGGCTGCAAACTCTGCTGGCGAATCGGCCAAGGCCATTGTCCATAAGTTGAATCCGAAAATCACGGGTGTCGTGGTCAGCGGTATCAGCGCAGTCCTTGCCATTTCGGGCATCATGGATCATTACATTGGTTTCCTTTACCTGATTGCCTCGGTGTTTGCCCCGATGGCTGCCGTACTCCTGGTTTCGTTCTTCTTGGCGAAAAATCACCAGGTGGGCCATAAGTACTGGATTTTGAACATATTCGCATGGTTGGTGGGCTTTGCCGTTTACCAAGTCACGTCGCACCTGGATTCTGTAATTCTTGGCCCCACGCTTCTTTCTATCCTGGCGTCGGCCATAATTTCCTATCTTTTCTCTAAGGCCTTGACTTTGAAGCCTAAGGGAAATTCATGAGCGAAGACATTTTAGCCAAAATCGTACGTATGCGCCGCGAAGATATTTCGCGGTTGGGTTTGAATTTCGGAATTGAAATTCCCGAAAAACGCCGTGGCGGTCATACCGAATTTCTTGGGAACGCCGGTGCGATTCTTGAAGTCAAGCGAGCATCGCCTTCGAAGGGCGACATTGCGCCGGATTTGGATCCGGTGGCGCTGGCGACGACTTATGCCGAGGCCCATGCGCAGGCGGTTTCGGTGCTTACCGAAGGTAATTTCTTTAAAGGCTCGCTGCGCGATTTGATTGCGGTTGCCGACTTGATGGAACGCCGTCGCAAGCAGGGCTTGCATGCCTGCGCCGTACTTCGCAAAGATTTTCTCTTGTTTGAAGATGAAATCGATATCGCTTACCGTTGCGGTGCCGATGCGGTGCTCTTGATTGCTCGTATTTTAGAAGACAATCAGCTTGTGAAGATGGCGAAGCGTGCACAGTCTTTTGACATGCAGGCCTTTGTCGAAGTACGCGAAGTCGATGACTTGCGCAAGCTGAAAGTCGTGACCGAAGCCCTTGGCGAATCTGCTGCCAAGACCATTGTCGCGGGCGTGAATTCTCGCGATTTGGCGACCTTCCATACGGACCCGCTGGTGCCGGCGTCGGTGCGTAGCAAACTTCCGGCCAAGGCTGTTTTTGAATCTGGAATTTTATGCCCGGCCGATGCGACTTATGCCCGCAACCTTGGCTTCACGGGAATCCTGGTGGGCGAGGCCGTTGCCAAGAATCCGCCGCTTGCTAAAGAAGTGGTAGGCGCATTTGAATCGGGCTCAGAAAATGCCCGCGGCAAGTTCTGGAAAAAGTTTGCAGAACGCAAGGCTGCCAAAAAGGCGGGCCCGCTCGTTAAAATTTGTGGCATTACTCGCGACGAAGATGGTAAGCTGGCTGCTGAACTCGGCGCCGACATGCTCGGCTTTGTATTCAGCACCACCAAGCGCTTGACTACCGAAGAATTCGTGCGCAGTTTTGCCGAAAAGATTCGCGAGTGTCATCCTGAGCGCAGTGCAAACGGAGTCGAAGGATCTCCGCTCCTTGTTGGCGTCATCACCGATCCCGAATCCGTTGAAGGCAAAACCGCTATCAAGCTTGCCAAAGAAGGCGTGCTCGATGCAGTCCAGCTTCACGGCGTTGAACCGAAAAATGCTGACTTTGCATACTATTGTGCCGCCCGCGTTGGCGAAGAATCCGATTTCGATAAGGTGACCGCTCTCCGCAAGAATGGTGAACCACGCATTCTCTTAGATGCCAAAGTCGAAGGAATCCCTGGCGGCACGGGCAAGACCATTCCCGAAAACCTGCTCCGCGAAAAAGCGGGGGATATCCCTCTCTGGCTTGCTGGCGGCATCACGCCTGAAAATGTGGGCGCGATTGTCCAAAAGTTCCACCTGGAACTCGTCGATGTTTCCAGCGGTGTCGAAGATGCCCCCGGAATCAAAAACAGTGAAAAACTGAAGGCGTTGTTTGCGGCTCTTTCGTAAAATAGCCCAAATGGCCGAATTTAGGTCTTTTTGTACAAATTATGAAAGAAATTTTTACAAAAATCTTGCGCTAACCTATTGACAGACAACGAATTAGTATATATATTGAAGACATAAAGATGAAATTGGCAATCCGCTTTGACGCTAGCGCCGCTATCGACGAGGTTCTCAAAGAAGGGATTTAGGCATTGCCATTTCATCAAGTGTTTAAAGGAAGACTCTCGATAATCGAGAGTCTTCACTTTTTTTAAGCTGAACCCCTTGCCACATTAAAGAGACATTCCTAAATTAGTGCATATGAAGATGAATTCAGCAATCCGTTTCAACCGTTGGTGGTGGGGCTCTACTAAATAGAGTCCGTTTTGCTGATTTCATCAAGTGTTTGTAAAAGGCTTTCGGACTCACCGAAGGCCTTTAATTTTTTACCCCGAGAATTTAAACCTAAACCCCAAAACCCAATATGACTACTTCTTCAAACAACGGTTTCTTTGACAAGTTCGGCGGCAAGTATGTTGCCGAAATCATCCGTCGTCCGCTCGACGACCTCGAAGCGGCCTTCAACAAGTACATCCACGATCCGGAATTCCTCGAAGAGCTCCGCATTATTCAGCGTGATTACATTGGCCGCGAAACGCCGCTGTATTACGCTCCGACCGCAACGGAACTTCTGGGTGGCGCACAGATTTACATCAAGCTTGAAGGCCTTGCCAACACCGGTGCCCACAAGATCAACAACGCCATCGGTCAGTGCCTTTTGGCGAAGAAGATGGGCAAGACCCGCATTATCGCTGAAACGGGTGCCGGTCAGCACGGCCTTGCCACCGCAGCAGCCTGCGCAAAGCTCGGCCTCGAATGCGT
Source organism: Fibrobacter sp. UWB10 (assembly GCF_900182935.1). Taxonomy (NCBI): domain Bacteria; kingdom Pseudomonadati; phylum Fibrobacterota; class Fibrobacteria; order Fibrobacterales; family Fibrobacteraceae; genus Fibrobacter; species Fibrobacter sp. UWB10. The sequence continues at coordinate 92,819 of NZ_FXUE01000001.1, read as the reverse complement.
TGTCTACATGGGCGAAGTGGACGTTCGTCGCCAGCAGCCGAATGTGGCGACCATGGAAATGTACGGTGCCAAGGTCGTGCCGGTCACGAGCGGTGCCCGCACCCTTAAGGACGCCGTGAACGAAGCCATGCGCGACTGGGCTACGAATTTCAAGAACACCCACTATGTGCTCGGTTCTGCTCTCGGTCCGGCTCCGTTCCCGGATATTGTTCGTACCTTCCAGTCCATTATCGGTGAAGAAGTCAAGCGCCAGGCCGCTGAACGCAACATCGACATCGCTGCCGTGGTCGCTTGCGTGGGTGGCGGTAGCAACTCTATCGGCGTATTCACTCCGTTTATCGAAGACAAGAATGTGCGCTTGATTGGTGCCGAAGCCGGTGGCATCGGCCCGAACAAGGGAGAAAACGCTGCCCGCATGACGGGTAACGCGAGCCGCGAAGGCATTCTGCAGGGTTACAAGAGCCGCTTCCTGATTGATGAAGACGGTCAGTCGCTGCCGACTCGTTCCATCTCGGCGGGCCTTGACTACATGGGAATCGGCCCGCAGCTCGCTGCCCTCGGCGAATCTGGCCGCGTGGAATTCACCGCGATTCTCGACAAGGAAGCCTTGGAAGCGGTGAAGTTCTTTGCCCGCAATGAAGGCATTCTCTTTGCTCTCGAAAGCGCTCATGCTGGCGCCGCCGCCATGAAGATTGCGAAGGAACTTCCGAAGGACAAGGCGCTCGTCATCAATATGAGTGGCCGCGGCGACAAGGACATCTTTATCACGAGTCCGGTGTTCCGCCCCGAAAAGTGGAAGGAATTCCTGAAGGCGGAACTTGTTCGCCTCGAAAACAACGAAGACATCCACGATGCGGAAATTATGAATAAGTAGGTAATCACTATGAACTTAATGTCTCATCTTATTGCGGGTTTTCCTGACGCAGAAACTTCTATCGCTATCGCCGACGCACTTGTGAAGGGTGGCGCCAACATCCTTGAAATCCAGCTTGCCTTCAGTGATCCGAGTGCCGACGGTCCGGCCATTCAGACGGCATCGACCATTGCTCTCGATAAGGGCTATTCTACCAAGCAGGGCCTCGAAATCGTGAAGAAGATTCACGAACGTCACCCCGAAACGCCCATCTACATTATGACTTACGGCTCGCTCGCCTTTACGCCAGGCGTCGAAAACTTCGTCAAGATGTGCAAGGACGTGGGCGTTTCCGCTTGCATCATTCCGGATTTGCCGTTCGACGGTGACGAAGGTCTGACTGAAGCTTGCAAGAAGCACGGCCTCGAAAACATTCCGGTGGCGGCCCCCAGCATGACCAAGGAACGCCTCGAAGCGATGGCTTCCAAAGGCTTCAAGTACATCTACGCCGCACTCCGCGCAGGTACGACCGGTAGCGAAACGACGATTGACCAGGCAACGCTTGACTTTATCGACACCGTCGGTAAGGGTGGCGCAAAAGTGCTCGGCGGCTTCGGTATCCGTAATGGCGAACAGTCTAAAGTGCTTAGCAAGCACGTGTACGCCGTGGTCGCGGGCTCCGTGTTTGTGAACATTGTGCTGAACAACGAAGACTCTGCTGAAGGACGCAAAAAAGCCATCGCCGAAATCGAGGCGAAGGCTAAGGAAATCTCAGGAAATTAAAATCTATTAGATTGCCATACGGGTTCGAAATGCCTAACGGCATTTCAGAAAAAGTGGGCGATTAAAATTTGCCGGTGGATTATTTCCATCGGCTTTTTCTTTTATTTTTTCTTTTGCTGTGCCTGTTGCTCTTCCATCAATTTCTTTTGATGCTCATATTCGGCAATGATTGGCTTTAACCTTTCATAGAAGGGGAGGTAGTAGGGGACTTCATCGATAACTTCAAGTTCACCCTGTTTGTTGAATCCAAGCATATAGGTGTCGTTGACAATGAAGAGGGGCTCGACCATCTTGAACGGGCTGAACCAAACGATGGTTTCCATTTCAGCGGTGCTGATGGTTCGAATGGTGATTTCTCCAAGCGCGTTAGCTTCTTCGCTGCCTGCTGGGGCGGTGTAGAATGCGGGGCGGCGGATTTCTTGTCTGACTCCTTCCCAAGCTTTTCTAGCGGATTTCGCAGTCTTGGGAATGGCGTACTTGAATTTGAACTTTTCGTCGCCAGCCTTGAAGGTGAATGTGTTTTTGCGCTTGTTAAAGAATTCGTTCTGACCGGTTTGGTCAATTTTTTCCCAAGTGCCCGGCATCAAGAATAGGTACTTGGCAATGGGGAGATTGCTTTCTTCGACAGCAAGGTCTTCTTTTAGCTTGTTGTATGTGGCGATAACGAGCGAGTCGCTTGCAAGTACGTACTGCATGTTATCAGGGAGCTTTTGGTACTTGATTTCTTCGGGGCGGTTGTTCTGTGCCGATCCGGAGTATTCGCCACCGGGGATTTCCTTGTGGTCAGAAAGTTCCCTAGGCATGCTCGCACAACCGACGAACATACTTGTAATGCCTAAAATGGCAAGAAACTTGAAGTTGAGCATGTTTTTTCTCCTTTTTAAAAAAAGCTAGTAGTTTACGGCGCCGTAGAAGTTGAACGAACCGAAAACTTGGTCGTTGAAGAATCCATCTTCAACAGCATCGTAAGATGCTCCCATTTCAAATTGGTATTTGCAGTAACGGCAGAAGACGATGCCTGCATTAACGTCGCCTGCAATATTTATGGCGAACTTATCGCGGAACCTGCGATAATGGTCATCGTATTGCATGCCGAGACCGAGTTGCGCACCGACAAAGGGTGTAACCGGGAGATTAAACATGTTGATGCGGAAACCGTACATGAGCATTGCACGCCAGCCCCAGTTGTGCCATCCGTTGCCCGGGTTGAATCCGTAGATATTCAGAGAGGTTAACGCGAATCTTCCTCCCTGATCGTAAATTTTACCTTCGCGAAGGGAGGCTGCTCTGCTGAAGTCGCGGTCTGGGTTCAGGTCTTCGTCTTCCCAGTTGTACCAGATAGACATGCCTCCGCCTATCGTGCGCCATTTACGGGATGCGCCGGCACGTTTTTTATTTTCCGAGCTCTCGACTTCGGCTACCTTCTCTTCTTCCTCTTCTTCTTTTTGTTCAAAAAGTGCGACGCCTATTTCCCGTGCATCGCTAGACAGGGGGGCTTCAACATGCACGAGCACCCAGTTTTCTTTTTCGGTATAGATAGCGAAGTCGCACACCTTCTTTGCGTTGGCGGCAAGGCAGGTCCATGCTCTGCGCTTCTCCAAATCCTGCCCTTCGGTCTTTACCGCGTCCTCTGAATCATTGGCGTTGTTCAGTTGCCCCGCTCTCCAATTCAGCATATACTTTATCTTGGCGGCATCCGTCTTCGCGCTTCCCAACAACGACTTGAACTGATTGTCCAGCGCGCTCTTGCCAAGAGCAAATATTTCAATTTTCTCGTCGCTCGAGTTACGCTCAAATTTGACTTCTTGGCTGTTCATCGTCGAGGAGTTTTTCTTGAGTTCCCATTTCGGTTCGGGCAAGAACACTGTCATCTTCTCTGGAGATTCCAACACGAATTCGCCGGAATACCACTTGCTAGAGCTCTCGCCACTATTCACGACAGCGTTAACGGCATTGCTTGCGACAGATTGTCCGATAGATTTGACTATGCTTGCACACCCGACGAGCATGGTGGAAAGCGCAATTGCCGTTATGGCAAATTTGGGCACATATATTTTATTCATCGATTTATCCCCTGTAGTCGATTACGTTCGGTTTTTAGCGGTACCGAATTGAACCTTGCTTTTGAATATATCTTATTTCTTTTAAATGTGTATAATTTTTTACAAAAAAGTTCCAAAAGTACTTTTGGGGGATTACCGTGAGCAACAAAGCCCCATGCGTTAAGCTGGGGCGGTTGCGAGAGCGAGCGCTCAGGGTACGTACTTAGTACGATTGGGCGCGAGCGGTCTTACCGTGAACAACAAAGCCCTCGGGTGTTAACCGAGGGCGTTTGTGAGAGCGAGGCGAAATCACATTTTTATTTATGCGATAGAGTCGAGCGGTCTTATAAAGTGGCCTGGAACTGGTGGAATTTTTCCAGGAGTTCGGCGTAGGTCTTGGTGGAATCCAGCTGCGGGAACTGGGCGACGATGGAGTCCGGGGCGCAGAAGAAGCAGCCCTTGTCGGCCTGCTTGAGCATGCCCGTATCGTTGAAGGAATCGCCGCTGGCGAACACTTTAAAGTTCAGGTCCTGCAGGTGCTTCACGACCTTCGTCTTCTGGTCGTTGAGTCGCAGGTGGTAACCCTTGATCATGTCGTTTTCGACTTCCAGGTTGTGGCAGAAGATAGTCGGGAAACCGAGGTTCTTCATGATGGGGTAGGCGAATTCCTGGAAAGTGTCCGAAAGAATAATCACCTGGGCTTCGTCGCGGAGTTTGTCCATAAAGTCGCGGGCGCCGTCGAGCAAGCCGAGGTTTGCAATCACGTTCTGGATGTCCGAAAGCTTGATGCCTTCGCGTTCGAGAATCTTGATGCGGCCCTTCATGAGCACGTCGTAGTCGGGAATGTCGCGCGTAGTCAGGCGCAGGTCCTTGATGCCGGTCTTTTCGGCGACGGCAATCCAGATTTCAGGGGCGAGGACACCTTCAAGGTCCAGGGTAACGACACATTGCTTGGTAAACATAGGGCTATTTCTTTCGTTCGTTGATGATGGAGCGCAAATCCGCAATCGTAATCTGGTACGGGGTGCGGCAGAAGTCGCAAATCACTTCGAGGTCCTTGCCTTCTTTTTCGAGGTCCTGCAAGTCCTTGAGCGGGAGTGTGGCAAGCGTTGCCACGGTGCGTTCGCGACTGCAGGGACAGTAGGCCTTCGGGTCGATTTCTTTCACGATATCGATTTCGTAGGGGCCGCGCAGCTGGTCCAGGAGCTCGTCCAGGTCAAAGCCTTCGGGCGTGTTCATGTCGCAGAACTTCGGCAAGTTCTGCACGATGACTTCGATCAGGTTGATGTCCTTGTCTTCGAGGTCGGGGAAGGCTTCGATGTAGAAACCGGCGGCGTAGTCGAGTTTGCTCGGGTCTTCTTTATTGAAGGCGGCTTCGATGCCTACGGCCGAGCGGATCTGTTCGGACTGCAAAAGGTAGGTGGCGAGGTTCTGACCCATCGATACGGCGGGAGCCTCGATAATGCTTTCGTGGACGCGCTTGCCCTGTTCGTTCAGCTTGACGACGCGGACACTCTGAGGAATCAGGGCGGGCTCGTTACCGCCAACAGCCTGGAGTTCCGGCTGCGGAATCATGGCGCGCACCAGGCCCTGCGGCGTGGAGTCCGACTGCACCAGCGTGATTTCGCCCGAAAAGCGGGTGGTAAAGCTCACGGTGCCCGGGAACTTGAGCGAAGCACTCAAGAAAATGCTTGCGATGGAGTTTTCGGCCAAAAGCTTCAGGGCGAACCCCTGGGCGTTGTGTTTTTTGCCGATTTCGTTCATCGTCGCGGTCAAGTCGACGACAATCAGGCGGAAGGGCGTTTTTTTGCCCGTAGCGCGGATAATGCGGTCCTTGAAATTCATAGCCCAAATTTAGTAAAATGAAAAAAAGTGAGTCTTTTTCTGTTAAATAATATTATCTTTATTGGTGTATTCGTGCATTTAATGGAGGGTGGCGTTATTTATGCGTTTTTGGACCGAAAAGAGCATTTCTCCTGAAGTGCGTCGTCGCAAAGCCGGTTTCGGAATCATGGAAATCCTGATTTCTGCGGCTGTTTTGGGCTTTATGATCGTTGCCTTGAATTTGCTGCAGACCAGCAATAGGGATTCTATTATCCGCATTCGCACCCGTGATGGCGCTGTGGCGATTTCCCAGGAGGTCCTGGATTCCTTGTCTGCTGTGGGGGTGGCCTCTCTGCAGATGCCCGCTAGCGGGAACAAGATAGTTCTCCATAAAATCCGTGAATGGGAAGGTAAACCTGGCGTTTATGCCCATAAAATGACGGTTGACTATACGGTCAGGATAGGGATTTCTAATGATGCTGATTATAAAGAGCAAAATTCATCTCTTTATAAGACTACAGAGCATGTTTATGCCAAAAAAGTGGATATAGAAGTGGAATGGACCTATAAGGGCACTCCGCATTCAATCAGTATGTCCACTGTTTTGAGGTAAAAATGGCCCCTTTGGGGGGCTTTTTTACGAAAAATTTTTGACCATTATTGTAAAAATAAAATTATATTAAGTGGGGTACGGAATGCTATTGCCGGTATTCCGTTTTTCATGGTAAGAAGGACATGAAAAAGATATTGATTAAAAACTGCAGGGAAAAGGGTGGTTTTACCCTTATGGAACTACTGGTGTATATGGCACTGGTAGGTGTGATTGTAGTTATTGCGGGCCAGGTATTTAGTGATAGTACCAAGTTTAGGGTCCGGTCCGAAGGCATGATCAAGTCCAATGCGATAGCAAGCGATGTGTCGTTCTTTATGTTAGACGACATTGGTCAGACTGGTGCTAAGAGTGCTAAGGACGCTGCTGCTGAATCTTTTTCTACGAAGGATTCTCTTTACATGGATCCTACGGTTGGAACAAAAGATTCTTCTTCGTTCAGAATATCTAGGTCTTGTAATACCTGTAATACAGACACCTTAACGGTACGCCGTGTGCGTTATGACGACGATGGTCACTTCAAGGCGGTAGAACAGGTTCAATGGTTTACCGTAGGTAAAAAACTTTTCCGTAGCTGTCGAATCGTTCCTAATACGTCATCGACAGCGTCGACGGATTGCCCCGATGAATCTACCGACTACGAGCCGGTCGAGGTTGCTGACCATATTGACACCTTTAAGGTGATTCCTGCAAAGCCGAGAGTCCTGTCTACGGAAACCAAGAGTGCTGCTGCTCTTTCTTATTTGTTGCCAAGCACTGATGCTTCCGTGAAGGAATTCAGGTTGGTCCCGCGTTATGGCGAAGGTAATTTCGAGTTGTTGTCGGCTAACCCGCCTGCAGGGGGCACTTCTGTAACGCTGTCTGGCTTTGTTGCAAATTATGATTTTGATATCAATGAACCGATTACGACCGGTCAAAAGGCGAATCAGGTGTTTGTGGGGGCAAGCGATGGTACCACGGGCACTTGGAAAACCCTTTGTAAAAAGGTTACTCTGGAACCTCAGGTGGAATACGAAATTTCATTCGTGGCGCCCTATGTGGAATCGAACAGCAGAATGTTCTGTCCTGGTCGCGACTATGCTGCTGTAGGGTTTAGAACCCAGGATGGAGCCATGATAGCCGGTCTAGATGACTTTAATTTCTTTATGCCGGCGTCGTCGAACGAATCTGCTGAACGTACGTTCCGTTTTACCGTAAAAACCCAGGCGGCAAACGTTTGCATGGCCTTCACCTTTGCGAGCTATTCTCCCATTGCGGCAACAGGGCAGTTGACACTCCGTAACGTTGCTCTGAAAAAGGTAGAATTCTCCAACTTTGATTTTTCCGATGAAAACTACTATCCTGATGATCCTAATCATACAGAGTTCAAGAAGGACAAAAAGAATATCAAGGCTTTGCTTCTTAAGGTGGTGGCAAAGCGTAATGGCGAAGGTTCTGCGATTCGACAAGTTATTCCAATCCCAAGCAATGGTCCTAGAGACTAAGGGGGGCAGATATGTTTAACAAGAAAGGTGTATCTCTCGTTACGGTGTTGCTGTTTATGCTAATAGCAACAATTGCTGGTACGGCAACCTATAAATGGCTTTCTTCCGCGCAGGGCTCTAGCGCGAGTCGAATGAATATTGCAGAGGCTCAGCAGGCTTCTAGAGCGGGTTTGGACGCCGTTCGTGCATGGATGACATTCCATGCTAACGATGTGGGTGCTGTGATGCATCAATACATTAACGGCGGCAATAAACCGGTTCGGTTGGATGCTGTCGTAAAGGCATTTGGTTCCCATAAGCAGGATTACTCGGTATGGCTTACCGGAGTGGATGCCTCAACATCTCCGTATCGACTCAAGATTACATCTGTCGGAACGGCTCGTGGAGGGGCTGCGACCTATAGCGAAAACTCCATTTTAAAAGTGAATGGCTTGTATCGAGTGAGAATTCCCGAAAAGCATTTAGGTATCAACTTTGATGGGGCTTTCGCTGGTCAGCATGCTGGTATTACGGGATCCGATAGTTTGGAATCCGGCTTGATTACAGGTGATTTTGAAGCCAATAATATTCCTAAAATATATTCAAAAATGGTTATTACCGGAAAGGCTAAATATGGTGGCGATATTGAACATCTTGGCGATGTTTATATCGGTAAAGGAATTGAAACGACGGGTAAAATTACTTTCGGTAATGCGACGACCATTGATACTTTGGTTGGCTATGTCGGCGGAAAAGTAAAATGTGCTGATGGTCAGCCTTTTACCGTGTATGGAGACCTGTATCTTGTTGGTCCTATTGAGAAATGTATTTTGGACGTTAAAGGCAACTTGACCGTGGCGGGTCACTTGGATGTGGCTGACAACAGTAATATCGTTAAAATCAAGGTTGGGAAGAATATGGTCTTTACGGAGACCGGTGTGTTGAATTATAATAAGCAAGGAGCGGACTTTAATTCGTACTCCTCGATAACTGTTGGCGGTAACCTTTATCTACCAGATAAAATTGAGGCTCATTGTGAACCTAGCGGACAGTGTGGTGATGTAAATGGGAATAGGGCAATTACTGTCTCGGGGGCGGTCTATCGTTATAATTCGACCAACTATTATAGAATTTTACAACAGAATTCTAGTGGTACGGCATATGGCGTTTATATGAAAACTACAGAGCAGAATTCTATTTACGACAGTGAGGATTATAACAAAAATCATCGAATTGCAAGTATTTCTGCTTCATCTTATGAAACCCAAACAATTGTCAAATGGGATAGAACGGATAATGTCTTGAAAAATGTTAGCGGACAATATTGGACCAAGATTGATAAAATAAATGCTTATGGTAACCTTATTGTTGACGATGCGATTCCACAGCCGATATTGATAGATCATGAAGATGCCTGGAAAGCGGATACGGCAAATTCATTTTGTGGCGGCCGTTTCAATAACGCAAATGGCAAGTTTGATATGGATGATGCTGCTGTTGATTCTTTAAATGAATGTTATACAAGGGCCGCATTAGCAGGTAAGCTATATAATGATTTTTTGGTTATTAAGTGGAATTATAACCAGAATAAGCAACCTTCTCATACATTGGACCATAAGTTTGTTTTCTATGCTACTCAAAAACTAGGTGGCGACCCGTATCTGCCCGCAACTTCTGATGAAGGCATGGTCTTGTTGTATTTGGAACAGGGTGCCGGACAGTTGAATGCTGTAGGTGAACACAACTATGTGATTTATTCTAAAGAAGACATTGATCAAATCAATGGCTTGAAACTTACGGGAACCTTGATTCTTGAACCCGGTAAGAGACTTCTTAAAACGCAGGGGGAAACTCGTTTACAATTTGGTCGCACCGTTGTGAATACAATGGCTGAAGCCGGCTTGATTAAGGAAAATCCGGATTACACGGCGGTGGCAAATCCAGATGGCACTGGTGGTGCATATTCTGCAGGTGCAGGAGCTTTGGATGCCTATTATGTGGCTACAGCTCCGCAGTTGAATATTTCGCTTGAATCGCAGTACAAAAACAAGGAAATTGACCCAGCCTCTCTGAGTGAAGCCAAGAGAACGGATATTCAGCCTTCTGTAATCGTGATGCCTCGTGTTATATACGTGCCGCAGAATCTTGTGGGTAAACTGTCCGATTATTACAGCGTCTTGAATTTGAATAAGGCGGCTGACAAGGGGAATGCATCTGTCTCTTGTAACCCGGGTGGTTTATCTACGACGATTAAGTATGATGGCAAAACTAATGTGCCAGATGATATCTATACCTGTAAGTATGAATCTACCTATGGAGACAATCCGTTCTATGTTGTCGTGAACGGTAAGAAAGGTAAAACACCTGCGGTAACGTTTGAAGAACCGGGGTGGACCCAAATTACTGCAGGCGGTAGCGCGGCAACAGTCAATATGCTTGTAAAGCAGGCTACGGGTTCTGCGACCATGACGGTGGGTGTCAATGTCTATAACTTGCCTGCATCTTGGACGCTAGTTCCTCAGCCGGGTGTTACTGCTCAGTCGGTAATCTCTGGTGTGGAAGGTCAGAGTTCCTATGTTGTGTCGTTTAAGGCGAACGAAGCCAAAAAGCCTCTGTTCAAAATTTCGGCACCTTCCGATGCTGCTGCTGCAACGGTCCACTTTGAACTGAGTGGACCCTTGAGCGGTTGTGTTGTGGGTACTCCTGGAACATACGATGTTTCTATTTCTGGTTCTGCGACCATTAATCGTGATCCGATTCCTGCATCATTCTGTGATGCTGAAGGTCACGCAACCCTTACGGCTTCAGATAATTCAGTTTATAACTGTAGCGACGTGACTAGCTCTGATTGGCCATCTTGCGATGATGTGCAGAACGGGGTCTGGGTTTATCCTTACTGTAATTCGTTGACTACTATTGCGGACAATGAATCATGGACTTGTGGCACGAATTTCGCTATTCGTTTGCTGAAATATAACATTTCGAAATATTGCTTGGCATTTATTCCAGATACAAGCTTGGAAGCTGATAACGATGAAACATACCTACTTTATGCCTCGCTAAAGCGTAAACCACATAAATTATATGTGAAAATGGTGGGCGAAAAAGGTTCAGCAACTCCTCAGGTATCTATCAAGAAAACAGCGGGTGAGTCTAGCTATACGATAATTGATCCCATTACCACAGAAAACGGTTATAGGGTTTATCAGGTGTATGCAGGCTATCGCGTGAAGGCTGAGATAATAAATAAAGGTGATGATAATTTTAATTACTGGAAATGTAAAGGCCCAGATTGCGATGCTGTTAACAATGGTATTATAAATGCTGATACCGCGGCGTTTTCGGTTACAGGAGTAGATACCTTAGTCGCTCATTTCAATGAACGTGACGGCCATTGTTTCTTTGACTCGTTTAACGATCAAAAAAATAGTAACGGTGTGAATGAAAAATTTGTAATGTGGTGTCCTAACAATACCTATGAAAATTGCCTTGACCGTTGCAAGAGCAAGACTCATTGTTCTGTAGGTGTTGAAGGGCAAGCGTATGAAGGTTATGATCCCGAAGCGAACTGGATGATGATTTACACTAATTCTGATGCAGAATGTGTGAAAAGGGAGTGGGTGTCGGCGCTTGGTTTTGTACCAGTCTATAAGTGTGTAGAACGTAAATATCGTGATTTTAAGCGACCCGCCTCCCATGGTAATTTGACAGAATTCTTTTTAGATGATGGTTTGCTTCAATCCCCAAAAATTGCGGGTGATATCAGTGACATCTGGGACGCCTACGCCCCGACATTTATTTTGAATCGTGCAAAGGCTGGAACAAATGGAAAAATGTCCTTAAAAATGAAACTTCCTACTGGAACTACGTCTACAATTGAAAGCCTTTTTGGTATAGGAGAAGATCTTAATGACGGGGCCGTGCTTAGATCCGATTCGGCAGGCAATAGTTATTTGTCGGTAACCTTGTATAGAGCCAAGATATTGAAGGGTCAAGGAATAGGTGCTAGGGCTCGTGTTTGTTATGTTCAAGGACAATTTAACGATAGCACCGCTTGCCTTGAAGCAAACTTTAAAAATGAGTATGATGGAAATTTTGTTCCAATGGAATCCCTAACGGATGTATCGATGAATATTACTCTGGATGGGGCTTCACTTACGATTGATTTGGACTATAATACGGCTTTCATTGCTACTGGTTCTCATGATTTAGGTACCGTGTCATTTGATTTGAGCAAATTGAAAAATACATCGCTGTCTTATGGAGCGCCAGGACATGAATACGTGGGCATAAAAATGTTCAATACGTTCTATCGCTATAAGGACATATCTTGGTCTTCTGAAACCTATAGTGACAGTTGCTTTAATACCCCCCGAATCTATTGCTCTTTCGCAAACCAGTACCTTGGTGGTACCGTGCCCAAGGATTCTAATGTAACTCCGTGGGTTAGCATGTCTAGTTGGTTTAACGGAAGCGACTGTAATGATGTAGGATATTACTACAATGGCTGTGATATGAGTAGTAGTTTGTATAAAAGGGGCTTTAGTTATTTAGGAACGGCGTTCAATTGTTCAGATGAAGGTGGAATAGGTGCCTTCTGGGATGAAGGTGCCGAGTTGAACAGTAATGTTTATAATTTTAAAGACGAAGGCTACCATAAAATTGATACTTCAAGAGCGATGGCTATATTCAGTAACCTTCGGTTAAGCGGCTATGCCAAGAATGCATCTGTCCAAATTACATGTGGCAGTACCACCTATTCTACGGATTGTGGTCAATTCTATGTAGGTGATATTATCCCTTGTACCAAGCATGAACGCTCCTTTAATCAGGAAAAATATTGTAGCGAAGATCCTTGCTTTGTTAGTATGCCGGATAATCAATATGCGAATTTGAGAGAAGCTAAACTTTCGATGGCTATTTCGAATTTAAGTGGATCCATCAACGCTTATTTGATTGACCAAAATAATGTAGCTAGTGATCCGTATTCCATTAATGCCGATGGTACTATTGAATTTGACGTATCGCAAGTTTCGGAAAAGATGGGCTTTGATCCTCAGACTGTTTCGGCAGTAAAGTTTGTTGGATCTACGGGCTTTACGGTTTCGGGCTTACAGAGCTATTGTAGCAATGCTCCTGGCGTTTTTGATTGTACAGCCTCATTTGATGGGAATGGGTTTATGATTAATTCTACAATCACCAATACGATAAATGCGGCTAATGGTGGCTGTACTGTTTCCAATAATGAAAAAATTCTTAGCGATATGACTCAGGACTGCCCTGCGAATGGTTCGTTCTATGTGCCAGGATCCGATGTCTATGAAGGTTTGAATAGTGGTAACGCAGAATCGCAGGATTATACCTTCACCATAACGATGACGGACAAGGAAAACGTTCAAACAACTTGTCAGACAAATGTCGTTAACGTGAAAAAAACATCCATGTCTTGCTGGGTTGAGGCGAGTGAAATTGATGCTGGTGAGAATTTGCCGGCGTTCAGGTACTATATGCAAAATTGTCCTACAGGTGGCTGCGATGCGACTGTAGAACTGGTTGGCAAAGTAGATGAACAGTCCGTGACTTACAATAAAAACTGCACAGAAAGTGTTTCTTGCGAAGCACAGAGCTGGACTCCTGCTGATATTAATACGGCGGCAGGTACATTAACGTATAGACTGAAATACTCTACGTTGCCAGTTTGCGAAGCTACAGTTACGGTGAATGCGGTAACTCCGGCTTCGGCGTCGAATTGCCGCGTAGAAGAAGGTGTGTTCAAGGCCAATATAACGGCACCGTCTTCAGGCGCAGCAAAGGCCAAGTTGTGGTATGGCGATCTTATTGGAAATGTGATTGGCAGCGAAAGGACAATTTCTGAATACACTGAATTTACTCAGGCAGTAGACCTTCCTAATGGATCGTATACCCTAGTGCTGACTTTAAATGGAGAGTCTGCTTGTACTGTTCCTTATACTGTTGGATCAAGTGGAACCGGAGGAAGCTCTTCTTCGGGAGGAGGCTCTAATAGCGGTAATTCTAGTGCAGGAAACCAGAATGAAGTTTCATGTAGCATTACTTCTGCAACGGTGAATGCGGTTGCTACTAGTACAGGTCCGTCTATGGCGATTCCTGCTAGTTCTGTGACTGTAAGTGGTTGCGGCGCGAATGAATGTACTTATACTGTTAAGGATGGTTCTTCGATAGTGGGAGGCCCTACAACGTATAATAGTGGCTATAATCTCTATTTTACTGGCGCTACTGCTCCGGGAAAGCATGATTATACTGTGTCAATTAAGCATGGAGAGGATGATGCTGTAAATTGTACAGGAACCTATACGGTGAATTATGCGGCAGCAAGTTCTGGAGGTGTCTCAACCACTGGTTCTATTGGTTGTACGTTTAGTAAGTTGACCCTTGATTTGGGACAATCATTTACTTTAACGCCTAGTTATGGTGGTTCATGTTGGACTTCTGCATTGACTGGATCTGGAACGAGTGGGGCTGCGGGCTGTGCAAACCGTTATGAGATTACACCGTTGGCAATTGGAACGCAGCGCTATACATATACTGTAACCAGTGGTGACAAAGGCGAGGCTTCATGTGTGGCTGATGTTACGGTGAATGATGTCGTGGTGACTGGTTCTGTTGAAATATCTTCGAAGGGTGTGGATACGGAAGTTCCCTGTAGAAAGACGATTGTGGTTTCAACAACAACAGACGAAAATAATGGAACTGGCTTATATTGTTCAGGGTCTTTTGATAAAACTGTAGGATCTTCAACAGCTGGTCAATATAACGTAACTTCGGTTCATGTTTGTGATTCGCATGGATATGGAAATACACCAACTTCTTGCAGGGGAACTTTTGCAACAGAGTGCTTGCCAGGAAAGAAGATGTCGTGTAAGGTTACTAGTCCTTAACTTTTAAAACCTTTTCTATGAAATAAACCGGGCTGCTTCAAAAGCAACCCGGTTTTTTTGTTTCGGAAAATTCTGTATTCAGTTGCGCTTTAGCGGGCGACGACTTGGTTGCGAATCTTTTCAGAGATTTCGCGACCCGCTACTTGAGCGAGGCATTCGAAGGCGAATTCTTCGGCGGAGCCGGCACCGCAGCTGGTAATCACCTTGCCGTCGACTACCACGCGGTCGGTCAGGTACTGCTTGCAAATGAGGTCGCCTTCGCAGCCGGGGAAGCAAGTGCACTTGCGGTCTTTCAAGAGGCCTGCCTTCGAAAGTACCAGCGGTGCCGCGCAAATGGCGAACAGCCATTTACCCTGGGCGTCAAACTGCTTGATGGCTGCTTCGACAGCTGCACTTGCCGCGAGATTCTTGACGCCCAGACCCCCGCCGGGGAGGTAAATGGCATCAAACTGTGCAAGGTCGGCGTCCTTCAGCAGAATATCTGCTTGAATACGGAGCCCGAGCTTACCTGTTACGGACAAACTGTCGCTAATGGATGCGAGGGTCACATTGAGGCCGCCGCGCTGCCAGTAGTCAAAGGGAGTGACGAATTCGGTTTCTTCGAAACCATCTGCCATCAAGAATAAGATCTGCATAAAACCTCCGTGAAAGGATGTTCAAAAGGTAATAAAAAAAAGATGCCGGATTGGGGCCGGCATGACAAGTTTTTTGAGGCTGCTACCCGACGCTGTGTTCGAGCTTTAAAGTCAGCAACTGGCGAGCTTCCGTGGCGAATTCGCCGGGGAGTTCCTTGAACACGTCTTTGCAGAATCCGCCGACCATTGCCTGGATGGCGTCTTCGCGCTTGATTCCGCGGCTTTCGAAGTAGAAAAGCTGGTCTTCGCTAATGCGGCTGGTGGTTGCTTCGTGTTCGGTGGTGGAGCTTGCGTTTGCGACCGTGATGTACGGGAACGTGTGTGCCGCGCTCTTGTCGCCCACGAGCATGCTATCGCACTGCGTGTAGTTGCGGGCACCTGTGGCGGACTTGTGAATGTTCACTTCGCCGCGGTAGGCGTTGCTAGAATAGTCGGCGCTAATACCCTTGCTGATAATCGTGCTCTTGGTGTTCTTGCCAATGTGGATCATCTTGGTGCCGGTATCGGCCTGCATGTGCCCGTTGGTGAGGGCTACGCTGTAGAATTCTCCGACAGAGTTGTCGCCTAGCAGCACGCAGCTCGGATATTTCCAAGTGATGGCAGAACCTGTTTCGACCTGCGTCCAGCTGATGCGGCTGTTCTTGCCGGCACATTTGCCGCGCTTGGTCACGAAGTTGTACACGCCGCCGGCTCCCGTCTCGCGGTCGCCCGCGTACCAGTTTTGCACGGTCGAATACTTGATGCTGGCGTTGTCCTTCGCCACGAGTTCCACGATTGCGCTGTGCAACTGCTTGCTGCTAAATTCCGGCGCCGTGCAACCTTCCAGGTAGCTTACGCTCGCACCTTCATCAGCGATGATCAAGGTGCGTTCGAACTGGCCTGCTTCCTTGTTGTTAATGCGGAAGTAGGTGGAAAGATCCATCGGGCACTTGACTCCAGGCGGAATATACACAAAGCTTCCGTCGCCAAAGACCGCGCTGTTCAGTGCTGCAAAATAGTTGTCGCCTGCGGGCACGACTGAACCCAGATATTCCTCGATGAGTTCGGGGTATTCCTTGATGGCGTCGCTGATGCTGCAGAACAGAATGCCCATTTCCATGAGTTTGCGCTTATGGCTGGTGTAAATGCTCACCGAATCAAAGACCGCGTCCACGGCCACGTTGGCAAGGCGCTTCTGTTCGTCTAGCGGAATGCCGAGCTTTTCGAAGGTGGCCAAGAGTTCCGGGTCCACGTCTTCAATCTTTTCGTGGCTCTTCTTGGTCTTCGGGGCGGAGTAGTAGACAATGTCTTGCAAGTCCACCGGTGCGAAACTCAGTTCGCCCCAGTTCGGCTGCTCCATGGTCTTGAGCTTTTCATACGCTTTCAGTCGGAAATCGAGCATGAACTGCGGTTCACCGCGGAGCTTGGACGCCCTGCGGATAACATCTTCGTTCAGACCTTTCTCGAAGGCCTCGTTCTCGATATCCGTTACAAAACCGTATTTGTAGTTTTCGCTCATTTTACACCTTTTTTGCGCGTGCAAATTTAGAAAATGATATGGAATATGCCAAATAAGGATCCGTTTTAATCGGATTCTTCGAAACTAAAATGTGACAAAAAACTTACAACACTCTATATTTTTTTATATGAATAGTAACAGAGAATCCTTTGCTTCCCGTATGGGGTTCATCCTCATTTCGGCAGGCTGCGCCATTGGCCTAGGTAACGTATGGCGTTTCCCGTTTATTACGGGGCAGTACGGTGGTGCCGCTTTTGTGGTGATCTACCTGTTCTTCTTGCTCGTGTTCGGCCTTCCGATTCTCATGGCGGAATTTGCCGTGGGCCGTGCCGCGAACCGCAGTGTGGGTCGTGCTTTTGAACGACTTGAACCGAAACATTCCAAGTGGCATTTGGCGAAGTGGCCCATGATTGCGGGTAACTACCTGCTCATGATGTTCTATACCACGGTCTGCGGCTGGATGCTTTATTATTTCTACCGTATGGTGGTGGGCGATTTCTCGAACGTGACTCCGGCACAGGTCGGCGCAATGTTCGGCGAAACGCTTGCAAGTCCTGCGATTCAGGTTGGCTGGATGGTCGCGACAACGCTGATTGGTTTCGGTATTGTTTCGCTCGGACTCCAAAAGGGCGTAGAACGCATTACCAAGTGGATGATGTCGTTTTTGTTTGTCATTATGATTGCGCTTGCGATTCGCGCTGTCACGCTTCCTGGTGCTGGGGCGGGTTTGCGTTTTTACTTGTTGCCCAATTTTGACCACCTTGTGAAGAACGGCATTGGCGAAGCGCTCTTTGCGGCGTTGGGTCAGAGCTTCTTTACGCTGAGTCTCGGTATTGGAGCCATGACCATTTTTGGAAGTTATATCAAAAAGGATCATTCGATAGCAAAAGAGGCGGCCAATATTTGCGCCTTGGATACCGCAGTTGCCTTGCTTGCTGGTCTGATTATTATTCCCAGTTGTTTTGCCTTTGGGCTTGAACCCAATGCGGGGCCGGGCTTGATTTTTGTGACGCTTCCGAATGTGTTCTCGCAGATGCCTGCGGGGCGACTTTGCGGTGCGGCGTTCTTCCTGTTCCTTTCGTTTGCGGCTCTTTCGACTGTGGTGGCCGTGTTTGAAAACATCACGACCTTCTGGCGCGATGCCCGCCGCTTTGACCGTAGGGAAGTGGTGCGCGTGAATGCCGTGCTGGTAGTGCTGCTTTCGATTCCTTGCGCCATCGGCTTCAATATGATTTCTGGTTTCCAGCCTTTTGGCGAAGGTAGTTGTGTGCTGGATCTCGAAGATTTCTTAGTCTCCAATACGCTGTTGCCAATCGGTTCGATTTTGTTTATCGTGTTCTGTTGTCATAAGCGCGGCTGGGGCGAAGAAAAGTTCTATGCCGAAATCAATACCGGTAAAGGGTTCAAGTTCCCGACTCATAAGATTGTTCGCTTTTATGTAAAGTGGGTGATTCCCGTTGTAATCGCGATAATCTTGATTCAGGGGTACTTCCAGAAGTTCGCTCCGGAATTGTACAACAAGATATTTGGCTAATTCTTTTTATTAGCTAATATGGCGGGCAAGTCCCGCCTTTTTTATTGTTTGCAAAATGACAATTTTTGTCATTATTTTAAAGGTATATTTGTATGCGTAAAAGAGAGGTAAATTATGAATCGCTTTAGCATTGCAAATAACAACATCCTGTTTTCCACGCTCCTGGTCTTGGCTCCGGTCGTTTTCGGCGCTATGTTCTATGGTTCTGATAGCGTGGTTGCCGCATCTTCGGCCGCAATCGCCTATTTAAGCCTGGTTATCGGGGAACGGCTGGACTCCGCTCAAAATTCCTAAAACAAGAAAGCTCCGCTTTGACGCGGAGCTTTTCTAGATTCCGGCGGTGGCCGGAATGACGATTTGTCGCATTAGCGCCTTCTTTCGGCCATCTCTTTCTTCAAGATGTCCATGACGGCGCCGAGGTCTGCCGGAGCCTTGAATACGGGGTTCGCGAACTTGGAGCAGATGTTTTCGAGCTTCTTTTCGTGATAGCCGACCTTGAATTCGGTGAACTTGAGGCCGTGTGCCGTGCTGATGACGACCACGTTTTCTTCCTTATCGATCTTGCCTGCGGCAACGAGCTTTTCGAGGGCGCCGAGAGCCACGCCAGTGTGCGGGCAGCAGTAGAGACCGATACGGTCGCCGCGGTGGGCGGCATTGGCGAGTTCTTCTTCGGTAACGCTCACGACCATGCCGTTCGTCTTCTGGATGGCGCGCACGGCCTTCGGATAGCTGACCGGGTTACCAATCTGAATGGCGCTAGCGAGAGTCTTCTTGGCCTGCATCGGAACGAGCTTGTCGAAACCGCGTTCGTAAGCCTGGAAGAACGGGTTGGCGTTTTCGGCCTGAGCCACGATAATGCGAGGAATGCGGTCGATAAGGCCCATGGCCTTGCAGTCTTCGAAACCCTTGGCCAGAGCGCTCACGTTGCCGAGGTTGCCGCCCGGGATAATCACGGTGTCGGGCACCTTCCAGCCCATTTCCTGGCAGATTTCCGGAGAAATCGTCTTCTGGCCTTCCACGCGGAGGCTGTTCATGGAGTTGGCGAGGTAAATGCGGTTGTCGGCAGTGACCTGCTGCACAATCTTCATGCAACCGTCAAAGTCGGTGTCGAGGGCGAGCACGATGCTGCCGTTAGAAATCGGCTGAATCAGCTGGGCAACGCTCGTCTTGCCGGCGGGCAGGAACACGATGCTCGGAATGCCGGCCTTGGCGCAGTAGGCGCTCAAAGCGGCAGAGGTGTCACCGGTAGAGGCGCAAGCCACAGCGTCAATCGGGTGAATACCCTTCTTGATAATGTGGTTCACCTGGCTCACGAGAACCGTCATACCGAGGTCCTTGAAAGAACCTGTGTGAGAGTTACCGCAAAGCTTGACCTTCAGGCTCTTGATGCCCATTTCTTTTGCGAGCGGAGCGGCGTCAAACAGCGGGCTCCAGCCTTCGCGCATGGTCACGATGTCTTCGAGAGGCATGTCGGGAAGCACCATTTCGCGCTTGCTCCAAATACCGCTCATGTCGGCCGGTTCAAAGCTCATGCGGCGTTCGGCAAAGAGCTTCTTCCATTCGTCGGGGCTCTTGCTTGCAAGTGCTGCGCGGTCATGTTCGACTTCGAGCAAGCTACCGTCGACTTTGCTGCGGTAAATGACGTCGGTCAGCGGGTAAGTATCGTCCCCGTTGATGTTCCTAAAATGGGCGTTGAATTGGGCCATAATATCCTCTAGTTTTTTCGGGCCTAAATATAGGAAATTTTGGCGGTTATTTGTACCTAATTTGCTATATTGTCCTTGGAATTACAGATTAGACTCGGAGTACTGAGTGAAGA
This sequence comes from Fibrobacter sp. UWB10, assembly GCF_900182935.1. NCBI lineage: Bacteria > Pseudomonadati > Fibrobacterota > Fibrobacteria > Fibrobacterales > Fibrobacteraceae > Fibrobacter > Fibrobacter sp. UWB10. The sequence goes on along the minus strand of NZ_FXUE01000001.1, from coordinate 72,841 downwards.
AAACATTGCTTAATCATTTGAAAAAGACCCATTTACTGGCGTTGGCGCTATCGCTATGCACAATTACGTTGACCGCCTGCTTGTTCGATTCTGACGAAAATGGTGTGGAATCTTGGCTTGATGCTCGCGGCTTGCCGAGTAGCTATAAGGTGCAGACTTTGAGCATTGAAAATATCAAGGTGGCATCGGCCCAAAGGTATGCTCCTGAGTTGCCTAGGTCTGCAGACATCAGTGCTGTTCTTGGACATTCTTCGAACATTACGCATGACTTGGTGTTTGATATTGCTTTTGAAGCCAAGTCGAATTTTATGAAGTCGTTTACGGAATCGGATACTTCGGGCGCGTATTTGGGACTGTTCTGGCATAAGCCTTTCTACGAAGACAACGCTATCCCGTCGGATTATGTTCCTTTTGACGAAGAAGTCGATTTCACGGTGAGCTGGAAACTTACATCCACGGATTCTGTTTCGTATAAGAAGTTCCTTTCGAATGTGATGGACGAAGCTGATACGACCTGGTACAAAAGCCTGACGGAATGGGAAAGCGATGGCTCGGTTGATACGACTTATCAAGTCAAGCTGACAAAGAAGATGCTTAAGGCTAAAGACACCGATACCACGACGGCTAGAGGGCTCCGCTTGGATATGCCTTCGAAGTTAGTGAACGAACTTAAACAGGTGAAGGGTGCCGCTCGCTTGCAGATTCGTCTTTCTGCGCCGAAGTCGCCCCGTATGTACCGTTTCTATGGCGATGGAACGGCTCGTCCGCCTATTTTCGAAATGCATTCAGATTCGATGACATACGTTACGCCTAATCCGTTCCGTATGGCAGATGTCATGACTAACGAGGAAGATTGTCCGGAATGCCCGATTCTGCATGCTGGTACTTACGATTCCTTGGTTGTTGAACTTCCGTCCGAACCTATCCTTGAGGCTCTGTCTGAATTTTATGGCGATGAATTCCCCAGTGCAGATGGCGACGGCAACGATGTTCGCCAGGTGGTTCTCCATGCGCAACTTACGATGGCCCGCGATGATTCCAAGGGCAGTAACGAATTTGGTTATCCCATCCAGATGCTGAGCGGCTCCTTTGTGGATAGTGCTGACCAGGTGGTTCGCCGTATGCAGTCGAAGTACCTTATCGATACGGCTACGGTTGTCGAATCGGGTTTCCAGAACTTGATTTTCCACGACGGCGATTCCTTGACGATTCAGCTGACTTACGGCGTGCGTGAATTCTTGAATAAGGCTAGCGATGGCCGTAATATGAAGTTCATGATGCGTATGGGCCTTCCGTACTTGCAGGAAAAGGACCCGACCTTCACGGATTATACGAAGTCTAGGAAAGATACGATTGAGACCGATCGTGGCGATTCGATCGTGAGTGTGACAGACACTCTCCTTCAGTATGTGAATTACTTTGATTATGCCCGCTACGATTTTTCAACCTCTTTGGAAAATCCGATGACTCTTAAGCTCTGGCTTGCATCTAGGCGGGGGGATGAATAATGAAAAAATTTCTGCTTGCATTAGGTGCTTTTACGAGTTTTGCTTTTTCTTCGATGATCGGGCTTGATGCCTTGGGCGAAGAACAGGTGATGGGTGGTGTTACGTCTGCGGCGGCACGCGGTTTTGCCGGTAATGCCAAAACGGGCGATGCCGAAGGCTTGTCTGTCGTGAACCCGGCACGAATGGCTTTTGATGCGAAGGTGGTTTTTAACCTGAACTTTGCTATGGAACTCGATGCAGCCCGTAACGGGGGTAAGCATTATGCGTATTCCGGCATGACGCTTCCGTCCATGAACTTTTCGTTCCCTATGGGCATGTTCGGTGCAATGGGTCTTTCGTTGTGGCAGCATTATTCGTCTTCTCTGAACGATGAATTCGAAAATAAAAATGCGACGACTGATTCCAAAATTGAATACAAGGGTAGCGTCTACGAACTCGTTCCGACTTATGCGGTTCGTTTGCCGTTCTTCCGTTCCCTTTCTGTGGGTGCGTCTGCGCACGTTGTAATGGGCAATATTTCTCGTGATTTGACGATTGGTCCTAGTTACGACGACCTGGAATCTTCTGAAACTTGGGCTGCAGATGCAAGCAATCTTTCTGACCATGTTGAAGGCGATTGGGAAATCAAGCATCACCCGGCTTACTATACGGGAGCTATCCAGTATCGCGGTAAGATGGCATCGTATTTCTTGTCGTATACGACCGGTTATACCTTGGTCAATTCGCTGGATTATGACTTTAGATTCAGCGAACTGGATTCGATTGTATCGACCCATTCTAAGCGCGAAATTGATGTGCCGGCAATGCTTGCCACAGGCGTCAATTACCGCTTGGCAAAGCGTCACAATGTCATGATGGATTTGACTTGGCGCATTTGGGACAAGGATATTCAGAATATCGCGGGTGGTTGGAACATGCCCGAAGAAACTGAAACCCAGACAGATTACATGGTGTCGCTTGGTTACCAGTTTGATGGATCTCCGCTGTTCTATGATGCTTACTGGAGCCGAATTAGTTATCGCGCCGGAGCATGGTACAGAAATTGGTACATCAAGGATGTTTATGAAGTGGGTGGCTCGCTCGGTGGCGGATTCCCGCTGGGCCGCAAGGGCACCACAATCGATATTGCATTGCAAGGGGGCAAGCGCTTCTCCGATTCTAAAACAGAATGGGAAGAAACGTTTATCGGGCTCCGTATTGGTCTCACCGGTATTGCTACATGGGGCCAGGAGCGCAGGTAGGATTTTTAATGAAGGAGGCCTAGTATGGCTATAAAAAAAGAAACAGAAACAAAGTCGAAAATTAAGGCTGTGGTAAAGGAAAAGGTGGCGAAGGTCGCTGCCAAAAAGACCGCAACCCTTAAGACGATGAAGGATGCTGAAGAAAAGGCTGTAAAAGCCGTAGCCAAGGTGAAGAAGGCTGCTGCAACGAAGGTTTCCAAGATTTCGGACGAAGTGAAAAAGGTCGCCGCGAAAAAGACTGCAACGAAGGCCGCTGCTCCAAAAGCTGCTGAAAAGCCTGCCGCTAAGGTTGCTGCAAAGCCCGCTGTTAAACCCGCCGCTAAACCGGCTGTTAAGCCTGCAGTAAAGCCTGTTGCAAAGCCCGCTATCAAGCCTGCCGTAAAGGCTGTGCCTGCAAAGCCGGTTGCAAGAAAGCCTAGGGCTAAGGTGTCCGAAAAAGATGTCGCCAAAATGGCACAGTCCTTTGACGCCGAATACCTGGTGCTCATGCAGAAGGACCCGAACTGGATGCACGCCTTCTGGGAAGTGTCCGAAAACAGAATTAACGAAGCGAAGCACGGTAAGGGGAAAATCGTTCTTCGTCTGTTCGACATTGCCGATGACCTTACGGTGCAGCGCGGCAAGAAGCGCAAGTTCCGCGATGTCGAAGTTCCGGCAAATGCCCGTAGCTGGTATGTCGAAAATACCGCCGGCAAGGCCTGCGTCGCCGTTCTCGGTGCCGTATCCGGCAAGAACTTTATGCCCATTGTGGAATCGGCTCCGGTCATGACTTTTGACAAGTCCGCAGCCGCTCCTGCCGAAGACGATGCCTTTGCCAAGGCTTCTCTCGGTGGCAACACGCTCGGCAACTTCATGAGTTCCGGATTCTCTAGCCAGACGGCTGAATCTTGGCTCAAGAAGCTTGGCGGTAACTTTGGTAGCTCTTCGGAATCGATGTTCTCGGGCGCCCTTTCTAGCGCTGCCCTCCAGTCGAACAACATCGAAGTCGCTAAGGATTCCGTGAACTACGGTAAGGATTTCTTCCTGTGGGTCAAGACTCGCTTGATCGTTTACGGCGGAACTCGTCCGGATGCACACCTCCAGGTGCGCGGCGAACCGTTCCCGCTGAACCCGGATGGCACCTTCAGCTTTGAAGAAGACTTGCCGGATTCTACCAAGATCATTCCGGTGTTTGCGACCGACAAGGATGGCGATTTCCCGACCACGATCGTTCCGATTGTCGTGAAGCGCACGGAGTAATCCGTTTTAATGGGAGCTCCCGGAAAAATCATTTTCCTGATGCACGCACATTTACCTTTTGTGCGGCATCCGGATTATACACGCTTTTTCGAAGAGAATTGGCTGTTTGAAGCTATTGCAGAAACCTACCTGCCCTTGGTGCAGGCCATGCGCCGTCTCTTGGAAAAGGGTGTGCCCGGGACGCTCAATTTAAGCGTTTCTCCTCCGCTGATTGAAATGCTTTCGGACGAAAGCTTGCTGAACAAGTTTTCGGACCATTTGAAACAGCAACTTAAGCTGATTGAAAAAGAAGTGGCCCGCAACGCGGGCACGGATTTAGAGACTCTCTCTCATTTTTACCTTTCGCGTCAGCACACGCTGATTGACTTGTGGGAAAATCGCATCCATCGCAACTTGCTTGCGGAATTCCTGGAGCTTGAAAAGGCTGGAAAGTTGAACTTGCTCACTTGCGTGGGCACGCACCCGTTCTTGCCGGCATACCAGAGCGATCCGGAATCTATTCGCATGCAGCTCGATGTCACAGTGCGAACGTTCGAGCGCGCTTTTGGCCGTAAGCCCATGGGCGTGTGGCTTCCTGAATGCGGCTACTTCCCGGGACTCGACAAGTACCTTGCCGAATTCGGCCTGCATTATTTCTTCTTAGAGACCCATGGCGCCTTGCTGGCGTCGCCTCCGCCCAAGTACGGCGTGTTCACGCCGCTGCGTACCACGCAGGGGCTTTACTGCATGGGCCGCGAACAGAAAAGTTCCATGGAGGTCTGGAGCCGCCGTACAGGTTATCCGGGCCACCCCGAGTACCGTGAATTCTTTACGGATATCGCCAGAGAACGCCCGCGTGATTATTTGGGCGAATACTTCTTTGCCGGCGATACTCCGATTGATTCTGGCTTTAAGTACAAGCGCATTACCGGTGGCGAACACAAAGAAATTTACCGCCCGTGGAATGCCATGAAACTCGCCGAAGACCATGCGCGACTTTTTGTGGTAAACCGCGAAGCCACCATTTCGGAATTGCTGGTGAACATGGAAGGCCACAAGGCAGCCATGCTTTGTCCCTACGATGCTGAACTTTTTGGCCACTGGTGGTTTGAAGGCCCGATATTCCTCGAAGAAATGCTGATGCGTGCAGCCTCTTCGTCGGTGATTGAATTTGCGGGCGCAGACCAGGTGATGACTAATTCTGCGGACCCCGATGTGCATGAGCCGGCTTTCTCCAGCTGGGGCGAAGGCGGTTTCGGCTCCGTTTGGATTAACGGTGAAACGGACAAGTATTACCCGCAATCGTATCGTATGCGGGCGATGATTGATCATTTGATATCTATTCGCGAAAAGATGGGCGAGGGGTCTCCGCGAGGAAAACTCTTGACCCGCTACATTAAGCAGATGGAACGCGAACTCATGCTGTTCCAGTCTTCGGACTGGGCGTTCATGATTCACAACCATTCCGCAGAAGGCTATGCTCGTCGCCGTCTCGACGACCACTACAATAACGGACATGAACTGTTTGCCGAAGCCTGCAAGGCAATTCTCCGCAATACGGATAAGCCTGCCGCAAGCTCCATATTGCCCGGTCTCGAAAAGACGAACAATATTTTCAGCTGGCTTTAATAAACAATTATAAAGTCTTTCAACTTACCGCTATTTTCAATTCTAAAGCGGTATATTCCTGGCGCAAAAAGCGATTTGACTTCGCTTTCGTCAATGCAATGCGTACTGCCGTTATACTTGATTTTGGTAATCAGGTTACCGCGGCGATTACGGAGCTCAATATAATCTTTGTTACGCGGAAGCGGAGTAAAGCAAAGCGGGCCTTGGCGCCAAGGGGTGGGGTAGGCTCGTAGCGTAGAATCCTTTAATACGGTCGGAATCAAGTCGTCTTCGAAAAAACGGCTGAAAACCCAGATGGTAGAATCTGGAGTTCCTTGGCGTAAAAATTCGGTCTTGACAGAATCGATGCTGTTCGTTGTTGGCAAGAATCGAATCTTGTAGGAATCCGGATAAATTGCGACCGCCGAGGCCTTTCCTTCAAAATTGGACAAATCGGGCGTTCCGTTCGTGTTATAATAGTAGGCTACATAGTCAAGAGGGAGTGCTTCGAAATTTCCGGTTTGAGGTGTCGTCTTGAATTGGGGCCATTTTGTTTGATCGTCTGCAATCAAGAACGTAGAATCGACAAGTTTGCTTCGATCGCCCGCAAACGAAAGTCTGACTGCGAAGTCGTGGAACAAGGAATCAGCTGAAAGACCCTTTTTCTTTGCGACTTGCGTTAATTGGTACTGGAAATTTTTGTTGGGTTCTTTCGTAAAGTTTTCCCAGATAAGTCTGTTTATGTCGCTGCCCACATGGTTGTTCAGGTACAAGAACAAGACGCTTGCGCCGTAAGGTTTGGCAAGAGTGGGGTAGGGTTGCCCGACTCTGTTTGCCACATACGAAAGGTGTTCGAAATAGTCATCGACATCTGGAGCCGCAACTTCTTCAACTCCCGAAGCCGATGCTTCGAACCAGAAGTTCACAGAGGTGTTCAAATAGCGAAATTGAATGGCGTGGTAAAGCTCATGAACCGCCGTCACGCGGAGCGCTGGCATAAAGTTTTTAGCGTAAGAATAATTATAAATCGGGTTCGTGAAATCTTCTGTGGGGCTAATGTATGGGCAGGACTTTCCATTGACATGGGCTGTATCAATGGTTGAGGCTTTCTCCACTCCATGCCTAAAATCGTTTTCTATCAGCAGGACGCTTTCGTCGTCATTCATGAGAAGTGTGAGCCCGAAACACAAATCGCAGGTTTCGCCATTGAGGAGCTCCTTGGCGTTGCGTAACATGGATAGGTCTATCACTTCAACCGGATAAAGGTCACTCTGTGTTGACTTTTGGTATTGATGCGTTTCGAAGTACCCTTTAGGAGGGCGCATTCCCGATTTGTTCACATGAAAGTCCCATGCGTATTCAAGGGCTTTTTCTAGCGAGTCAATGTAGGCCTTAGTCGTTTTGTGCGGGCCTTCGAGCGTATAGAAAATTTCGAAATGTTTTGTAGTGCGAGTGTAAACGCTATCATAAAGGTCTGAATCTGTGCAGGCTGTTGCAGACTCGAGAGCGCTCGGTTTAGAATATTTGAAATGCGAGAAGGACTTGTTTTTGTTGTTTAAAAAGTTTTCCATCATGATGGATGTCCCGCAGACATGATCTGCAAAGGCAAACGATGCAAAACTCAAAAAAAGTACGGTTATCCAACAAAAACGTTTCATTTACAACCCCCAAAAACTTTTTCTTCCTCCAAAACTTGATGCGCTTGTTCTCGAATTTCTGCAGGCACGGTAAGCGCTTTCTGATGATGCGGCTTGATACGAGCGTCCACGATCAACGGGGCTTCGCATGCCCAGTGCTTTTCGCTCATGCGGGCTTGATAACCGAAAACATCCTTTGCCGGATCAGAACGTGTAAAGGTTAGCCACAAGAAATCGCGAAGATTGCTAGTGTCCAGAGAAGAATCGAGTTCTGAGTCGACAATCGAAATCCAGGGATAATTCTCGCGGAATTCCCAGTGAGCGAGCGCCTCTTCGATTTCTGCGATGAAGTTTTCGCGGCCAGAGCTATCGTAAGCGGGGCCTTGCAAAACGATGACGCCTGGCATCGGAATCTTGGCCGAGGTAATTCCCGGGATCTTGAGTGATTGCAAATCTTCGGGATTGTGGCGCAGTTCGCGTTTCTTTAAGCCTGCGGCAGCAAGTGTCAGCTTGGAACCGTGATTCAGTTTGCTTCCGGTGTAGTCAAGCGTGTCGATGCTGGTGCTGGTTTCAAAATGCAAGTCGCGGCTAAAGTCGATTCGCTCCAGCACATGCCCGAAGAATCCGGCAACGTCGTTGACGTCGATTTTATGGCCGGCCTCTTCGTCTTCGGCGGCGGCAATCAAAAGGTACTTGGTCAGGCTTGCCTGATTGAATCCGAGAATAGCGTTTGCCGTCTTCAGGAGTTCGAGCGGCTCGCGGTCTTCGGGCTTGGCGTAGGGCCTAAAGCGTTCGTGGGCAAGCGCTAGGCAAAGCGGGTGTACGCCGGCGTCATCGACGGCGTGGAGCGCCACAAGCCCCGGAATCGAGGCGGGCACCATGGGCTTTGTAATCTGGTGAATAAAGCTTCCGAATAAGGTGTCTTCTTGCGGCGGGCGCCCTACGACGGTAAAGGGGTAGATCGCGTTCTTCTTGCACAAGACTTTTTCGATCTTGAGATACGGGAACGGGTGCCTATCGGAATAGTAGCCAATGTGATCGCCGAAAGGGCCTTCGGGCTTTAAATCCGGCTGGAGTTCGCCCAGAATGCAAAAGTCCGCATCGCTCGAAACCAGGTAGCCGTCGTGAATAAAGTAACGGAAACGCTTGCCGCCGAGCATACCTGCAAACAGGAGCTCGCTCAGGTTTTCGGGCATGGGCATGACGGCTGCCACCGTCTGCGCGGGCGTGCCACCGATAAAGATGCTGACCTTAAGCGGTCTGCCTTCTTCAATCGCTTTCTGGTGGTGCCTAGCGATGTCGCGCTTGATTTGGTAATGGAGCCCGCATTCGTTGCTGGCGTAATCGTTTCCCGAAATCTGCACGCGGTACATGCCCATATTCGTCGTCATAATCGAGGCGTTCTCGGCGGGTCGGGTCGCTACCTGCGGGAGCGTCAAGAAGGCACCGCCGTCATTAGGCCAGCAGACAATTTGCGGCAAGTCCGAAAGCTTGCATTCCTTAAAATCCTTAAGGCTTCCGCTTTTTTTCGGGAGTGAATGCAGGCCTGTGCGTGCGGCTCTTAAAAGCTTGGCGGGCGAGGCGTGCTTAAAGAATTCGACCGGATTCGACTTGAACAGGACCGCGGTTTGAGTCCCTTTCAGGGTGTCGCGGAACAGAAAATCAAGCCGTTCCTGCGTGCCAAAGATATTGCAAACGGCCCTGAACGGGCTTCCTTTCACATGTTCGAAAAGAATGGCCGGTCCCTTGTTTTCAAATGCCTGGCGGGCAATTTCGGCCATTTCCAAGTACGGGTCCACCTCGCGCTGAATGCGCTTGAGCATGCCTGCTCGTTCAAGATCTAGCAGTGCCTGTTCCAGGTTTCTGTACATGGAAATCTCCGCTGCTATCCGGCGGTAGCGGATTGGTCGATGGCGCTGAACCCTTGGGTCTGTTTCTTGCTTTCGATGGCTGCGAGAGTATCGCGGGCGTCCTTACGGCTAGCCACAGCGTAAACAATCGAAGCGTTGTCCATCACTTTTGCAAAAGCTTCTTCCGGGAATTCGCTGAATCCTTGGAAAGAAAAGTCGTCGTAGCAGGCGGTCAAATTGCCTTCGTCTACAAATTCGTGGCTCGCATTGAATCCGCGGAAAGGACCCTTGTCCAGGCGGACCATGATTTTGCCCTTGTTGATTGCACTAATGCGGCCCGTCCAGCAAATCTTGCGGAACCCGACTACAACAGTGTAGCGTACGATTTCGCCAGCTTCGATTGCCTTGGGCAGCGTATAGTGTACAACGGGGGATTTTCCGATAGTCACGTTCATGGGCGCATAGCGCATGGTCTCCAGCAAATTTGCCAGAGTATATTCCTGCCATGAAGTTTGACTGTATTGAACCATATTCAATAATTTAGCAAAAAGAAATGAGATTTGTCGTGAGTCTTACAAAATAAAATGAGTTTTTTCCAAGCTCAACGATTAGAACTCGAAATCAACTGCATGGCGTTCTGTTACGACTTTTTTAACAAACGATACAATTGCCAAATGTTCCGGATGGTTCTGGTAAATGTCGAGTGCTGCTTTGGTGTGGAATGTAGTGTCGAGTGCGACATCGTATTCTACATCCCCGTTGCCCAGTTCGGCCTTGTTAAAGTTCAAACCCGATTCAATGCTCAAGAGACCAGGAATCTTTCCGGCCAAAGCGTGGAATGCATCGACCATCTTCTGGCCGTTTTCTTTTGCAGAAGCACCTTCAGCTTCACTCTTCAATTTCCAAAATACAATGTGACGGATCATGATTTCCTCTTTTGATTATAAATTTGTTTGTAAAGGTCCAATTGCCGCTTAAAGCAATCGTTCCAACTAAATTTTTCGGCGTAGGTTCGGGCGTTTGCCTTCTTTTGGCTCAGGTCCGAACGGTAAAGTTCTACAATGGCGTCTGCCAGGGCTTCGGGCGTGCGCTTTTTCAAGACAACGCCAGCACCTGAGTTCAGCACATGTTCAGCAGCGGCGCCTGTGCTTGCCCCAATTTGGGCGTTTCCGCAGGCCATGCTTTCCAGAATCGAAAGCCCGAAGGTTTCCCAGCCCGAAAGGGCCAGTCCCATGTCTACGCTGGCGTAATGTCTTGCCATTTCATCGATCGACGAAATGAATCCGGCGTATTGAATGTGAGAATGCTTCTTGACCGCTTCTTCGACCTGCGGCAGGTACGGGCCTGTGCCGGCAAAGACAAGCGCCGGTTCGCATCCCAGCTTTTCTGCAATCAGGGGGTAGGCGCCCAACAAGAGCTCGATTCCCTTTTCTTCGCAAAAACGATGCGGGAAAAAGATAGTGAGTCGTTCCGGTTTTCCGGCTTTTAATTTCTGAACAAGCGCTTCGTCGCGTTTTGCGGGCGAGAACATCTGAATATCGCAACCGAGCGGAATCCAGTGCGATTTGGGCAGGCGATTCTTTTCGAGGCGCTTCAGGACTTCGTCGCAAGAAACCTGGATGCCGTCAAAATGCTTGAATTCTTGTCTAGCGTACCAGAAGGCGACCTTCTTCGCCAAAATGCCTAGCGTACGGCCGAACTTGTTTGTCACGGGGCGTTGCACGTAGGTAATGGGAAAGTCCGCATGCCAGAAACTCAAAAGAATGGCGTTGGGCACAACCTTCTTGGCAACGTGTCGCACCACGGTCGGCAAAATATAGGGCGAACCGACTTCAATCACTTGGGGCTTGTACTTCTCAAGGATGGGCTTGATTTGCGACGGACGCCACATAAAGCGGTATTCCCACTTGCCCGGGAATCGGTACGCTTCCACGTGCTCGATAATGAGCCCGTTGCTTTTCTGTTCGGTATAAGTCTTGGAATCCGGCATCACGAACACCGACAAGACTTCTTCTTGTTGTTCGTAAAATGCCATCTTTTGCAGGTGGTAGCGTCGTACGCCACCGCCCGATGGACTCCAGAAGTTGTTGAAATCAACTATGGTGAACATTAGTCGATCTCGGCTTCTTCTTGCATGCGGTTAGAAGCCGGGTCGATTGAAATCGAACCTTGGTACAGCTGGTTGTTGCCCAAGCGCTTGGAATCGACGGTAAGAACCATTTTCCCGTCCTTGGATTCCAGCCAGTAAATGGCATCGGAATCGCGCAGGTAGGCGCGTGGTCCCACAAGTCCTTCGTCAGAAGAGATGAGCTCTCCGCCAACGAACATCGGAATGTCCAGGGCCTTGTACAAGTCGAGGATTACCGAAGAACGTCTTTCGTGAATGTCCAGAAGTTCCGCGTAGTCCGAAACCTTCAAATGGTCGATGCCGTCAATGACAACGACCAAGTTGTGGTGCTGTTTGATTTCTTCTCTCAAGTTCGCAAGCAGTTCAATATTGTCGAAATCAAATTGGTCGTCCCAGATTTCCAAGCGGTTGTTGCGCACGAATGCCATCAGGTCGCGGGTCGCTTCCAGAATCTTCTGGTTTACGCCTTCGTCTTCGCTTTGTTTGCGCACGGTCAGCACCGATTCGCCAATCAGCATGGCGACGAGCCTGTCAAAGATTTGACGGCGAGGCGTTTCGAGGGCAATGTAAATCAGCTTGAGCTTCGGGTTACTTTGGACCAAATCCAAAGCAAGGCTCGAAAGGAGGGTCGTCTTCAGGCCGAAGGGCTTCGATGACACATAGAAGCAGCCAGACTGAATGCCGTCAATTTCCTGAGTCAACTTCGGGAAGGTGTTGAGGGCGTAGCCAACGCTTACATCCGGCGGGCAAACCATGGCGGCATCGAAGTTTTCCTTGATGTCCTGCAACAGCATGGAGCGGCGGTGGGTGTGTACCGTGTCTTCGACTGTATTTTCGACAAGCGAAAGCAACTGGTCGGCGCCGTTCTTGCGGACCACAATGTCGACCGTTTCGTCTTTCGGGAGAACGATGGACTTGAATTTCAGACCGAGGTGCTCGGCCATTTTCAGGTATTTCTGAATGCGGTATTCCTGTTCGCGGCGGTCCTGTTCGCGCCTTAAGATAACCGTTACCGATTCGGCTCCGCAAGCCTTCAGCTTGTACAGGTGGCTCAGGCTCAGTTCCTGGTACATGGTCGAAACCACACCCGGAATGCCGGCGAGGTCGGCGGTCAGTGCATCGAAGAAGCCTTCGACAATTACAGGTTTTGTAATGTCGGACTGAATGTTGAACGGAATGTCTGCCGGGCCCGAGGCGTAAGAAACATAGGTGTGCGGTCCGTCAGATTCATCGATCAGGCGACCGTAAACGGAGTGAATCAAGCCCTTAGAATTGCGGGCAGGAATCGTGATACGCGGTTCGTGGTAGGCATCCAAGTTGTCCAGATAAAAACTGATTTGGTGGCGTTCAATGCCCGACATCATGCAGAAGCTCACGAACGGTTCCGGGTCGCCGCTGTAATAGCCAATGCCATAAAGCTGAGCCTGACCAATGCTCCATCCGCGGGCGGCCAAGAAGTCGGCCGAAGACGGGCTTCTGCAGGCGGCCCAGTGGCAGTAGCGCACAAAGTTTTCGAGAACCTTGGATTTTTCGCCACCGATTTCCTTGATCCACGGATGTTCATCTTGTTCGCGGTCGCGATCCGGTTCAAGCGTTCCTAAAAAGTCTACAGCTTCCGCTCTAGCGGCTTGTTCGTCCATGCCGTTAAAGCGACTGCGCATTACAAATTCAACAAGGTCACCTTCGCTGCCGCACTGCAAGCAACGATAGCGCCAGTATCCTAAAGCGTCATAAAAGAACAGAGACGTTTCTTCGGGAGAATGAAACGGGCAGCATGCAATCAGATTTCGGCCCCAGCGACTTAAAGGGATTCCCAGCTGTCGCGGATGGGTCTTGGCTCGCATGACAATTCCTGCATGTTCTTGGTCGATAATCATAGCGGTCCTCTTTTATACATTGAAAATCTAGTTATTTCTTTTGGGCTAGGGTAGTAAATCTTTTTTATTTTTAGGGTATGATTGTCCTTGGAATTGACCCCGGCACCATTACGACCGGTTATGCATTTATTGAATCTAGCGCACAAAAAGTAAAGGTCCTGGAATACGGAACTTTGCATGCTCCAGCAAGCCATGCGCTCGAAGATCGACTGTTGCATATCGTGTCCGGGCTCGAAGAATTATTGGACAAATACAAGCCCGAATCGTTTGGCATGGAAGGTATTTTCTTTGCGAAAAATGCCAAGAGTGCTCTAGTGCTAGGCCACATTCGTGGCGCGGTTCTGGTGGCCTGCCGCAAGCGCGGAATTACGTATAGCGAATACAGCCCGCGAGTTGTCAAACAGGCGGTTACAGGCGATGGTGGCGCTTCCAAGGAACAAGTGGCCAACATGATTTTTGCGCGCCTCGGAATACAAGGGAGTGGCTTGCCGCTCGATGCTTCCGATGCTTTAGCAATCGCATGGACTCATGCGAATCCGTCTCCGCTGAACGATGCGGTGTCTAAGGTTCTCGGTAAAAAGAAGGTCGTGCGCAAAAAGAAGGCGACTACCAAGCAGTGGCTAGATTTGATTGAAAAGATGGGAGGGCATGTCTGATGGACTTCAAGATTTGTTACGGCCTTCGTCCGGTTGACTCTGCTGATTTTGTTGAGGTCGATGGCTACATTGTTGACAAACAGGTTCTCGGCGATTACAACAAATTAAAAGAGACTTTTGCGAAGTGCGGTTTTGCTCTCCGCATAGAATCCGCCTACCGCCCGTTCGAACGTCAACTTTCGATTTGGAATCGCAAGGCAAGTGGTGAACTCAAACTGCTTTCTGCCGAAGGACTCCCCATGGAGCGCCCGGCAGACGAAGAACAATTGATGTATGCGATTTTAACTTGGTCGGCGCTCCCTGGCGCAAGCCGTCACCATTTGGGCACTGATTTAGACGTGGTCGATGGCAATGCATGCCCTGCCGGCTACGAGGTGGAACTCACCCCCGCCGAATGTGACGGCATGTTCCGCCCCTTCCATGAAAAGTTGACCGAACTAATCGGGGCGGGCGAGTCCTTCGGCTTCGAGCGCGTATTCGTGCCTGGCCGCGGCAAGATTCAGCCCGAAAAGTGGCATATCGCGCACTTGCCGACCTCGCGAAAATACCTTGAAAACTTCTCGCTCAAAGACCTTCGCGCTCTCTACGAAAAGACGGATATCGCTTGCAAATCCGCATTGCTGGATAATTTGGAATCGCTCGCTGAAAATTACATCTACCCGTATTTTGTGTAGGTCTTGAATCTGTTATGCCCTTTGCTCCTGAAACCCGTGGAATCCTTCGCTTGCCCTTTGCTGAATACGGGCACTCCGTTCTCGGTACGCCCTTGCGCTACATTCCGTGCTCCGACTCATGCCGCGTGCTTGTGGTTGCTGGAATCCATGGCGAAGAGCCCGAAACCACGTTTCTGCTGAGCCGAGTCCTTCGGGCGTTCGAAAACCCTTTTGAATCGGTCGCTTTCGTGCTTTGTGCAAATCCCGACGGCATGACGCTTGGAACCCGCGGAAACGCAAATGGGGTAGACTTGAACCGCAACTTTCCGACGGCAAATTGGAGCAAGGAACCCGTAGGCTCACGCTCCATTCTAGAAGCCCCGCGCGATACGTTCCTGTCGGCAGGGAATGCTCCTGGCAGTGAGCCGGAAACGGCTGCGCTCGTAGCACTCATTCAAAAACTTTCGCCCGAAAGCATTATTTCGATGCACGCTCCTATGGCTTGTGTCGATGCTCCGGCATGTACAGATCTTGTAAAAAGTTTGTGCGAATCCTTCAATTTGCCTTGGCATGCCGACATTGGATACCCCACACCAGGGAGTCTCGGCACTTGGTGCAAAGAACAAAAAAGTCCAGAGTGCATCACTCTGGAACTTCCTCGAATGTCGCTAGAAGCGCTCTTTGATCGCTATAGCGAAAGCTTTGTTACTTTCCTTCTTTCGCTTCTTCGATAATCTTCTTACGCTGAATCAAGCCTAAGGTAAAGCCTGCAATCAGGTATACAGAGCAGAGCGTGAGCAGGTATTCCAAAATAAACGGAACCTTGTCAGAAATGAACAGGAATCCGCAGATATAGGTAATCACAATCAGGATTGCCTGGCCAATGTTCAAGAGCTGATTCTTGCGGGGCTGGAGCTTGGGCAAGAAGAGCGGGCTTACCATCAAAAGTCCGGTTACCAGCATCACGAGTACCGGGATAACCAGGAGCGGGCTTTCTGCGTTTTCAAACAGACCGTTCTGCTTGAGGTAGACAATCAGAATAGCGTTGATGGCACCGGCAAAGGTAGACGGAAGGCCGGAGAAGTGGTGGTGGTAGGTGTCGCTATCGCAGGCATTGTACTTGGCAAGGCGCATGGCGGCGCAAAGCACGTAGATTGCAAATGCGACAATCAGGAGCACTCCGTTGGCCTGGAACCATTCCGGGCTCTGGGTCTTGTAGGTAAAGAAAACGGTAAATGCCGGAGCGAGACCGAAGGCAATCAGGTCAGCAAGGCTGTCGAACTGGGCCCCGAACTCGGAACTTGCATTCACGAGACGAGCGGCAAATCCGTCCAGCTTATCCAAGAGAACGCTCAAGATAATGAAATAAGCACCGGTGCGGATGGGGTCAGAAGAGGTAAAAGAACTGAATGCGCCGGTCACCCAGCAAATGGCAAAAACGCCCAAAAGAAAGTTCATGCTAGTGAACGCATTCGGCAAAATAAAACGAGACTTACCCATAGGGTCCTCCATTAAGAAGTATCGAAATAAAGATAGTTTTTTTGTGGGCTAAAAACAGAAAAACGCCCTGTAAACGGGCGTTTTCAAAAGTGGAAAATCTGATTTTTTTACTTCGCATTTGCCTGCGGAGTAATCTTCCAGAGACCCTTCACGCCGGCGGCAACCACAAGGCTCTGCGGCGGTGCATACGGGTCTTCTTCGGTCGGGAAATTGGTCCAGTGCTTTGTCGAGAACTGGTAATACTGTGTAGGACGATACATGACCGGAAGTACCGGAATCGTTTCCATAAAGATTCTGTTCAAAGCGCGATAAGCTTCGACCAGTTCCTTTTCGTTGGTGATTGCCGGAATCTTCAATAATAGTTTGTCTGCATCGTCATTCTTGTAGCGACCCTGGTTAGCAAAAGCTTCTTCGCCAGTGGGCTTGAGAGAAACAGAACTCATCACCTGGTCGAACCTGTTCCAAGGAGATGCTGCAGAAAGTTCAGCAGTCTGTGTTTTCATGGCGAGATCGAATGTACCCAAGCGCAAGTTTTTGTCCCAAACGCTGTAGTCCACAAATTTTTCTTCGGCGGCAAGCCCGATTTCGTTCAAGGATTCTACGATAACCTTGATAGCGTCTTCCCAGTCGGTCCAGCCTTGCGGGCATTCAATGGTAATATTGCGAACCTGCTCTTTGTTCTTGTCGAGCAGTCTGCCACTTTCATCCCAGCTGTAGCCGGCCTTCGTCAAGATTTCCTTGGCCTCTTCGACATCGTAGGAATATCCGTACTTGTCTGCGTCTTCCTTGTTAAAGAACTTGGATTCTGTACCGAAGGGCAGAATGAATCCGGGCTGAATAACAGGGGTGTAGTTTGAAACGGCGCGTGCCTTGATTTTTTCGAAATTGATGGCGTGCACCATGGCGCGACGGATGTTCACGTCGTCAAACGGAGCACGTGTATGGGCAATAAAGAGTGTCGTAATCGAACCCGGAAGATGGTAGGGTTCGTTGCGGCTCCAGGCGCGAATGCTGTCCTTGGCCTTATCCCAAATGCGGGGCAGGAACACCGAAGAAATGTCCAAGTTGCCCTTGGTCATGGCGCTGTTAAACTGGTTGTTGCTATTGTACAGGGAATGAATAATGTACTTGGGAGTCGGCTTCTTTCCGCCGAACTTATAGTTGCCCCAGTAGTTGTCATTACGTTCCAAAACAATCTGGTCCGGCGAATAGGTCTTGATGTTGTAAGGACCTGAAACCACAGGCATCGAATCGTTCTTGAATTCGGCAATGCGGTTCATGTCGTAGCTCTTACCGGACTTCGCCCCCTGGACGAGCGGCTCGAATACGGCCTTCGGCAGAATAGATGTTTCAGCAAGAGCATTCAAGATAATCAAGGGATTCTTGTTGCTGCTGAAATGGAAAGAAATGTTGTTGTTACCGTCGTCGGTAATTTGGCTCAGGAATTGCCAGTTGTCATGGCGCGGCGTAGGAAGCAGGGAGTCAATCTTGAATGTGTAAA
This sequence comes from Fibrobacter sp. UWB10, assembly GCF_900182935.1. Taxonomy (NCBI): domain Bacteria; kingdom Pseudomonadati; phylum Fibrobacterota; class Fibrobacteria; order Fibrobacterales; family Fibrobacteraceae; genus Fibrobacter; species Fibrobacter sp. UWB10. The sequence continues at coordinate 55,464 of NZ_FXUE01000001.1, read as the reverse complement.
GAACATCTTCGACAGTAACGGGGGTTCCGTTACTCCATTTTGCCTTAGGATCAAGATGGACTGTAATCTTGTTTTCGTCGCTCTTGTAGCTGTCAGCAAGCATGGGTTCGAGTTCGCCGCTTAACTGGTTGTAAGCGAGCAAAGCTTCGTAGGTAATACGGCAATTGCCATCGATAGGGAAGTTGGGGTTGTAATCCAACGGATTAAACGAAGATGGCGGAGTCCAGTCAAAGCCTCCGATGTACAGGGTTTCGCTGCGATCGTATTCCGACTGGATCTTATCGGCGGTGGGCTTAGTTTCTTCGTTGCAACCAACGGTGAAAACGCAGCCTAGGGCTGTTGCCAGGGTGAATATTTGCCTTGCACGTATTTTCATGATGTTTCCCAAAGTCTTCTTTGTAATCCTGTAAACCATATCATAAATTTAGTGTGTTTTTAACAAAAAAACCACCAAAATTTGTTTACAAGATGCAGAAATATGCTGTTTTAGGGCATATTTCTAGACTATAGAGTGAATCCGTACAACAAGCGCTTTGGAGAGGCACTGAACAAAGTATGATTTAGTATAAACGGTGTGCCTGCTCCACCTGGAGTACTGTATTTTCTTTCTTTCTTTCCGGTCTTTAAAGAGATTCCAATGACTTCGTTTCCTTGGTCTATCCAGGCAAAACCATCTTTGACAAAGGGCTTGGGGAATACAGCGTTCTTGCCGTTAAATTTCCACAGAGGGGCGCCTGCTTCAGAGTAGAGCAAGAAGGATTGATCCGAAAGTCCGACAAGGATTTTTCTTTCGCCCGCATCAGAAATCACTTGCAGCGAAGAAACGTCGTTTTCCATTAGAATCTGCAGCGGCGGGGTATCCTTTTTCTTTTGGTTGAATAGATAAAGCTTGTTTCCGCTTGCGACCGTAATAATGGAATCTGCGCTGAGCATGTGCGAAACCTGGCCAGGAATCTTGCGAGCAGAATTTTCTTGGGTCTGTCCGGCTTCGTCATCAAGGGAAACGAGTTCTCCTTCGAGGTTACATGCAAAAATTGTCTTGTCCGATTTGGTATGCAGGAACGGGACAGAGAATATCTTTCTGGACCAAGCGAGTTTATTGTCGGGTTTCTGGATTTTGAGCAAGAATCCGTTCCAGGTAGAAACGTAAATGGCGTCTTCGGTAACATTCATCTTGAATGCCTTTCCCGGAAGCTGCAAGGAGGCGGGAGAGGTATCCTTGTTCAAGTCGTAAATGAAAATGTTGTAACCCGAGGCAATAACGAGGGTGTTTTCATCGTTATCGATAACGGGGCTGTTGTCGAGTGTTCCAATGTATTTTGACCAGCGCAGTTCGCCTGTTTCAGCGTTAATGCACAGCAATCTGTCTGCTGCAGGGTCGATCGTGTACAGCATTTTCTTGCTGCTAAAGAATTGCGGGTAACGGGTCTTGGGCGAAATCGGCAGTAACGTTACGAATTTTGCGCCAATGGCCTTGCTGAATCGGTTTAAAATTAGCTGTGTCGCTTGCGGATTGCTACTTGAAAGTCGGACGGCCTCGGACCAGGCTTTCTGTTTGTCTCGGTCACTTCCTTTATTTTGTTCGAGATAAAGTGCTTTGAAGAACCACCCCTCGGCATTTCCCGGTTCCAGTTTGAAAAGCGAATCTAAAACGGGAGGCAGGTCTTCCCATTCTTCGTGCTCGGTGATTTCGGCTGCCTGTCTTGCCATAATTTCAGAGAGCAGAATCTTTTTCCCGTAGTAATGCGGTGAAAGCGAAACTAGTTTTCGGTCGCCAAAATACAGATAGAGATTCCCGTTAGTGTAAATGGGGGATTGCTCAATCGGCTTTGCAAAATTGAAATGCCACAAAGGGTTGAGCACGGTGTCAACCGCGGTAATGGCGCCTTCGCTAGAGAATAGCCCGAGAGTTCCCTTTGCGAGCGGATAAACAGAAGAGGCTTCGCTTCGGATTGTCTTTCGGATAAGGCCTGTTTTTTTGTCAATCAGCGAAATTCTTCCGGAAGCTTCAAGTAGGACAAGGCTTTTCTCGAAAGAGAACATTGTTTCGATATTGCTGACCGAAATTTTCCAAAGGGGAGAAATTCTTGCTTTAGGAATGTAGCCATATAGGTAATTGCCCGAAACCAGGAATAGCATGTTCTTGTCAATAAGAACACTTCTAATTACGTCAAATTGGGCAATGGATTTTTTAGTCGATCCGTCTTCGGGCGAAATAAAATGGAGCGCGTTGTCGGTGCAATTCAAGACAAATTCGTTAGTCGGAGCAAAATAGCCTTCCGGAACGCAGCCGTTGTATTTGTCAGCGATTTGCGTTACAATGCGCTTGTTATTTAAAATGGAAAGCTGTTTTTCGCCTTGGACAATCGCCCTGTTTCCGTCAATCAAGAGGTGCGTAATGTCTGTAATGGGGAAACTCTTGCTGGGGCTGCTGGCATATAAAGCCTTAAAAACAAGGCTGTCCTGGTCAATAGGCTGATACCAGATTCCTTGACGGTCGATATTGAAAATTTGCTTGTTGGCGGGAGCGACAGTAATGTTTTCGACGCGGTCATCTACGATTTTGCTAATCGTGCCGTCGCGTAAAAGCAAAAAGGTCGGATCTTTTCCGAAGGTTCTTAAAATAGGACTCTTCAACTGGAGCGGTGCTCTCAGTAGCGCTTCGGGCTTGCTGCTGGTTGCGCTTTCGCGTTCCGAAAGCCAGTAGGCTTTGGCAACTTCATTCGTCCTGGCTAGACTTTGCTCGTAGTAAAAGTTTGCCGATGTCTTGTTGCCGGCAAGTTCCTGAATTTTTCCCAGATAGAAATAGGCTTTTTCCTTGTCGTCTTCGTCGCCCTGCATGGCAGCTTTTTCAAGCATCTTGATGGCGTCTGCCGTTTCGCCCTTCATTTCAAACAGATAAAGTGCTTCTTGAATGCTTGTTTCCATTTTCTCTGCAAAAGCGAAAGAAACAAGCCCGCATAACCACACGAGCGTAATTGCCGTGCGTAATTGCAAAAGCCTTATGTTTGTTCCTATCTGTTTCATTTATGCATCAAACTTGTATCCGGCGCCTCTAACAGAAATGATAAACTTAGGGTTGTCCAAATCGTCTTCTATTTTACGGCGAAGGTTTGCAATGTGGTTGTCGACCGTACGGGTAGAAGGCATGTTTTCGTCGGTATAGCCCCAGATTTCCTTGAGCAGGGATTCGCGCAGAATGACTTCGCCGCGATGTGCCCAGAAATATTTCATAATCAGGTATTCGCGGGTGGTCAAGTCCAGAGGAATGCCGCCCTTGGTTGCTTCAAACTTCTTGACGTTAATGCTGATGTTTGCAAATTCAAGAATTTCAGGAACCTGAACCGAGTTGTTGCCACTTTGCGGTTCAATGCGGCGTCGGAATGCCTTGACGCGGGCCAAAAGTTCCAGAATCGAGAACGGCTTGGTCACGTAGTCGTCGGCACCCATTTCAAGTCCAGCCACCTTGCTCGTTTCTTCGGTTTTTGCCGTGAGCATAATGATATAGGTATCCGGATGCTTGTTTCTGATATAGCGGCAAACTTCAAAGCCGCTCTTTTTCGGAATCATCAAGTCCAAAAGCACCAAATGCGGCTGGTAAGAATCAGCCTTGGCAATTGCTTCTTCACCATCGCAGGCGGTTTCTACGACATAGCCTTCCATTTCAAAATTATCTTGGAGGCCCAAGCGGATGATTTCTTCGTCTTCTACGATGAGTATTTTGAAATTCATGGTTATTCTGCCTTTTTAAACTTGACGATAAACGTAGATCCTTTCCCGGGTTTGCTGACCAGCGAAATGGTTGCCTTGTGTGTTTCGGCAACGCGTTTGACGGTTGCAAGGCCGAGTCCCGACCCCTTGGTGCTGCGGGTCATTTCGTCACCCACTCTATAAAAATCATTAAATATATTTTTTTGCTCAGATGCCGCAATGCCAATTCCGGTGTCTGCTACCGAGAATATGACCCACTCACTGTCACTCTTGACTTCAACATGAATGTCGCCGGGAGCATTAGTGTACTTTATTGCGTTATCGATTAGATTCTGCACTAAACTGTAAAGCGCTGTGTAGTCGCCCATTACAAAAACGTTGGGCTCAAAATGCGTGTAGAAGGTAAGTCCTTTTTCGACACCGATATCTTCAACAGCGTTAAAGACCTTTTTGGCGCAAATCGAGAAGTCGAGTTTTTCCCACTTGAAAGCGCCTGTTCCGTGTTCCATGCGCGTGTAATTCAGAATGGCTCCAATCAGGTTTTCGAGTCTTGAAGCTTCTTTACCAATCAGGGTTGAATATTCCTGCACTTTTTCAGCTCGCTGTAAGCGCCCGCGGGCCATCATTTCGGCAAACATCTTGATGGATGTCAGCGGAGTTTTCAGTTCGTGCGAAACGCTAGACAAGAAGTTTGCCTTCATGGCCAAGAGCTTGCGTTCCTGCGTAATGAATCTGAACATGAAGAACGAACCGAAAATGACGGTAATCAGCGCAAACAGCATGAGTCCGTACATCAAGAACATGCGGTGTCTAGTTTCTTTATGAATGTCCTGCATGTCTTTTTCGTACAAGGTAAATTCCCATTCGAACGCTTCGGAAATGTAGTGTTGTGCGATAATCGGAGCCCCTTCCGGGATTTCACCTATAACAAGTTTGTCGCTGTTTTCGGTAATAGAGAACGGAATGTTCTTGTAACTCTGTATGACCGTTTTAATCTTGTTCAGCAGTCTTGCTTTGTAGGCGTCTTTGTTGATTACCGCAATTACTACTTGGTCGCCCGAAAGGTATGGGTAAGACATTTTAAACAAGGTAATTTCTTCGGTATTCTTGTAAAGAATGCCTTCTTTCGAAGAAACATCGTCGTTTAAGATTTCGTGGAACAAGTCCTTGTTGTAGAAAAGAATGTCCATGTACCCCAACTGGCGGTTGAAGTTTTCGCGCAGGTTCCAAAAGGCTTCGCGCTTTTCCTGCGAGAGACTTTCAAACGAAAGAATTTGCGTGAATGCCGATTCAAAGAAGTACCTGGACGAAGATATGTCGTCGATGTTCTGCTTGTCTAAAAATTGAGCTAAAACAGAAAGGCAGTAGTCCTGCGCTTCTTGATGCTTTCTTTGGAATACGAGAATTTCAAAGTGGAGCATGTAGACGGCGTAGGTCAAGTCGGCATGTAGGTAGCCCTGCTGGTGCGGGTTGTTTTCAAGAATTTCGAGCAGGTGTAATGCTTCGTCATACTTCTTGTTCTTGTAGTAGAAACGAATCAGCCCCAGAATATTCTGGACTTGTTCTTCTTTGGATTCAAAGAAAAAGCTGGTGGGTCTAAGACTCCGGGACCGCTGTTCCAGATAAATCTTTTGGGCAACGCTGTCCTTTAAACCGCTGGTTTCTACTTGATAAAGTTTTTTGTCAAGGAGCGAAGGTACGCTATTTGAAAAATTGGAAGACTTGAAAAATTTTTTGGACGTCATGTCCGGGTAAATCAAGTTTCCGTTATTGAACAGGAATATGGCGTCTAGACCTTCGACAGACTTGAATTCAGCCGCATGCCCGAAGTCCAAAAGCCCTTGTGGCTGTTCGTACAAGAACAATGAGGCCGCTTTGGTCTCTTGGTAAATTTTGGATTGTTCCTTTTCAATCGCTTCTTCGACTTCGCTTTGGAATGCATTCAGGTTTTCGTCGAAGTTCTTTTGCGAAAGGTAAATCTCGTTTTGGATGTTCCTAAAGCTTAAGAAAGAAAGAATCGCCGTCGGGAGGACAATTCCTCCCGCAAACAATAGGACGAACAGCAGATTATTACGTGAAACCTGCATTGCCAGTCCTTATAGAACTTGTAGGCTTGGTGCGATTCTCTTACTTGACAATCTGCGCACGGTGGGTCACCGATACCCTGTGTCCAACTTCAATTCTTCTGCTGTTGGAATAGAGTTCGCGAATGAGAATGCTCGATTCGTTGTCAGCAGCTCTGGCAATGATGCCTCGGCCAATCAGGCGGGGCGGGAGCGATTCATCAGTCTTGTCTTCTTCCCAAATAGCGACCGCGTCACCAGTATTGTAACCTTCGTTAATGCCTTTATCAGCAAGCACATACGAGAATGCGCCGATAATCAGCATCGGGTCCATGGAATAGCGGATCATGGCCAAATCGTCCAACTTGGCTTCCTTGACCTTGCTATAGCCGGACACATTGATGGTCTTGAGCGGCTGCTTGAGTCTTGCCTTGGCCTGGTGAATCTTGATTTCGCGGAAGCTCGTTACGATCTTGGCGCGAGAAAGCGTGTCACCGATGGCGGTGATTTTTGCAATGCCAGCAAGGCGGAGCAAGGCATAGCGGTCAAAGCTGCTGCCCTTGGCTGCCGGAACGTTAATTGCTTTAGCATCAACGATTTCCACGAGGTCGCCACGCTTCAGATTGGCGTCAGTTTTCTTACCGATACCCACGACCACTTCCGTTTCAGGCATGTGAATCAGGGGTTCCTTCTTTTCGCCCGATTTAATGGAAATAAAGCGCTTGTCTTTTTTCAAGGAATCGAGCGTATAGATTTCGGGCGCGTGAATCTGGTAATAGCCGTTGAAAATCTTGGGTGCCGGACGCTGCTTATAATAGTATTCGTCGCTGGGTTTGGCCTTCTTGACGGCCTTCTTGTCCTTATCGCGCAGGTTGCCGAGCATACCTTCGAAATCGCTATTGCGTTCGTCGCCGTCGTCACAGCCTGCGTTGGCAACCGTCAGACCCTTGCCCTTCGGGAGAGCGGAGTCCGAAATAGATGCATTACAGGGATATTTGCTCTTCTTTTCGACCTGCAACACATTGCCTTCGCGAATTGAATCGCCCAGGTAAATGGAGTCGCCCGGATAAATCCAGTGCGGGTCTTCGATGTGGCGGTTATTTTCCCAAAGGTCTGGCCAGGCAAAAGGGTCCTTGAGGAATTCGTCACTCAAGTCCCAAAGGGTATCGCCTTCCTTAACAATGTAGGCAGACGCCAACAATGCCGAAAGACCCAGACAGATGGATGCACATTTTAAAAGTCGCATAATAATCCCTTAAAGACTGTTATATCAATAATTTAACCTTTTCTTTGCTTAAAAGAAGGGCTTTTTTGACTAAAATGCGGAATTTCTTGCGTTTTTCGGCCAGAAACGCGTTCTTGTGGGCGCTGAATGGTCCTAGAACGCTGTTTTTGAGCCGGATTCTGCCCTAAAACGCCTACTCGGTCGGGCACGAACAGGAACAGAATCTCGAATTTTCCAGAACCGGGTTCCAGGTAAAGCGGGATATTCTTACGCAGCATGTAGCCTTCATTCCTGAATTGCTTGATGGTGCGTGCCGCTACTTCAAGGTTCGATGTCTGCAAAAGAATTCGTTCCGGTCTCGAAAGGGCTGCAGCTTGAGCAACTCCCTGTGCCAATGGTTCGTCGCCGGGCAGGTTGAAATAGAATGTCCAACGGCCTTCGTTTTCGGGCTTGCTGAAGAATTTGCCGAAAAATTCCTGCTCTACATGACTGCGGATGAATTTCATGTTGTCATCCAAGGCGTTACGAGCATTCAAGCGCGAAGACATCATGGCATATTCGCGGCAATCCATCGAAACAACGCGTTTGAATCGGTTTGCAAGCATGGCGCTTACAAAAGAACTTCCGGAATAGAATTCAAAGAAGCTGTCTTCTGCATTCGGGTGGATTGCATCTTCGATACGTTTCGGGAGGCCAATCCAGGCGTCGTGAATACGCGGCGTCCAATCCAGCACATGCATGCTGATTCCAGTTTCGCCTATTGGCATAAAGTCGCTACCGAAGGCGCTCTTGGCTTCGACCTTCATCGGAATAGTTCCTGCCGGATCAAAAGGCTGGTCGGGCAAGCATTGAATGTGGTGGCAACTGATAACTTCAGGACAGTTTCTTTGTACGAAATCAATGAAAGTCTTGTAACCGTGGGCTGAGAATCGGCCCTTCAGGTTTACTTGTACAAGCATGGCGTAGCGTCCGTCACCAACGGCGCGGAACCAAATCTGGCGAAGAGCCTTCTTAAAGATATGCAAGTGCTCTTTCTTGATTTGTTCAAAAACGCGGGTCACAAGTTCGGGGGCTTCCATGCCGCGGGCAGGTGCTTCGATTGTGAAAATTTCTTGCTTGCCGCGGTAAGTCTTTAGAATGCGCCAATCTGCGTGATCCGGTATTGCATCAGCCGTAAACCATGCCTGAAATTTTCCGGGAATATGTTCGTTTTCAACCCAGGCGGCGAGCTGTTGCTTAATGTCTTCGAATGTCACCGGAGCTTTACGTACCGGCTTTTCTTCTTTCGGGGTTTCCGTCTGTTCTTTGCCGCGACGCAAGGAATTTCCGCGTGCGCGATTGTTTGTACCTTTAAAATTGTTCTTCATTCTTTCGTTCTTCATTATAAACTCATGCCTCAAAGCAACGTAGTTGCGACCTCTTTGCTCAAAGGGCCGCAGGCTCGTGCTATACAAGGAATCTCGGGTAAATCCAGGAGCATTCACGGGCGAGCATCTTCGGGAATTCGCGGAATGTTCCATTAATCTGGTAAAGGTTCAGGCTGCCTTCCACCGGCGAAAGCTTGATAAGCGAGTCGGCGCGGGCTTCGAGGTAGGGGTATTCATCAATGTTGCAAGACGACACTACGGCGCACCCTGTGAGGGCGATAATGGTGTCGACCATCTGCATCAAAATCTGGTGCGGGGCTCCATTCAAGCGTGTAGACTTCGGATTGTGCAATACGGCCGAAATCGGGTCGATGACAACGACGCGGTAATCATGGTTTTCGAGTCGCTTGGCACCTTGAATACGCTTTGCAATGAGCTGGGCTGTTTCAATCGGTGAAAGAGCCGTACCGCGCAAGTTCAAGAAACCGAATTTCGGGGTGCTGGCGTTCAAGTTGCGCTTGCCGGCCAATAGGTAAAGGCGGTTCAGGAACACAGACTTGGTCAGTTCGAAGTTGATGAACAACACGTCGCTAGAAGACGTTGAATTGCCGAACCAGTCTTCGCCGTAGCAAATGGATAGGCCTAAATCCATGAGCGCAAGAGACTTACCGCTCTTCGGAGGTGCGGTGAACAAGAAGAATTCACCCGCACGGAGCATGTTTTCGACAATGGTCTGGTCTTTCTTGGGGGCTTCTTCGGTGTCGCTAGCCAGTTCAATGAGCGGTTTTCCGTCCAAAGAATATTCCACCCATTCTTGCCATTCCTTAAAGTTCTTGGCACCTTGTTCCAGGCCAATCAGGTATTGCTGCTTACCGCCGCGGAGCACGCCCGGCATACGCACCATCATGTGCGGGTTGCTGTTGCTCGGGTCGACCTTGAATCCTTGGGAATCAAGTGTCTTGAAAAGGAAGTCTACGCGTTCGTTGTATTCTTCTTCGTCGTTTGCAAAAATCTTTACCCAAGCCTGCACTGAATTTGCGCCAGTGTTCACGAGGGCTGCGCAGGGCAAGTTCAAGGCTTTGTAGTAGGCGAGCTGCTTGGCCAAGGACATCTTGGGGTTGTCGACTACCACATAGCGGTAACGGAAAGATTCATCTGTGACGTCGTCGCCGCCCTTTACGGCGTTAATGCACAATAGGGCGCCTTCGGGACTGTCGAGACTCTTCATGATTTTCTTGATAGAGTCATCTTGCCCGATAATGTTCGATACAAGTTCTTCGGTTGTTTCGGGAGTGTTTGAAACCTTGAACGAAATCGTTTCTTCGGGATCAAAAGTCGCTTCCAAAAGTTTGGCTAAGTCTTTACGCCAGTCTGCTGCGGGCCAAGGAATGGAAAGTGCTTCGGGGTCAATCTTGAAGTTTTGCAACAATTCCAAGGATTGAGTATCGAGGCCCATGGCAAGCATCTGTTCCATGGAAATCATGTTTGCCGACAGCGGGGTGATAATCGGCATGGCAACTGTCTGCGGGGCGGCCGCAGCTTGTGTCTGGGGCATGGCGCCTTCCGCAGCCGGTTGGGCGTTCTGCGTTGCAGGCTTTTCTTCTGGGCGTTCCGTGGTGCGTTTTTCAGCGGAGAACGCACGGCGAAGAGTCTGTTCGACCTCTTCGCCGTCCATGCCGTCGTCGCGGGCCTTGCCGCCTAGCTGGAAACTGGCGTCCATGAACGTCCAGCCTTCTTCCATGGCGGCAACACCAGCCTTGTACAATTCGGCTTTCAGTTCGTTTACGCTGTTAAACTTGTTCTTGAGGAACAGGTTAATGGTCTTTTTTGCATTTTCCATAAGCGCCTCAGATGCTTTATCATACTGAATGTAGCTTTTTTATTTACAAAAGGGTACTTAAAAGTGCAAAATGCACGAAAAAACGCCCCGGAATCGCTCCGGAACGTTCTTTTTAATTTGTTTGTAGTCTCGAATTACTTCGACGGGTTGAAACTATCCTTCAGACCAACCGTTCTGTTGAACACCAAGTGACCCGGCTTGGAATCCTCGCTGTCGAGGCAGAAGTAACCCTGACGCATGAACTGGAAGCGGTCTTCGAGCTTTGCGTTGGCGAGGCTCGGTTCCACCTTGGCCTGCTTGATGACCATGGATTCCGGGTTCAGGTAGTCGTGCCAGTCTTCGCCTTCGGGAACTGCGGCCGGATCTTCGAGTGTGAAGAGGTTGTCGATCAGGCGTACTTCGGCGTCCACGGCGTGAGCGGCGGAAACCCAGTGGATGGTGCCCTTGACCTTGCGGCCATCGGGAGTTTCACCACCCTTGCTCTGCGGGTCATAGACGCAGTGAATCACCTTCACCTTGCCATCGGCGTCCTTTTCGACACTCTTGCAGGTCACGAAGTAAGCGCCCTTCAGGCGGACTTCGCCTTCGGGTTTTAAACGGAAGTACTTCTTGGGCGGTTCTTCCATAAAGTCGTCGGCTTCGATGTAGAGTTCTCCGCTGAACGGAACTTGGCGCGTACCGGCGTTCGGATCGTTCGGGTTGTTTTCCACTTCGATCATTTCGACCTTGCCGGCTTCCCAGTTGTCAATCACGAGCTTGACCGGATCAATCACGGCCATCACGCGGTTGGCGGTCTGGTTCAATTCTTCGCGGATGCAGAAGTAGAGCAAGTTCACATCGACCATGGAGTCGGCTTTGGAAACGCCGATACGGTCGCAGAATTCACGGATGGAACTCGGGGTAAAGCCGCGGCGGCGGTAACCGCAAACGGTCGGCATACGCGGGTCGTTCCAGCCCATCACGGCCTTCGTCTGCACCAGTTCCAAGAGCTTACGCTTACTCATCATGGTGTAGGTGAGGTTCAAACGGGCAAATTCAATCTGCTGCGGGCGGTTATCGAGGCCCAGTTCAATCAGGAACCAGTCGTACAGCGGACGGTGAGCTTCAAATTCAAGCGTACAGATGGAGTGGGTAATGCCCTCGATCCAGTCGCTGAGCGGGTGGGCAAAGTCATACATCGGGTAGATGCACCACTTGTCACCGGTGCGGTGGTGGGTGCAGTGCTTAATGCGGTAGATGACCGGGTCGCGCATGTTCATGTTCGGGCTAGAAAGGTCCACCTTGGCACGGAGGCACTTTTCACCGTCGGCATACTTGCCGTCGCGCATTTCGCGGAAGAGCTTCATGTTCTCTTCGACGCTGCGGTCGCGGTAGGGGCTCGGACGGCTCGGCTTACCGGCATCGTTGCCACGGTATTCCTGCATCTCGTCGCGGGTCAGGTCTTCCACATAAGCCTTGCCCATTTCAATCAGCTTTTCGGCAAAGGCGTAAATCTGGTCGTAGTAGTCGCTGGCGAAGTATTCGCCGCCCTTCCATTCAAAGCCGAGCCACTTCACGTCTTCGCGGATGGAATCGACGTATTCCACATCTTCTTTAGTGGGATTCGTATCGTCAAAGCGCAGGTTCGTAACGCCACCGAAGTCCTTGTACTTGTTTGCCGTACCGAAGTTCAGGCAGATGGACTTTGCGTGTCCGATATGAATGTATCCGTTCGGTTCCGGCGGGAAACGGGTGTGCACGCTCTTGCGCTTGCCCGTGGCGAGGTCGTTAACGATAATGTCCTGTACAAAATTCGAAGATTCGGGGATTTCCATGGTTAATCCTTTAGTTTTTAACGCTGGAAAATATAGTAAAATGGTTATTCGTCACCGAAGAACCAGTCGCGGTCATGGCAGACAATGGTAGTGTGCGATGTCCTGTTGGAAATGACGGCGATTTTATCTATGTCGGTACAGGCGGGTCCATTTTCAAGTTTTGAAAACAGCTCCTGATCTTCATAGTCAACCCAATACTCATCTTGGCATATGTAGCCAACTTTCTCTTTGTTTAGATATACAATAACCCCCTCTAAGGCTGTCTTACAGGGGTATTGCGAATATTGGGGATTATTCTTGGAATCGTGATCCGAATCGGTCGATGCGTCAGTAGAGCCTTTCCCGCCACAAGCGGCGAGTAAAAAGGCTACGGGTAGAATGCTGAATAAAGATTTCATGAATGTTTGCACATCTTAAAGATGTGGATTATCGTCTCATACTTTTGCTAAAGCCACCGCGGCTGTTACCGTTATGACCGTTGTCGCCATGGCTTCGGCTGCTGTTGTGGGAATCGTCGTAATGCCTCGGGCTGCTATGAGAATCCCTTGCGTTACCATAACCTTGATTGTTTCCCTGGTTGTTGTAATCGTCTTGCCAGTTGTTGTTGGACGATCTGACTGTAACTCTCTTGTCCGAGTGTATGACTGAACGTTCGATTTCGGCTTTAGACCTCGGCGCGTTATCATGGCTCATGGGGACCTTGGTCGGCCTGCTAGAAGGCTGAGTGTATGTGTCGTGTTGCCTAGGCTGCGGAGGAGCCATGTGATTGTCATGTCTTGGTGTAGGAGGTGCCGCATGATGGTCGTGTCTTGGCGCAGGGGGAGCTGCGTGGTGGTCATGTCTTGGCGGAGGGGGAACTGCGTGGTGGTCATGTCTTGGCGGAGGGGGTGCCATATGGTGGTCGTGCCTCGGGGAAGGTGCGCTGTGGTACCTATGGGGAGGAGGCGGATTGTGGTGGCGGAGCGGATGGTGCGGGCGAGGCCTGTTATGGTACCAACGATAATCGTGTACGTAAATCAGGTGCGTGTCCCATTCAAAACGGCTGGTTCCCCAACCCCAGGAATCGTAATAGGCTCCCAGCCAGACTCCGTAGCGGTAACGCAGTCCCGGGTATCCGTTGGAATAAGCGTAGAAAACGACGTGCGGGTTGTATACCGGAACGTAAACGTATTCTTTTTGAACCGGTTCGATGATAATCGTCTTTTCTTTGATGACTTTTACATGTTCGTTACTTTGTAAGTGACCATAATTATAGGCCGCATTACGCATACGCTGAACGGCGTCCATCACTTCTTCTTTTTGGGTAGCAACAGCGTCGCCCAACTGGTCTGTCCATATTTGGTATTTGGCCATGGTGGCAAGCACGGTCGGGAAAGGAATCAGGGCTTGAACGCTTTCGTCATAGGGAAGGTCTTCAAACTCGATTCGGTCGGCTAGTTCTTGACCTTTGAGATGCTTGTGTTGGTTTGCCCAATCCGCGGCTCCCGGGATTTCATCGCCATGGACCGAGGCGGCGAGCACTTGTACCAGGAGTGGGTCGGGGTACAATGCTATGGTTGAAACGAGTGTGTCGAGTTCCGCGGGAGTAAATCTTTCATTTGCGCGTGTCGTGCTCGGAAGGCATAAAACGACCGCGAGAAAAATCCACAGCCAAGCGTGCTTGACCGCAAACGGAATCGCAAAACATTTTTGTGCTTTTGATTCGGTAAACATGTTTACCTCCTGTAGCCTAAGGTTTACATTATTATATAAAAATTTTATGCTTATTGGATGAATAATCGGGAACTTTGGTTGCAGAAGGTATTATTTAGGCGATGAAATGCTTGCGTTGAGATTTGTCCATGGTGGATATTTTTATTTTTACACACTTCTTAAACGAAAATATGGTTTTGACTGTGTGTGCGAAATGTGTGAAAAATGCTTTAAAATGGCTTAATAAAGCCTTGATTCTGTTAAAAATAGCGCGTTTTTTGCAGTTGGAGTGTTGTTGAATTGCACAACACATTAACTAAAATTAACATAAATTCTTACACATTTGAATCTATTTTTACAATAGATAGTTGGAGGCACTATATGGGCTATTGGGCTAAAATTATATCTGGCACGGCGCTTTTGGCGTCTTTCTCCTTTGCACAGACCTATGATCTGCCTATTATTTTCGTTGACACCAAGCAGAAATGCCTTGACAAGAATGTCACCGAAAAGATTCCGGCAACCATGCGTGTGTTGGATGGTAAGACGAACAATGTGGCTGACAGTGCCAAGGGTACCCTTTACGATATTGGCATCAAGGTTAGAGGTCAATCTTCTGCCTTGTTCCCGAAACCGGGTTACGGCGTGGAAGTCCGCGACGAAAAAGGCGAAGGCATGGACGTGAGCCTGTTTGGGCTCCCTCCTGGAGACGACTGGGTGTTCCACGGTCCGTATGTAGACAAGAGTATGATGCGTAATGCGCTTGCCCATTGGCTCTTTAGGCAGGCCGGGCATTATAGCCCCCGTAGCAGACATTTTGACTTGTACATCAACGGTGTTTATCGCGGTGTGTACGTGCTTCTCGAAAAGATTAAGCGTGGCAAGTATCGTGTAAACGTGAGCAAGCTTAAAGAAACCGATGTCGCGGGCGACAGCGTTACCGGCGGTTACATTTGGGCATTCGACAAGACGGGTACCAATACGGGTGGTGCAGGCAGCGGTCCCATCGAAAAGGAAGGCTTTAATACTTCGGACGGCCTGAACGTCATTTTGCATTACCCGAAAAAGGAAAATATCCAGAAGGCCCAGGAAGAATACCTGAAAAAATACCTGAACGATCTTGAAGGCTTGTTCAAGAACGGCAAGAACGGTAGCGGATACGAAAACTATGTGGACATGACTTCGGCACTCGATTACGTGTTGCACGAAGAAATTACCAACAATGCGGACTCTTACTGGTGCAGTTTCTTCTTGCACAAGCCCAAGGACAGTAAGGGCGGTAAGGTGACGCTTGGCCCGGCATGGGACTTTAACCTTGCCATGAGTAACGGAAGCCAGCCTGAAAATGGCGGTGGCCAAGGCGGCCAGGGTGGTATGTGGGGCTTTGGCGGCGGTGGAAACGGCTTTGGAAGTTCCGGCGTCACCGGTTGGCAAATCGAAAATAGCCAGAAATCAGGCAACGGTGGCATGTGGGGTATGGGAAGCTCTCTGAAAGCTCCGAACTGGCTTTTGGGAATGTGGAAAGACAGCCATTACCAGAGCGAACTGAAGAAGCGCTGGGCGGAACTCCGTAGCGGTGTATGGCACACCAAGACGATGGATGCATACTTGGATTCCATGAAAATCTATTTGAAGAACGCTGCCGACAGAAACTTCAAGCGTTGGCCGAACTTGGGCAAGGCTAGTGGCCAAAACGATACTGACCCGGAGCCGATGAAGTACTGCAACAGCCAGAGTGGCGGCTTTGGAATGGCTATGGGCGGCTATAATGCTACTACTTGGGATGGCGAATTTGAACATCTTCGTAAGAAAATGAAAGAAAGAATTGCCTGGATGGACCAGCAACTCGGATTCTCGGAACCGGCCAATCCGATTGTAACGGAACCCGTGATTCATGATCCGGACTGGAAGAGCGACGAAAAAAACAAGACAGACCCCCCTCCGATGAATGTCGGTTTGGATGATTTCAGCAGACTTTCTCCGACGAACTTCTTTACAGTAAACGGCGAATCTCTTGAAATTCAAACAAGCCTGGGCGGAACCTTTGCCCTCATAGACTTGAATGGCGCTGTGTTGTTTAAGACCCGTATCAATAAGGGGCTTACGACAATGAGAATTCCGGCCAAGGCGATGAACAAGCATTGGATTGCAACTCTCAACGGGAAAATGCTCGGACGTTAAAAGACCGCTCGGCTCTATCGCAGATTAAAAATGTGATATCGCCTCGCTCTCGCAACCGCCCCAGCTTAACGCTTGGGGTTTGTTGCTCACAAAGACTGCTCGGCTCTATCGCGGATTAAAAATGTGATGCTAAAGATAATGCTTGACCTTGTTTACAGGGTCAAGGTTTTCTTTTGGGGGCTTGGGCACATAGATTTTGACGGCGTACACGTAATGGTCCGTTTCGACGAGAATATCGCCTTCTTGCATGTCTTCGTTGATGTCGATTTCAATTTCTACGCCATCACGGGCGATGCGGCGAATAGAATGCTCTTTGAGCTCGTGGCGTTCGAACGGAACGTCGATAACTTTCTTGTAGGTACCATGGTGAATGGTGCCTAAAATGCTGTTGCAAATCATTTAGTTTTCCCGCGTTAAACCGCATCCATGGTGTCGACCTGGTTTACGATTTCTGTGACGGTCGCAATATAGCTATTTATGCTTTCGATGAATGCCTTTTCGTTCCTGCTACTGATTGGTGCACGGAGTGCGGGGTAGGCATTAAAGATTTGCTGGTGGTTTTCGGGGTAAGTCTTGTGAATCAGGTAGTAAACCCCGTACATAATCGGCAGTAATGTCGCGTTTGCTCGGGCGAAGAATCCGAGCGGATTGCGGTCTTGCTGTAAGTAAATGTAGGCTTCGCGCAGGTGAATCAAGAGCCCGCGCAGTTCGCGTTCGCATTCAAGGCGCAGGCATTCTGCATTCGGCTGGTAATTGGGCAGCGGTTTTGCGCCAGCGAGTGCCACATTCCTGTTTGCGATATGCAAGAATTCGAGCGGGAATACGTCTTCGGAGGTCTGGATTTCTTTAAGCGTAAAGAAGTAACGGAATTCGATGTTTTCTTTCTTGGCTTCGCGTAAAAGATCTTGCAGAGGCTTGATGCTTGCAGTAGAATTGTCACGCAAGATAAAGCTTACGGTCCAAGGTCTTTCGAGTGCGTTGAATCCTTCGACTAGGCAATCTCCGTGCAGGAACGCCGAAATCAGGTTGTCGCCCAGGGCTTGCTGTAGCATGCCCGGCCAGTTGGACCTTTGAAGTTCTACGATGCTTAGGTTCTTTTTCATAATCACCTCACCAGGAATCCCTGTTCCCGAATCCGCTGTTGCCAAAACCGCTTCCGAACCCACCGCCAAAACCACGCGGATTGCTTCCGAATCCGCCGCCGAATCCGATTTCGGGTTCGTCTTTCTTTTTGTTCTTGATGGCGCCTCCGAACAGGAACCAGAAAATACCATTTCCGCGTCCGCCGCTGAATTTTGCCATTAAAAGCATGAACGAAACAAAGAGAATAAATAAAATCATGAGTGACGAAACACTATTTTCGCGGAGCTTGTATGGGGTTTCGTCGATACCAAGAGATTTGCCTTTGGCTTTTGCTCCCATTTTAGCAAGTGCGTATGAAAGCGAAAGAATTCCTTCGCTGTAATTGTTTTCGCGGAAGGCGGGGAGGAGTGTCTTTTGTTGAATCTTGGCGAGATTTTTTTCGCTGTAGATTTTTTCTAGGCCTGGGGTGACGACAATGTTTTTCCAACGTTGCTTTTGGGCGACAAAGATCATGATGCCTTCACCATTTTCTTTGCCGAGGTTCCATTGTTCGGCCGTGTACTTGGCGTACTTGTCCCCTTTTTCGAATTGGTTGGCGTGTCCGATGTCGTCTACAAGCACACAGGTGAGTTCAATCCCTGTTTCTTGCTGGAATTTGTAGGCGAGGTTGTTAAAAAGTTGTGTTTCAGATGCGTTAAGTAAGTGGTTGTCGTCGTAAATCTGACTTTCACTAGGCCTTTGCGGAAATGTTTGCGATTCAAAAGATGTTTCAGCCAGTGCTCCGAGTGTAAGACTCAGGCAAAGGAGTGTAATACGGATAGATAGTCGCCTTAATTGAAACATCACTTTGAAAATATAATGTTTATTTTAAAAAAGGATAGCGTGAACATTATTTTTCATACGAATTTTTACTGTAAAATTTATTCGTATCTTCTAAAATGGAATATTCTTTCTTGGAATAAGAAAAACGAAAGAAATTAATTTTTTTTTGAGATAAGTGTTCTATTCAGAAAAAACTCTGTATATTTAGAAGTGTATTACGAACAGAATTCTAGGAACACGTTATGAACGAAAAGTGGATATGGCTTCCGGATTTTGCCTCGGATATGGGGATTTGGGAAGATGATCTTATGGGCGTTGCGCCTGACGCGGATCATCAGTTTGTTACCTATGAAAAAATGGTTTCTGTTCTTGATAATCTCTATGAATTGGATGGTCTTGCCGAGGCATCTACCGTTGTAGGATGGGGCTTCGGGGCGTTTGTGCTTTTGAAGAATGCAAAGAATCGCCCTAAGAACCAGAAATGGATTTTACTTGCTCCCTATGCAGATTATTGTTCGGAACATAGTGAATGGAATAATGAAAATTTATCGTTTATTGCGCACCAGACAAAGACTGCCGTAGATGCGACCTTGAATGCTTTTTATGAATTAATCGAAAATGAATTTGGCGAATGGCAAGATGATTGGATGAAAGCCGCAAAGGCAATTAATCCTGAAGCCATGTATAAGGGGCTATCGTATATTGCGAAAAATCGCATTGATGAGCCTGTGCCTATAACGGCTGAAACCCAGGTGTTGTATGGCAGAATGGATGGCGCCGTGCCGCCAGCAATGACGTTGGAACTCAAGGAGTTTATGCCTGGGGTAGAATTCAAGGAACGCCCCAAGGCAGGACACTGGCCGCCGATGCTTTTGTTCTAGCTACGCTTTGCGGCTTTTAAAGGAGAGCAACAGAGCGGAGAGCAGATAGACTGCAAAGAACAAAAGCAAGAACTTTTCAACAATGTCGCCAATGTGGCTGTAAAGGGTGTCGCGAGTTTTGAGCGGCACCTTTCTTTGTACAACGCGGTCGGTAAATATTTCGGTGTTGCCGTCGTAGTGACCATACTGGTCAATGAATGCCGAAACGCCACTGTTGGCAAGGCGGGCAACCGGCATGCCGTTTTCAATAGCGCGGTAGCGGATCAAGTTCAGGTGCTGGTAGGGGGCGGTACTACGGCCGAACCAGCCATCGTTGGTGATATTCACCATTAAGCGGGAACCTTCGCGAATGGCTTCACGAACTAGATCGCCAAAAATGGCGTCGTAACAAATGTAAGGAGTCCAAAGGAACGGCTTGTAGACAGGTGTTTCTTTGCCGGCGACAAAATCGCCTTCGCCGAGATCCACGTAGTTCAGAATCGGGAAGATTTCATCGAAAGGAATTCGTTCGCTAAAAGGCACCAAGTGCTTTTTGATGTAGCGTTTCGGGAAGTGAAAGTCGCCCGGAGTGAACAGGAAAGATGCATTGTAGACATCGAATTTGCGAATGCTTCCGCGCGGATTGCGGCGGTAGTCGAGTGCGCCAGTCAAAAGCTGTGCGTTCTTATGGTCGGCGACTTCATGAAAGCGTTCGATGACGCCTGGTTGTCTGCGAATGTGGTCTGGAATTGCCGTTTCGGCAAGGACGATGATGTCGGCATGTTCCTTGACGCTATCGTTTACCATGCCGAGAGTTTTGTTGACAATGTTGTCGAAACGTTCCTTGCTCCACTTGGCGCCTTGTTCAATGCTTGGCTGAATAAGGGCTATGGAAGGGTTGCCTTCGGCTTCGGCATTATAGAATGGCTTTGCTTCGGAATTCGATAAAACGATGCTTCCATGAACGAGCAACAAAACAAAGATGGATACGGGAACCGCTAAAACAGGGATGGCTTTTTTGATGTCTTGAACTTTGCAGAGAGCGTGTGCCACGGCTTGGTTCGATGCAATCACAAGAATTGTATATCCGAAAATTCCGATATAAGAAAGCATCTGCAAAAGTTCCAAACTGTTGCCGAAAACATAGCCCAAGTGGCTCCACGGGAATGCAAAGTCACCGTAGGTTCGGGTCATTTCAAGACCGGCATAAAATACGGGATAAAGAACCAATAAAATCGGGCGGATTTTGGTCGGGGCATTTTTGGCGAGTGTGTAGACGAATCCGGCCAAGGTGTTGTATGCGCTAAAGAAGGCGATGAGCAGGAACAGGCCAAAGAGAATCAGTCCCGAAGGGGCGGTTTCTACATGCATCACGTTATAAATCCAGTAGTAGTTGATGCTGTTGTAGAGCATGCCCGACCAGAAAGTTGCGAACAATGCTTGTCCGCGGCTGAATCTGCTTAAGACAATGAACCAGGGAACAAGAATCAAGAGTGCTGCTGGGCCCAAGGGCATGGGCGGGTAGGCTAAAGCGTACAAACCCCATGCGATGCACGAAAGGATTAGGGCCGTTCGGGATTCTTTCGTTTTAATATGCCTAAAGTTCCAACGGGCAAAAAGAATAATCCAGAAAAGTCCGATGGGGCATGCGGTAAGAATGAGCTGGATCAAGCCGGCATGGCCAATTCTGTTCAGGTCTCCCAAGTTGTAATCGAGTGCGAGGAATATAAACGAAATGATTGCAAAGGCAAAAAGGGTACGCTTAAAGTTTTTGCGGATGTTCTTGAAAATCAGAAACGGGAGCGTTACGACTAAGGGTAGAATCTGCAAAACATGAGTGTAAAGCCCTGGCGTATCTGGACGCAGTGAAAAGGCTATGATCTCGGCAACAAAGAGAATAGCTATATAAATCCAATAAACTTTCGGGAGCGCTTTAAGTCGTGTCTTGATCCTATTCAACATAATCTTGTTTTTCTAGTCTCTAATTTAAAATCACAAAGTCATTAACTGATGTGTAATGTGGAATGTGTAATGATTAATTTCAAATCACCCATCTCACATTCCACATCTTTACAGTCCGCTCTTGTCTTGGGGATTGAATATCAGAACGAATTCGCCTTTAGGCGGGTGAGCTTTAAAATGTGCTGTAATCTCGCTTGGAGTCCCAATCAAGTGCTCTTCGAATTTCTTGGTGAGCTCGCGCATCAATGCGATTTTGATTTCACCAAAGACTTGACCGATTTCTTCGACGAACTTGTCGATGTTGTGCGGGCTTGCGTAGAAAATTTGGGTTGCTTCTTCGTCTTTCAATTTTTCGAGCAAGTGAATGCGCTGGGCGCTCTTTTTGGGCGAAAAGTACTGGAAGCAAAAGTGATCGGTGGGCATGCCGCTAGAAACAAGTGCGGTAATCATGGCGCAGGGGCCAGGAATCGCGCGGACATCGATGCCTTCGCGGACGCATTCGCGCACCAAATTGAATGCCGGGTCTGCGACGCCGGGTGTGCCTGCGTCACTCACGAGAGCGATATCGCCTTCGTTTTTTAAGAATTCCACATATTTGGGCGTCACCTTCTCTTTATTGAAGTCATGGTAGGCTTCCATGGGCGTGTTAATCCCGTAATTGTCGAATAACACGCGTGTGTGGCGCGTATCTTCGGCAAGCACCAGCGGAACTTCCTTTAATGTCCGTACGGCACGGTAGGTGATGTCTTCCATGTTCCCGATGGGGGTGGCTACAATATAGAGAGTGTGCATAGCTAAAAATCCTGTGCCAGATTTAGGTCAGTATTTCGGACGAGGCGGGTTTCAAATTTAAGGCGTTCCAAGAGCTTGCGGTGCATTTCTTGGGAGGCGTCGTTTACGAGGTCTGCGCGCATACGTCCGTACCAGAATGCTTTTACATGCTCGCTTTCATCGAATTCCACTTTGAAGGTTAATGCTCCGTGGCAGAAAATTCGGGCTTCCATGTGGTAATGCCATGTTTCGCTTACAGGAAGCATTGGCCAGAAGGGAATGATTGCTGCTCCGATATTCCATGCGCTGGGTTCGTCATCGGGAGTGACGGAGGCGTCGATATGTGCTACTCCGCGGCAGGATTCCATGGGGTAGCTTGCGGAATCTACCGCAAAAGAGTACGCTCTTTGCAGATTCGTGTCCAGATAAACCGTTTTTTCGCCGAAAGTAAGTGTAATCGGTTCAAAAAAGGGAATTGTTTTCGGGTATTCTTGTAGGTCGTATTTGGTGAGGCCGATGGAGCAACCCGTGAAAAGTTCGCCACAGATGGTGGTAATTGCCGCAAGGACCGCAAATTTTGCATGAATCCATCTCATCATCACAAAATATAACAAACTCGTGCAAAGTGCAATTACTCCTCTCTCATCTCGCATTCCTCATTTATTATAGTTTTCTATATTCATTCTCGATGTCTCTGCCTGCATATTTTTTATCTGATGCGCACCTTGGGGTAAACCCGCCGGGCTCTGTGCCTAATCGTGAGCAAGCCTTAGTTCGATTCCTGGAATCTATCAAGGGGCATGCTTCGCATTTGGTGATTGTGGGCGATTTGTTCGAATTTTGGTACGAGTACAACGATTATGTGTGCCGTAACCATTTTGATTTGTTTTTTGCATTGCGCGAATTGGTGAAATCGGGCTGTGAAGTTCATTTGATTCAAGGAAATCATGATTTTGCTTATGGCGATTTTTTCCCGAAATCCATAGGAGTGCAGACCCATAAGGATTTGGTTCTTGAAATTCAAGGAAAAAGGCTTTATTTCCGTCATGGCGATGGCGTTGCCAAGTCTGACTTCGGTTACCGGTTATTCCGTCGAGTGCTTGATTTCCCGCTGAACCGATTCTTGTTTCGTCAAATCCATCCGGATTGGGGGATGGCTCTTGCCCGTTTTGTGGGTCGTAACAGTCGTAAGGTGGGCGAGTCCCGCGTTATTAAGATGGATGAATACTTGCAATGGGCCAATAAAATGCTCAAGAAAACGGATAGCCAATATTGTGTGATTGGCCATCATCATGTTTCGGGCATTTGGAATGTCGAAAATGGCATTGTTGCGTCGTCGGGAGAATGGATAAAAAAACTCACCTACCTCCGTATGGAAGCAGGTGAGCTTGATATTCTGAATTTCGATGATTAATCTTGGGTTCCGGCGCTGTTTGCGCGAGTTTCCGTTGACTTCATCATCTTCTTGCTGGCATTTTCGCCCCAAATCCAGGCGACAATGTCAGTATTTGCGAATTGATCCCAAAGGGCGTCTAGCCAACACCAATGGTGGGTTTCACCTTTTGAATCGGTAATGGTCCATTTCTCCGGGGTAGCGGAGAATGTCATCTTGATCGGTTCGGGCTCGTTGTAGGTTCCGTATTCGTTCGGAGTCGCTGCAGGAGGATCGATTTCGATGGTCCAGGACTTGCCTTCGGTTCTTTTATAAATGCCGACATTATAGACTATAAGAATGATGACGACAATAATCGCTCCCTTATAATTTTTCTTGGTTAAAAAGAAGATTAAAAGGAATACGAAAAGAATTGCCAATGCACCCAAATTATAGTGCGTCGTATAGAACAACTTGAGAATGTCGATCATAGGATACTCCGACTAATTACTTCTTGGTTTTTTCAGCCGCTTTCTGTTCGGCTACCAGCGAGGCAACGCTGAAAGTAATCGTCTTGCCTTCGACCTTACATTCGGTACGGAAGCTCTGCTTGGGGAGGGCGAGTCCGTGCGAAGAGAAGGTGCCCATGAAGGAAGCGTTAGCGTGGCTAGCGATGGTGCGCACATTGATAAAGCCCTTGTCCTTGCTGAAGGAGAGCTTGAAGACCTTCTTGGCGCGATCGTAATCAGCGATCATGGTCTTGTTCACCTGGGTGTTCACGGCATCTCTAGTCTTGCGGTCGAAAATAATCGTGCCGCGAGAATCGATCGAAAGCATGGTCTTGTTAGCAATGGAGTTACGGCAAGCAATCAGCTTCCACGGGCCTTTTTTCTTGGTGGAGTTCTTGCTTGTGAAAATGTACTTGTTGCCGTCTTTTTCGAGTTCGTACGGACCGGTAACAATTTTTTCGCCAATGGCGTTCAGAGCGCCCTTGAAATAAAGGAATTTAGATTTGGTAGAGTTGACGCCGACGATAAAACGGAATGATGTCGTCTTGGCTTCTTTGGTGGGCGTGATTGCGACTCGCTTGCCCACGGGGTCGACTTCAATGTCGGCATAAGGACCGATCTCGATGACTTCGCCCTTCTTGGAGGATTCTTGCTTAGCCATCTTGTCGAGTTTCATCGTCTTGATGGCCTGATTGGGAAAACGCAGAAAACCGCGTATATCCATTTTTACAATGATTGTTTCCATAAACACCTCTTTTGTTTATTTGTGGTTTTCTTGGTAAACTAATAATTTTCGTAAATAAATTCAATGCCGATAAGAAAAAAAGCACTAAATTCTGTTCCCAAAAAGTTTTTTTTGTGCGGAAATGCACATAGAGTTTGTCCGATTTTATGGAGATAAATTGCCTTTAAACGCTAAAAAAAGCACTTTTTTTAAAGACTCTCCATTTCGAACAAAAAATTTTGAGCCTTCCAATTTGGAATATTCTAACCTTGTTCTGGACTCAAGATTTTTCTTGTCAAAGATTACAGTTATGTTATTTTGAGTGCTTTTTAGCTTGTCTGTGTCTACCATGAAATTTGTACGAACCAAGAATTTGGGATACATGAATCCGTATTTTTGATGGATTGCATCGGCAATATCAAAGATTGGATCGATTAGGATAATTTGTTCGTTATTTGAGTATTGATTAATTGCTGAAATCGCTCCCATGCCGCGTCCCACAAGGATTTGCGGTGCCCTGCCATTTACCTGGGCTGCGCATTCTGCAATATGCCTTGCGTCTTGTGCGAAGGTTTCTTCGCTGGGCGTTCCTTTATTCTGAGCAGAGCCTCGGTAGTTGAACGTGACAATGTTTATGTCAGAGAGTGTATCGACCTGTGCCAAAAATTGGGCAGCGTCTTCGTCGGCTTCGGGATAGTAGAGCATGACCGGTGCGTTCTCGTTTCCAAGAGTGAATCCGTTGAGAACGGTTCCGTCTTCAAGGGTACAAGTGAGAGTTTTCGCCTTGCCTTGAATTGCTTCGTTTGCTTCTTTGTGATAAATTGCTCGCGGGAAAGCATTCCTTCGTTCGGTGAGAGCGAGATAGAATACCATACTAATATATATAACTGCTAATATGCCTACAAAGCGTAAAAGCTTGAAAGCGGAATCCCTAAAGAAGTGTATGATTTTCTCCGAAATATTGTTCATGGCGCCAAATTTAGAAAATGAATGGCTTGTAAAGAAGTAAAAGATTGATTAACGAAAAAGGACTTTCGCCTGGTTCCAGACGAAAGTCCAAAGGATGGGATTGGGTGTTCCTTGAATATATCTAAAAAAATCGGCAAGCGTATCACCTTTTTTTTCAAAAGTGTTCTCGAATTGTTCTTTTAACAAAAATTAACGCAATTATGGCTTCTTGTAAGAAAAAAGAGTGTTCCCAAAATTTGACAAAAAAATTATATTTATGGCGATGAACGTATACGCTTACTACAACTATCGAAAGTTCCTGCAGGACTACTACGACTACCGTAAGTCTGTGCAGCGATACTTTTCTTACAGGTCCTTTGCTAAGAAGGCGGGGTATTCCTCGTCGGGCTTTTATTTGGACTTGGTCCGCGGGCGCAAGTCGCTTACGCCTCAGATGTTGCCCAAGTTTATTGCGGCTCTAGGCCTGAATGAAAAGGAAGGTCGCTACTTCACGCTGATGGTGGACTTCACGCATGCCACTACGCCGGCGTCTAAGCAGGCAATCTTCGAACAGATGTCGGCGCTTCTCCCGAGCGCTATCAAGTCTTTGACCAAGAGCCAGCAGGAATACTACAGTAAGTGGTATTACGTGGCGGTCCGCGAGGCGTTGTCCGTCTTGAATGTGGGCCCGAAGAATATTCAGGAACTCGCTTTGTTCCTGAACCCGCGCATTTCTCTTCCGCAGGCAAAGCAAGCGATTCAGTTGCTTTTGTCGATGCAGTTGATTGAACTGGACGAAAAGGGATTCTATCGTTCCGTGAACAAGGCTATCTTTAGCGGCTCCGAAATTTCGTCGCTCTTTGTTCACCAGTTCCAGAAACAGATGATGGATTTGGGTAAAGACGCCCTTGACCATTACAGTACCGAACGTAGAAATGTATCTTGTATGACGATGAGCGTTTCTGCTGAAGGGCTCGAACGCATCATTAGTAAGATTGATTTGTTCCGTAAGGAAGTGGTTGACATTATCCGTTCGGACGAAGGTGAAACCATGGTGTGCCAGATGAATATCCAGTTTTTCCCGCTGAGTAAGGAAAAGGTGGATCTGCCGCCAGAAACAGAGGAGGAAGAATGAGCAAGAAATTTTCATTGTTAGCTTGCCTAGCCTCGTTTGCGGTTGCCTTGATTGGTTGCAGTAACGAAAAGGTCGCCGGTACCGTGACGGATACAGGCAATACGGTTGCTGTGTCGGGTGTGGTGCTTCGCGTAGATGGATCTCCTGCCTCGGAAGCCATGGTCCGTATGGCCCGCATGGCTGTTTACGATAGCGTTCTGCATATTCCTGAACAGATCGAAGTCGTGACAGATTCCAATGGCGTGTACGCTTTCGATTCTGCATTGTCGGATACCTTCCAGCTGGCTGTTATTGATACATCGGCAATCGAAGTGTTCTACTTGCCGCGCACGACGTTGAAGGCAAAGGCCTACGACAGCATTCAGCTTGCGAAGGCTGCAGTTGTCAGCAGTGTGCTCTATTTTGAAGAAGTGGAAGATTCTGCAGTTTCTGTGGGTGGCCACTTTATGACATGCCTTTCGGGAACGCCGTTCTGCAACGACGTGTTCGCTGCCGACAGCTTCTCGATGCTGGTGCCTGAAGGTGAATGGTCCATGGAAATTTTCCCGGGCGATTCTATGATGGTTGCTCGCATGCAGTCTCTTGGTTTTGCCGATAGCCTTATCTACCGTACTCTTGATCTTGGAAAGATTAAGTCGGGCGACTCCGTTAATTCGGGTCCGATTGTCTGGAGTACGACGTCGGAAGCTGATTCCTTGATCAAGGAATCTGAAAAGGAAGCGAAGAATGTGGCCCGCCTTTCGGGTACGGTTCTTTGCAAGAATGGTAATCCTTGCGCCGATGTCGAAGTGATGACCATTAAGGATATTTATGGCTTCAACTTTACCGAAGGTGATTCAATGCAGTTTGTGGCTCAGACCACGACTGACAGTCTTGGTCGCTGGTGGTTGCCGCTTCCGGATTCTCTGCCGGGTGATTCCTTTAGAATTGAATTCCGCAAGTTGCAAGATGACCTCGTGACTCAGGAAGGCGTTTCCCGTTACCTGACCGTAAAGGAAATCAAGAACTTGAAGGACACCCTGAAAGTGGGTGAAGTGAAACTTACTCGTCCGGCCACATTGGTGAGCGGAGTTTCCTTGGTAATCGATCGCGAAGATACTACTCAGTCTAGCAATTGCATGGTGAATAGCGTTGTCGTGGGAATCAAGGGTACGTCTCATTTTGTTCGCGATGTGACTTGCAATATGTTGATGCTTTCGGATTTGCCCATGGGCGAACAACAGGTGGTTCTCTATTCTGGAGATCCGAAGGTGATGTCTACTTTGCGCAAATCGGATATCGCATTGCATTATTATGTAACACTGACTCCGGTAACTTTGCCTGAAGGAGCCGTGCAACAGCAACAATGGATGACTTATACGCCTCCTTCT
This sequence comes from Fibrobacter sp. UWB10, assembly GCF_900182935.1. Lineage (NCBI taxonomy): Bacteria > Pseudomonadati > Fibrobacterota > Fibrobacteria > Fibrobacterales > Fibrobacteraceae > Fibrobacter > Fibrobacter sp. UWB10. The sequence goes on along the minus strand of NZ_FXUE01000001.1, from coordinate 28,015 downwards.
CAAAATATTTTTAAATAACCCCTTGCCGAGGTGAAATTCTTTTACTAACTTTGGGGGCGCATTGAGCTATGGTGTAATGGTAGCACAACAGATTCTGACTCTGTTTGTCTAGGTTCGAATCCTGGTAGCTCAACGATATAACTCTTTGCTCTTACCCCAGAGCAGAGAGTTTTTTTTATAAGGTCGCTACGACTAATTACAGTCTACTTCTAACTTCCTACTGTCTACTATATTTATACTATGGAATTTTTCGACTACTACGAGAAGCTTTTTGGTGACCGTTGGCCGGCCTTGTTGGAATCCCTGAAGGGAGAAGGCTGTGCAATGGAATTGCGTTTTGGTGAAGGCTTGGAACCATATTTTTTGGATGAGGCTTCGGTCTTTGCGGCGAAAGCTCTTGGTGTAGAACCGGGTGACGATGTGCTTGACATGTGTGCGGCACCGGGTGGAAAGACTCTCGTGATTGCGTCTCAGCTTAAAGGCGAAGGGTCTTTGCAGAGCAACGACCGTTCGCCGGATCGCCGCTTGAGGCTCCAGCATGTGATTGAAAATTCTTTGCCCGAAAACTGGCGTTCCGTGATTAAGGTGACGGGTTACGACGGCATGAAGTTTGGACTTCATAAGAAAGAATGCTTTGACAAGGTTTTGTTGGATGCGCCTTGTTCTTCGGATCGTCATGTGCTGAATTCGCCGGCACATTTGGAAGTGTGGTCTGCAAAGCGTGTGAAAAGGCTTTCGGTAGAGCAGGGGGCGCTCTTGGCTTCGGCTGTAGATGCCTTGAAACCGGGTGGAACCGTTATTTATGGCACTTGTGCGCTTTCTCCGATGGAAAATGACGATGTCGTCAAGAAAATCCTGAAAAAAAGGCCTGCCATGCGCTTCGAAATGATTGAAAATCTGCTTCCTGGCGCGGACCGTACCGAATTAGGCGTCCATATTCTGCCGGATCGCTCCGGTGGACGCGGCCCGATTTATTGTGCAAAGCTCGTGAAGCAAAAATAGCGGCATAAAAAAGAGCTTTTTTGCAATTTTTTATTTATCTTTACAATATGTTTAAGCGAATTTTCTTTTCGTCGTTTTTTACGTTGGCGAGCGTTTTTGCTTTTGCTGACGATGCTGCACCTGCTACGCAGGTTGACTCTTCGGCTGTGCAGGCGGTATCTTCTTCTGTGATGTCGTCTTCGTCGCAGGTGGCTCCCGCATCTTCGGAATCCGAGGCCCCCAAATGGCGTGAAGTGCCTGTCCGTTATTGGGTAAATGGGGATTCTTCGGAACTCGAAGCCATTTTCGTAAAAATTGAAAACGATACGGTTTTCCTGAAGAAGCCGACCGAAGCGGAATTGCGCCACATGGAACGCCTTGCCGACAAAAAGGCTATTGCCTTGCAGGAAAGCAACGGCCAGGAAGTGGAACTGACTGAAGATGAAAATGAAGAAGTTGATTTGAACGCAAAACCCGCCGATATCATTATGACCGATGCGGTCAAGGATTCGATGGCGGCTCAGGCCGATACGACCAAGGCTGAGGCGGCTCCGGTAGATGACGGTGCCGACGACGACCTTGCGACCGCTATGGCTAAAGAAGACAAGCGTGTGAAAATGGAAGAAATCGCGAAGGTGGAAAAGGAAATCCGCGACCGCGAAATCCAGGACAGTATCGCCGCAGCCAAGAAGAACCCGTATATTAAGATATTCAGGTATGAATTGAAGCGTCTTTATAATATGGAAGACGACGTGATGATCGACCTTTCGCTTTCGAATTATGTCGTTCCCATTGTGAAGGTTATCGAAGAAACAATCGAACTGTATCCGCCGGGAAAGGCCAACTTGCTGGTGGTTTCGGAACCTGAAGCTTGCTCTTTGTATGTGAACGGTATTCCGCTGAAGATTGTGGCTCCTGATACAATCAAGAATATCAAGCCGGGCAAGTACACGATTTCGGTGATGAAGGTCTTGAAAGATGTTGAATGGTGGGGCTCTGCTGTCGTGAAGATTAATGCCGATAGCGTAAACAAGGTGACGATTCCGGTGCTTCGTCCCTCGACGCGCTTGACGCTTAATTCGAACCCTGAAGCGGCCGAAGTCTACGTGAATCAGGATCCTTCGTTGAACAAGATGCCTGATTATATGACGGATGCCATTGTGGATAATGTCAAGCCTCAGGTTAAGGCGACCATTCACTTTAGAAAGGTGGGTTACCGTGATACTACGGTGATTACAGAAATCAAACCGTATATGCCGAACCTGGTGTATGTGGATATGACGCCTGTTCTTGATGATCTTGAATTTATCGAAGAACAGAATGCCTTTAACAAGGAACGCGGTCAGAGACGTATTGGTCGTGGACTCTTGTGGAGTTCCATTGTTCCGCTCATTGCCGGTGGTGTCATGTGGTACTTGGCAGAACGCGATTGGAGCAAGGCTGCTGATAAAAAGCATGCTTATGAGAATTTGTCTGCATTCGATAGCGACGATACTCGCCAGATGGTTAAGGATAACCACAAGTTGAATGACAGCGGTGACACCAAGTGTGGCGTTGCCATTGGACTTGGCGCTTTGGGCGTGGGCCTCCTGACGGCAGGCATTATACTCGCGTTCTAGCGATTGGGGGAGGGGAGTATGTTTAAAAAGGTTCTTTCGGTTTGCTTGCTTTCGATTGCATTGGCGTCGGCCCAGCTTGTTGATGATCCCTATGTATTCACTTCTGGGGCGCCACAAAGCGACCTTCCGGTGATGAATATCAATCATACGCCAAGCAACGAACCGACTTTCGCAGTGTCAATCCATCCGATTTCGATGCTGATATTGTCGCTGTTCGATGTCCCGTCTGTTTATATGACGGTCGAAGGCAATCTTGCAAGTCATGTATCCTTGATTACTCGCCCCTATATTATTTGGAAAGATTTTTCGGATTCCGATGAAGACCTGGATATATTCTTGTTCGGTATTTCGGAAGGCCTGCGTTTTTATTTGAAAGAGGGACACCGGGGCTTCTTTGCTGCGGCCCATTTCAAGTATGACCGCGTAGGGTTGGAATATACCTATGATGGTCATCCTGACAAAAATGATGAAATTCATGTGAACGGCTTTGGTTTTGGCTTGTATTTGGGGCATAAGGTCCGTACGGGGATATTCACATCGTCGTGGGACGTCGGTTTTACCTACACCCGGTTCTCTGCATCGAAGGATGCGAAAGATGATATTGACGAAATTACCGCTGTGGGTGCTGGTCTAGACATAAATTACACGATAGGAATCGCGTTCTAGTTGTAATTTTCTATTTTAATAGAAAAACGGAGATTATATGCCAGCAATTCATTTGACTGCTGAAAACTTTGATTCGGTGATTTCCTCGGGCCAGTTGGTCTTTGTTGACTTCTGGGCAACTTGGTGCCGTCCGTGCATGATGATGGGCCCCGTGATCGATGAACTTGCCGATGAATACGATGGTCGAGCAATTATTGCGAAGATAAATGTGGATGATGCCGGTGTAGGTGATATCTGCACCCGCTTTGGAATCACGAACATTCCTAACATGAAACTCTTTAAGAATGGAGTCGAAGTGGGCAATGTGGTGGGAGCCGTACCGAAGGCTACCGTTAAAGGCGTTATCGACCGCAATCTGTAATTCTCATGCTGACTAAACGATTGATTGTATGTCTTGATGTCCGCAACCGCAAGGTGACGAAGGGCGTCAAGTTTAAGGGTAATATCGATATCGGTGACCCAGTTGAAATGGGTGCGCAGTATAGCGCTGACGGTGTCGATGAATTAGTTTTTTATGATATTACGGCCAGTGCCGAAAATCGTCCGTGCGATATGGAAATGATTCGCCAGATTGCTCACCGTGTTTTTATTCCGTTTGCGGTGGGAGGCGGTATTCGTAATTTGGACGATATGCACGAAGCCCTTTTGGCTGGAGCCGAAAAGGTGAGCGTGAACAGCCTTGCCGTGTTGCACCCTGAAATTATTGCCGAAGGCGCGAAGGCCTTTGGTCGCCAGTGTGTGGTCTTGGGCATGGATGCCAAGTTCGTTGGCGTTTCGGACAAGTTCAAGAGCGGCTACGAAGTGTATATTCGTGGCGGTCGCCAGGCGATGGGCATCGATGCCGTGGAATGGGCCAAGAAGGCCGAGGACTTGGGCGTTGGTGAAATTTGCCTGAACGCAATCGATACCGACGGCGTTCGTAATGGTTATGAATTGAATATTACGGACCAGGTGGCACGTGCGGTGCAGGTGCCGGTGATTGCTAGCGGTGGTGCCGGAACTCCGGCTCACATTGTGGACTTGTTCCGCAAGACTTCTGCCGATGCAGCGCTGGTGGCCTCGATGGTTCACTTTGGCGATTACACCGTGCCTGGAATCAAGAAAGAAATGCTTGCCGCGGGGATCCCGGTGCGCAAGAAAATGAACGGCGAGGTGTAGTTTGAACACTTCTGTTGCGGTCAAGATTTTTGAAGCGGGCAAAAGCGCCGGCGCGGACTTTGTTGAAATTTTCGAAGAAGAAACCCGTAGCTCGACGCTCGGGCTGAAGTCTAGTCAGATTGAGTCCGCAACGGCTGGCACCGAGTATGGTATCGGTATCCGTTTAATTTATGGAACCGAGGTGCTCTACGGCTTTACGAGCGATGATTCCGAAGAAGCTCTTGTGAAGCTCGTGAAGACGCTCGCTTTTGGCCGCATCGCCCAAATGAGCAAGGCTCCGATTGAATTTGCGCCTGAAAAGCGCGTGGCCGATTACAATGTCGCCGCATTCAAGGATCCCCGCGTTCTAGGCCAGGCGGTCAAGCAGGATTTCTTGTTCCGCGCAGACCAGGCTGCTCGCAAGATTTCGGATAAAGTAGTGCAGGTAGGCGCTTCGGTGACTGATTCTTGCTCTACGATTTCGCTCATGAACAGCGAAGGGCTGAATTTGTCGATGAACCGTGCCCGTTTGCGTGTGAACGTGACGGTGACGGTGTCCGATGGAACTGAAAGACTGACGACACATGAAGCTCCTGGTGCGCTCGGTGGTTATGAACTTTTAGCCAATTATTCGCCCGAGGACTTGTCGACCGAAGCAACGGAACGCTTGTTGCGCATGCTTTCGGCGGGCTACATTAAGGGTGGCCAGATGCCTGTCGTAATGGGCAATGGCTTTGGCGGCGTGATTTTCCATGAAGCTTGCGGACATCCGCTCGAAACGGAATCGGTCCGTCGTGGTGCAAGCCCGTTCTGCGGTAAAATTGGCGAAGCGATTGGTCAGCCTTGTTTGACAGCGATTGACGACGGTACCATGGATGGCGTGTGGGGTAGTCTGAATTTCGATGACGAAGGCACTCCCACTCAGCGCACGACCTTGATTGAAAACGGTATTTTGAAGACTTATATGAGCGACCGCGTGGGCGCCCAGGAAGTCGGAATTGCTCGCACGGGGTCTGCCCGCCGCGAAAGCTACAAGTATGCGCCGGTAAGCCGTATGCGTAATACCTTTATCGCTCCCGGTAAGGATTCGCTCGATTCAATGATTGCAAGTGTCGATAACGGTCTCTATGCTGCTCGCATGGCAGGCGGTTCGGTGAATCCGGCAACAGGCGAATTCAATTTTGCCGTGGACGAAGGCTACGTGATTCGTGGCGGCAAGATTTGTGAACCGGTGCGCGGTGCTACCTTGATTGGCAAGGGTCACGAAATCATGCCCCGCATTAGCATGGTGGGTTCTGACTGGGAATTGGCCGCAGGTGTCTGCGGCGCAAGTTCTGGACATGTACCTGTGACTGTTGGACAGCCTTCTATTAAGGTTGACCAGATTCTGGTCGGTGGCCGCTAAAATTTACCCCAACGTTTTTTAGGATTGGGACAATGGTCTTCATGACCATCGGGCCATATCCAGACCTCGTCTGTAAAGGGGCATTTTTCGCATGAACCGCTCATGGGGCAGTCTTCGGTAGGGTCATCCAGGAACAGGGATCCTTCATATTTGATTTTATCTGAATGGAGAGAGCCTTTGAGAAGTTCTTGACGGATTGTGTCAAGTTCCTGCTTGTTCAGCTTAAAACGCCTTTCGAGGATTGCCGAATTCGGCATGAATACGGCCGGGTTCCATTTGATGCGCTGAACGCCTGCTTGTTCTGCCCAAGTGACAATGTCCTGAAGGTCTTGAAGGTTTTCGCGATGCAGGGCCACTTGCAAAGAAATGCGGGCGCTGGAATCGAGTCGCCTTTTACGGCATTCGATAAGCTTCTCTACATTTTCACGCCAAAGGTGACGAAGGAATCCGCCCATTTCGTAGGCAAGAGTGCTGACCTTGATGTCGCTGCATGCCTGAACCAGTTCGAACATGAGGGACGGCGAACTCCATTTACCCGGGAATGTCCCGTTGGTGGTGAGGTTCATTTTGATGCCGGACATTTCGCAAAGGTGCAGCAGATTTTCGAATCTGGAATAAAGTAACGGTTCCCCCATGGTCGAGGGAATGACTTCTTTAAGCAAGGAGTTGCCAGAAGAATCTTTTTCGGCGGCGTATTTTTCAATAGCCGCCTTGGCTGTTTCAAAGGGCATTTCTCCTGAAAAGGATACAATGCCATTCTGTCTTAAAAAGCATAGGGCGCAACGTAAGTTGCACTTGTCAGGGTTGGTGAGTAGAGTAATACGATGCATGATCTAATTAGAACTGAACGAATTCTAAATTCGATCTAGGCCCTATGCTCCCTGATATACTTGATGGCGGCGAGTCCTGCCTTGGCGCCTTCGCCAACAGCAACGGCAACTTGGAGTGTGCCTCCGGTGCAGTCGCCTGCAGCGAAAAGGCCTGGAAGTGTCGTTTGGAAATCTTTGTCGAGAACCAGCGTGGGACCGTCAAAGCCTGCACCGGCCTTCTTGGCAAGATCTGTAGCGTTTGCGCTTCCGAGAGCGACAAAGAGTCCGTCGAATTGTTCTTCGGAGCCGTCTTCGTAATGCACTCCCTTGAACTGGCCTTCGCCAACCAAGGATTGCAGGTGGCGATTTTCGATGCGGACGCTGGGCGGGAACGAGGTGGACAAGGCTGCTCCGTTTGTAAGGAGCGTGACGCTCTTGACGATAGACAAAAGCTCTTGGACTTCGTGGAGGGCGTATTCGCCGCTTCCAAGAACCGCTACGTTTTTCTGGCGGTAGAAGAAGGCGTCGCAAACGGCGCAATAGCTTACGCCATGGCCTTCGAGTTCTGCCATGCCGGCCACCGGGTGCTTGTTGCGGGCGGCCCCTGTAGCCATGATGCAAACTTTTCCGTGGTATTCGCCCACTAGACCTTTTGCCGAGAAGCCCTGACCATCGAACATGAGGTCGGTGATTTCGTCGTCGATAATTTTCGCGCCAAGGGCCATTGCCTGCTTGTGGCCCACTTCCAAGAGTTGTTCGCCCGAAAGGGGCTTTTCAAGTCCGTAGTAGTTCTGAATCATGTGGGCTTTGGCGAGTGCACCGCCGTCTTTACCAATCAATTGGACAGAAAGACCTGCTCTCAAACCATAGAGCGCGGCCGAAATACCTGCGGGGCCGTAGCCCAAAATCAGCATATCTGTCATAAATGACTCCATATCTCTGTAATTCTTATATAACTAAAATACAAATTATTTATCTTATGGAATAGGTGGTTTGTGGTAAAAAAACTTAAAGGAAAATGATGGAACGACTGACACCGCGTGATATGTTTGTTGAAGCCGGCTATGGGCCGAACTTTGCTAATCAGCTTATACAAAATGCCTATAGCAAGCTATTTGAAGGAGACCCGATCGACGAACGAGTTTGCTTTGATGCTTCTGAAAACATGAGCTATATCATTGATATCGGTCATGACGATATCCGCTCTGAAGGCATGAGCTACGGCATGTATATTACGGCGCTCACGGGCCATGAACGTCAGTTCGACAAACTTTGGAATTTTACCAAGCGTTATCTGAGAAATGATGACGGCCCGCATGTGGGTTACTTTGCCTGGCAGGTTTCGACAACGGACTTTAGCAAGATGGATCCGGGGGCTGCTCCCGATGGCGAAGAATACTTTGCCATGGCTCTTTTGATTGCGGCTGAAAAGTTCAATCGTCCTGACCTCAAAGACGAGGCCGTGGGACTGATTAACTGGATGCGCAATAAGCCGAATAATGGAATTGTGGGCCCGATGATTGACCCTGAACGCAACTTGGTGAAGTTCTCTCCTGTATTGGGCAACGATTTTACGGACCCGAGCTACAACACCATTGCCTTCTACCGCGCTTTTGCCGAAGCAACCGGAGATGAAAGATGGTATACGACTGTAGAAAAAAGCCTTGAATACATTCAAAAGGCGGCCCACCCGGTAACGGGTCTTTGCAGCGAATATTCCGAATACGATGGAACTCCGAAGGCAACGCCTTGGTACCCCGAAAGTGATTGCTTTAGTGGTGATGCTTGGCGTGTGGCTATGAACTTGAGCTTGGACTATGCGTTGTTCCGCGGACACGAATGTGAAAAGCAAATCTGCGAAAAGCTTTTGAACTACTTTAACGGCAAGCGCCCCTACTTGGCAGATTACGCTATTGATGGTGGCGACTTTCCGCGCCCAGGCCGTAATGCGACCCCGGGTGTGATTGCAATGAATGCGGCTGCAACTCAGGTGTTGCCGACGGACGATCCGCGCATCAAACCGTTTGTGAAGGATTTGGCAGCGCTTTCTGTGCCATACCGTTTCTGGCGCTATTACGATGGCATGCTTTACATGCTTGGACTCCTTGCAACCGCAGGTAAAATCCGAATTTAAATGAATCTTGGAATTTGTGTGGGTTACAAATAAAGGAATAGAAGATGAACAAATTAAATTACATGGTGCGTCCGGTGGTTCTTGCGGGCGTATTCGCTTCTGCCATGATTTTTAGTGCGTGCGAAGACGTGCGCGTTGAAAATTACCCCAGTGGAAAAGTCCGTATCGAGACAACCTATGTCAAAGACAAGAAGGAAGGCCCCGAAAAGGAATACTACGAAAACGGTAACGTAAAGCGCGAAGCCAATTACGTGAACGATCGCCGCGAAGGGGTTGTCAAGGAATATTATGAAGACGGTATTCCCGAAGCGGAATACAATTATGTCGATGGCTATATCGAAGGTACGGTGATTCGCTACCACAAGAATGGCAAGGTTGCGTCTAAGGCTGAATACAAGCAGAACAAGCAGATTGCATTCGGCGAATATTTCGATGAATCGGGCGAACCGGCTACGAGTGGTTCTTACAAGGATCCGCGCGATGGCTATGCTTACGAATGGATTCGTATTGGCTCGCAACTTTGGACGGCCGAAAACATGAATTACGGCACGGCGTCGGGTTCGCTTTGCTCGCAGTGCAATCACTGGGGCCGTCTCTACAATTTTGAAAACGCCAAGAAGGCTTGCCTTGAAGGCTTCCACATGCCGACTAAGCAGGAATGGAATGAATTGCTTGCCTTTGCAGGTAAGGAAAAGCCGGTGGGCGTTGTGCTGAAGGCTGGCTACGGCTGGGATCCAATCAAGGGTACCAACAATTACGGCAACGGAAAGGATGAACTTGGATTCGGTGCCAAGGCCGGTGGTGCACACTTTGCTAAGAGCGATGTCCCGCTGAAGGAACGCAAGTTCGAAGCTGCTGGTCAGAAGGCTTTCTTCTGGACGGCTGAAGGCGAAGTGCTGGTGTTCTTCCACGACAAGGATATCGCCAAGTTCGAAAAGTTCAATCCGGAATACGGCGCAAGCTTGCGTTGCATTAAGGATTAATTCGATTTAAAATGAAAAAAGAAAGGCGCTCCACGGAGCGCCTTTTTTAATGGTTTGAAATGTGTCGCGATTATGCGATGTGGCGCTACTTTGTAGCGCGCCTCGCTCGGCTCGGTCATGGGCAAGCAAGCTTGCCCGCAACACTCGCCTTAAGCGATGTTGAGGCTCTGTTCGCGGATACATTCGACTTCGTTCTTGAGCTCGATAGCAAGGGCGGCGATGTCGGCACTCTGGCACTTTGTGCCGAGGGTGTTGGCTTCGCGGCCCATTTCTTGCAGAATGAATCCGAGGTTCTTGCCTTGAGCGCCGCCTTCCTTGAGGGCGTTCAAGAAAAGCTTGTTGTGACTGCGGAAGCGCGTGATTTCTTCGTGGATGTCGAGTTTGTCTGCCATGATGCAGGCTTCCTGCAGCAGGCGGACGTCGTCGATTTCGCTATCCTTCAAGAGCACGTTGATGCGTTCCTTGAACTTGTCTTTCCAGACTTCGATGCGCTGCGGGTCAAGAACTTCAATCTTGTCGAGAACGGCGTTCAAGTGATTCACGCGGCCTTCGAGATCGCGGGCGAGGTTGGCGCCTTCCTTGGCACGCATTTCGTTCACCTGATCGAGAGCCTTGTCGAGTTCGGCAGCGAGGTGCTTTTCAAGCGCGTCGGAGTCGGCGTCGGCATCGGTGAATTGCAAAACTTCGGGGAGGGCCAGAATATGTTCCAGCTGGATGTCGCCTGCAATGTGGTATTTCAGCTGCATGGCGTGCGTGATTTCGACAAACTTTTTGATGGCGGCGTCGTTGTAGGAAACGGGAATGTTTCCGCCCGTGCCTGCGCCAAGCGTTACGCTAAAGATGACCGAACCGCGGACCAGCTTATCCTTAATCTGGTTCTTGAAACTATTTTCGAGGTAGGCCAGGTTCTTGGGCAACTTGCAAGAGATATCCAGAAAGCGGTTATTCACGCTGCGGACTTCAATCACGCAACTTGCGCCCTGGTACATGGACTCGCTCTTCCCAAACCCCGTCATCGATAAAATAGCCATAATTAATCCCTAAATTTATTTCTTGCTCACTTTATAAGACCGTTCGCACATTCGTTGCTCACTCTCGCAATCGTCCCAAACTTTACGTTTGGGACTTTTTGCTCACCATAGCAATCACGTGTTCAGCGCCGAAGGTCGTGAGGCCAATAGCCGTCAGGAACTTGCTGAACTTGTGTTCGTTCTGGTAATGAATGGTTTCGACCTTCAGGCCTTCCTTTTCACAAAGAGTATAGAAATCTTTGAGCGTGAGCACACGGATGTTCGGCGTGTCATACCATTCGTAAGGCAATTCCTTGGACTTCGGCATGCGACCGCGCAGCATCAGGCTTCCGCGAGTTGTCCAGTGGCCGAAATTCGGGAAGGTCACGATGGCGCGCTTGGCCACACGCAAGAGCTCGTTCAAGAGGGCGACCGGGTCGCGGATTTCTTGAATGGTGCGGTTGATAATCGCATAGTCGAAGCTATTGTCTTTGAAGTCGCTGATTCCACTTTCGTCGAGGTCGCGTTGGATCACGGGCACATCGTTTTCAAGGCAATCCATGATGCTCTTGAAGTTGCGTTCGATGCCGAGAACTTCAACATGCTTTTTCTTGTTCAAAAAGTCGAGCAGTTCGCCGTTACCGCAGCCGAGGTCAAGCACCTTGCTGTTTTCCTTGACGAGGCTTCCGATGTAGTCGAAGTCTTCGGTGTCATGGAATACCGGCATGACCTGCGTATCGGTCGAGGTCGGAATAATTTTGCTGTCGAGGAAACGGCCCACGGCCTTTCCGAGGTCGCCGACTTCGATAAGGAAGCCGTCGTGACCGAATTGCGTGTCGAGTTCGAGGCTCGTAACGACCTTGCCGGCATTCAAGAGTGCGCTTGTAATACGGCGTGATTCATGCGGCGGGAAAAGCCAGTCGGTGCTGAGATTCACGTTCAGGAATTCCGCCTTCACGTCTTTGAATGCGGCCTCTAAAGAACCGTATTCCGTTTCGAGATCGAAACTGTCGGTAGCGTGTGCAATGTGCAGGTAGCTGTTGGCGTCGAAGCGGTCCACGAATTTGGCACCCTGATAACGCAGGTAGCTTTCGAGCGGAAGATTTAGATCGAAAGGCGTGCTGTAGGTGACTGCGTGGTTGCGGCTTTCCTGGTCTTGTGCGCGCTTGAACTTTTGTTCCATGCCCACAGCGCTGAGATAGGTAATGTGGGCGAGTTTGCGGGCGTTCGAAAGGCCGACATCGGGGTGGGCGGATTCGTAGTAGTCGCCACCGTTGAAGTTCGGGTCTTGAGTAATCACATCGCGGGCGACGATTTCAAAACCGAGGGCCTGACTGCTGAAACGCGGAGAGCTTGCAATCACAATGCAACGGCGTACAAGGTCCGGGTAGTAAATGGCCCATTTCATGGCTTGGAAACCACCCATGGAACCACCGATTACGCAGCAGAGCTGATCGATGCCGAGTCCCTTGGCGAGTTCACGCTGGGCGTTCACCATGTCGCCGATGGTAATCATCGGGAAGGTGCTGCCGTAAGGCTTGCCGGTGCGCGGGTTAATGGAGGCGGGGCCAGTTGTGCCTTTGCAACCACCCAAAATGTTACTGCACACGACAAAGAATTTGTCTGTGTCGACCGGTTTTCCGGGGCCAATCAAGGCGTCCCACCAACCGGGTTTCTTGTCGTTTTCGGTATAGTATCCGGCTACGTGGGCATCGGCCGTTAACGGGGAACACACCCAGACTACGTTGCTCTTGTCTGCGTTCAGTGTTCCGTACGTTTCGTAACGGATAGTCAGCGCCGGGAGTGTCTTACCACACTCCAGCATGAAGCCCTGTTCGCCATAATCTTTTTCGAAAGTCTGGGGAACTACGGGGCCGACGCTGTTTTTATGCAAAAATTCACTCATATGCATAAATTTAGAAAATGGTTGCCCAAATTAGGGCTAAATAATGAACAATGACTAATTAAAAATGAAGAAAAACGAAGAATATTGTTTAAATGGTGATATTTAGTTATAGCTTTTATTTATGGCTTGGCTCAAACTTTCAAAAAGGTTATAAAATTACTTTTTCCTTACAAAAAGGACGGGGAAGGCTCCAAAAGGGTTCAAAAAAGGGCCTCTCTTTGCTACATTTGGCGCGGTTTGTAAACAAATAGTTAAGAAAGAGGTGTAAAGATGGTAATTGAACCGATGATCCGCAGCAATATGTGCGTGAATGCCCACCCTCAGGGTTGCGCCATGGATGTGAAGCGCCAAATTGAATACGTACAAAAGAAGCGCGCTGAACGCGGAACCCTGAAAGATGCTCCGGAAACGGTTCTTGTGCTTGGTTGCTCGACAGGTTATGGACTTGCTAGCCGAATTTCTGCAGCCTTTGAATTTGGTGCAGCAACAATCGGCGTGTCGTTTGAAAAAGAAGGTACTGATGAACCTCGCCAGAAATCGGGTACACCTGGCTGGTATAACAACATGGCTTTTGACAAGTTCGCTCATGAAGCAGGCCTCGAAGCGGTAACGTTTAATGGCGATGCATTCTCCCATGAAATGCGCAAGAACGTGATTGATACGTTGAACAAGATGGGTCGTAAGGTCGATTTGTTGGTATATAGCGTGGCATCGAGCGTGCGCGTGGATCCGGACAACGGAACGCTTTATCGTAGCGTGTTGAAGCCGATTGGCGAAACCTTCTCGGGTGCAACGATTGACTGCATGACCGGTAAAATCAGCACAATTAGCGCAGAGCCCGCCAACGAAGAAGAAATGGCAAACACCGTGAAGGTGATGGGTGGCGAAGATTGGGCTCTTTGGATTCGTCAGCTTAAGGCTGCTGGCGTGCTTGCCGAAGGTGTAAAGACGGTTGCCTATTCTTACATTGGCCCGGCTTTGTCGCATGCGATTTACCGCGACGGTACGATTGGTGGCGCCAAGAAGCACTTGGAAGCAACTGCTAGGGAACTTGACGCAGAACTTCAGAAGGAATTAAAGGGCGAAGCCTATGTGTCGGTGAATAAGGGCTTGGTCACGCGCTCTAGTGCCGTGATTCCTATTATCCCGCTGTACCTTTCGGTGCTCTTTAAGGTGATGAAGGAACAGGGTAGTCACGAAGGTTGCATTGAACAGATGGAACGCTTGATGAACGAACGTCTTTATACGGGTAGTGCTGTTCCGACGGATGAAAACCACCTGATTCGTATTGACGATTGGGAATTGGACCCGAAGGTGCAAGAAGAAGTGAACAAGCGCATGGCGACCATCACGCAGGAAAATCTTGCTCAGGTGGGCGACTTGGAAGGCTACCGTCACGACTTCTTGGCAACCAATGGTTTTGACATCGAAGGCGTAGATTACAGCGCCGACGTGAAGAGCGTCGAGACGATTTAATTCGTGTTTTATGTTGTGAAGCTAAAAAGGCGCGGGTAAAACCGCGTCTTTTTTATGGTCTTTTATAGGGCGAAAACGCGCTTGATATCGTCGGTGCGGCTAGTTTGCGTGAGCACGAGTTTCAGGAGGACTGCTGCCTTTTGCGGGGCGAGGCGACCGGCGCAAATGCGGCCGGGCGCAAGTGACTTGTTCAGAGTCACAAGTCCGTGATGAGTGCGGCTTGCAATGACGACCGGAATGTCGATGTTTTCAAGGACTTTCGCCCACGCAAGGCTGAATTCACCCGAGCCTGCGCCTGCAATCACGAGGCCGTCGGAAACGCAGGCGGCGTATTCCAGAATTTTCGGATTCGCGTCTACGGTAAAGTAGACTACATTGACGCGGGGGAGGCTTTCGAACTTGGAAACATCAAAGAAGTTCTGTTCCTTGAGGGCATTCCAATTGGAGCCTTCGCCGGGAGCGTTGACGCCCATGGCATTAATCGCCGAGGCAGAGCATTTTTGCACATTGCGTGCATCAAAGAGTTCGCCAGCAAAATACACCCACACTAAATTTGCCGGAGGGTCGTCATCGACGGCAAAGCCTGCGGCGGCACGAACGGCACCGAGTAAGTTTTCGGGACCATCTGGATTTTTGGCGGTGGCGGGCTTCATGGATCCGGTTACAATGACGGCTTTTTCGCACTTGACAGTCAGACTGATAAAGTAGGCGGTTTCGTCCATGGTGTCGGTGCCGTGAGTCACGACGATTCCATCGACAGATTCGTCTTCTTGCAGTTCCGTGATGCGGTTTGAAAGCTTAATCCAGAGCTTGTCCGTGATGTCGTCGGAATTTACGTTGCAAATCTGCTCGGTTGTAATTTCGGCGTAGTCCGAAAGCTCGGGCACGGATTTGACTAGGTCTTCGGCAGAGATTTGCCCGGACACGTAGCCCGTATTTTTGCCGGGTTCACCGACGCCTGCGATGGTGCCGCCGGTTGCAAGAATCACGATGTGTTTTTTGCGATTTGCCATAAGAACTCCGCTGCCAAAATTACCTTACTTCGTCGAGCAACTGTTGCGTTGTTACGCCATAGAATTTCTGGAGGGCTTCTTCGTCGCCCAATTGCCGCATGTTTTGAATATAATCTCTAAAGTGTACAAGGCTTGCGTTGCGTGCTAAAAGTCGTTCGACCATGGCCTGCGAATACCAGTAGAGTTTGACTGCCGCCGAAGTGTTGTTTTCGTTCACGAACGGCGTCGTAAGTGCTTCGATACTGGGGGCGCCGCCTTCGGGCCTTGCCATGCCCGTGCGAGATGCATCAATCACTTGGGCAATGCCCTCGTTGACCCACAGCGGTACATGATGGCGCGTCATGGCGCGTACAAACGCGTGCGTCAACTCGTGGAAGAACATCGGGCGGTAAATTTCACGGTAGGCCATCACGTTCACCGGAATGCGTAATTTGCCGTCGAATACGGCCCCCACCCATTCTGGGCGCGGCCCGATTCCTTGGTATTGCGACGATTCGTAAAGAACCAAGTGCATTTTGTTTTCGGGGTGGAAATCGAATAGCCTGCAAAGCGAATCGTAGGCCACTTCAAGAACCGAGAGCGCTTCCATTACATCGCTGCGGGAAGGGCGACCTTCGAATTCCACGCGGAAATGCATAGATCGTTCCAACTGCAATTCGGCCATTTCTCGCATCAGCGATTCAGATTTCTGCTTAAGGAAATCCAGGTCTTCATGCTTAAAATTGCGCGACTGAGCGTAGGCGATGCAGTCTTCGTAGCGTTCTTGCTCGAAAAGGATTCCTGCTAAGTGCAGTTGCAAATTTTGGTCATCAGGCGTTTCTTTGAGGAGCGTGCGCACATTCTTTTCGGCGCAGTTCCATTCGGCCATTTCAAGGCATTCGTTTGTCTCGGCGATTAACGCTTCGTGCTTATCGAAAGCTTCTTTGGCCGCCGACTGTTGCATGAACCAGCGGACACCAATAAGCAAGACGATGACGCCTACGACAATCGAGATCAGATTTTTCAAAGCCTAACCGCCGTTTCGTTAGAAGAATCTTTCCCGCTGCCGGCCTTCTTGTAGCGCTCGCGAATAAGCTGTAAGTCATGCTGGTAGGGATTGCGCTTGAAGTCTTCGAAAGCCCATGCCGTTGGGTGGAATTGTCCTTTCGCGTACGTCAAGAGCATGTCGAGCCACACGCCGTTGCCGGCGTAAAGTTTGAAGGGCCCTCGCTTGTAGCTCGGGAGCACGACCTTGTCCAAGTCCATGTAGCCGATGTCAATATTTACTCTGCGGGCGTTGGGATCCGACGCTTGCGCCATGGTGAGTTCCAAGGCGTTGCTACGTTCCTTTTCGAGGGCTATCGTTTCAGGCGGAATCGTACATTCGAACGAAAGTACGCCGCGGTACAGGCCTTCGCCCATTTCGGGGGTGTAATAAGGCGTTTTGTCGAAAGCAAAAAGTTTCCCTTTGTGGCGGATTTTTCCCCATGTCCGTTCCAAGGCGTCAATAACCTCGGGGAGCCATTCGGCACCGGGTTGCAAGACAAATGCTAAAAGTTGTGCGTTTTCAGAAAATTGCGATGCTTTCATAAAAATCAGTGGGGGAAAATCATCAAGTTACGGCGGATAATGTCAAGTTGCTGTTCGCTAAACTGGAGGTCTACATTGTCTACGGTAACGGGGAACATGTAGTTGCTTGCATCCGGGCAATCTTCGACCTCGAACGAAGAGCCTGCGGAAATTCGGATACGGGGCATTAAATGTCTGTATTGAATGTCCGATTTTTGAAGTTTCATGAGGTTTACGGTTGCCTCGCCAATGCAAGAGGGCGTGTCATCAAGTCCGTCATCGATGTTTGAATAATCGCCAAAATCGTAGCCCATGAAGATATTTTCAATGTCTGCCTGAGTTGCAGTCGTGTGGCGGAGCCCAAAGAAGTGCCCTGTTTCGTGTAGAGCAGTTTCGATAATTCCTCGCATATCGATTTTTTCTTCGCCAATAAGAGTCTTGATGTGTGTGCCGAGAACGACCGTGCTTCCGACTCCCGAGCCAAGATTTGCACTGAACAGGTTCGAATAGCCCAAAATGCCTTCGTTGTCGATAAAATGAACTAAAGTGATGTCTAAGGCGTATTCGATTCCTGGCCAACCGCCTAATTCAGAAAGCATCACATCATCCGAAGAACGCCCTGCAATCCATGGTGCGTTTGCCGGGTATTTTTTACCCAATTTCGGGTGGGATTCGGCGCGATTGATGTACAATGTGTCGATGGTTACCGAGGAGTAATGTTTGCGGTATTCGGCGAGTAGATTCGAGGCGAGTTCGTCAACGGAATAGTCTTCAAGGTCTTCTTCAATATTGCCGACCAAAATCAAGTTGATTGAAAAATGGTCAGAATAGGCGCCGTCGCCGGTGAAAAGAATGTTTGAAACGCGGCCCGGATAGAATGTCTTGTCCAGAATTAAAGAGGTTGCCCACAGAGTGCTTTCGCGTTCTTCGCAGACAAAACTGTAGACGTATCGACCATTTTGGATATCAGGGTCTAGCGTGCGGACCATTTTGGCGTGCAGTTCTTCGCCGTCATCGGTGGTGTAAATTCTAAAAAGCTGGAGCTTGGGTGCTTCAAAATTGGGGTCTATGTCAAACGATAGCTGGTAAGTTGCCTTGGGATGAACCGTCAGCGTGATACCATGGGCAAGGTTTGCGGCCGAAGAATCGTTGCGGGCATAGTCATTGGGGTGAAGGCCAAAGGCAAGTCCGCTATCCGGGTAAAGGATAAATTCCTGTGAAGAGTCATCTCCACAGCCGGCAACGAGAAGCGCTAAGCCTAAAAATAATAATGCACGAAATTTTTTACAAAAATTTTTCATAAAAACAGGTTCCATTGCCCCAAAAAAAGCGTGTATAGGATAGGACTCTTTTAAGGGCTTTATAACAATGAAATCTAGCAAAAAAAATAAAATTCTGACCGATTTGCAAAACTTACTCACCCCGCTCATGGGAAAACCCGCGTTGTTGAGCGCGATTGTCATCACGATTATTTTTGCAGGAATAGACGAACCGATGTATGCCTGCTTTTTATGGCCTATTTTAGGGCTCGTGACGCATGTTTTTAAAAGGTCGCTCCAATGGGTGGTCTTGATTAGCATAGTGGTGGCGATTGTGGCTCATGAGTTTTCGGTGAGTCAACAAGAAAAGAATTCGCCTGCGGCAGGTGCTTTGACCACGGCTTGCGGGATTGTTGAGACGGCGCAATCCAAAAAAAGTGGAATGGCTATCGTGATTCGTACGACTCAGACGATGGCGGGCGAGTCTCTTGAGCCTTATCGTGTTCGACTGACTGAAAAACGCTCGTTGCCCGAGTACCCCATGCCAGGCGATTCTCTGTGTTACGAGGCTTCGTATTACCCGGTTTTACCGCCTACAGTGCCGGGGGCATTCGATACCAAAGGGTGGCTTAAGTCGCAAGGACTCTTGGCGTACGGAAAATTTGTCCATTGGACCGTTTTCAGTGAAACTTGGGTGCCGGAACGCAGTTTTTATCATTTTCGCAAGTGGATTGCGTCGAGGTTTAGCGATTATCTGGATCCGTCTGAAACAGGCTTGTTGCTTGGGCTTTTGGCGGGGGACCGCGGGGGCATTCCCGATGCTTTGCGCAGTGATTTTCAGCGCTCGGGGCTTGTGCATGTTTTAGCGATAAGTGGTTTTCATGTGGTGCTCTTGGCGGGCATGCTGATGATTTTCTTGAAGGCAACTGGGCTTCCGCATCGAGTGGTGCGCATTTTGGCGATTGCGCTTTTGTTCTTGTACATTCCTGTGACCGGCGGATCGCCCGCCGTAAGGCGGGCGGTGCTCATGTTCGCCGTGCCGCAGGTCGGCGCATTGTTCCAAAGGACTGCGAATACATTGAATAGCCTGGGGGTCGCTCTCCTTTTTATTATGATTCCGGAGCCTTCTGTTATCTGGAATCCTGGTTTCCAGCTGTCGGTGGCGGCGACCATGGGCATTCTGATGGGCGGCTCTTGGAATCCGCTTAAGAAATTGCCCGATGAACTTCGTAAGAATAAGTGGTGGGCCCGCTTGCAGGCATTTGTGGTGGAGCCGACTTACGTGACTCTGTGCGCCACACTTTCGACGGCTCCATTTTTGATTCACCATTTCAAGACGCTTTCTCCGTTTGCGTGGCTTGGCAATATTGTGGTGGTGCCTGCGATTTCGATGGGCATGCAGGCGGGACTTTTTGCGTTGCTCTCGCCGATTGATTTACTGCGGGAACATTTTTGTTATGCGGCGCGATTCTTTTTACGGCTGGCATCGCTCTTGACGCGCTTGCTGTCGGATTCTTCGCAGGCCTCTGTGACTGTTGGGCCGTTTGACCCCTCCATATTGCTTTTGTGCGGGGCGTTGATAGTCTTGGTTCCTGTTGCAAGCAAGAACCGAGTCGCTAGGCGGTTTTCGCTTTGTTGCATGCTCCTTTTTGCAATCGTTTTCGCATACAAAGGATACTATGCTATTCTAAAACCGAGCTGGAAACTGACGGCCATCGATATCGGGCAGGGCGATAGCCTTTTGCTCACGACACCTTCGGGCTCGCATATTCTGGTGGATGCGGGCGATATCAAACGGCAAGATTCCGGGAAAGATATCATCGTTCCGTACCTGCACCATATCGGGGCTTCCAAGCTAGATGCTTTAGTCATCACGCATGCAGACCAAGACCATTTCGGCGGCGCAGAATCAATCATCAAGATGTTTCCGGTCAAGGAACTCTGGATAACGGAATGCGCAAGAATCGATGAAAAAGAAAACTGGCAACGGGTGGTTTCTGAAGCCTACCGGCGGGGAATTCTAATTCGCGACATTTCTCGCGGAATCTTGTACAAAGAAAACTTCTTTGAAATCAAGGTGCTCCATCCAGATACCAAGCGTTGTGTCGATGCGAATACACAAAGTATTGCGTTTCGGGCAAAGGGACTCGGGCATTCCGCTTTGCTGACGGGCGACTTGACGGTGCAAGGCGAAAAAGAAATCATGAAAACCGATGCGTACCTGAAAAGCGATGTGCTCAAGCTCGGACATCACGGATCAAAAACATCAAGCAGTCGCAAGTTCTTGAATCAGGTGGAACCAAAGCTAGCCCTTATTTCGAGCGGGCGCAAGAACCGGTTCCGCCATCCGAGCAAGCAGGTAATTCAAAGGCTTGATTCTCTCAAGATTCCGTATTTGAATACGGCAGAAAAGGGAACAATAGAAATCCTCTTTCGAAAGGATTCCATGCTCGTAAATACAATGTGGGAATAATTACAAGGCGGTCTGCACGTACAGACCGATGCTCTTTTGGTCGTTGTTTTCTTCTTGCATGACACCGATGTCGAATTCCAGGCGCACGCGGGTTCCGCCAAAGGCCAGTTCAAGCTTCGGAATAATGTCAACCATAAAGTCGTCGCGCAAGTGGCCAATGCTTCCGCTCGAGGTGATTTCGATCATACAAAGAAAGCTTTTGCCAAAGTGCAGTGTCGGAATGGTGCCGAGGGCGAATTTCACGTAACCGTCTTCGCCGGTAACGCCTTCGAAAAAGCCGGCGCGGGCTTCGTAGGAGTTCGAAAAATTGCTTGCAATGTAGACTTCTTTGCCGTAGGTCAACACCAAGGCGCTACCGTTATTGCGGTTGAGTCCGAAATAGCCGTCCAATTCGATAAAACGGCCTGCACCCATACGGTATCTACCACCGAGGTCAATGGATGCTTCCAAGTTGTCCATTTTGTTGTAGGTGTACATGTCCACCTTGACACCAAGTTCCCATTCTTTGTTGAGTGAACCCAAAATGTTGACCGGGAATAGAACGTTGCTGCCAAAGTCAGAACGCATGCCGATTCCTGCACCGAACCTAGGTGCGGGCCTTGCATCGGGGCCAAGGGTATAGCGCATGTTCCAAATACGGTCTAAAGCGAATGCGTTTTGAATGCAAAGGCTTATTAACACAAAAATAATGAAATGGGAAATTTTCATGAGTCCCAATTTAGCTAAATTTTAGGCGCAAAAAAAAGAGGATATCATGATTGATCCGCGTCCAGAGCTTTTGAAACTTTCTGATTACGTTCCCGGCAAATCCATGGATGAAATCCGTGCGAAGTACGGGCTTACGAAAGTCGTTAAATTGGCTTCGAACGAAAACCCGCTCGGAGCTTCCCCGAAGGCGGTCGAAGCCTACCACGAAATTGCGGACGCATTGCACTTGTACCCGCGTGGTGATGCTCCCAAGCTGATTAATGCCATCGCTGATTTTTACGGTGTGAACACCAACCAGATTGTGATTGGTAACGGTTCCGACGAAATCATCGACATGGTGGGCAAGGCTTTCATTCGTCAGGGTGACAACTGTATCGGCATCACGCCGACGTTCTCGGTCTACAAGTTTACGACGCTTTCGAACGGTGCTGACTTTATCGGTGTCGGTGTGGGCGACCAGAAGACTCCGCTTTCGGAACTTTTGAAGGTGGTGAATGATAAGACTCGCGTGGTCTTTATCTGCAGCCCGAACAACCCGACTGGCGTTTACTATAACAAGCAGGAATTGATTGAATTCCTGGATAAGGTTCCGAGCAACGTGCTTGTATTCCTCGATCAGGCTTATTCTGAATTTGCAACTGCCGAAGATTACCCCGTGCTGATAGACATGCTTGACAAGTATAAGAACTTGTTCATCAACCGCACGTTCAGTAAGATTTACGGCCTCGCGGGCCTTCGCATTGGTTATGCTATGGCAAATGCCGAAGTAATCAAGGCCATGTGGAAAATCAAGCCGCCGTTTGACGTGAACCAGGCTGCCCAAGTGGCTGCAATCGCGGCCCTTTCTGACAAGGAACACGTCAAGAAGACTCTCGAACTCAATGCCGAAGGTATCAAGTACCTGACTCCGGAATTCGAATCGCTTGGCTTCAAGGTGTTGCCGACTCAGGGTAACTTCATTTGTATTCACATTGGCCCTAAGGCGAAGGACCTCGTGCTGTTCCTCGAACAGAACGGCATGATCGTTCGTGGGCTCACCAGCTTTGGCCTGCCCGAACACATCCGCGTGACTCTCGGCAAGCGCGAAGAAAACGAACTCTTGGTTAGCCTCGTCAAAAAGTGGAAGGCTCAGGCTTAATTGCCGGAGGTGTTATGGCAGCGACTGCTGAAAATCAAGAGCTTTTGAAGATTGCGCTCAAGGCTGCAGACCTTGCTCAAGAAAATATCATGAAGTATTTTCAGGCAAGCGTTGGCGTGGAATGGAAAAAGGACAACACTCCTGTAACCATCGCTGACAAAAGCACCGAAGAAATCGCCCGCAAGTTCTGGGAAAAAGAAACTCCGGGCTTTGGCGTGATTGGCGAAGAATACGGAATTGAAAATCCCGATGCCGAATACCAATGGGTCATCGACCCGATTGACGGAACCAAGGCGTTTATTCATGGCGTGCCGTTATTCGGGACGCTGATAGCCTTGTACAAGAAGGGTACGCCGATTGCAAGTCTCATTCGCATTCCCGCGATGAATACGGCGGTCTGGGCGGTAAAAGATGGCGGCGCTTTCTTAGACGGCCGTGAAGTTAGCTGCTCCAAGGTTTCGACTCTTTCGGAATCGCTTGTGCTTTCGGGCACTGTGAATACCATGGAAACCGCGGGCTACGGCGAAAAGTACGCTGCCGTACGTCGGGCTGCTAGATTGCACCGCGGTTGGGGCGACTGCTACGGCTACTACTTGGTTGCCGCCGGCCGTGCCGAACTCATGATTGACCCTGTGGTTTCGTTGTGGGACATCGCCCCGTATCCGCTCCTGTTCAAGGAGGCGGGCGGCAAGTTCAGCACTATCGACGGCATCACGGAACTCTTCGATGCAAGCGGCAAGCCGGTAGCCCCGATTTACGAAGGCTACACGAGCATGGCCTCGAACGGACTGATTCACGACGAAGTCGCGAAAATCATGAAGCCGTAAAGACTCGGTAAAATATGATAGAAAAGACCCGCTTATAATAAGCGGGTCTTTCGTTTGGGGATTGGAGGAGAATTTTACTTCACCGTGAATGTAGCTCCGTCGTAGTCGATGGTTACGGGCTTTGCTGCACTCACTTCGCCAGCGAGGATGGCGTGGCTCAGCGGGCGTTCCACGTTCCGTTCCAGGTAACGCTGAATCGGGCGTGCGCCGAATTCCGGCTGGTAAGCGCCATCGGCGATGGCATCGAGCGCCTTGTCGGTCAGCGTGAGCTGCAAATCCTGACGGGCGGCGCGTTCGGCCAGACCCTTGAATTTGAGTTTCACGATGTCCTTGATCTGCGGCTTCGTGAGGCTCTGGAATACCAGCACTTCGTCCAAGCGGTTCAGGAATTCCGGACGGAAGAATCCGCGGAGTTCCGGCTCGATTTCCTTCAAGGTCACAGGCTTTGCATCACCCGCGCGGTTCTGGAAATGAGCGGCGCCCAGGTTCGACGTCATCAGAATCAAGGTGTTCTTGAAGTTCACGGTACGGCCCTTGCCATCGGTCAAACGACCGTCGTCAAGCACCTGCAACAGCGTATTGAACACGTCGGGGTGAGCCTTCTCGATTTCGTCGAGCAGAATCACGCAGTACGGATGCGTACGCACGGCTTCGGTCAGCTGGCCGCCTTCTTCGTAGCCCACGTATCCCGGAGGCGCACCAATCAAACGGCTGACACTGTGCTTTTCCATGTATTCACTCATGTCGATACGCACCAGGGCTGCTTCGCTGTCGAACAGTTCAGTCGAAAGCGCACGGGCAAGTTCCGTCTTGCCGACACCTGTCGGGCCAAGGAACAAGAAACTACCAATCGGCGCATTTTCGCGGCTAAGGCCACTACGGTTACGCAAGATGGCTTCGGAAACAGCCTCGACAGCTTCATCCTGGCCAATCACGCGGGCATGCAGGCGTTCGTCCAAGTGCAACAACTTGGCCTTTTCGCCTTCGCAAAGCTTGGTCACCGGAATTCCCGTCCAGCGGCTTACCACGAGGGCAATCGTCTCTTCGGTCACCTCTTCGCTCAAGTCGCCGTCGCTGGCGGACTTCCTGATTTCTTCAGTCTTCGCGGCGATTTCCTTTTCGAGGTTCACGATCTTGTTGTACTTGAGTTCGGCGGCGCGGTTCAAGTCGTAGCGGGCTTCAGCCTGCTCCATCTCGTCCTTCGCCTGCTGCAAAGACTTTTTAAGGCCCTGCAACTCGGCGTTTTTCGCACGGCGTTCCTGCCAGCGGTCCTGCATCAGCTTTACAGCCGCATCTGTCGTCGCGAGTTCTTCACGCAACTCTTTCAGGCGCTTTACGCTGGTGTCGTCGGTTTCCTTCGCCAAGGCCTGCTCCTCGATTTTCATCTGGAGTTCCTTACGCTGCAAGGTGTCCAAGGCTTCGGGCACGGTATCCATCTGCGTCTTCACAAGGCTTGCCGCCTCGTCAATCAGGTCAATAGCCTTGTCCGGCAAGAAACGGTCGCTGATGTAGCGGTTCGAAAGTTTTACCGCCGCCACAAGCGCGTTGTCGTGCAGACGCACGCCGTGGTGCGCATCGAATCCGTCCTTGATGCCACGCAGAATAGAAATCGATTCCTCTTCGCTCGGCTCGTCAACCTGCACGGGCTGGAAACGGCGTTCCAAGGCGGAATCCTTCTCGATGTACTTGCGGTATTCCTGCGTGGTGGTCGCACCGATGCAGTGCAGTTCACCACGGGCGAGCTTCGGCTTAAGCATGTTGCCCAAGTCCATGGAGCCTTCGGTCTTGCCCGCACCCACGATGGTGTGGATTTCGTCGATGAACAGCAAGGTATTGCCGTCTTCTTCGAGGGCGTCCAGCACGGCTTTCAAACGTTCTTCGAAATCGCCGCGGTACTTTGCGCCCGCCATCAAGGCAGACAAATCGAGCGCAAACAACTTCTTGCCCTTCAGAGCGTCAGGCACATCGCCGCGATAGATTCGCTCGGCGAGCCCTTCGACAATAGCGGTCTTACCCACGCCAGGTTCACCGACCAGGCACGGGTTGTTTTTCGTCTTTCGGCTCAAGATCAAGATGACGCGGCGGATTTCTTCTTCACGGCCAATCACCGGCGAAAGCTTTCCGTCGGCAGCCATTTCCACGAGTTCACGCCCGTACAATTTCAAGGGAGACTGTTCCTCGGCATTGGCGGCTCCCGCAAACGGGTCCGAAAGCCATGTTTCCACGACCTCGACGCTTCCCAAAGCATCTTCGAACACCTTCGCAAGGCCTCGGTCGCCCGAGAACTTCATCAAGGCCACGAGCATATCGCCCGGGGTCACCATACGGTTCACTTGGCGCGCCGCCTGCACGGAAGCACGCAAGATGCGGTTCAAGTCGTTATCCGGTTCCACGTCGGGGTTCACGCCTTCCATACGGGGAATCTTCTGCACGAACGGTTCCAGCTTGCCGCGGAGTTCGTTGGTCTTCGCGCCTTTGGATTTATAAAGTTTCTTCAGGGTGGCATCGGGGCCTTCGACTAGACCCACGGCCAAATGGGCCGCACCCAGGTAGGAATGCGAGCAACGGTCACGCAGGCTCTGCGCCTTGGCCAACACTTTTTCTGCATCGTTATTAAAATCGGACATAAAACCTCTCTTTTTTTACCGCCATACTATATGCAAAGGCCGTGCCAACGCCTCGAAATGTGAAAATTTGGCCGTTTTGGGCGTTTTTTTTGCCCCAAAACAGCAGTTTTATAACAACGCTATTGGGGGGTGTTTAATAAAAAAATGCCGTTTTTTCAAAAATTTACGCCATTTTGGCTCATTTTGAGACTGAAACGGGGGTCGGGGTGTTGTAAAGTACAACAACGCTTTGTAAGCTGCAAGTATACCTTTTGCTTGCATACGAATCTATCTTATGGATACGAAACCAAACATCCCAAACACCAACTACGGCATCCCTTGGGGGGGATGCCGTTAGTTTTTTATAGGGGTATTTCCTGAATTATTTCGAAAGGCACTGCGCCGATTTGAGCATTAGGTCGACTTCCAGCTTCTTTTGGTCTTCGAAAGCGGTTTTCATCAGGTCGCGCACGCTGTAATCTTTCTTGATCGAATTCAGCACGCATTCGCAGGTTGCTTTGTCCACGTCGCCGGCCTTCAGGCATTCCTTCACGAAGGCAATGTCTGTTTCGGCGGGGTAGTTCTGGGGAATGCACGGCTCGATAAAGTCGAATCCCCATTTTTGAAAGTCAATGTTTTCGCTGTTTATCGAACTCAGGATCCGGTTGATGAACTTGCTGTCTTTCACCATGCGGTCAAAAGCGCAATTGCAGGTCTTGTCGGCCTGGCTTGCACCGAGCCATTCCATGGACTGTGCGGTACACGATTGCACAAAGTTATCTTTGAAAATCGGGCTCTGCAGAATCGCCTTGAAAATCATCATGTCTTCCCCGGAATCGGCATCGGGGGCTGCAAGGCTCATGGCTACGGCGCATAGGATAGCGGCTGAAATTCGTTTGAAAAGCATAGGACTCCTTGAGTTTGGGTAGAAAATAGCAAAAAAGCTTGGGGGAGACCCCTTTATTATGCTATTTTTACACCATGAAATTCTGGCTGGTCTTGTTTGTTAGTTTGTTTGTAGTCTACGCCTCGGCGGCTCCCAAGTCTAAAAAGAAAAACGAGTTCAAGGACCCGCGCGACAAGCAGATGTATCGTACGGTGAAAATTGCCGGCCTCGAATGGCTGGGCGACAACCTGAATTACAAAACCGAGGGCAGTTTCTGCTACAAAGATGAAGACGACCAGTGCATGGTTTTCGGCAGGCTCTACACTTGGGATGCGGCCAAAAAGGCATGCCCCGCCGGGTTCCGCTTGCCGACTCACGCCGACTTTGAAAGCCTCTGGACTGCGGCAGGCGCCGACTTTAACGCGGGCTACTTGATTAAGGCTGATTACGGCTGGTCGGGCGACACCAACGGCAACGATACTCTCAAATTCTCGGCGATGCCTGCTGGCAACCGTTTCGACGACGAAACCTACGGCAATACCGCCAAATTCGCCTTCTTCTGGAGCTCCGACGATTCCTCCGAAGGCATTGCCCCGGGCTCTGCCCGTGTGTGGTATCTCACCAGCAAATCCATGGCATTTGGCTATATGTCCAAACCCAAGAACTTCGGATTCTCTGTACGGTGTGTTAGATGATAAAAGGGGGAAGAATCCCCCTGCTTGCAGCCCCGGCTTTAATCAGGCAATGGCCTTCACGATGTTTTTACCCGCTCAATGACAGACTGTTCGGCTTTACAGCCTCTCTCTCGCAATCGCCCTCGCTTAACGCTTGGGGCTTATTGCTCACAGACGGAAAAAACCGTAAATCGTTCGCTTGCTAAAAAACATTCGCTTCGGCCATTAGCATTTTTCGCCGGGTCTTCCAGCACCCTCTCTGCGGGCGCTCGCCGCCCCGCAACGCCCCGGCATTCTCCGCCTGTTGTCATGCTGACGAAGGTCAGCATCAGCATTCTCTGCCGAAAAATGCTAAATTCAGTCTGAATTCATGAGGTTACCGGAGGTCTTCTGTGAAATATTTTGCTGCGCTGTTGCTTTCTGCCGTTTTGTTTGTCGCTTGTGGCGATGACTCAAGTAGTTCTGCGCCTGTCCCGGACCCGAGTGAAGAATCATCTTCTTCTGTTGAAAAGACAAACGAATCTAGTTCCTCGGCAAAGCCTACTTCTAGTGAAGATAAACAGTCTTCTTCCTCTGTCAAAAAAGAAGATTCCAGCAGTAGCGTGGTAATTGCTTCTTCCTCTAGTGTAACGCCGAAGTCCAGTAGCAGCGAAGAAGTTAAGCAGTCTTCTTCAAGCGTTGTGGCTTCGAGCAGCAGCGTGGTGAAGTCGTCTAGCAGTTTTGTGAGAAAAGATTATACTAGCGCAGATCATTCGTA